>JAGNDO010000113.1 GCA_018003515.1 Caldilineaceae bacterium
TGTTGTCGGGCACGAGCAGATCCCGGTATTCGGCATAGGTGCGGGGGAAGACCACAACCTCGCACTGGCCCTGGAGATCCTCCAGTTGCACAAAGGCCATGGCATCGCCCTTTTTGGTGGTGATGGTGCGCAGGCTGTTGATCATGCCGGCCATGACCACGGTGCGGTCGTTGTACATCTCGTCCAATTCAGCGCACGAGCAGGTGACTACCTTTTGCCAGTTGGCCGCCACCTCTTCCAGGGGGTGGCTGGTGACAAAGACACCGACCAGTTCCCGCTCCCAGGCCAGGCGCTCCCGGGGCTTGGCCTCTTCGATGTCCGGCAGCTTGATGGGGGCGGAAACCACGGTGTCCGCCCCGCCCATGAGGTCGAACATGGAAAGCTGGCCGCTGTCCCGGGCGATGTGAATGCCGGCGGAGCGGGCGATCATCTCTTCCATGACGTCGAGCAGTTGGCTGCGCTTGCCAAAGCGGTCAAAGGCCCCGACTTTGAAGAGACATTCCAAGGCCCGTTTGCCCACGGCCCGCAGATCCGTACGGTCGCAGAACTCTTCCAGGCTTTTGAAGGGGCCGCCCTCGTTGCGGGCGTCGATGATCACCTGGACCGGTCCCGCCCCCACATTTTTGACCGCGGCCATGCCATAGCGGATGGCGCTGCCCTCGGCCACGGGGAAGTTGAAGGCGATGCTGGGGTCCTTCTTGGCCGCGCCCACCGGGGAATCCGGCGGCACCTCCTGGATTTCGAAGTCCAGGCCAGAATAGTTCACATCCGGCGGCAGCACCTGGATGCCCATGCGCCGACATTCGCTGATGAAATTGACCACCTTCTCGGTCTTGTCCCGCTCGATCAGGAGCAAGGCCGCCATGTATTCCACGGGATAGGTGGCCTTGAGGAAGGCGGTCTGGACCGTGATCACCGCGTAGTCGGCGGCGTGCGATTTGTTGAATCCGTACCTCGCAAAAAACTCGATGTCGGCGTAGATATCCGTCGCCGCATCCTTGGGGATGCCCCGGGCCGCGCAGCCTTCTATAAAGATGTTCTTGTGCCGCTCGATCTCCGAGGCTTTCTTTTTGCTGATGGCTCGGCGCACCAGGTCGGCTTCGCCGGGGGTGTAGCCGGCGAGTTCACTCAGGATCTGAATGATCTGTTCCTGATACACTATAATGGCAAACGTTTCACCCAGGATCGGCTCAAGGGCTTTATGCTTGAATTCAACCGACTCTTCGCCGTGCATACGACGGATGAACTGGGGAATATACTCGATCGGCCCTGGCCGGTAAAGGGAAATGGTGGCGATGATGTGCTCGAACGTGCTGGGCCGCATCTCGGTGAGAACCCGACGCATGCCCTGAGACTCGACCTGGAAGACGCCGCTGACCTCGCCGCTGGAGAGCAGATCGAAGGCCCGGCGGGCCCGTTCGCCCTCGAAGGGCATGTTGTCCAGCTTGTATTCGATGCCGTGACGTTCCCGGATCAGCCGCCCGGCCTCCCGCATGACAGAGAGGGTGCTGAGGCCGAGGAAGTCCACCTTGAGCAGGCCGATGGACTCCAAAATGGGGAACTCGTATTGGGTGACGGTGTCGGTGACCGAAGACTTGCTGCCCCGCATGAGGGGGGTGTAGTGGGAGAGCTCCCGGTCCGCCACGATGACGGCCGCGGCGTGGATGCCCGAATGGCGGGCCACCCCTTCCAATTGCATAGAGGTTTCCAGAAGCTCTTGGACCCATTTTTCCTTCTTAAACAGGTCGACCAGTTCGGCGTTGTAGAACTCGTTGCCCTCGGTCAGCACATCCTGGATGGTGACCGGCTTGCCGGGGATGCCGGGGATCAGCTTGGCGATGCGGTCCACCTGGTGCAGGGGGATGTCCTTGACCCGGCCCACATCCCGGATGGCGGCCCGAGCTTTCATGCGGCCAAAGGTGACGATCTGGGCCACTTGGTCCGAGCCGTACTTTTCCACGGTGTAGCGGATCAGCTCTTCCCGCTGATCGTCCGGGTAGTCCAGATCAAAGTCGGGCATGGTGACCCGGCCAGGGTTGAGAAAGCGCTCAAAGATCAGGTTGTTCTTCAGCGGGTCCAGGCCGGTGATGCCGATGCAATAGGCCACGATGGAGCCAGCCCCGGATCCCCGCACGTTCCACCAAATATTGCGGCTGCGGGCAAAGTCGCACAGGTCGGCCACGATCAGGAAGTAGATGGCAAAGCCCATCTCGTCGATGATGCGCAGTTCCTTCTCCATGCGAGCCTGCACCTCTTCGTTCATGGCCCGCTCGCCATAGCGCTCGGCCAGCCCGGTCACAGTCAGGTGACGCAGATAGGTGGAATAGGTGAAGCCATCAGGAATGGGCATGTCGGGCAGGTGATACTCTTTGTCCTCCAGGTCCACTTCGCACATCTCGGCGATGCGCAGGGAGTTGTCGTAGGCGCTGGCGGGCAGGTCGATGTAGGGGCGGAAGGTCTCCTCAAGCTGCTGGCGGCTCTTCATGAAATAGCTGGCATCGCTCAGCCGCATACGCTTTTCATCGGTGAAGTGGGCGCTGGTCTGGACGCAGAGCAGCACGTCGTGGGGGCCGCCATCTTCCTCTTTGACATAGTGAATGTCGTTGGTCACCAGTAGTTGCAGGCCAAATTTGTCCGCCCAAGGCACCAAAATTTTGTTCACCCGCACCAGCTCGGGGATGCTGTGTTCCTGGATCTCGATGTAGAAATTCTCTTTGCCAAAGAGATCCACATACCAGCCCAGGCGCTCGTAGGCCTCCTTTTCCTTGCCCTGTTCGAGAAGTTGAGGGACTTCCGCGCCCAAGCAGCCCGTGGTGGCGATCAGCCCCTCTGCGTGCTTTTCCAGAAAATCGTGGTCGATGCGGGGTTTGTAATAGAAGCCGTTGGTGTGGCTATTGGACGAAATCTTGAGCAGATTGCGATAGCCGGTCATGTTGCGGGCCAGCATCAGCAGATGGTAGTTCTCCTTGTCAAACTGGCCATCCCGGCCGCCCATGGGCCGCCCCCACACGGTCTGGTACGCTTCCAGGCCGATGATGGGCTTGATCTCCGCCTTCTTGGCCGCCCGGAAGAACTCCACCGCACCGTGCATGGCCCCATGATCCGTGATGGCCAAGGCAGGATGGCCCAGCCGTTTGGCCTCGGCCACCAGATCCTTGACCCGGCCCAGGCCGTCAAGCAGGGAGTATTCTGAATGGGTATGCAGATGGACAAAATCGCCGGACATGGGCAAGGTCTCTCAAATGGGCCGCGGATGATGAACAGAATGGAGTGACTGTCGGAAGGTTAGAAGCGTTGACATAAACCGAACCGATGTTCTAGTCGGTACGAGTTGATTATACCAGACACAACGGCTGGGGTTCAAAAGATTCGGATGACCCGAAAACAAGTTTGACCTATCACCTGTAATACTTGATAATAAGAAGTATTACGATTGTATTCACACGAGTGACAAAGGAGATTGATCTATGCGTTCATCCGTTGTTTGGTCCTTTTCTCTGCCGCCGGATATGGCAGATGAGCTTGAAACGATCCTTGTCCAAGAACAACGCACCAAAAGCGAGCTTGTGCGGGAAGCACTGCGCCACTACATGGCAGACGCTAAATGGACCGCCATCCAACAGGAACTTTCCATCAGAGCCAGAGGTGCGGGCATTATTGCCGAAAGTGATGTTGAGTATCTTGTGGACAGTCTACGATCATGATCCGGGTTGCGTACGACACCAATGTACTCATCTCGGCGGCGATTTTTCCGAGAAGCGTGCCGGATCAAGTTCTGGGATTGGCCCGCACGGGTGCCGTTATTCTCTTTACCTCTCAGTTCATTCTCGACGAATTCCGGCGTGTGCTTGAAGACAAATTTGGCCTAGATCGAGATCGGGCCGACTTCATGGTTGACCATGTCCGCTCCCTTGCCCAAATTGTCTCGCCACCCATCTCAATTGGGATCATTCAGGCCAAGGACAGCGACAACCGGATTCTTGAATGCGCCGTGGAAGCCCGTGCCCATTATCTCGTCACTGGAGATCGCAAACACATCTTGCCTCTTGGTGAGTTTCGAGGCATTCAGATCCTCAGCCCAAGCGATTTCCTCCAGATTTTCCAGCAATAAATCCCGACTCACAATGTAACACACAACAGAGAGACGGCGCTTCCGGGTGGGAGCGCCGTCTCTCTGTTGTGTGTTACGTATTACGTGAGGCAACTACCACATCCCCGCCCCACTCATTACTCGTTACTCATTCCTCACCCTCCCCTACCGCAAAACCATCGGCAGGAAGATCGTGTAACTGGGCGGCACCACCACGGGCTGGGCCACGACGAGGGTCGCCGCGAACTCGGGATTCTCGTGGTCGGCGTAGCTGTACGTGCCTTCCGCGGAGAGCGACCGTTTGTAGCTGTTCCCTGTGCCCAGCAGGCCGCTGTCCCAGCCGTCCGTGGGGAGGAGGGCAGTGGCTGTCAAGCCGGGGAAGGTGACTGCCGGATCCCCGCTAGTGCTGGTGTGGGACCCCGTGTCCATGTTGACCCATTGCACCACCTCGCCGGGGGCCACGGTGAGGAAGGAGGGCTCGAAGCCGCTGGCGGTGATGGCAATCACGTGGTCCGCGTCCCCGACGATGACCGGGGTCATGGGCACGTCGAAGTGGACCGGGGCGTCGATCACCACCAGATCCCAACTGCGATAGGGCTGGTAGCCAGTCTGGGAGACCTGCAACTGGTACGCGCCGGCCGGGGTGAAGAAGCTGAAGTAGCCGTCCGCCGCGGTGACTTGGGGGTTGATCTGGTCGAAGTCCACCGCTGGCCACAGGTCATAGACCGTGTCGCCGGAGGCACCCGACACGACCGATTGCATACAGGCCACGGTCGAGCCGCCGATCACCAAACCCGTGGTCAGGTCATAGACATTGCCCTCCGGGTCGATGGTCACCTGGCCATCAGAGCATTTCTTGATCAGCTCGCAGATGACGCAGATGCGGATGGTGCCAGCGAAGGGGCCGTCGCTGGGGGTGGTGAAGCTGCCCGCATAGATCATGTCGCCGTCCGGGTCGGTCAGATTGACCGTAGTCACGTCGCCCAACTCCATTGTCACCACCGGATTGTCAGCGTCACAGCAGACCCGCAGGGTGACGGTATAGGTTTCGCCCCGCTTCAGGAAGACCGACCAGCCGGTCTCGTCCAGCCGTCCGCTGGGCACGATCACGTGGCCGGAAGTCACCTCGATGAAGCGCAGGCTCATGGGATCCCAGAAGAGGGAGCTGTCCACAATCACGATCACCGTGGGTGTGGGGGCACTGGTGAGGCTGCCCACCCGTGCCACGGCATAGATGCTGTGGCTGCCATCGGCCAGACCGGTGACGGCCAGGCTCCAGTGGCCCAGGCTGTCCGGGGTGGCCGTGCCAGCCAGGACGCTGTCCACGTAGACATCCACCACCGCGCCGATCTGCACCCGCCCGGTGACGGTGATGTCACCGGAACAGGTGGTGCCGGGCAGAGGATGGGCGATCACCGGGGGCAGCAGGGGCACGGTCACGGTGACCACGGCGGTGTTGTTGGTGATATTGCCGTCGTTGCTGCTGGTGATGACGACCGTGTTCGTCAGAACGGTCCCCGCCGGGGTGGTGAAGGGGATGCCGGTCTGGATGGCCATGCTGCCCGTGCCGCCCACACCCAGTGTGCCCACGGTGTAATCCAGGGTGCGCCCGCTTTGGGTCATGGGTTGATTGGGCACGGATTGCTCGTTGATCAGATACTGGGGGGCGCTGAAGCTGTCGATCACATGCACGTTGGTGGCGGCGGCAGACCCGTAGTTGGCATAGTTCACCAGCCAGTTGATCTGCCAGCCCCGCACGCCGTTGGCCGGATCAAAGACCGGCTGGATCCGCCCCTGCTTGGTGACGCCGGGGTCGGCCTCGCCTGGCTGGTCCGTGCCCCGCAGCAGATAGTCCTCGGTCTCGCCCAGGCGGAAGGCGGTGTCGTAGCCTCGGCCATCGCCATAGGGGGCGGTCGTGGTGCCCAGGGTCTTGTTGGATTTCTGCTCGCTCAGGGTCAGGCGCAGCCACATGGGATTCTGGGCTTTGTCCGCAGGATTGGCCACCAGCCCCGTGCTGGGCACGGCGATGGTGTGCAGCCCCGGTCCCAGGGTGGCCACGTTGACGGGGAAGTCGATGATGATGTGTTCCCGGGCAAAGCTCAGGTTTGTGCCTGCAACCGGCGGACAGTCGAAGGTGTCGGCCCAGTCGCCGTCCCGGTTGCTGTCGATCCAGCCGTTTAGATAGCCGACGCCGTCGTTGTTGGCCAAGAGGGCGGCTGTGCCAGGGGCGATGCTCACCGCCACCTTGATGGTGGCAACCTTGCAGTGATTGAAGGCAACACTGGTCGGGTCGATACCGTCATCCCGCCCATCCAGATCCGCCTGTTTGAGGGTGGGCACGATGTTGTTGGTCGGGTCCATGTCGTAGCCCGTGTCGGCCTCTCGCTCGGCGGTGACGCCCTGGCCTAGGTGGAAGGGGCGCGGCTCCATGTGCTTGGGTCCACGCTCTGGGGCGGCCACGCTGAAGACCGTGGGGAAGTTGGCCCCGGTGCCAGGGTAGGCTTCCATTGCCACGCCGGGGGTGTTGGTGCTGTCCGGCGCGTCGCCCAGGTCCGAACAGGCCAGGAAGAGGCGGGTGGGGTTGCTCTCGCCCCGATGGCTAGGGATCCACCAGAAGGCTGTGTTGATCATGTGCTGGTCGCAGGCGATGCGGTCCGTGGGCTTGACTTGGATCTTGATCAGCGCCGGGCTGTTGCCGGGGCCGATGTTCCCGGTCCAGCCGACGGACTGGCCGCCGCTGCCGATGGTGGCCAGGCCAAAGTTGGCGGAGACGCCCACCGCGATCACGCCCGCAGGCAGCACGTCGCTGATGTTGACCGTTTCGGTGATGCCGGCGTTGGTCAAGGTCAGGACGTAGATGGGGGTTTGACCGCTCAAGAAGCCCCACTCCACATATTGGTTGGCGATCACGTTGCCGGCGGCATCGGTCTGCTCCACCACGATGTGCTTTTCCAGATTGATCTGGGGATCTTGGGGCTTTTCACAGCTCACCGGCGTGGTCTCCACATCGTGGATCAGGGAGCCATCCGGGTGTTGCACCACCACCTTGTTGATAATGGCCGGGTTGGTCGTATCCGGGCAGCGGCGCACTCGCACGGCGAATTCGATCCGCAGTGCCGAGTCCGGCGTCATGTAGCCCTGCCAGCCGATTCGACCGCTGGGGCCGAAACCGGCGTCATAGACAGCGACCAGGGGCGAGACGCTGGGGGTCAGTTCGGTGACAAAGGGACCGTTGACCAAGTGGACCTCGGCGGGCAGCACATCGGTCATGACCACGAAGGCCGGGGCTGTGCCGCCCACATGCTTGATGTCGATAGTGTAGGTGTAGACATCCCCAAGGGTGGGGGTGGTGGGGCCGCCGCTGACGAACTTGTCCACGGTGATCTCCCCAGGTTTGCCGCCCGGGTCTGCGGGCAGATAGATATAGTCTTCGGTCTCGCCCAGGCGGAAGGCGGTGGGGGCGTCCGGCCCGCGCCCATCGGCCAGGCCGGTGGTGGCCGGGCGAATGGCCTTATGCTCGCTCAGGGTGAAGCGCACCCAGGCCGGCCCGTCCTTCACCGGGTTGGAGACGAGCAGGGTGGGCACGGCGATGTCCACAAAGCCGCTGGCGGGGATGGCCGCGGCGTTGACGACGAAGTCCTGCACAATCCACTCGAAGGCACGGGCCGTGCCGGTGGTGCCGCCGGGCTGGTCGTTGTTGCCACAGGTCCGCACATCCTCCCAGTCCCCGTCCCGGTTGCCGTCATACCAGACATTCAGGAGGACTCGGTCCTGGCCCACGGGCAGGGCCGAGCGGCGAATCCGCACCTTGAGGGTGGTCTCCCGGCAATCGACGAAGGGCACGTTGGGGTTGAGCCAGCCGTCATCCGCCTTGTCCTGGTCGGCGCTGTTGATGTCCGTGCCGTTGTTCAGAATGTTGGTGATGCCGTCGGCATCGGGCAGCAGATCCGCGTCCTTTTCATCGGTGATGCGATCCCCCAGCCAGAGCAGATTGGAGAGCACATGGGCCGGACCCGCGCCGCTGCCGGCCGGGGTGCCTTCCCAGACCGTGGGGAAGCGACCCATGACCGGTCCTACGGGGTAGGCCACATTGTTTATTTTGTAGTGGTTGCTGCTGTCGGATGCGTCGCCAAAGTCCATGCCCTTGGGCTGTTGGTCACAGTTGATGCGCACATGCACCGTGCGAGAGGTCAACTTAGTACCGTCCTTCAAGACCACAAAGGCCGTGTTGGCCACACCCTTATCACAAGGCGGCTCGTTCTGACTCACCTGCACGTCAAACTCGATAATGGCCGTTTGGCCAGCGGGCAGATCGCCGTCCCACTTGACCAGGTTGGCCCCGCCATCGTAGTTCGCCGTGCCCAAGGTGGCTGTGACTGATCCCGCCACATAGACGGTCCCGGCGGGGATGGGGTCTTCCATGTGTAGCCCCACAGCCGTGCTGCCGCCGCTGTTGTTGATCTTGACCGTGTAGTGAATGATGCCGCCGGGCACGGTCTCGGTGACGCCAGCCATCTTCTCGATGGTGATCACCGGCGGTTGGTTCTCGAAGAAGATGTGAAAATCTTCGGTCTCGCCGAAGCGGTAGCCCTTGTCTGGACCGCGGCCATCGGCCAAAGAGGTGGCCGCACTGCGGGGGGCCTTGTCCTCAGCCAGGGTGACCCGGGCCCACATATCCATGGTGGGGTCAATGTTCGCCCCCATGTTATAGGGCAGGAAAGTGGTCAGAGTGACCACATGGCTGCCCGGCCCCAGATTGGTGGGGAAGTCCTGCACGGCCCATTCCAATGCGCCGCCACTCCCGCCGGCAGCCCCCCCTAGGCAATCAAAGGTGTCTTCCCAATCGCCGTCTCGGTTCCAGTCGAACCAAACATTGATGAAGCGATCCCGCACAGGGGCCGCGGCGGCCACGGTCACCCGCACCACCATCTCGGCAGGCTTGCAGTGATCCAGGGGCGGACGTTTGAGTACGCCATCGTCAAAGTTATCCCGGTCCGCCACATCTGCCTTGGGATCGAGATTGGTGAAGGTATCCTCGTCGGGGAGCAGATCCGCGTCAAACTCGCCGCTGACCTTTGCGCCCAGCCAAGCATCCACTTTGGGGAACCAGTGGTTCGGTCCCGGCACCGGCCCGGTCCCCGGCCCATAGACCGTGGGGAAGTTGGCCCCAACTGGGCCGGCGAAATAGGCTGTCATGGGCGCGCCGGCGTGGTTGGTGCTGTCTGGGGCATCGCCCAGATCCGGGCAGGTCAAGAGGGAATGCACCTGGTTGGAGAGAAGGTCCGCCGCGCCTGGGTGTTGCAGCTGGGCCTGGTTGACAATCGTGCCGCCACACATATTGGCGACGCCATCAGGCTTGACGACAACTTGGAAGCCGATGGTAGCCTGGGTCTGTTCTTGCAGCGCCCCTTGCCATTCGATCTGGCCGGTGTCGCCGTTATAGAAGGCCTGCCCCACCGAAGCCGTGACGCTGTCTGGCACGAAAGAGGTGCCCACGGGCAGTGGGTCCATCACGCGCAGACCATCCACCGCCGAGCCCGTGTTGGTTACGGTCAAGGTGTAGTGAAGGGTATCGCCCACGCTCACAAAGGGCCTGTCCACCACCTTTTGCAAGGTCACGGGCGGCGTCACCACCTGGGCCAAAGCCGGGCTGGCGGACAGGATCAACAACGCACCCAGCATAATGAGCGCCAGGGCAACGGTACTCACCAAACGTAGAATGACTGAACGCTCAGGTCCAGCGTCCGTGGGCTGGTCACCCAGCCCCCAGGGATCAAGTCTTGTAATCATCTTTCGTCTCCTTTGAATGGGTGAAACAGGTTTGGATGCGGAGTGATGCCGAATTGCACAGGGGTTTATACAGCAGACATGGGGCGTCGAGAAAGGTCTGACCCACTCAACGCCCCATGTTGAGGGGTGGCGACAGGGTGAATGGTCTTTCTTGGGCAGTTCCCCCCACGCGCCTGGGCAAAAGACCCCACGCCTTTCCCCATCCCCCAAGCAGGCGTGCAGAAGGCCCTGTGCAAAGATGGGGTTCAGTCCATATAGAAATTCACTGTGCATCCGTGCTACTGTGGAGGAGAAGAAAAGTGCCAATTCATTCTCTCTACTGTTCCTCTCTCTACTCAGGATCGTTCCAAAGGAGAAAAAACTATGTCTACCCCGGATCTTCTGCTCATCACATCTATCATCATCGGCATGGCCACCGTGCGTTTTGGTTTGCCCATGCTGGTCATGTGGACCGTGCGCCGGATCGGCCAGCGTACCCTCTATCGTCAGGTCTAGCCGACCCGCCCCACCTGCCCACACCTAATGGAGGCTACTATGCCAACCTTTCTTCCTTCACACCACCGGCTCACTTTTTCTCTAAAAACCCTAGGCTTGGCCATCGTGGCCGGAATCCTGGGTTTGTTGCTCTTGGCAGGGGTTTCCCCGGTCCTGGCCCAGGACGACCAGCCCGATCCGGAACGCCCCTGCGCCGCCTGTCATGTCCAAGAATCCGACGCCTGGATGACTTCGCCCCATGCCTTGCCCAGCAATCCCGAAATGGACAATACGCCTGGGGCCACGTGTCAGGATTGTCATGGCGAATATGTGCGAGATCACCCAGACGATGGGGTAATGAGCCTGACCGTGGATTCGTCCTCGTGTAAAACATGCCATGAGGAGACCTTCACCCACTGGGAAGACACCATTCACGCCGCGGCCGGTGTCCAGTGCATCAGTTGTCATCAGTCCCATTCCCAAACCCTGCGGCTGACGGATGACCAACTGTGCGTCTCTTGCCATCGGGAATCACTGGATGACTCCATGCATCTGGCCCACTGGGAAACCGAGGCAACCTGTACTAGTTGCCACATGACCGTAAGCTATGATGCCACAGCCATGGCGGCAGAAGGCGGAGCCTCGCTGGTCATGGTACCAAGCCATGACTTCGTCACCGTTATGTCTAACAACTGCTTGGAGTGCCATCGCCAGGATGCCTCCCGCACCGCGTCTCCCACGGATCAGGTGGCATTGAAGGCAACCCTGGAAGCCGAGAGCCATCAGAACTATATCTTGAACACGAAACTTGATGCTGCGCAGCGAACCAACCGCACGCTGGGTACCTTGTCGGTGGTCACCCTGGGCGTCGGGCTAGGGGGCGGTGGAATGTTGGGCGTAATCTTCGTCCTCTTCATGGCTCACATGGAAAAGCGCAAGGAGACCTTATGAACACGTTAAACACTACCCCCCGCCACAGTGGCGATCAGATCGCCATCGATCGACGTGCCTTCATCAAGACCTTGGGCGCTGGGTTTGCTGCCTTTGCCTTGTGCCGTCCAACCGTGGCCCTGGCCGAAGGGGCAACAGAGGCTGAATCTGCCTGGGGGATGCTCATCGATCTGACCCGCTGCACGGGCTGCAATTCCTGTGCCCTGGCGTGCAAAGATGTCAACAACTTCTCCTATGATCAAGAGACGCCCGACCACCTGGACAGCGATGCAAACAGCTTTGTCGAAATCTGTTCAACGGCGACCGACGGCAGAGAGCCTGGGGCCACCTCTTATGTAAAACGGCAGTGTATGCACTGTCTGCACCCGGCCTGTGCCTCCGCCTGCACCGTGGGGGCCTTGCGCAAGACCCCGGAAGGCCCCGTGGTCTATGACGCCGAGAAGTGTATCGGCTGCCGATATTGCCAATATGCCTGCCCGTTTGGCGTGCCGACCTATGACTGGGAGAATCCCCTGGGCCTGATCCACAAATGCGATATGTGTGTGGATCGGCTCGCCGTGGGCGAAAAACCGGCTTGCGTCGGCTCGTGCCCCAACGGTGCCTTGCGGTTTGGCAAGCGCTCGGATCTCTTGGCCCAGGCCAAAGGGCAGATCGCTTCCAATGCCGATCGCTATATCGACCACATCTACGGCGAGTTCGAGGCCGGCGGCACCTCCATGCTCTACCTGTCCAACGTGCCCTTTGCCGAGCTTGGCTTCCCGACCCTGGGCGCGGACGAAGTCCCCCACAACGCTGAACAGGTCATGCGCCAGACACCGACCATTGCCCTCACCGTGGCGACCCTGGCCACTGGCTTGCATCTGCTCACCAAACGAAAAGAGACCATCTACTTGGAAGCGCACGTCCAGGATCCAACGGGGCCGACAACGGAGGAGATTCAACCATGACGACCTACACGCCAGCTTTGCGGGATGAGTTCCGAATCGGCCCCATCTCGGCACGCACGATCATTATCGGCATCTTGGGCAGCCTTGTGGTGATTGGGGCCTCTTCTGGTGTGGCCCGGCTCTTCTTGGGCCTGGGTGCCACCACCTCCCTCACCGACGGCTATCCCTGGGGCATCTGGATCGGCTTTGACTTCACCCTGATCGCCCTGTCCGGCGCTGGGTTCACTATGGCAGCGGTGGTGCATGTCTTTCACCTCCATCGTTTCCAGGCGGCCCTGCGCCCGGCCATCCTCACGGGGCTGCTGGGCTATGTCGCCGTACTCCTGCTTTTGGTGATCGACCTGGGGCGTCCGGACAAATTCTACAGCTTCATCATCAACTGGAACATGCACTCCCCCCTCTTTGAGATCAGTTGGTGCGTGCTGCTCTACAGCAGCGTGCTGATGGTTGAAGTCAGCCCGGATCTCTTTCGACGGTTGGGCTGGCCGCGTCTGCAACGGTGGGCCCTGGCCATCATGACCCCGGTGAGCATCCTGGGTGTCACCCTCTCCACCCTGCATCAGTCAACCCTGGGCACGCTCTACCTGAACATGCCCTATCGGTTGGATGTACTCTGGTATACGCCCATACTGCCCCTGCTTTTCTACACATCCTCCATCATGGTCGGTCTGAGCGTGGGTATGTTGGCCTATCGGCTGGCCTGTCGGGTGCAAGGGATGGCCGAAAAGCCCGAAATCGCCCGTGGGTTGGGGGTGGGCGTGGCCGCGGTTGGGTTGCTCTATCTGGCGATCAAGCTGGGCGACCTGGCTTGGCGGGGGCAACTCGCTCAACTCTGGTCTGGGGAATATCTGCCCGGTCTGATGTTGGTGGAGTTGGGGCTGGGTGTGGTCGTCCCGGCGATTCTGCTATTGATTCCGGTCCTACGACGTCAATCCGGCGCGCAGATCCTGGCCGCTCTTTTGGTCATCGGCGGCGTCATGCTCAACCGATTCGATGCCACCCTGTTCGCCCAAACCCCCAGCGTGAAGGGCTTCACCTATACCCCGCACATCTTGGAATGGCTGACCACCGTGGGCATTCTGGCCGCCGCCGCCCTCGTCTGGTACGTAGGCGTGCAGCTTCTCGGCTACTTGAAGACGCCGGACCACGGGTAGCATTCTCCCGTCTCGTCCCTGAGGCGCATCAAGTTGACACAAAAAGATCGGAGCCGGAAATCTCTTTCCGGCTCCGATCTTTTTGTGTCGCTGATAAATTCTGGGCCGCCACCGTCGGATAACCCGCTGCGGTTTCGATACGACCGGAAACCGCCCCCGGTCTACTCAACCTGCGCTAATAGAAGTCAACGCAAGTGACTCCGAGAAATCTCACGCTCGTAGCCGGTCCGTGACCGGCGGGTTGACGAATGGGATTCTCTGGGCGTCCCGTGGCGACCCACCAGGTCACGGACCCATAGGCATCAAGCTAAGGGATCAGGGTGGACCAAAGCGCTGGAAATGAGCTGGGCAATCCCGGAATGGGCCGGTTCTTCTTGTGTTCATGCAGTAGTTTTGGCCCATTCCGGGATTGGCGGGGAGATCTCGTCCATTCCGGGAATGGGCCAAAACTACTTACTCTACCTCAGATCATCCGGCCCATTCCCGGAATGCTCTGTTTTTGAGCGCAAAACCCTTAGCTTGATGCCTATGGGTCACGGACCTGGCTCGATCGCTCCTTTCCCGGACCTATTTGCGCCGAGCTTTATTGGTCAGCGTGGTGATTCACTCGATTGCCCAGCGGTGATCTGCCAGTTCCACTGCCGGGGACCGGTGCGCCTGGGCGA
>JAGNDO010000162.1 GCA_018003515.1 Caldilineaceae bacterium
CGTTGTAATCCGTCCAATCCGTGTCATCCGTGTTCTATTTTGTCTGATCCTACCCGATCCACCGCTTGCGCCGCTTATAGTGTTTCACATCTCGATAGCTTTTGCGCTCGCCGACTTGGGTCAGGCCGAGATAGAACTCTTTGATGTCAGCGTTCTGGGCAAGCTGGGCCGACTCCCCATCCAGCACCACTCGCCCGGTCTCCATGACATAGGCGTACTCAGACGTTTGCAGGGCCACGTTGGCGTTCTGCTCCACCAGCAGGATGGAGACGCCGGATTCCTGGTTGATGCGCCGGATGATCTCGAAGATGCTCTGCACCAGCAGGGGGGCCAGCCCCAGGGAGGGCTCGTCCAACAACATGAGCTTGGGCCGGGACATGAGCGCCCGCCCAATCACCACCATCTGCTGCTCGCCGCCGGATAGATAGCCGGCCGTGCGGCGGCGGAACTCCAATAGCCGGGGAAAGAAGTGATAGACTTGTTCCAGATCCTGGCGCACGGCTGCGCTGCGCATGGCGCCGGGGCGGAAGAGGCTGCCCGTAAGCAGGTTCTCCTCCACGGTCAGATGGCGGAAAAGCGGCCGCCCTTCCAGCACCTGCACGATCCCCAACTGCACGATCTGGTCCGGCGTCATCTGGTCGATGCGCTGACCGTCCCAGGTCACATTGCCCCGGGTCACGTCACCCTGCTGGGTGCGCAACAGCCCGGAGATGGCCTTCAGCGTGGTCGATTTCCCCGCCCCGTTGGCTCCCAACAGGGAGACGATCTGCCCATCCCCCACGGCCAAACTCACCCCGCGCAACACCAGGATCACGTCGCTATAGACCACTTCGATATTGTTGACTTTGAGCATAGGACTGTGTTCCGTGGGGTTTATCGAGTATCGTGTATCGAGTATTGGGTGCTGCGGCGGACAAATACTCGATACACGATACTCGATAGTTTCTACTGCCCCGGTCGCGTGTCGGGCAGTTGGAAGAAGTCTTCGACGACGACGAATTGCAGCTCGCCGTCTACGGCCTGGACCTGGCGGATCTGGGATTGCTGGGGAGCCCGGTTGCCGTTGGTGACATCCAGATCAAACAGCCCGCCGGCGCTGACCGTGCCCAGTTCCTTCAGGGCATCATAGAAGGCCATGCCATCCAGCCCGTCGTAGCCCACGTTGTTCATGGCTTGGGTCAGGATGGTTTGCACCGCATAGAGGGAGCCATAGCTGAGTAGATAGCCTACGCCCTTGTCCGCGGCGGGGTGGCCGCCAGCTTCAAAGGCGGCCAGGGCCTTCTGCACACCGGGGGCATCCGTGTCGTTCCAATAGAGATAGGGGAAGACGCCGTAGAAGCCCGAGGCCAGCCCGGCGTTGTCGCCCAAGATGGTGAGTACATCCTGGTTCATGGCCCAGTTGACACCGCCCACGACCACTTGGTCCCAAACGCCCAAGGCGCGCAGGGTGCCGATCACCTGCACCGGGCCGAAGGAGAGGGCTTGGGACCAGATGATGTTGGCCCCGCCGACCAGCAGGTTCTGGAGTTGACCCGTCACATCCGCAGACGGGGAGATGTCCTGCTGTTCCAGGGGCAGCACGGTGATGCCCAGGGCCTCGGCGTAGGCGATGGCTTCCGGGGTGGTGGCCCCGGCCCCAAAGCTGTTGGCCCAGCCCACCACGCCGACCACGATGTCGTCCCCGGCCCCTGCGGGCTTGATGGTCGCCCAGTTGTCATGTGCCCACTGCAAGAACCCAGCGAACTGGTCCGAATAGATGGGGGCCACGCCCACGGTCCAGCCATCCGCCGGGTTGTAGAAGGCGTCGGCATTGAGACCGGCGGTGATGTTGACGATCTGGTCTTCCACCGTGCGGTCCTTGAGGACGATGGCGGCCCCGGAACCATAGCTGAGAATGAACATGGGCTTGGGTGTCTCGGCCCGGAACTTCTCATAGACAGCCAACTCTTGCTCGGGATCGTACTGGGTATCCTCCAGGTGGATCTCCAGCATGGCCCCACACACGCCGCCGTGGCTGTTGATGTCGGCCACAGCATCCTTGGACCCATTGATGAAACCCGGTCCCAAGATGGTGGACAGGGCACCGGTCAACCCGGCCTGCTGATAGACCCCGATGGTCTCACCGGTGGCGTCGTTGACACATTCACCGGTCATGGGGGCGGCTTCGACGGGGGCCTCGGCCATGGGCGCTTCTGTGGGGGCGGCTTCCGGCGCGGCGGCTGGGGCCTCCACAGCGGGCTGGGCGGCGGCGGGGGCCTCCGCAGCTGGGGCTGGGGTGGTCGGCACGGCGCATCCTGCCACCATTGACAAAATCAACACACTGACAAACAACACGGACCAAAATCTTCGCATGGGTGTTTCTCCTTTTTGGGAATGGCGAATGGCGAATGGCGAATGGGAAAAGGACAAAAGGAAGTGTAAGAATCGGCTACCAGCTACCTGCTAAACGGCCTTAGCCGCCAGCCGGCTTTGATCAGCTGCCAGCGGTGGGCCAGTCCACGGGGTTCAAAGATCAGGAAGAGCATCAGCACCAGCCCAAAGAAGATGGGGCGGAAAGAGGTGAGCAGACTGGCCGAGGCGGCGGGGAAGAGGTCGGCCAGGGCGCCGCCGAACCAGTTGGCCCCATCCTCCAAAAAGATCACCATGGCCGCCCCCAGATAGGGCCCCAAATTGGTGCCAAGGCCCCCGATCACCAACATGCCCAAGAAGATGATGCTCTCCTCCAAGCCGTAGCCGAACTCTGTGCCCACCCCTCGCTGGCTGTGGGCCTTGAGCGCCCCGGCCAGCCCGCCCAACATGGCGGCAATGAAGAAGGCCCGCAGCTTGTAGGCGAACAGATTGACCCCCAACAACTCGGCGGCCAAATCGTTGTCCCGGATGGCCACCAAGGCCCGGCCCAAGCGACTGCGGCTGATGTTGGCGGTCAAGATCGTGGTGATCACCAGCACGATCAGCGAAATATACACAAACTGGGAAACTTCGCTCAACGTGGCCCCGGCGAAGGTGGCCACGGGCACGTCGATGCGCCCGGAGGTGCCACCCAAATAGTCTTTGAACGTGTTTCGGGTCAGCCACGGAATGATGAATTGGGCGGCCAAGGTCGCCATTGCCAGATAAAAGCCCTTCACCCGCAAGGAGGGCAGGCCAAAGATCAGTCCAAAAACGCCCGTGCCCAAGGCCGCAAATGGCAGGGCCAAGAGCATGGGCAGCCCGGCGTGGATGGTGATCAGCGCCGAAATATAGCCCCCCACCAACATAAACGCCGCCTGCCCCAGGCTGATCTGCCCGGTATAGCCCGTGAGGATGTTCAGCCCTTGTAGCGCCACAATGGTATAGGCCAGCCGGTTGACCGTGCTGACCAAATACGCGCTCCCCCACATGGGCACAGAGAAGACCGCCACCAGCCACGCGGCCAGCAGCCACCAATGCCAGGGTCGGCGCAGAAACGCCTTGTCCTGTTGATAGCTGCGGTCAAAATCACCGGCGGGACGGAGTATGGCCATGCGGGAAATCCTTTGCGTGTTGCGTGTATTTCGTTAAGCGAATATCGAGTATCGAGTATCGAGTATTGAGTGGTCGACTAAAGTGTTTCGGCGTTGGGGCGTCCGCGCATCACGAAAAATACTCGATACACGATACTCGATAGCTCGCTAAACCCGCTCAATCCGCTTCTGCCCAAACAACC
>JAGNDO010000163.1 GCA_018003515.1 Caldilineaceae bacterium
CTAACGTTCCTGCTTTCCAAAAACCTCAATAGATCGGTCCAATCGGAGTTGATATACATCTTGCCCTTTGACTTTAGCGACGTGAATAGCCAGTTCCCACGCGGCATTGGCCCGTGCCGCCGGGGACTGGGCTTGCCAAAACGCCAGATCGAACGAGCGATCCAGATCTTCGAGTTTGCCTCTGCGTTCAACGAATCCGGTTTTGTTCATGGCAGTATTATAGCACAAATGGTCGGGGCACAGTAAGGGGTTTGGGTGGACGAAGGGACGGCATTCGCCTTTCAGGCGAATGCCGTCCCTTCGTCCACCCAAACCCCTACGCGATGACAGGTTATGGCAGCGCCGCGAAGACCATCACCCGCGCATTGTCCGAATCGGCGACCAAAACCGCATTCTGGATCGGATCATACCCCAGCCCCACGGGGAGGGCGAAGCTGTCTGCGCCGGTGCCGAAGTTGCCGAAGGCGGTGGTGATTTTGCCGTCTCGGTCGAAGACCAGGACCCGGTAGAGTTCGGGGTCCGAGGCGTAGACGTTGCCGCTGGTGTCCACGGTGAGGGAGGGTTTGTTGTAGATATTCTGGCTCTCCCAGCCGGGGACGGGCCATTCGGCCAGGGGGGTGAGGTCCGGCCCCAGCTGCTGGATGCGCCGGTTCCAGGTGTCGGCCACGTAGATGCTGCCGTCCACGGGGGAGACGGCCACATCGGTGGGTTCGTCGAAGCGGCCCAGGATCACGCCGCCGCCACCGATCTGGTCCATGTATTGGCCCTCGGCTGTGTAGCGGACGATGCGCTTGTTGCCCGTGTCCGCCACCAGGACGTTGCCGTCACCGTCCACGGCCAGGCCACGGGGGCCGAAGAGGCTGTTGGGCTCGGTCTGGTCCGCGGCCAGGATGGCGAAGAGACCCCACTTGGTCAGGAAATTGCCATCGGCGTCGAAGACTTGGATGCGCCCGTTCCACGTATCGCTGACAAAGATGCGGCTTTCCCCGTCGGCGGTCTGGCCCACGGCGATGCCCCAGGGTTCATTGAATTGGCCGTCGCCCAGTTGGAGCGGTCCGCTGCCGTCCGGGTCCACGCAGCCGCTGGCCGCGCCTTCGCCCAGGCGACAGGTGCTGCCAAAGCTGCGCAGGAAGGCCCCGTCCCGGCCCAGGAGGACCACCCGGTCGTTGCCCGTGTCGGCGATGGCGCGCACGCCCTCAAGATCTCCGGCGGCACCGCCCACGGCCACGGCCCGGGGCTTGACCAGGGGATCGCCGTCATAGACATTGGTATAGAGGAAAAGAGCCGAGAGATCCGTTTCGGGGATGGCTACGTTGGCAAAGGGGCTTTCCCCGCCCAAGACCGTGGGGGCCACGCCCAGATCCCAGATCTGCGCGGCGATGTCCTTGCGCACGTACATCTCGAATTCATGGCGGTTGGGCCACTCGGTCAGCTTGCGGTCCGGGTGATTGCGGTAGAACCAGATCTGCCACAGGCGATCCCGCTTCACCGGGTCGGTGAGGTTGTCCCAGATCTGGGCGGTGGTGAGGCCGCCGTAAGTGCCCTTGGCCGCGTCCCAATTGCCCTTGTAGCTCTCTTCGGGCCACCAGACCAGGCGATAGGTGCGCTTGACGTAGTCGCGAGCCATGTACGGGCGCACTTTTTCGTAGTTCTTGGGGCCGACGATCACCACAGGGGCGCTCATGGAGTCGGCGCTGGGGGCGTCGCCGTAGAATTTGTTGTTGGGATAGAGACGCATGTACCAGCTCATGGGCCAGGAGCTATCGTCATCATACGCGACCACGATGTTGCGGTCCCCGACTGTGCGCTCGCTGATCAGGTCGATCTCGTTGAGGGCACGCTTGACGTCCGGGGAGGCGTGGGCGTAGACCAGGTATTCGTTCACATAGTCATAGTTGATGTAGGTGAGCAGGTACGAATAACGCACGGTGAGCAGCATGAGCAGGCTGAACACGCCCACGGCCAGGATGCGTCCGCTGGCTTTCCAGCCCAGGGACAAGGCCCGGCTGCCGGCATAATAGACCAGCCCCAGGAAGAGGGCAAAGGCCAAGATCCACTGGGTGCTGGACCCCAGGGCGGCCAGATCGCGCCCGGCAAAGGGATTGCCCTCGCCCAGCAGAGAGATCAGGAAGATCAGGGCCGGGGGCGCGCCCAACAGCCAGAGTCCCCGCTTGGACCGAGCCGCGGCCCAATCCACCCGGCGCAGAAGCCTCCCCAGCCACCAGCCGCCAAAGAGGATCATGGGCTGGGCCATGTGGACCATGAGCCAGGGCATCTTCTCCCCGGCATAGGTGTAGCCAAGCCAGGCCACAAAGGTCCACCAAAGCAGGAAGACCACAAAGTACCCCCGCAGTTCCCGCAGGGGATCGCCAGAATCCACCACGTCAACGCTCTCTTTGCCGCGGGCCGACTTGCCCGTCGCCCCCCCGGTGTTGACCGCAAGGGGTACGAACGCAGGCAGATCTCCTTTTGCAACCGGGTCCCAATTTTTCCCAAAAAACCCGCGCAAAAGCGCAGCGGCCCCGGCCAGGGTGAGGAGGGTGGGCAGGAATTCGTAGATGGTGGTGAGGAGGAAGTAGTAATACCAGGGCTGGCTGCCTCGGGCCACCTCTTGTTGAGAGAGCCAATAGCCCAGGCTGCCGACGACGCCCGTGGCCAAGCCGTCCCGGGCGTTGGTCAGGAAGGTGGTGAAGAAGAGCAGGGCGATGGCCCAGAAAAGTACCATCAACCCAGCCCAGTCGCCCAGGGAGAGGGGGGGGGCCTTGGGGTCGGGCTTGCGCAGGGCCAGAAACCAGGCCACGGCCAGGCCAATGGCCAGGGCGGTCACGGCAGCCACCAGCCCCATTGAGCGCAGAAAGTCCGTACTTGTGGCCTTGGCCATGGGATCCCAACCCAGGATCTCGTGGAGAACGGGGGCGGTGAAGGGCAGGATCAGGGTGAGCATGATCACGGCCACGTCCGCGGCGGGGCTGCTGAAGATGGATTCGCCCTTGGTGAAAGCCCGCCAGGCAGCCAGACCGACCACAAAGCTACCAAAGATGGCCCCGGTGATAAATTGGTTTTCTTTGGCGATAAAGCCAAAGACCATGCCCGTGACCATCATGTAGAGCCAGCGTTTGTCCCGGCCTTCCAGATAGCGGAAGAGGCCATAGGCCCAGATCATGGCGCACAGGGCAATGTAGATGTCGTTGCGGATATAGCGGCTGTGGAAGAGCAGGCTGGGGCTGATGGAGAGCAAGATCCCCGCCATGAGTGCGCCCGTGCGCCCGATCCAGCGGCGGAAGGGGTAGGCCATCCACACCGTGGCGATGCCGGCCAGGGCCGGTCCCAAGCGGGCCGTGGCGTCGGTGACGCCGAAGAGGAAATAGAAGAGGGCGTTGACATGGAAGAGCAGCGGCCCGTGCATCATGGGATCGTGCTGATAGTTGCCCCGGTCATAGAGATAATAGGAATAGATGGCGTGCAGGCTCTCATCATGGCTCATGGCCCGTGCGCCCAGATCATAGAAACGAGCCACGGCGGTGAGGATGAGCAACACGATCCAGGCCGCCATCTCCCAGTTCAGGGTGAGCAGGGAGGTGAGGGGGCGGTCTAGCCAGGATTGGGGTTTGGTTTCGGTGGTTTCCAGCATACGAATACCTCAAGCGAATGGCGAATGGCGAATGGCGAATTTAGTACCTA
>JAGNDO010000034.1 GCA_018003515.1 Caldilineaceae bacterium
CTGACCGAGGCCGATGTGCGGGTCGAGAGCATCGGTTTCACCCAGGCCGCCGCGGTCAGCCAGGGCACGGTGGACGCGGCGGTGGATTACGGGGTCAACGGCCCAGTGGTCCTGGCCCAGGAGGGCATCGCCACCACCCAGATTGCTTTGGACAACTACTTGAGCATCCCGGCTAATGGCCTGATCACCAACCAGAAAACCATGGACACCAACCCGGACTTGGTGGCCCGCATGGTGCGCGCCACCCAAGCCGCCATCGCCTTCACCCTGGCCAACCCGGATGCGGCCTTTGCCGACGCCCTCACCTTCGTCCCCGAGGCCGGGGGCGACAACGAAGCGGCCAACCGGGCCGTCTTCGATGCCGTCCTGGCCTATTGGACCCCAACCGAGGGCACTCAGCCCGGCTCCACCACTCTGGCCCAATGGCAAGCCGCCGCCGAACTCATGCAGCGCATCGGCCTTGTCGACACCCTCGTCCCTGCCGAGGGGATGTTCACGAACGACTTTCTGGCCAAGTGATTAGGGATTGGGGATTAGGGATTGGGTCGGACCCAATCCCCAATCCCCAATCCCCAATCCCCAATCCCCAATCAACCATGCCCACACCACTCCTCACCCTGGAATCCGTCTGCCAGACCTTCACCGACGGGCCGCGGCATTTGAACGCTTTGCGGCCGGTCAGTTTCAGTGTGGCCGCGGGGGAGTTTGTGAGCATTTTGGGGCCGAGCGGTAGCGGCAAGAGTACGCTTCTGCGCATCATCGGCGGGCTGATCCGGCCCACCAGCGGGCGGGTCTGGTTTGACGGCGCGGTGGCCGACGGCCCCAACCCGGAGATCGGCTTTGTCTTCCAAAAGACCAACCTGATGCCCTGGCGCACGGTGGTGGAAAATGTGCTGCTGCCTCTGGAGATCCGGACCGGACGGCCCGACGACGCGGCCCGCAACCATGCCCTGGATCTGCTGGACCTGGTAGGGCTGACCGGCTTTGCCGACGCCTACCCCCGCCAGCTCTCCGGCGGCATGAGCCAGCGGGTGATCCTGGCCCGCACGCTGATCCAGCGTCCCCGGCTTCTGCTCATGGACGAACCCTTCGGCGCCCTGGACGCGCTGACCCGTGAGCGGCTCAACCTGGAACTCCAGCGCATCGTCGGCCTGCAAGAACAGACCGTGCTTATGGTCACCCACAGTATCCAAGAAGCCGTCTTCCTCTCCGACCGGGTGCTGGTACTCAGCGAACGCCCCGGCCACATCAAGGCCCAGCTCCCCATCAACCTGCCCCGCCCCCGCCGCCTGGACCTGCTCGGCGACGCCGCCTTCGGCCACCTCACCACGTTGGTGCGCCGGGAGATTGGGGAATTGTGATTGGGGATTGGGGATTAGTACCTAACCAGCGAAATCCTTGTTTTTTGTGCAAGAATTTTTACCACAAAGGACACAAAGGACACAAAGAGGGATTTATTCTTTTGAAATCTTTGTGTTCTCTGTGATCTTTGTGGTAAAAATTCTTGGTTCTGGCTAGGCCAGGTTGGGGATTGGGCGACTCACCCAATCCCCAATCCCCACCGCCCGAAAACCCCGCCAAAATTGACGCGCCCACTGGCCTATGGTACGCTGTTGCGGTTAATTTGACGCTATGCATCATCAATGAATGAGGAAATTATGACCAGTAACAACGCACTTTCGAGTGCCGATCCAATCCGCCCGGCCCGCACACGGTTTGCGCCTAGCCCCACGGGTTTTTTGCACGCGGGGAGTCTGCGCACGGCTCTGTTTGCGTGGCTGTGGGCCAAGCACACGGGCGGAACGTTCATCCTGCGTATTGAGGACACGGACCAGAAGCGGCTGAACCCTGAAAGCCTTCAGAACATCATGGCCGGCCTGCGCTGGCTGGGGCTGGATTGGGACGAAGGCCCGGAGGTGGGCGGTCCTTTTGGTCCCTATATACAGACCGAGCGCAAGGAACTCTATGCGCCGTACGCCGAGCAACTGGTGGAGAGCGGCCATGCGTATAAGTGTTATTGCTCGGCGGAGCGCTTGGCGGACCTGCGCGAGGAACAACAACGCGCCAAGCAGCCCACGGGCTATGACCGTCACTGCCGCAACTTGACCGCAGAAGAGCGGGCCGAGCAAGAGGCGGCGGGTATCGTCCCCGTGGTGCGTCTGGCCGTGCCTTTGACGGGCAGCACGACCTTCAACGACCTGATCCGGGGGGACATCACCACGGACAACGGCCAGTTGCAGGACATGGTGCTGCTCAAGAGCGACGGGCTGCCGACCTATCACCTGGCCGTGGTGGTGGACGATCAGTTGATGCAGATAACGGACATCCTGCGGGGCGAGGAGTGGCTGGCGTCCGCGCCCATCCACCAGTTGATCCACGACGCCTTTGGCTGGACCGCCCCCCGTTTTGTGCATCTACCCGTGATCCTGGATCCCAGCGGCAAGGGCAAGATGAGCAAGCGCAAAAAAGTGGTGGCCGGCAAGGAATATCTGGTCATGGTCAACGAGTTTATCGAGGCCGGCTATCTGCCCGAAGCCCTCTTCAACCTGCTGGCCAACGTGGGCTGGAGCTACGACGGCGAGACGGATCTCTTCACCCGGGCCGAGGCCATCGCCCGTTTTGACGTGGCCGACATCAACCCCTCCCCGGCGGCAATGCCCTATGGCAAGCTGGACTCGTTCAACGGCACGTACATGCGCGGCCTCACCCCGGCGGACCTCAAGGCGCGCTTGGTTCCCTTCCTGGCTGGGCCGTTGGGGATCACGGAGGCCGAACTGGCCGCCAGCGACAAGCTGGACAAACTGGCCCCCATCATCCAAGAGCGGTTGGTGACGTTGAAGGACGCCATCGACTGGGTGGATTGGGCCTTTGTGGACGCCGACGCCATCACCTACCCCGACACATCCCAACTCTTGGGCAAGAAGCTGGACGCCGCCCAAAGCGCAGCCGTCCTCCAGGCCGGGGCAGAGATTTTGGCGACGGTTGAACCTTTTGACGCCGAGGCCATCCACGAAGCCTTTCGGGTCAAATCCGAGGAGATGGGCGTGAAAGCGGGCAGCTTCTTTGGCCCCTTCCGGGTGGCGGTGACGGGCAAGAAGGTCTCCCCGCCCCTTTTCGAGAGCATGGACGTGCTGGGTCGCCAGGAGGTGTTGCGCCGGGTGGAGAATGCCACCCGGGCGTTGCAGCAAGGGTAATGCATATCGAGTATCGAGTATTCGGTTCATTTGCCCGCCTGTCCAAGACTTTTCAACCACTATCACAAACGAGACATACTCATGACTGACAATTCAAACGACTATCGCTCCCTGGATTTTGTGCGGGAGATTATTACGGGCCACAACGAGAGTGGCCGCTTTGGCGGCACGGTGCATACCCGCTTTCCGCCGGAGCCCAATGGCTATCTGCACATTGGCCACAGCAAGTCCATCGCCCTGAACTTTGGGATTGCCCAGGAATTTGGCGGCAAGGCCAACCTGCGCTTTGATGACACGAATCCGACAAAAGAAGAGCAGGAATATATCGACGCCATCATTCGGGACATCCGCTGGCTGGGCTTTGATTGGGAGGACAGGCTTTTTTACGCTTCAGACTACTTCCACCAGCTCTACGACTGGGCCGTGGCCCTAATCGAGAAGGGGCTGGCCTATGTGGACGACCTGACCGCCGACGAGATCCGGGAACACCGGGGCACCCTCACCGAGCCGGGCAAGGACAGCCCCTATCGCAATCGCCCTGTGGCTGAGAACCTGGACCTCTTCCGGCGCATGAAGGAAGGCGAGTTCCCCGACGGATCCAAGGTGCTGCGGGCCAAGATCGACATGGCCGCGGGCAACATCAACATGCGGGACCCGGTGATGTACCGCGTCCTGCACGAGGCCCACCCGCGCACGGGGACCGAGTGGTGCATCTATCCCATGTACGACTGGGCCCACGGCCAGAGCGACGCCATCGAGGGCATCACCCACTCCATCTGCACCCTGGAATTTGAGGACCACCGCCCGCTCTACGAGTGGTTTATCGACAGCTTGGGCATCCACAAACCCCAACAGATCGAGTTTGCCAAACTGGTCCTCACCTACACCATGATGAGCAAGCGCAACCTGCGCCGTCTGGTGGAGGAGGGCCGGGTCAGCGGTTGGGACGATCCCCGCATGCCCACCCTTTCTGCGTTGAGGCGCCGGGGCATCCCGCCCAAGGCCCTGCGGGATCTGGCCGACCGGGTAGGGGTGGCAAAGACGAACAGCGTTGTGGAGATTGACCTGTTGGACTACTTCATCCGTCAGAATCTAAACCAGTCGGCCCCACGCCGTATGGTGGTGCTCAACCCCCTCAAGGTGGTCATCACCAACTATCCCGAAGGCCAAGTGGACATGCTGGAAGCCATCAACAACCCGGAAGACGAATCTGCGGGCACACGCATGGTGCCCTTCTCCAAGGAATTCTACATCGAGCAGGACGACTTCATGGAGGAGCCCTACCGCAAGTTCTATCGTCTGGCCCCTGGCCGGGAAGTGCGCCTGCGCTACGCCTACTTCGTCACCTGCACGGATGTGATCAAGGACGAGAACGGCGAGATCGTCGAACTTCACTGCACCTATGACCCGGCCACCAAGGGCGGCGACGCGCCGGATGGGCGCAAGGTCAAGGGCACCCTGCACTGGGTCTCCGCCGCCCACGCCGTGGACGCGGAAATCCGCAACTATGACCGACTCTTCAGCGCCGAGACCCCGGGCAGCACCACAGGCAACTGGATGGACGACCTCAATCCGGCCTCGTTGGAAATCCTCACCAACGCCAAGCTGGAACCCGCCCTGGTGGATGCCGAAATGGGCGTCACGGTGCAGTTCGAGCGCCAGGGCTACTACACCCCCGACTCCGTGGACTCGTCCCCGGATCACCTGGTCTTCAACCGCACCATCGCTTTGCGGGATGGGTGGGCGAAGATTCAGAAGCAGATGAACGGATAGTTGATTGGTTGATTTGTTGATTGGGTATACATAAAAGCGCCGGGGTCACAAAATGACCCCGGCGCTTTTTATTCTTCGATTACTCTCGCTCCCACGCTCTGCGTGGGAGCGGCTGTCCGGCGCTCTGCGCCGAGGGACGCCGGAGCGTCCGGGTGCGTTCCCACGCAGAGCGTGGGAACGAGAACCGCGTGGGAACGAGAGCCACCCAATCAACTAATCAACTCCTCCAATCGCCTCAAGCTCTCCACCACCTGATCCACAAAGTCGGTCAACTCGGTCTTGCCCAGTTCGATGTGGATGGGCACATTCAGATCGATGGGTACGTCCGTGTCGATGACCAGATCGTGATCGATGGTGACGGGCAGGGTGATGTCGATGGGCACGTTGATGTTGAGGGGCACCTCCACATCCAAAGGCACTTTGATGCCGAAGGGCGATGCGGTGATGGTCACCGTGGTCTGCACCACTTGGTTGACTGGGATTGATCCCTTGACCGAGATGTTCATCTGCTCTTTCAGAGGGATGTGGGCGTTCACCGGCAGGCTGTCCTTGACGGGGATGTCGTAGCGCAGGGAGAGATCCCCAAAGCTGCCCAGGTCGGTGATGGCCTCGGCCAGCATGTGGCGCACGGTCTCCCGCAGCCCCATCAGTTGGCCGCGGATGCGCAGCCCATAGACGATCAACCCGGCGTTGAGGGCCAGGGAGATCAGGACGAGGATAAAGAGGACGATGAACAGTAGGGTGGTGGTCAAAAGGGTTGACTCCTGGGGGGTGACAGTAGGTGCGGTTTTTAACCGCACGATTCACAAGTTTTCGAGTGTTTGTTGGAACCCGTGCGGTTGAAAACCGCACCTACTTGATTGTCGGGCTGGCCTCGCTTGAGATCTGCCGCTTGAAATACGCCTCTTTCTGGTTACGATGCCGATCGCCCATGCTCACCAATTCCCAGCCCACCACGCCCATTTGGTTCAAATAGTCATGGATCACCGGCTGGCTCTTCCAGCCCCGCAGCTCTTTGCCGTTGATCAGCCGGGGCCGCCAGCCGTCGTATTCCCGGAAAGTGACGGTCATGTATTCCCAGACCGGCGCAGCCTTTGGGGGGGACGCAGTCTCTTTTTTTGGTTTGGGCTTGCTCTTTTTTTGAGGTTTGGCTTTGGCCTCCTCA
This sequence comes from Caldilineaceae bacterium, assembly GCA_018003515.1. Classification (GTDB taxonomy): domain Bacteria; phylum Chloroflexota; class Anaerolineae; order Caldilineales; family Caldilineaceae; genus JAGNDO01. The sequence continues at coordinate 6,133 of JAGNDO010000034.1, forward strand.
ACCTTAACCACGGCTTTGACTTCATCTTCACCCAAAAGGACCGGCTCGTTCAGCACAGAGGCCAGCAGGTCTGGGGTCTTTTTGCGATCAGCCATGACGGAGAATCCTTTCTGTCAGAGATTTATAGTCTTCCACCCCGACCGAGCGGGGGGCGTATTCGAAGATGGTCTGCCCATAGCCCGGGGCTTCGGAGAGGCGCACGTTGTAGCGGATGGGGTCGCACACCTTGTCGCCAAAATAGGTGCGGAGCTGGCCCAGGATCTCGTCCGACTTTTTGACCCGGCGGTCCATAAAAGTGGGCAGAATGTAGGTCATGCTCAGGCCCGGATGATAGCGCTGAATGCCCTCCAAGTTGCGGTTGAATTCCAGCAACCCTTGCAGGGCCATCACCTCCAACGAGACCGGGGCCAGGACCTCCTGGGCATAGAAGAGGGCGTTGACCGTCAGGCTGTCCCACCCTGGCGCGGTGTCGATGATGGCGAAGTCGAAGTCGGCGTCAAGCGGGGCAAGGGCCTCGGCCACGGTCTGCTCTGCGCCGAAGTCCTTGCGGGCGATCAGCCGTTTCAGCCCCATCAGCCCCCGTCCCCCGGCCAGCAGCCATACCCCGGTTCGCACGGGGACCGGGGCGGCCTGGGCATCAACTTCGCCAGCCACCACCTCCGCCAGCCCCGCGGATGGGTCCACCCCCAGGCTTTTGCCTACCTGCCCCTGGGTATCCATGTCCACCAGCAGCACCCGTTGGCCGGCCGCGGCCAGCCCCGCGGCCAAGTTCACCGCTGTCGTCGTCTTCCCCACCCCGCCTTTGGACAGGGCGATTGCAATCCGTCGCATGGAATGTCCTTTCGTGTTGCGTGTTGCGTGGCGTGAAGGTCTGCGCCATTCGCCATTGTGCCCTGCGCTGGTTGTCGGGCTGCTCTCGGTGGGTTATGCCGGGGGAATTGAGAATTGAAAATCGAAATTTGAGAAGTTTTAATGACGGGGATCGGGGATACCCGCCATTAAAACTTCTCCATTTTCAAATCTCAATTTTCAATTGAAGCCCTTAGTCTGCAATTGCACTCTGTGCCGGGACGGAGTAGAATCAAGCCAGTGCTGTTTTACCCTCTTTATGCCCAACCCTCACACCGGAGTTGATTATGCAAAATTTTCCTTTTCTTTCCCGCCGACGCCGAATCGACCGTCTTTTTTTCTCGATTCTGGTGGTTGTAGCACTCTTCTTGCCCGCCGCCTGCAACAAGGGCGAGAGCGGCCTCTTTTTCTCGGACCCGGCCCAGACCATCCAGGTGGAAAACGGCCAGGCCTTTGTGATCGCCCTGCCCTCGGAGCAGGCGGAGACCCACGCATGGCAACTGGCCCAAGACGTTGACCCGGCCCTGCTTCAACTCACCGCGGCCAAGCAGACCCAACTTCACTACGTCAACACCCCGGACGACGAGCGGGGCCAGGAATTTTGGATCTTCATGCCCACGGCCCCCGGCTCCACCACCATCGCCCTCAACTACGTCACCCCCGCCGGGGAGGTGGCGGAGGCGTACGTGTTTACGGTGGAGATTCGTTGAATTTGAGCGGGTGAAGGGGTGAAGGGGTGAGCGGGTGAAAGGGTGAAGGGGTGAACCACGTACATCACCCTTTCACCCGCTCACCCCTTCACCCGCTCAGGCGGCAGCCAGCGCTTGCTCCAGATCCGCGATCAGATCCTCCGGGTGCTCGACGCCGATGGAGAGGCGGACCATTTTGTCGGTGATGCCCATTTCTTGGCGCTCTTCCGGGTCCACGTCCGAGTGGGTCATGGAGGCGGGGTGTTCGGCCAGGGATTCGGTGCCGCCCAGGCTGACGGCCAGGTGGAAGAGTTGCAGCCCGTTGAGGAAGCGGAAGGCCTCGGCCTCGCCGCCCACCACGTCGAAGGCGATCATGCCCCCCGGCCCCAGACACTGTTTGCGATAGATGGGGTATTGGGGATCGTCCTCGGTGAGGTGGCCCAGATAGTAGACCCGCTCCACCTTGGGGTGGTTGAGCAGATAGTCGGCCACATAGCGGGCGCTCTTCATCTCGGCGGTCATGCGCAGCTTGAGGGTTTCCAGACTGCGCAGAAGCAGCCACCCGGTCCACGGTCCGGCCATGGTGCCGAAGATGGTGCGCATGACTTTGACCTGGCCCATGAGGTCGTGGTTGCCCATGCAGACCCCGGCGATCACGTCGCTGTGGCCGCCGATGTATTTGGTGGCCGAATAGATCACCAGATCCGCGCCGTTTTTGAGGGGATGCTGCCAGAGGGGGCCGAGGAAGGTGTTATCCACGGCCACCAGGGTCCGGCGGTCCGGTGGGGCGAACTGGTCAGCCAAGGCCCGGCAGGCGGCGATGTCCACCAGGGCGTTGGTGGGGTTGGCCGGGGTTTCGATGTAGATCATGGCGACATGTTCGCTGATCTGGCGGTCCAGGAGCAACTCCTCAATTTTCGCCGCTGCGCCGGCCCCGGCCTGGAAGCCCACGGGGCGGATGCCAAAACGGGGCAGGATGTGCTTGATCAGATAGTCTGTGCCCCCATAGATCGGCTCGCTGTGCAGCAGAACATCCCCCGGTTTGAGGAAGGTGAGCAGGGTGGTGGTGATGGCGCTCATGCCGCTCTCGAAGACGGCGGCGGCCTCGGCTCCGTCCCACAGGGTCAGCCGGTCCTCCAAAATCTCCAGGTCCGGGTTGTTCAGACGGCTGTAGATCAGCCCCATCTCCTCCAATGGCTCGGCCTTGCGCAGCCCGTAGGCCAATTCGAAAAAGGCCTTGCCCTCCTCCGCACTCTCGAAAACAAAGGTCGAAGTCTGGAAAATCGGACACTTGATCGCCCCTTGGGACCATTCGGGCCGATAGCCGTAGCTCATCATTAGGCTTTCTGGGCGCAATTCGTGGCCGTTGATGCTGGTAGCGTGGACGTCTCTGTCCTCGTGACGTTTTTTAAGGGTCATGCCTTCCTCCTTGAAGGGTAGTTGAGCGGATAGCCGTTAGCAGATAGCCGTTGGCGGTTAGCGGGCAGCCGCACTCATTGTTGAGGGTTTCAAGCACAAAGGCTATCGGCTACCGGCTGTCGGCTAACTGCTATCATTATACCGGAAAATCACCGGAACATCACCAGGAAGGGTTCAACCGTATGTTGGCAATCAATGGGGAACGTCTGTTGGCGGATCTGGCCGATCTGAGCCGGGTCGGGCGTACCAAGGAGGGGGGCGTCTCTCGGCCTGCCCTCTCTGCGGCGGATGTGGAGGGGCGGGCCTGGTTCTATCACCGGGTGGCGGAGGCGGGACTGCTTTTTCGTCAGGACGGGGCGGGCAACTTGTCCGCGGTCTTGCCGGCCGGAGACCCTGGGGCCAAAACCCTGCTCATCGGTTCTCACCTGGACACCGTGCCCAATGGAGGTCCATACGACGGCGCACTGGGTACTCTGGCCGCCTTGGAGGTCTTGCGCACGGTGAAACAGGCCGGGCTGACGCTGCCGGTCACCCTGGAGGCGATCAGCTTTACCGATGAAGAGGGCACAATCACCGGACTGATGGGCAGCGCGGCCTTGACCGGACGACTATCCGAGAAGGATTTGCGGGAGGCCCGGGGCGGCGCGGCGGCCCTGGACGCGGGGCTGACCCGCATCGGCAGCGACCGGGCGCGGGTACTCTCGGCTCGGCGGAACCCGGACAGTTTGGCGGGGTTTGTAGAGGTGCATATCGAGCAGGGCAGCCGGTTGGAGGAGGCGGGGATTGCCATCGGCGTGGTGGAGGCGATTGTGGGCATCCGATCCATGTGGCTGCACTTCCACGGGCGGGCGGCCCACGCCGGCACCATGCCTATGGAGCGCCGGGCGGATGCGTTGTGGGGGGCCAGCGCCTTTGTGCAACAGGCCAGGGATCTGGTCATGGCCCGGTTTAGCCCTGGGGTGATGAACTGCGGGCGAATTCAGGCCGGGCCGGGGGCGTTCAACATCGTGCCTGGTTTGGTGGATCTGGCCGTGGAGTTCCGCCACGGTAGCGAGGTCATGCTGGACGAAATGCAGGCCGTGTTGATCGAGTTGGCCCAGGCCATCGCGACAGAAAATCGGCTTACGGTGGCCGTGGAATTGGCCACGGAAGGGGTGGCCGCGCCCATGAATGAGGGGGTGATGGCCGCCATCGAACGGGCCGCGGACAGCCTGGGCCTCTCCCACACCCGGCTGGTCAGCTTCGCCGGTCACGACACCCAGGCGTTGAGCGCGGTTACCCCGGCGGCCATGTTCTTCGTGCCCTCGGTGGACGGCATCAGCCACAACCCCAAGGAGTTCACCCACCCCCATGACCTGATCAACGGGGCCAATGTCCTGCTGCATACGGTGCTGGGCTTGGCAGAGGACAAAAAATAGAACACGGATTGGACGGATCGAACGGATTAAAACGGATCTTTTTTAGATCAGAAAAAATCCGTTTTAATCCGTAAAATCCGTCTAATCCGTGTTCTATTTGTTTTGACATAAAAAAGATGTGACCTGACCGGGTATCCACAAAGGCGGGCAAAGGAGGTAGAGTCATGCGGCCGGTCAGGTCACATCTGTGGTTATTTTAGCGGTTTGGCGTGGGCCAGGGCAGGGACATTTGTCTCTGATTTTGGGGGTCAAATGTCCTGTCATTTCACTTTTGCAAAGGAATCCCTTTCATGAACGACCGTCATTATCCTGATGGGCATATCTTTTATCGACGCATGGGCCATCCCCACCCGGAGATTGTGCGGGGGGAGGGGGTCTATTTGTATGCGGCGGATGGGCGGCGCTGGCTGGACGGCTCCGGCGGGCCGGTGCTGGTCAACATCGGCCACGGCGTGGAAGCGGTGGCCGACGCCATCGCCGCGCAGGCCCGGCAGGTGGCCTATCTGCACCCCACCATGTTCACCGCGCCGGTGATCGAGGCCTACGCCGCGGCCCTGGCTGAGGTTGTCCCCCTGGCCGACGCCAAATTCTACTTCCTCACCAGCGGCTCCGAGGCCAACGAATCGGCCATCAAGTTCGCCCGGCATCTGCAAGTGGAGCGGGGCGAGACCGGGCGCACCAAAGTGATTGGCCGCTGGCACAGCTATCACGGCACCACCTTGGGCACGTTGGCCATCAGCGGACGCCCGTCCCTGCGCATCCTCTACACCGAGCAGTTCCGGGACATGCCCCATATCGACCCGCCTTACTGCTATCGCTGCCCCCTCAAGTTGGAGTACCCCACCTGCGGCATCGCCTGCGCCCAGGAATTGGCCGAGGAGATCGTGCGGCAAGGGCCGGAGACCGTGGCCGCGTTCATCGCCGAGCCGGTTAGCGGCGCGTCTTTGGCTGCCGTCGTGCCGCCGCCCGAATATTGGCCCATGATCCGCCAGATCTGCGACGAATTCGGCGTCCTGCTCATCGACGACGAAGTCATGGCCGGCTTTGGCCGCTCCGGTCATTGGGTGGCCATGACCGAACTGTGGGACGTGGAGCCGGACATCATCACCTTTGCCAAGGGCACCGCCGGGGGCAATTGGCCCCTCTCCATCATGGCCGTCAAGGGCGTGGACGCCGAGACCATCTTCCGGGCCAGGGGGGACTTTGCCCACGGCGGCACCTTCTCCCATCACGTGCTGGGCGCGGCCGCCGGGCTGGCCACCTTGGGCGTCTTGCAAGAGCAGGATCTGATTGCCGCCAGCCGGGAGAAGGGGGCCATCCTCAAGGCCAAGCTGGTCGCCGCCTTTGGGGAGCATCCCAACGTGGGGGACATCCGGGGCACAGGCCTCATGCTGGGCATGGAGTTCGTGGCGGATCGGGCGACGAAGGACCCTTTCCCCGCCGCCCGCAAGTTCGCCTACACCCTGGCGGATGAGGCGTTCGAGAGGGGACTGATCGTCTATCCTAGTTCCGGGAATGTGGATGGAGCGCGCGGGGATATGATCATGATTGCTCCGCCGTTTGTGATTAGCGAGGGGGAGATGGATGAGTTGGTGGGGGTGTTGGGGGAGGCGTTGGGGGTGATGGTTGGTTGATTTGTGGAGGCGAGATCGTCGTGTATGGTCCCGCCTCCCCACCTCCCGCATCCATGTGCTACAATTACCTATCGTCGTCGCCATTCTCAACTCCTCACCCCACGGAGGTGGCCCCGGTGTTCCATTCCTTTGCCAGCCGCAGTGCGTACCCGACCCAATTGACAGTCACATCCAAGGTGACTGTCAACTTCGCTACTCCCGGAGGTCGCTCATGAGCTTTTTGCGTCGTTTGTTTAATCGCGGACCCAGCAAGAAAAAGCTGCTTGGCTGGCTCCTTGACTTCATCCGATCCGACACCTGGGATGCCTCGCAACGGATAGTGACCGCGCACCCGGAACTGCTGACCGACGAAGCCGACGATCTGGCGGACCAACTTGCCGACAGTCTGATCGACAAGGACGCCCGCCGCACCATTCATGAACACCGGGATCTGTTGCGCCGCTGCCGGGCAGTGGGTGTGGAGCGGGCCTTTGACGAGAAGGTGCTACCGGCTGACCTGATGGTCCAAGCGGAGGAAGCGGGCTTAGCACCGGAGGAGTTGCTGGCTATGCAGCGGGCCGTGGCGGAGATGCTCCCGGACCTGCTGGCCGAACTGGCCGCCACGGGGGTACACATCACCTCCATGGAAGATCTGGAGCGAGCTCTGGCCGACCGCCCGGACCTGCGTTATCGGCTCACGGCGGCGGTGGACGGGGGAAATCGAGATTCCTCTGTGCCGTCGGCCTTCCAAGCGGATGTACAGAATGCCCAGACCAATATGCAGCGATTTAGTCAACTAGGTGAACGGGCCGCCCTGGATCAAGCTACTGATGCTTGGCAGCGTATTCTGGCCCACCGTGACTTCGGCGAGACTGCTAGCTATTTTCGTCTGGTCGTGTGGAATAATGCCGGCGGCAGCCTCTTGCACCGCTATCGAGCGATGGGTCGATTGCCCGATCTTAATCTGGCTCTGGCTCTGTTGCAGGAGGCGCTCGATCAAGCATCCCCTAGTTCCCCTCTTCTGTCTTCACTCCTTAATAACCTGGGTAACGGTCTGCGTTTCCGCTATGGTCGTACTGGCCAGGTGGAAGATCTAGAAGAAGCAATTCGGGTCACACAACAGGCAGTTTCCATAGCGACGGTGTGGTCACCTGATCAACCCATGTACCTGAATAATCTGGGCAACAGTCTGCGCGACCGCTTTGGTCACACGGGGTACGTGGAAGATCTAGAAGAAGCAATTCGGGTCATCCAACATGCCGTGGCCGAAGCGCCGAAAGGATCACCGGGATGGTTTGGTTTCCTCAATAATCTGGGTGCTAGCTTGAGCGATCGTTATGGCCGCACGGGGCGGGTGGAAGACCTAGACGAAGCGATTCTGATTCATCAACAGGTAGTGGCCGGGACGCAAGTCGGGTCGCCCGACCGACCCAGTTATCTCAATAATCTTGGTAATGGTCTACGCCATCGCTATGGCTACACAGGGCGGTTGGAAGATTTGGAAGAGGCGGTTCAGGCTGCTCAAGAGGCCGTGGCCGAGACGCCGGATGGGTCGCTTGATCGACCTATGTACCTCAGTAATCTAGGCCTTACTCTGCATTATCGCTTTGACCGCGCAGGTCGTATGGAAGACCTAGAAGAAGCAATTTTGGTCACTCGACAGGCAGTGGCTGAAATGCCGGTGGGGTCGACTGAGCGGCCAAAATACTTTGCTAATCTGGGCCTCGGTCTGGTAGACCGTTATAGCCTCGTGAGGCAGATAGAAGACCTGGAAGAAGCTATTCGAATCTTCCAATGGGTTGTCACTGAAACGTCAGATGGGCTCCCCGACCGGCCAAAGCACTTCAATAATCTGGGGATCGGTTTGAATAAGCGCTATCATCGTACGGGACGAGTAGAAGACCTGCAAGACGCGATTCGGCTCTTCATGCGGGCCGTGGCTGAAACACCGCAGGGGGTACCCGACAGACCTAGACTCCTCATCAATTTGGGCACTTCTCTGCGTGACTGCTATGATCGAGCGGGGCGGCTAGAAGACCTGGAAGAAGCGATTCGAGTTTACCAGCGGGCCGTGGAAGAGACGCCAGTGGGGTCGCCAGACTGGCCTTCAATCCTTACGAATCTGGGTGCAGGGCTTGGCGACCGTTATGGACGCACGGGACAGAAGGTGGACCTGGAAGGAGCGCGGGGCGCATATTATCGTGCTTGTGAATTGGGAAAAATCGCCTCTCAAGAGCGAACCCTGGGTACTGCTCGGAGTTGGGGTCGTTGGGCGGAGGAGCGAATTTCCTGGGACGAAGTGGTCCAAGCCGGCACCTACGGCCTGGGCGCCATCGATGCCCTCCTGGCCGGCCAGATTGCCCGCACAGCCCAGGAAAGCTGGCTAAAAGAGGCCCAGGGCCTCCACACCCGCACAGCCCACGCCCTGGCCCATCTTGACCGTTTGACCGAAGCTGTGGAAACCCTGGATCGAGGCCAGGCCCGGCTCATGGCCCAGGCGCTGGAGGAATCTCGATCCGACATTCAGGAGCGTCTGGAGGCCGCCGACCAGGGCCAGCGCTTTGTGGCGTTCAAGCAAACGATTGAGCAGCGTGCAACCCTACTGACTCAAGCCGAGAATGCCGTCGGGGATGCGAAGCGGTTGGCCGCCATTAACACACAATTGCGGGCCAATCACGACGCCCGTCTTGCCGCCATCGCCGCCATTCAGTCCGTCCCTGGCTGCGAAGATTTCTTTGCCGCCCCCAGCTTCGCCCATATCGCCCAGGCCGCGGCGGATGGTCCCCTGGTCTACCTGCTCATCACGCCCCAGGGTGGACTAGCCCTCATCGTTTCCGCCTCCGCGTCGCCCTCCGTCACCCCCGTTTGGTTGACCGATCTAAAAAACGAAACACTCAACGGACTCCTCATCGATCATTTCACCGCCTACAATGACTGGCGCACAGACCATCGGAACCCGGATGTCCACGCCCGTTGGATGACCACCTTGGACGACACCTGCCGTCGCCTGTGGGATTTGGTAATGTCGCCCCTGGTCACCGCCCTGGCCGGGATGAATGCCAACCAAGCCACCCTGATCCCCACGGGACTGCTGGCCCTCCTCCCCCTGCATGCGGCTTGGCGACCGGATGCCCATGCGCCCACGGGCCGCCGCTATGCCCTGGACGACCTGGCTCTGGCCTATGCCCCGTCCGCCCTAGCCCTGGCCAAGGCCCGCGCCACCGCGGCCCAGGTTGGGGTGGCGCGCATGACCGGTGTGGTCGATCCGCAGCCCACCCACGGCTCCGCCCTGCCCAACGCCCGGCGGGAGAGCGAGGCCGTGGCCCATCTCTTCCCCGGGGCGCGGCTGTTGACCCGGGCCGAGGCCAGCCGATCCGCCGCCCTCCACACCCTGGCCGAGACCGATGTGGCCCACTTCTCGTGCCACGGCATCTCCGACCCCGGCGCACCCCTGGAAAGCTGCCTGATCCTGGCCGACGATGAACCCTTGACCGTGCGGGATCTCCTGGGCCTGCGTCTGTCCGGCGCACGGCTGGCCACCCTCTCCGCCTGCGAGACCGGGGTCATGGGCACCAAGCTGCCCGACGAGGTGGTGGCCTTGCCCACGGCTATGCTCCAGGCTGGGTTTGCCGGGGTGTGCGGATCTCTGTGGTCCGTGGCGGACATCAGCACGGCTATGCTCATGGTGCGCTTCTACCGTCTGTGGCGGGTGGATGGGCTGACCCCGGCCCAGTCCCTGCGCTCGGCTCAACAATGGGTGCGGGATACAACCAATGCGGAGAAGGCCGACTATTTCGCTACGTTTGTGCCCGAATTGAATGACCCTGACCTGGGCGGAATGAAAATGTCTGGCTCAGTCGGGGCCGAATTCTTCAGTGCCGCTTTGAGTGACCTGGCGGGTGTAGATGCCCGCAGTTTTGTCCATCCCTTCCATTGGGCCGCGTTTACGTTGACAGGAGTCTAATCATGGATGAACTACAAGAATTGTTCGCTGCGTTAGATCGAATACGTCCAGAGTTGCCGGAATTGGTGGGTGCTGATGTGGATGTGGTCAATCAAGCGTTGGCGAGTTATCGAACCCAGTTGGACCAAGGCAGGCAGTCGCCGGTGATGGTGCGCGCCATGATCTTGAAGTATTTGCAGCGCTACCCGGCCCTGCTGCGCCGAGTGCAGCAGGAATTGGCCGTTGCCAAAGGACTGATCTATCACGAGAGCGCCACGCGTGGTTTTGATCCTCGTGATCTGATGGCATCGGATGATGACTCTTTGAGTGCATCCCCAGCCGCTGCCGGAGATGATCCGCCATCCTCCGCCGCACAGCCCCCCGTCACCCGCTACACCGATATCACTTGCCCCCGCCGCGTATGGGTGGAGACGCCGCGCATCGTGGTCACCGTGCGCCTGACCGTGCGCCAAATGGCCGAGAGCGAGGCCAGCGCCGCCGTCACCGTGGTGGAAAATCTGCCCGTGTTGGTACGCATTGACGCGCCGGGCTTTGGCGTACTGGACCAGCGGGAACAGTCCATGACCGTGCCGCCGGGCCGAGACAGCGAAACCCTCACCTTCTATCTGCGCCCCAGCCAGGTCGGCCACACCCATGTGGTGCTGGACTTCTTCCAGGCCGGTCATCCCGTAGGTACGGCCACGGTGGAGGTGGAAGTAACCGCCCACCAAGTAACCATAGAGCCGGGATCCCCCAAGGCCTACCCCGTGCAGTCCGAGCCGGGGGTGGCCATGCCCGACCGTACCCTGGCCATCGGCTATGAGGCGACAACCGCCCGGCCTCAGCTCACCTTCAGCCTGTTCGAAAAAGGCGTGTGGAGCGAGGATTTTCAGCCCTTTCCCCTTTCACAACCCCTGGAACGCTACGCCGCCGGTCTCTATGACCGCCTGACCGGCCTGGCCAACCGAGCCACTCCCCAGCCCCACGCCGACCAGGCCAAGGAGGCCGAGCGGCTGATCCAGAGCATCGGCTTCAAGCTGTGGTCCGAAGTGCTGCCCGATGAACTGCGCCGCCGCTATCTGGCCGAGCGCACCGCGTGGGACGACCGCTCCTTCCTGATCCTGAGCGACGAACCCCACATCCCCTGGGAACTGGTCTGGCCCTACGCCACCGGCGAAAACCCGGCCAACACCCAGCCCTGGTGCGCCAGCATGAACATGGCCCGCTGGCTGCGCCGAAACGCCAGCGGCGGGGCCAATCCCACCCTCACCGCCCGGCTGAACTGGCAGCGGTTGAGCTGTGTGGCCCCCACCACCACCAACCTCACCTTTGCCCAAAAAGAGCGCACCCTGCTCAAAGACCACATGCAGCGCTTCCAACTCCACGACCGCAGCCCGGCCCATCCCACCACGGCAGAGGTGGTGGGGGTGCTGGAAACCGGCGACTACGACTGGCTCCACGCCGCCACCCACGGCAAATTCAAGGCCGGAGAGCAGGGCTGGGGTTCCTTCCTCTCCCTGAATGACAAGGACATCCTCACCCCGGATGACCTCTACGGCCCCATGATCGAGTACAATCTGCGCATCAATCGACCGGGCATCGTCTTCAACACCTGCGACAGTGGCCGCCAGGATTGGGGGCTGACCGGCGTGGGCGGCTGGGCCAACCGGCTGATCGGCTCCGGGGCCTCCCTCTTCCTGGCCGCCCAATGGTCCGTGACGGACAAACAGGCCCTCTCCTTCGCCAACCAATTCTACAAAAGCCTGGGCGACGGCGACCCCGCGGCCAAATCCGTGCGCACCGCCCGCCTCGCCGCCCGCCAGGCCGGAGACCCCACCTGGCTGGCCTACTCGCTCTACGCCCATCCCAACGCCGTGGTGGGCGGGTGAGGGATCCACGAATCCGCACGAATCTGCACGAATCTTTTTTTCAAAAAGGACGATTCGTGTGGATTCGTGCAGATTCGTGGATCGCAGGAAGCTCTGACCGTTGCGAAGTGGTGGCGAAGGACCGAGGGGAGCCGGTTGACAAGGGCCATTTGTGACGCTATACTGGGGTGGAGGAACTGAAGAACCTGTAGGAACTCTAGTCGTCAAGGAGGTTTCGGATGGAACTGCTGCGTGTGGGCGCCGAAGAATTTCGGCGCAAACTGAGCGATCTGCTCAACCGGGTGGGCTATGGCCAAGACCGGGTGATCGTCGAGCGTCACGGCTCTCCGGTGGCCGTGCTGGTGCCGTATGAGGTCTATGCGGCGTTTGAAAAGTTCATGGACTCTCGGGGCGAATTGCATCTGCCAGAGGGATCATTGGAAGCCATCACCAGCCAATTCCGCGCCGAGATGGACTACGTCGGTGTGACCTACGATGATCTAAACGCAGGATTGCGGGAAGAACGACTGCGCACCCTGCGGGAATACTACCCCGAATTCTATCAGGAACACCAAACGGAGCTGGAAAGCAATGCCGAACCCCAGCCTGCTTAGGGTTTTTGTGGATGCCGATGTACTCTATCGAGCCACCAGCGCCTCCCATCAAGCCACCGCCTCTTTGGCCGTGTTGCATTTGGGCCAAGCGACCGTACTCGAAGTGGTCACGGCTCGGTACACGTTGGAAGAGGCCCTGTGCAACCTGAACCAGCGCTCTCCAGCCTTGGCCATGGATCTGTTGAATCTTGCCAAGGAGTCCGTGGAGGTTGTGGAATCACCCCCGGCCTCTGTCATCAGTCGCTTTGTCGGGCAAGCCCACCCCAAAGACCTGCCCAACTTGGCGGCCGCGGTGCAGGCCGATGCCCACATGCTCTTGACTTTCAACGGCCGGGATTACTACCCGCCTCCAAAATTGATCCGCGTCATGACTCCCGGCGATCTGGTTCTGCGGGTGCGGAACACGGTGGCGGGGCTGGCCGTGTAACGTGCCCAGGGTCCTGGGCATCCAAATGACGTGAAACGACGCACCTTTTACCCACCTATTTAGGAGAGAAAACCATGACTGCACCTGTGAAATCAATGCTGGCCTTTCGGGTCAAGCTGGATGTGCCCTACGAAGAGGCCATCGCCAAAGTCACCGCCGAGCTAAAGAAAGAAGGCTTTGGCGTCCTGACCCAGATCGACATAAAAAAGACGCTCAACGAAAAGATCGGCGTGGACTTCCGCCGCTATGCGATTTTGGGGGCGTGTAATCCCAAATTGGCCCACGCCGCCCTCTCCGCAGACCTGGATGTGGGGATGCTTTTGCCCTGCAATGTGACCGTCTACGAAGACGGCGACGGCAGCCAGGTTTCCCTGATCGACCCCGTGGGCATGTTGGCCCCCGCCGGGTTGGGGGAATTGGCTGCGGTGGCGGAGGATGCTCAGGCGCGGCTGGGGCGCGTGGCCGCGGCGTTGGCGGGGTAAGAGCTTCCCGGAAGATTTTGCCGGTTCGGAGGGGTTGGGTTGAGCTTCCGGGAAGCGGTTGATAAAGTTGCTTGTGAAGGCCCCATCGATCATGGATCGATGGGGCCTTTCCGCGTCTTCGACCTTCGCTGCAATTCGCGATAGAATGAAGGCGAGCAAAAATGAATCCGCTCGATCTCGCCGATCTATGTCCACCCCTTCAATTTTCAATTTTCAATTTTCAATTCAAAGGCCACCCATGCCAACCCACCATCTCACCCCAACCATCTACTATCACACCTTCGCCCCCCACCCGCCGGCGTTGACCGTGCGCAGCGGGGACACGGTGATCGCCGAGACCCGGGACGCCTACGGCCTGGACGCGGCCGGGGATCCCATGCCCGAATCCATGCGCCACCGCCAGCCGGGGACCACGTTGAAGCAGTCCAATCCCCTGGTCGGCCCGGTCTGTGTGGAGGGGGCGGAACAGGGGGATCTCCTGGCCGTGCACATCCGGGAGATCCGGCTGAACCGGGACTTTGCCCTCAGTGCCCAGAGCGCCAACTTTGGCTCCATGACCGGGGAATATATGGGCCACACCCTGCTCTACAACCCGCCCGTGCCGGATATCAAGTATCGCTGGGCCTTGGATCTGGACCGCCAGACCGGCGTTTTTGAGATGCCGAACAGCCGTCTAAAACGGGTGGAGGTGCCCTTGGCCCCCTTTATCGGCTCCATTGGAACGGCGCCTCGTTTTGGCAGAATAGAAATGACCCTCACCCCCGGCGACTTTGGCGGCAACATGGACTGCGTCGAGACTCGGGCGGGCACCACCCTCTATCTGCCCGTGTGGGCGGACGGCGCGCCCCTGCTCTTCGGCGATGTCCACGCCCGCCAGGGGGACGGGGAGGTCAACGGCACGGCCCTGGAGGTGACCGCGGTGGTGACCCTGGAACTGGAGCTGCACAAGGCCCGCCCCGCCCAATGGCCCCGGCTGGAGGACGCCGACCACATCATGGTGGCCGCCAGCACCCGTCCCCTGATGGACTGCGTGCGCCTGGCCCAGATGGAACTCCTGGCCTGGCTGGTGGCCGACTACGGCTTCCAGCGGGAAGAGGCCTGGCAGCTCATGGCCCAGGTCGGCACCATGCGCATCGGCAACGTGGTGGACCCGGCGTACACGGTGGTGGCCAAGTTCCCCAAGGCCTGTTTGCCGTGAGGTGATTTTGGGCAGTGACTCAGCCCGCTTTGATTTCTGCCACGAATTACACGAATTGCACGAATAATGTCGAGTCGAATTCGTGAAATTCGTGAAATTCGTGGTAAAGGTTTGGCGGTTGCAATTTTGGATTGGATGAGCGTCAGCGCACACATAGGAACCGGCACATGCCCCCTCTCAACCTCGACCTTCATTTTCATCGTTCCCCGTACGGTTATCGCGTGCGCCTGGATTCGCCTATGGGCCAGACGTCCGCGGACTTTGATCCGCCCGTCTCGGCCCAGGAGAAAGCCCAAGGGCAGGGATCGGGTCCACAAGAGATCGGCGGGCGGATCTTCCGTGCCCTCTTCAAAGGGGGGGCGGAGACGCTGCTTCAGCGTAATTTGGACCATGCCAGGTCGCAGGAAACCACCCTGCGCATCCGTCTGCGTCTGAACGACACACCGGAACTGGTCGCGCTGCCCTGGGAAACCCTGCACGACCCGGCCCGACAGCGCTTCCTCGCCCTCTCCACCGAGAGCACCGTTCTGCGCTATCTGGAATTGCCCGATCCGCCCCCGCCCCTGCAAGCCCCTCGGCCCCTGCGCATCCTCGGCGTGTTGGCCAGCCCCCACGGCATGGACGCCCTGAACCTGGACGGCGAATGGGACGGTCTGGCTCAGGCCCTGGCCCCCAGCATCGAAAGGGGGGAGGTGGTGCTGGACCGGCTGGACCCACCCACCCTGGACCATCTGCGCCGTCGTCTGCGCCAGGAGCCGCCCGTGCATTTGCTGCACTTTGCCGGCCACGCCCTCTACGACGCGACCGCGCAGACGGGCATGCTCGTCTTGGCCGACGAGGCAGGCAACCCGGCCACGGTGACCGGGACGGATCTGGCCATCATTCTGCACAACGCGGCCAGCCTGCGCCTGGTCTTCCTCAACGCCTGCGAGGGCGGGGTGAGCGGAGCGGTCAGCCCCTTCACCGGCGTGGCCGGGGCCTTGGTGCAGCAGGGGGTGCCAGGGGTGATCGCCATGCAGCAGGTGATCAGCGACCGGGGCGGCATCCGCTTTGCCCAGGAACTCTACAGCGCCCTGGCCGACGGCCTCAGCGTGGACGCGGCCATCACCCAGGGACGCATGGCCCTGCACAGCCTGGGCGACCACGAGTGGCCCATCCCCGTCTTCTTCACCCGCACCCCGGATGACCGCCTCTTTGGCCCGGACCCCAGTCTGGCCGACCGCCATTTCACCGTGCCTTTCCCCCGCAACCACGGCTTTGTGGGCCGTGAGGAAGATCTGGCCCATCTCCACACCGCGCTGCAAGGGGCGGAGACCGTGGGCATCCGCCCGGCGGGGCTGACCGGCCAGGGGGGCATCGGCAAGACCCAGTTGGCCGTGGAGTACTGCTACCGCCATTTCCACGACCGGGACGACTACCCCGGTGGCATCTTTTGGGTCAACGCGGCGGAGGATTGGCGGCAGGGCTTCGCCGCCCTGGGCCGCCGGGTGGAGCCGGACTGCGCCGAGCGGCCCACGGAGCAGCAGATCCAGGCCGCGGCCCGCTATCTGCGCAGTCACCCCGACGCCCTGCTGGTGCTGGACAACGTGGCCGACCCGGCCCGCCTCCTGCGCCCGGTCATCCCGGAGCTGATCCCGGCGACCCTGCCCGGCCCCGTCCTTTTCACCACCCGCCGCCGGGATCTGGGCCGCTTCCAGCCCGTGGAGGTGAGCGTGCTGCCGCCGGGACCGGCCCTGGCCCTGCTCCTCAGCCACCCCAGCCGGGCGGATGTGCGCCAGCCCCACCACCCGGAACATGCCACGGCCCAGGAGATCTGCCGTATCCTGGGCGGCCTGCCCCTGGCCCTGGAGATCGCCGCCGCCCACCTGGGCAAACGCCCCACCCAACCCGTGGCCGCCTACCGGGACGCCCTGCTCAACCGGGGCGCCCTGGCCGTGGTGGACGACCGCCGAGGCGGCGTGCGGGACGAAGATCTGGGCACCCGCCACGCCGCCGCCGTAGCCGCCACCCTGGCCGAACAGTGGGAATTGGTGCAAAGCGAAGACGCCCGCCTGCTCCTGCGCATCGCCGGCCAACTGCCCGAAGCCGCCCAGATCCCCACCGCCCGCTTGGGTCTGTTGGCGAACATTTCCGATGAGGAGGACGGTTTCTTCGGTTCACCCCTGGCCTCGGCCTTGACCGAATTGGCTGACGTCTCTCTGATCGAACCTCTGACCGCAGACGCCATCCGTCTGCATCCCTCTGTACGGGAGTTCGCAGCCGGATTAACCTTGTCCAATGAAGTTACGGGTCTGCGTCAGACTTGCGCCGACAACCTCTTCAAAGCCTTCTCTGACGCCACTGTCCTGGAACGTCAGTTTGTTTGCCGAGGTATGCATGCTTTGGAGTTAGATATTAGAACTACCATCTCATTGCTCCGCGATCTCGCCTTAACAACCCTAACTGATTCCCTCACTCGCATCTTGCGTCTGTTCGAACGTACATCTCATGAAGTAAAGAATTGGACTCCTGTCCAGTCCCCAGCCTTTTTTGCCCAGCAAATATATAATCGAACTGGTTTCTTTGGTTTGACTGTACTGCGAGGTAGTACAGCAGTGCGCCTGGCTGACCTAGGCGCAGGCTACATGGCCCTTAACTGGGCGTCTAGTCGTGCCAATCCGGCCTTAATCCGAACCTTGATGGGCCACAAGGCTACGGTGTGGTCTGTAGCTGTGACTTCCGATGGGCGACGGGCGGTGTCTGCCTCCAGTGACCGGACGGTGCGAGTATGGGATCTGGAGAGCGGTGAGAATGTAGCAACGTTGATGGGTCACGAGTCTCTTGTGACTTCCGTGGCGGTGACCCCGGACGGAAGACGGGCGGTGTCCGCCTCGATTGCTGGGACAGTAAGAGTATGGGATCTAGGTAGCGGAAAGAGCATAGCAACTCAGATGGGACATAAGGTACCCGTGATTGCTGTGACGTTGACCCCGGATGGAAAACGGGTGGTATCGGCTTTGTCAGATGGAACAGTGCGGGTGTGGGATTTGGGTGGTGGGGAGAGCACAGCGAAAATGATAGACAAAAAAACGGCTGTGATGTCGGTGGTGGTGACGCTGGATGGACGTCGAGCGGTGTCATCTTTGTCTGATGGCACGTTACGTGTATGGGATCTGGACAGCGGGGCAAGCGTGGCAACGCTGGCAGGCCATGTGGGTAGGGTGCCGTCCGTGGTAGTGACCTCAGATGGACGGCGAGCTGTGTCAGCCTCGGATGACGGGACTTTGCGAGTGTGGGATTTGGAAACCGGGGAGAGTGTGGCGACATTAACGGGTCATAAGGCTACGGTGTGGTCCGTAGCGGTGACATCGGATGGACAGCGGGCGGTATCGGCATCGTATGACCGGACACTGAGGGTGTGGGATCTTGAGAGCGGAAAGTGTGTGGCTATACTGACGGGTCACGAGGATGGGGTGAAGTCCGTGGCAGTGACCCCGGATGGACAGCGAGCGGTATCGGCTTCATATGATTGTACAGTGCGAGTGTGGGACATTTCACTTGGGCAAATCCATTTTGGTGACAGCGAAAGCATGGCGAATCTAAAGCATCATAAGTCCTCTGTGACTGCCTTAGCGGTGACGTCGGATGGACGGCGAACTGTGTCAGCCTCAAATGATGGAATGTTGCGAGTATGGGATTTAAAAAGTGGGGAGAGTGTCGCGACCTTAACGGGTCATAAGGCTACGGTGTGGTCCGTAGCAGTGACGCCGGATGGGCATCGTGCGGTATCAGCTTCGCACGACGGAACAATACGTGTGTGGGATCTTGAGAGCGGAAAGTGTGTGACTATACACGCAGACCAGATGGGCGCGGTGTGGTCCGTAGCAGTGACCCCGGATGGACATCATGCGGTATTGGGCAGGAGTGATGGAGTGGTGCAAGTGTGGGATCTAGAGGTAGAAGGGAGAGTGATGCTGTTAACGGGCCATGAGATGAAGAGAGTTCTGTCAGTGGCGGTGACGCCAGACGGATGTAGGGCGATGTCGGCCTCGGATGATCGAACAGTGCGAGTGTGGGATTTGAGTAGTGGTGAGAATGTGGCGACGCTGTCATTCGATGAACCTGATGTGGCAGTATTGTCCGTGACTTCAGATGGGAGGCGGGCGGTGTCGGCCACAAATGATGGGATGGTACGAGTGTGGGATCCGGGTAGCGGAGAAATCGTTGCAATGCTGACCGGCCATGAATCTTCGGTCAGATCCGTGGTTGTCAGCCCAGATGGACGGCAGGCCGTGTCGGCCTCAGATGACCGGACAGTGCGAGTGTGGGATCTGGAGTTTGGTCATCAATTGGCAAAGGTCGCTTTGGATGGTGCAATCCAAGCTGTGGCCATCGCCCCTGACGGCGTCACCATTGTGGCCGGGGATGTATTGGGAAATGTCTACTGTCTGACCTATGTACCCGCAGGGGGTGGTTGATAAATTGACTTGTTGGTTTTTCTCCATCGACAGCCCAATCTCCCACTCTTCCAATCTAAATCCGCCAATCAACCAACCAGAAGGGACCACACCCCATGCCCACCCCAACCCGCATCGCCCTCATCGGTACCGCATCCCGATCTGACTATTTGTATGGCCCCATCCTGGCCGGGCTGGCGGGGGAGGTGGAACTGGTCTCCGTGTGGGGGCGTAGCGCGGCCAGCGCCCGCGGCCTGGGGGAGAGCCTGGGCGTGCCCTGGTACACGGACCTAGACCGGCTGGTGCGGGAGACCGGGCCGCAGATCGGCATCGTCTCCGTGGCCTATGGGGCCAATGGCCAGGTGGGGCTGATGGCCGTGGAGGCCGGGCTGCATGTGCTGCTGGAGACGCCCATCGCCCACAAGCTGAGCGAGGCCGACGCCATCATCGCCGCCGCGGCTGCCCGCCAGCTCAAGATCGAGGTGGCCGAGCAGTTCCACCGCCGCCCGTTGGAGCAGATCAAGCTCAAGCTGATCCAGGCCGGGGTCTTTGGCCGCATCTACGCCAGTTTCAATGATTTTGCCGGCCACGGCTACCACGGCATCAGCGTCATGCGCAGCTATTTGGGCTTCGACGCCGTGCCCGTCCAGGTCACCGGCAGCGTGCGGGAGTTTGAGTTGGCCCCCCACTGGTCCCGCCTGGCAGACACCCACGGTCCCCGCACAGAGAGCCAGGAGCACGGCCTCATCGAGTTCGAGGATGGCCGCCTGGGCATCTACCATTGGACCAGCGTGGGCTACGACGGCCCCGCCCGCTGGTGGCGCAGCAGCCGCTTCCTGGGCGAAACCGGCATGGGCATCACCACCGGCCTCTATCCCGACCAGCAGGAGCAGTTGACCACCGTCACCCCCGACGGCGAGGCCCCCCACTTCATCACCCTGGAACGGCGCTTCGAGCGCGTCGACGGCGGCGCCCTCACCGCCCTCATCGCCCACACCGGCGACCCCACCCTCCCCACCGTGCGCTGGGACAACCCCTTCCGCCCCGCCCGCCAAGGCCACGGCGTCCAATGGCACGACGACGAGATCGCCGTGGCCTCCTGCCTCATGAGCCTGGTCCACGCCGTCCGCACCGGCGGCGAGCCCACCTACGGTCCCCACCAGGCGAGGTTGGATCAAGAGATCACCCTGGCCATCCGGGAATCGTCTTTGGATGGTGGCGCGCCGGTCAAATTGCCGTTGGATCCGGCCACACAAAGGACATGAACATGGATTCTTTTTTCCCACCCCACTTCACCACCCGCCCCCCCACCCTGGACGACGCGGACCTCGTCGCCGCGTTCATGAACGCCTACCAAACCGCCCAAGGCGAACCACCGGACATGACCCCGGAGGAGGTGCGCCGGGACTGGGTGGGGGCGGATCTGGCCGAGGGCGCGCTGCTGGTCTTCGACGCCGCCGGGGATCTGGCCGCCTTTGTGGACACCATCAACCGCCGCTATGTGCAGTTGACCCTCTACATCTTCGTCCTGCCCCAGGCGGATGCGGACCAACTCTGGCGCGGACTGATCCGCTGGGGCGAGGCGTGGCTGGCTGAACGCATGCACCTGGCCCCGGCGGGGGAGCGCATCACGATCCAGCACTTTCAGGTTGCGTCCGAAGTGCGGGGGCGGGGAATCTTGGAAGAGATGGGCTACGTCAACGTGCGCACCCATTACGTCATGGCCGCCCATTTGGGCGAACCGGTCCCTGCGCCGGCATGGCCGGATGGCCTGGGCGTGCGCAGCTTCGTCCCCGGCCAGGATGATCGTGCGCTTTTCGAGGCAGGCGAAGAGGCATTCCAGGACATCTGGAACCGCCCGCCCAGCACCTTCGAACGTTGGATGGAGCCGACCCACGAACCGAATTTTGATCCAACCTTGTGGTTTTTGGCCATTGACGAGGAGAGCGGCGCAGTGGCGGCTGTCTGTCTGTGCGCCCTGGTGGCCGGGCGGGGAGAGGTGGATGTGGTGGGCGTGCGCCGCCCTTGGCGCAAGCGGGGACTGGGCTTGGCCCTCCTCCGCCACGCCCTGGGGGAGTTTCAGCGTCGAGGCGTCCGTGAAGCCGGATTGAACGTAGACGGATCAAGCCTCACCGGCGCGCCCCGGCTGTACGGGCGGGCGGGGTTCACCATCACCAAAAGCGTTTTCCGCTTCGAGAAAGAAGTGCGGGCGGGAGAAAAGTAGGCCAAGGGCTTCAACCACAAAGAACACAAAGAGCACAAAGAAACGAAAAATCTTTGTGTTCTTTGTGGTCAATTTGGCTCAGTGCAACCTGCCGGCGATCTCCCTTGGTTCGCCCCGCTCGAAGAGGCGGATGGCCAGGACGACGGCCCCCACGTAGCCGCCGGGGCGCAGGACTCGATCCGCCAGCCCGGCGACCGTGGCGTCGATCTGAGCGATGGCTGCGTCGCGTTCGCCGCCGGTGAGGGGAGCCAGCCGTTCGGCGTTGCGCCAGGCCGCATCCCGGGCCTGGGTCATGCTGAAGTTGACGATCACGTCGTCGCTTTGCCGGGCCAGGGCCAGGAGCCAACGCAAGGGCGGCCAGACTTGGGCCAACTCCGTCTGCACCTCGGCCACCAGCCCGGCCAGGAGCGTGTTGATGCGGTTGAAGTCCGTGCGCAGGGCGGGCAGGGCGTCCCCTGGGGCCACCGCGGCCGCGGCAATGCCCAGATCCAGGTTGATGTGGGCATTCATCCCCACCAGCAGATGCTGCATGACGATAGGCGGCCAGCTTTCCAAAGCGTCGTAGGCCATCTTCCACGATTTTGTCGTGGGCTGATAGGCCCGATAGGTGCGGAAGGCGTCCAGATAGCGGTTGGCGAAGAGCACATCCAGCCGCTCCATGCGTGGCCCATCCTCAAAATACCCGGCGGCAATCTGCGCCTTCACCGCCACCGTCACCTTGCGGTACAGCGCGGCAAAATACCCCGCCCGGCTATTTTTCTCCCCAGCCCACACGATGATCTCGTCCAACTCTTGAATAACTTCGTCAATCGTCGTTGCTCTCATACCGCCCAAGACCCCCAAAAAAACGATTGGGAGACCCGAAGATTATCCACCCAATCTCCCAATCTCCCAATCTCTCAATCTCCACTCAACAACCCAACAAACCAACCCCCACCCCTACCCCCCAAACTGCTGCCGCATGACCTTTTTGTTGAACTTGCCCACGCTGGTCTTGGGCAGGGCTTCGACGATCACAATGCGGTCGGGGAGCCAGAACTTGGCGAAGCGGGCGGAGAGGAACTCGGTCAGCTCTTCTTCGCTGATCTCCGATACGCCCGGGGCCAGGACCACCGCGGCCAGGGGACGTTCGCTCCACCGCTCGTCGGGGACGGCGATGACCGCGGCCTCCAGCACCTTGGGGTGGGCCATGAGGGCGTTTTCCAGAGCCACGCTGCTGATCCACTCGCCGCCGGACTTGATCAGATCCTTGGTGCGGTCGGTGATCTCCATGTAGCCGTCCGGGGACATGGTGGCCACGTCCCCCGTGCGGAACCAGCCATCCGGCGTAAAGCTCTCGGGCACAGGCTCAACTTTGAAATATTGGCGCACGACCCACGGTCCCCGCACCTGCACCTCGCCCATGGTCTTGCCGTCCCAGGGCAGTTCGCCGCCGTCTTCGTCCACAATCCGCATTTCTACGCCCGCAATCGGATAGCCCTGCTTGGCCTTGATGTCCCACTTTTCCTGGTCGGAAAGATTGGCGTGCTTGCCCAGGAGCGCAGAGACCGTGCCTAAGGGCGACATTTCGGTCATGCCCCAGGCGTGGGCCACATTGACGCCCAAATCCCGTTCGTAGTTCTCGATCAACCCCCGGGGCATGGCGGATCCGCCCACCACCAACGCCCGAATGCACGAGACATCCCGCTTGTTGGTCATCAGCTCGTGATAGAGGCCGGTCCAGATCGTCGGCACGCCCGCGGCGATGGTCACCCGGAACTTGTCGATCATCTCGGCCAAAGCTGCTCCTTGCAGATGCGGGCCGGGCATGATCAACTCCGCGCCGGTCATGATGCACGCATAGGGCAGCCCCCAGGCCATCGCATGGAATTGGGGCACCACGGGTAGCACAATGTCCGATTCGTTGACGCCCAGGGCGTTGGCAAAGCACTCACCCATGGTGTGCAGGAACATGGACCGGTGGCTGTACAACGCCCCCTTGGGGTTGCCCGTCGTGCCGCTGGTGTAGCACAGCCCCATGGCCATCTGCTCGTCCGTGCTGCGCCACACATACTCGTCGCTGGCCGCGGCCATCAGATCCTCATAGAAAAGCACATTGGGCAACGTCGTCTGCACATCGGGCCGGGCGTTGAAGAGGATGAAATGCTCCACCGTGGTCAATTGGTCCGCCACGGCCTCGATCAACTTGAGCAGGGTGCCGTCCACAAAGATCAGCTTGTCCTCGGCATGGTTGATGATAAAGGCCAACTGGTCCGGGGCCAAGCGTAAATTGAGCGTATGCACCACCGCCCCCGCGCCGGGGATGCCATAATAGAACTCCAAATGCTCAAACGTATTCCACGCAAAGGTCCCCACCCGGTCGCCCAACTCCACGCCCAGGCCCGCCAACACATTGCCCAGCTTCTTCACCCGCTTATACAGATCCGCAAACGTATACTCATGGAACGCCCCCGTGGGCAGCTTCGTGATCACCCGCTTGTGGGGATAAAGCCGGTTGCCATGCTCCAAAATGCGGTCCAGGGTTAGCTGGTAATCCATCATCAAACCGTTCATGAATACGCTCCTTTTGGAAAAAGTGGGAAAGTGGTGGGTTAACAAATTGGTTTGGGTATGGGGGAGGGGACGGGTTAAGGACTGTGGGGCGGTTGGGTGAGTGGTTGAGTTGTAAACAACCAAGCTTGGTGTCAGAGCGTCTCAACTGGATACGCCTTGATAATGCCATCCACGGTTGCCAACGCCATGCCATGCTCTCGTGCCTGGCAGATCAACAGCCGATCAAAGGGGTCACGGTGTAGGGACGGCAGTTTGATAAGCTGCTTAACGCTGGCCTCGTCCACGCTGAGGCTCGCTATCAAATGACGTTGTCGTTCGACTGGAATATATACCTCAGGCGAACCGGCCAGCGGAATTTTGCCCAATTGATACTTGATGATGATTTCCCAAAGTGAAACCACACTCAAATAGACCGCGTTGTCGGGGTTGCGGATACTGGCAAGCATTGGAGCCGGGATGCGGTCTTCGTCGCTGATGTACCACAGGAAGATGTGTGTATCGAGCAGGATATTCATGCGACCTCGAATAGATCCAAAATCTCGTCGGGCAGCGGGGCATCGAAATCATCCGGCACGATAAACTGGCCCTTGGCTAACCCAACTGGGCGGAGTTTGCGGACCGGCGTTTTTTCTTCCAAAATGGTAACCAGTGCACGATAGGTTTGCGGCAATTCCAAGGGTTCCAAAAGATGGACGTTGCCTGTTTTGTCGATAGTCGCTTCAACTGTGCGCATGATGCCCTCCTATTTTGGATTCATGTGGAATGTCCGGGGCGAATCCGTTCGCCCCCGTTTGGCGGAACTCACGTCATGGCTTGCTCGACCCGTTCGCACCAGGGGGTGCGAACTCCGCGGGTGCAGGGCCGAATATGCCTTGAGGAGTTCGCACCTCGTTTGGCAGAACTCACGTCATGGCTTGCTCGACCCGTTCGCACCAGGGGGTGCGAACTCCGCGGGGGCATGACTGGGTTAATCCTGAGGAGTTCGCACCCCCTGGTGCGAACGGGTCTGCGTCAGGAGGTGCCAACTCAGTAGGTGCGGTTTTCAACCGCACGACTGTCATGATCATGGTTGGTGAATGGACCTCGTGCGGTTGAAAACCGCACCTACGATTCACTGTGCTGAGTTTAGCGCGTTGAGCGCGTCTCGTCAAGCGACTATTTTCCCCTCTGCCGCCCGATCCAGCCAGGCGATGGCGGCGTCGGCGATGGGGGTGATGCCTTTGTAGGCTCGGAAGTCCGGGGCCATGTGGCGGAAGCTTTGGGCGAGGTCGGCCGCGTCCGCTGGGTTGCGGGCGGCCTCGGCCAGGGAGGTGACATAAATGCGGATGGTGAAGAGGATCTGGCCGCTCTGCGGCAGGCGGCGCAGGGTTTGGCGCTCCACCCGCAGCCAGAGGTTGTCCCCAGCGTTGTCCGCGGTGATGTGAGAGACATCGCTCTGGGCACCGCCGTGCTGGCCGGGGAGGAAGAGATCGGGACTGTCCGCCACGCTCCAGCCCATGCGCCAGACTGAGCGGTCGGCCTTGACTTTGGCGAAGAAGCGTTGCATGGGGCTGCTCATGGTCGGCTCGTAGCGGGGCACGGGGCCGTGAATGCCGTCCAGATTGCGCCCCAGCTTCTCCGCCGGTCGCCAGCGGGAGGGGAAGCAGACCGACGCCGCCACCAGCCGATATTCTCCGCTCTCCGGGTCTGGGGCCATCAAACAGAGATCTTCCTGCACCAGACGACCCGCCAAATCAAGCGGGTGCAAACCGGAGGCGGCCAGGTCCCAGCACGCCCCCGTGGACCTGTTCCACAGCAGGTCGCCTTCCTTTTCAAAAATTAAAGGAAAGTGCTGGACCAAGTGATCCACCAGCAAAGCCAAGGTCTCGGCAGCCCCGGCGTCGGCCTGGGGCAGGGCCATGAAGACCTCGTCCGGGCGCTGGGTCAACAGGTCATGCTTCAGGGCCAGATCTCGGCCCAGGTTGGCGTCAACCTCGATCCACTCGGCCAGATCCAGGGCATGCAACCCCAACTCCATGCGAAAATCGCCGGACAGGAAGGGAGTGTAGGGTTTTGGGGCGGGCAGGGTGGTGGGCATGTGGGTTCTTTCTGTGAGGGGGTGAAGGGGTGAAGGGGTGAGCGGGTGAGGGGGTGAAGGTGGACGAATCACCCTTTCACCCCTTCACCCGCTCACCCGCTCACCACAGCCTCCGCCTCGATCTCCACCAAAAACTCGGGGCCGATGAGTTGGGCTTGGACCAGGGTGGTGACGGGGCGGATGGGGCCGAAGCGGTCGCCGTGGGCCTTGGCGACTCGCTCCCAGTTGTAGATGTCGGCCACGAACATGCGGGTGCGCACCACGTCGGCCAGGGTGCCACCTAGTTCGACGATGGCCCGTTCAATCTTGTCGATGATGTATCGGGTCTGGGTGGCAGCGTTGTCCAGGCCGACCAAGTTGCCCTCCGGGTCCACGGCCACGGTGCCGGAGACCAGGATGCGGTCCCCCACGCGGATGGCCCGGCAATAGCCAGCCACGGCTTCCCATTTTGTGCCGGAATCTACCCGGCGGCGGTCGTCTGTGGGTGTGGTCATGGGGTTTCTCCTGTGGGTGGTTGATCTGGTTGGAGATTGAGAGATTGAGAGATTGGGAGATTGGGAGAGTTTGCTGCACCGATGACTTAATCTCTCAATCTCTCAATCTCCCAATCTCTCGGTCAATTTACGGAAAGCGCAGATCCAGCCCCACGCTCACCGACTGCATGGCCCGGACGAGTTTGTCCAGGGCGGTGAGGGTCTCTGCGGCTTGGTCGGGGTGGGTGCCGGTGAGGGCGGTGGCCAGGGCGGTGAGGTTGTGGGCCTCGCCTTGGCCCCAGAGCAGGGTGGGCAGGGGGGCGTCGTTGACGGTGAGATGCACGCCGTCCGGCTCTGTGGCCAGGCGGATGTGGCGGATGCCCGCGGACTTGATGGCCTGCACCTGTTCCGGGGTCAGGCGCAGTTGAGAGGCGGGCATGCCGGTCAACTCTTCCCATTTGTCCGCGCCCAGGCCCAGGACCAATGGGTTGCCGCTGCTGAAGTAGAAGATGGGCAGGTTGACCGTGGCCGTGTCTCGCCCAGCGCTGGCGGCCAGGATGGCGGCGTCGGCCTGGGTGATGGTTTTGTCCACGGGGATGGGGGGTTGCTGGGCCGTGCGGGTCAGTTGGCCCACATCCGCCACCAGATCAACATGCAGGCGGGTGAGCAGGGGGGCGGCTTTGACGTAGATCTGTGGCCAGCCTTGGGTGTCGGCCAAAAGTTGGGCGCTGTTGCCCAGGCTCGTTTCGTCCCAGGCCAGGCCCAGGATGGGCAGGTTGTTGGCTTCCACGGAAAGGCCGGTGGCGTCCGTGGCGAGTTGGATGTGTTGCAGGTTGGCCGCGCTGAGGCTGGCGATCAGTTGGGGGGTGAGACCCAGGCTTGCCACATTGCCCACGCTGCCCAGGGCCAGCCCGGCCAGGGTGAGATCCCCGGCTGGGTCCGCGGTGAGGGTGAGGGTGGGCAGATCGAGCAGGATCTCTGTGGCCGGGGGCGGCGCGGGGCGACGTTTGGCGTGAGGGTTCCAGGTGAAGAGGGGGGCTGGTCGGCTGGGTTGGGCGGGCGCGATGGCAAGCGGGCTGATGGGCTGGGCCACAATCACCGGCCCGGTGGATGGGTTTGCGGGGGTGCTGGCGGGTGCGTCCCCGGGCAACAGCGCGCCCACCGAGAGGACAAGGAGCACCATTAGGCCGCCAAGGAGGGTGCCCCAAAAGCTGCTCTGATTTAGACCCGGTTGTCGAGTAGACTGGTTCACGTTTTCCTCCTGCTGTAAAAGTGTTACCCCGCCGGGACGGATGCGGCCAGGAAGGCGGCCATGTCCAGCTTGATCTGGGCCAGGCTGGCGGGCAGGACGTACATCATGTGGCCGGCCGGGTAGTAGTGCATGGTGATATTATCGTGCAGGGGCGGCTCAATGTCCAGATGGTTCAGGGTGTATTCCGTGGCAAAGTAGGGGGTGGCCAGGTCAAAATAGCCGTTGGCCACGAAGATGCGTAGGTGGGGATTTTTGCTCATGGCCCCGCGCAGGGTCTCGGCCACGTTGAGGTATTTGTTCTTGTGCTTGCCGTAATCCCATTTTTCGTAGAGGCTGGTCAGGATTTCGTAGGGCAGATCGCTCTCGAATTTGAGTTCTCGGCGCAGATAGTCGTTGAGGACCGCGGTGTAGAGGCCCTGGATGGCCGAATAGCTGGGATCGTACTCGATCTGTTCCCCGGCGGCGTCCCGGTCCATGCCCAGGAAGCGGCTGTCCAGGCGGCCCACGGTTCGCCGCTGGTCCCGCAGCAATTCTTTGATAAAGCGGAAGATGTCGATGCGCAGATTGGTGCGCTCGACATAATCCGGCGAAAGGCCGGTGAAGCGGCTGAGTTGGGTGACAATCTCGGCCCGTTTGTCGGCGGGCAGGGATGATCCTTGCATGAGGGCCAGGGTATACGCCCCGGCGGCGAAGACTTCCACCTGGTCCAGGGTGGCGCGCAGGTCTGTCTGCAAATCCGCGGCCAACCGGTTGTGATACCAAGCCGTGGCCGCGAAGGTGGGCAGGAAGAGGATGTGGGGCAGATCGTTGCCGTGGCTGAAGTCCAGGGTCTGGAAGTTGAGGACCACGGAGATCAGCAGAATGCCGTTGAGGAAGAGGCCGTGGCGGTCTTGCAGATGGCCGGAGAGGGCGGCGGCCCGGGTGGTGCCATAGCTCTCGCCGATCAGAAATTTGGGCGAAGACCAGCGGCCTTCCCGGCTGGTCCACAGGCGGATGAACTCGCCCACGGTCTCCACGTCCTTCTCTACGCCGTGGAATTGGGTCGCCTCTTCGCCGGGGGCCGGGCGGCTGTAGCCCGTGCTGACCGGGTCGATGAAGACCAGGTCGGTGACATCCAGCAGGCTGTGGGGGTTGTCCGTGGGGCGATAGGGGGGCGGGGGCACCGTGCCGTCCTCGTTGACCGCGGCCATGCGCGGTCCCAACATGCCCAGGTGCATCCACACCGAGGACGACCCCGGTCCGCCGTTGAAGGAGAAGGTGATGGGCCGGTCGCCGGGGTGGGCGTCGGTGCCTAGATCCGTGCGGGTGTAGGCTACGTAGAAGATGGACGCCTTGGCCTTGTCGTCCTCTTCCTTCAGCACATAGGTCCCCGCGGTGACGGTGTAGGCGATCTCTTTGCCGTTGATGGTGGCCGTGTGTTGGGTGATGGATTGTTTGTCCTCAACGGGGGCGGGTTTGGGGATTTCGTCGGCGGTTGTTTTTTCGGTTGTTTTTGGATCTTTTTCTGGCATGATGGCTCCGATTGGATGTGGATATGGGATAGAATCTCTTGAATTTTAGGGTAGAATGTATTGACAACACAAGAAATATCTGATAAACTGAGAATCAGTAATTCTGATAATCTGCTGGTCTATGTATTGTAAGGAGAACCAACATGAGTGAAATGATCACCCTACAATTGGCCCAACGCGGTATCTTGACCCTACCCAAGGCTCTGCGCGATCAGTATAATTTGCAGCCTGGAGAAATCTTCACGTTGCTTGATCTTGATGGTGTCTTTGTACTCATGCCGGGGCGCTCAAAGATCGATTACTTGTCGGATCGAGTTCGCTCTGTCTTAGAAGATCAAGGCGAGACTCTTGAATCGATGTTGGTCGCACTGAGAGAGGCTAGGGAAACCTACGATGCGTCAGCCTAGACTTTTCCTGGACACAAGCGCCCTTTTTGCGGCAGTCTGGTCTGCCCAAGGCGGGGCACGCGCCTTGGTTCGATTGGGCGAGCTCCGCTTAGTCTCTTTGGTCGTCAGCTCTCAAGTTCTGACCGAATTGGATCGCACCGTAAACAGCAAAGCGTCCCAAGTCATCGCCGATGTTGCCGTGATCTTGAATGAAGCCAGATTAAGCGTGGTTGATCCGGCACCAAGCGCATTGGTCACTTATTGTGAAAGTTTGACCGGCTACGCCAATGACGCCCATGTTTTGGCTGCGGCATGGCACGCCCATGTGGACTACTTTGTCACCCTGGATCGAAAGCACTTTCTTTCTAATGAAAGCCTTATTCAAGAATCGCCGTTTCCCATCGGCACACCGGGTGACTGCCTGGAGTGGCTGAAGACGAAACTCGCCCCTGACCAGAGGAATTGACGGGGTTCAGGGAGTACCTATAATCACCGGCTCAAACCCCACCGCCGCTGGGATGGGATTCCCGAAAATGTCCGTCGCCGTCCCGTCCAACACCGGCAGGACTGATCGCACCGTTGCTTCTCCCGGATCTTGGTTGGTCCAATAAATATCGTACACCTCCCCATCCACCCCGCTGCGCAGCCGATGACCCTCCACCGGCCCACTCGCCAAACTTTCCACATAGTCCGCATTGCCCAACAGTCCGGCAAGGTGGGCGATGGCGGTGTAGGCCGGCCGGGGCGTGCCCTGGCCATCGGCCAACAACCCACCGTCCCGCCAGCCAGGACCGCTGAGGGTGTACCAGATGCAGGCGTCCAGCTTCAGCGCCAGACAGCGCACAAAGAGACGCACGGCATAGTTGGCCTGGGCTTGCTCAAAATCCGGCCCGGCCACGCTCTTTTCGTTTTGCACGCACTGGGCGCTATACGGACTGCACAACAGTCCGCCCTCGCCCATGATCAGGGGTTTATCCGCCAGGCCATGTTGGGCCAGAACGGCTCGCAGAAGGTTCACTTTCCCCGCCAGCACCCCGCCCGGCTCCACCCAGTCTGGGTTGCTGCCCTCGAAATCTTCCCGCAGATCCCCATCCCAAAAATAGGCGTAGCTGTGGAACGAGAGCACGTCGAAGAAATCTCCGCCGCCGGCCGCCAGCACCCCTTCCAAAAAGCGCCCGGAATGGTCATTGCACTTGGCCAGCGCGCCCGGATCCTGCGGACAGCCCAAGAGCAACCCGCCCATGATCACCGTGGCCGTGGGGTCGGCGGACTTGATGGCCGGATAGGCCGTCTTGAGCAATTCGGCGTAGGCTTCCCCGCCCCAGTTGGGCAGATCGGGGCGGCCCCAGCAGCCCCAGCCCTTGTCCTCGGCGACCAGAGGGGCGTCCGGTTCGTTCCAGATCTCCCAGTGGTGGACGTTGTAGGGGGGCTGGCTGTAGCGTTTCACCGCCGCGGTGAGGAAGCGGGCGAAGTCGGCCAGGGCGTCTGGGTGGACCGGGCCGCAGGCGGAGCCGGGGGAGGCTTGCGCCCAGTCCGGCGCGTTGTGGATCACGGCGATGGGGGTCAAGCCATAGGCCGAGAGGATGGCGATCTCCTGGCTCTCCTTTTCCGGCCATTCATAATAGTATTGGCGCGCCTCAATGCGGTTCCACCAGAGCAGATCGTGGCGCATAAAGGTGAAGCCCGCCGCCTGGGCCAGGGGGGCTTCCCGGTCCACCCG
Organism: Caldilineaceae bacterium; assembly: GCA_018003515.1. Taxonomy (GTDB): domain Bacteria; phylum Chloroflexota; class Anaerolineae; order Caldilineales; family Caldilineaceae; genus JAGNDO01. Next base: position 37,285 of record JAGNDO010000034.1, read on the forward strand.
GCCCACGTAGATCTCCGTGCCGAAGAGCGTGGGCGGGCTGGGCGGTGGCGGCGTGGGCAAGGGGGTGGGCGCGGGCGGCAGCGGCGTCACCGTGGGCAGCAGGGCAACCGGCGTGGGCAGGGGGATCTCCGCTGACGGGGCGCGGGTACCCGGCCCCAAACTAGTCCACAGGATCAGGCCCAGAGTGATCAGGAGCAACATGAGTAGGGTGATCACTGAGCGTGATCGGCTTGGTGTGGACATGGTGTTCAGTGTAGCCGTCTGCGGGATGATGTGCAAATCGATTTGATCCTCACCCACACAGGCCGGACGCGCCGAGGCCGGGCCTCTCGTCGAGAAGCCCGGCCTCGGTGTGAAAAGCGTGGATCGTTCCCCCTGGGGTTACGGCTTGAAAACCATGGGCAGGTAGATGGAATAGAGCGGGCGGATCACAAACCCGGCGCTGGCCTCACCGTTGCCGCTGGTGTGGCTGTAGTAGGCGTGGTTGGTGATGGTGCTACTGGCTGTCACATCCTGCGCCACTGTGCCGGTGATGGTGAGGGTGTAGCTCTCCCCGGCGGCGATGGTCTGGGTGACGCCCACGTTGTTGCCGATCACCCCGACGGGCAGGGTGTCGGTGATGCGCACATCCGTGGCCACGGCGTCGCCGCTGTTGCTGATGACGAGGGTGTAGGTGATGGCGTCACCGGGCTTGACCGGGTTGTTGGTCAGAGCAACCGACTTGCTGATGCCCAGGACCGACTTGGGGGTGTGCAAAGTCAGCCCCACCACCACAGGATCGTGGTCCGAAGATCGGTAGGCGTCCGGGCTGTAGACGTAGGCCGGGTTGAACTCCTGGTTGTAGTCCAGGAAGATGCCTTCGTCCGCGTTGATGTGCCAGACCGTGGCCCCGGTCACCTGACTGGTCAGAGTGGCGTTGGCCAGGCTGTAGTCCAGGGTGCCCCACTGACCGTCAAAGACATAGCTATAGACGCTGTCACCGCCGAAGTGGCGGGCCAGATCCGTATAACCTGCACTTTGCAGGGCCATGATGGGATCTTCCTTGGCATAGCTGTTCAGGTCGCCGATCACCAGGAAGTCCGGGTCGCCGCTGCCTGTGGGATCCATGGCCAGCCAGGCAGCCAGTTCGTTCGCCGCGCTGGTGCGGGTCACATTGCAGTTGCCCTGGCCGTCCGATTGGTCGAGATCGCCCACTGCGCTACAGTCCGACCCCTTGGACTTGAAGTGGTTGACCACCACCGTCACCCGTTCGCCATTGCTGTTCTGGGCAAAGGTCTGGGCCAGGGGCTGGCGGTTGAGACTGACGGTCACTTGGTCGAAGATGCCCGTGGTGATCCCGGCGCTGGCCCCGATGGGGGTGACACGGGCCGGCTTGTAGATCATGGCCACGGCGATTTCGTCGCTGCCCCAGACCGGGGTGCCGGGGTTGACATAGGTGTAGACCCCCGTTCCGGCGATGGCGTTGAGGCCACCGACCAGATCGGCGATGGCACTGAAGGGGTCGTAGCCGTCATTCTCGATCTCCATCAGCCCCAAGATGTCGGCGTCAATGGAGAGCATGGCGGTGATGATCTTGGTGCGCTGGCGGTCAAACTCCACCGCGCTGTTGGCCCCCCGACTGGTGGGGAAGCCGCCCCCCTGGCCATCGCCGTTGAAGTAGTTGAGTACGTTGAAGGCCGCCACCTTCAGGCTGCCGCTGATCACATCCGGGGCCGCCGTGCGGGGGTTGGCCTCGGTGAAGGTGATGGGGCCGGTGGGCTGTACCCGGTAGAAGTTGAAGCCATAGCCCAGGGCACCGGTCAGCCCGGTGACCGTGTCCCCGCCGCGCACAATATTGTCCGGGGCGATGAAGGGAACCGTGGCCGGATTTGAAAGGCTGCTGCCATCGTCGATGAGCAAGCGGGCGTTGGCGTTGGCGGCCTGCATGTCCAAGGCCGGTTGGCCTGGGGTGATCACCTGGGTGGGCTGCATGACCCGGGCGTTGGCGCTTGTCCACACCTCGCCATACCGGCCCAGGGTGTAGAGTTCGGTGACGTAGAGGGTCTCCGGTACGGTGATCAACATACCTTCAAAGGCTTCCAGATCCGTCACAGCGGTCACGGGCAGGTCGATGACCGCTGGGGTGACGGTGATGCCCGTGCTGCTACAGATGGTTGCGGTGATGATGGTGCTGAGTTGGGTCTGGCCGGAGTACTCAGACACCGTACCCTGGACCCGCACCACATCGCCCACGGCCACATTTACGCCAAAGTTGTTGTCATAGACGAAGATGCCCTCGGAGGTGGCGGGGTTGGCGTCGGCCTGGGCATCCTCCTCTTGCAGGAAGTAGCCGGACAGTTCGGTCGTGGTGCTTTGGAAGTCACCCACCACCACGCCTTCCAGCACGACAATGGTGTTGGCCAAGGGGCTGTCGGCCCCCGTGCCCTGGGCCGCGTTGACGCGCGTGGCGACAATCGTGGGGTCTGCGCAGACACCGAAGGGGTTGGGGAGAGGGGGCAGGGGGCAGTTATCCGCCGCGCCCGGGGTGACGGTGTTCTCGCAGAAGGTGTTGTTCAGATCTTCCGAGGTCTCGTTGTGGCCGGCCGCCCCATTGCCGCCGAACTTGATCTCGGCCCCTTCGCTCATGTCCTTGCGCTGCCAGGATTTGCCATTGGCGTGGGCACCGGTTGCGACCACCGTCTGGGAAACGATGGCTGTGTCTGCCAGATAGGTGGTGGTGGCGGTGTAGGCGTCCGGGCCATCCATGCTGACACCGGTTTTGTCCACGGCATAGGTCGTGTTGCCCCAGATCACGTAATCCAGATCCGTCACCAAATCACTCAATCCATCCCAGCGATAGAGGATGGCGGGTTCGCTGCTGTTGGTCAGGCCGCCCTGCTTGTTGATGGATCCGGGTGTCGCCTCTCGCATATCAGGCACGGCGTCCGGGCTGGCAGCAACCTCCTCGTAGAGTTCATAGGTGGGCAGGCTGCCATAGGTGGTGGAATACGCAGCGGATCCGGCCAGTGCCACGGTCTGAAAGGCACCCGCAGGGATTGATGCGCCGTCGGGGAAGCGGGCGTTGAAATCGGTGAAGCTGCCGCCACCGGCATTGAGTCCAGTGACGATGTTGTAGTAGTAGGTACTGCTTCCGGCAAAGGTGGCGTCAGTCAGATAGACATCGCTCAAATCCATGCTGACCGTGTTGGGGTTGTAGATCTCGATAAACTCGCCGCCCGTGGGGGTGACCACCACCTCGCTGATCAGCAGTTGCAGCCCGGCGCACTCGGCCGTGTGGCTGCCCAGATAGGTGAAGGTGTCCTGGGCGAAGCCGTTCCACTCCCCTGCCGGGTCGTAGGCATCTGATGGGTTTGTGTCGCCCCCGGCCACTGTGAGTTTGCGCACAATGGTGTTGTCCTGTGTCGAGGCGTCACCACTCCCCCACTGGCCGCTGGGACGCTCGCCCACCTTGCCGATGGAGTCGATGACCGTACCGGCCTTTTTCAGGACCAATGCATCGTCCCCGTTAAAGTGGGTCACACTGGGGAAAGCAAAGGCTACGTCTGCCTGGGCCAGAACCTCTGGCACGGCTTGGTTTGCAGCCAGCACCAGCACATCTCCAAAGGCGATGGTGCCGGTCAAGGTGTAGACGTTGGTGGGCGTGGACGCACCGTTGTTGTAGTATTCGACAGTATAGTCCATGCCGTCCAAGGCCACGGCGGCCCCGGTACCGTTGTAGATCTCCAGAGCCTTGTTGTTGCTGGACCCTTCAATATATTCTGAGAAGAAGAGGTCGGAACAGAAACTAGGGGCGGCAGGTGCGGAAACGGCCAGATTTTGGGTGAAATTTTCCGGCGCGGCCAAAACTGCGGTTCCTCCACTTGCGATAGTCAGGGCCAAGATCAGGGCCAAGACCAAGCGGAAACGAGTTGTTGTGTGTCTCATAGATTCTCCTTTGGATGGAATGGATAAATAGAACGGGTAACACGTTAGTGGGTTGACCAACGACTGAATCAGTATGCTGTATAAGAGACTAGGTCGGATGCTGGTGGAAAGACGGGTCGGTTGCCTAGATTGGCGGTGGGCCTACACCCAACATTGTACCCGCTTTGGACAGATCGTGCATCTTCGCGATCCATCGTACTCTCTCCAAAAGGTTTGACAAAGTGGGTAGAACAGGGTAAAACGGGCAGCAGACAGGCCGCTCGTACTCAAAGCGGAAGGCGTTAACCAAACGTTCACACAACCTTGCCATCCTTGCCATGAATCGACTCACTGCTTCAACTATCCTACGTTTGGCCGCCCTGGTCGTTGTCCTGCTGGGCCTCTACGCCCTGGTCACCGGCTGGCGGAGCTATGCCAACCCCCAGGTGGTGGTGGAGTGGTCCACGGCCACGGAGCTGGACACGGCTGGGTTCAATCTCTATCGCGGTACCAGCCCGGATGGCCCTTTTGTCCAGGTCAACCAGCAACTGCTCCCCTCTTCCCCGGACCCGCTGACCGGCGGCGACTATGCCTTTGCGGATAGTGATGTGGACCCAGGCCGGTCCTATTTCTATGAACTGGAAGAGGTGGAATATAATGGGGCCAGCCAGCGTTTCCCCCCCATCCAAGTCACCGCGGGGGGAAGTCTGCTCTCCCTGGTTTTGGCCGGGTTGATTGTGGCCGCCGGGGGTGCCCTATTTTGGACGGCGCGGGGCGGCAAAGGTGATAAACACGACAGGACAACCGGGTGAACAGCCAATCAACCAATCCACCAATCAACCAATTCACCCTCAGCGTCGCCGACTACGCCATCACCCTCGATTTTGACCACGCCGGGTTGGCCAAGGCTGTTGCCGAGCGCTACGCCGCCTTCGCCACGGATCGCCCCGCCGGGCTGCGTCTGCGGGTGGATCTTGTGGGCCAGGAGCGAGACCATGCCATGCTGGATCAGGGCATGGCTTTTGTCAATGGCCGCCTGCGCTTTGATGCCCCCGGCTATGTGGGGTTCATCGACGAGGAGGCCGGGACCGGCCAGCTTGCCATCTCTTCCCGCCAGCCCGTGGAGGAGGTGGACTACTTCCTGCGCGTGGCCGCCGCCCTGCTGCTCTTTCGGGAAGGCGGCTTCATGTTCCACGCCGCCGGGATTGTGCGGGACGGGCGGGCCTGGCTCTATTTTGGCTACAGCGGCAGCGGCAAGACCACGGTTTCCCGCCTCTCCCACGCCCTGGGCGACACCATCCTCAACGACGATCTGCTCTTTTTGCTGCCCCGCAACGGCGGCTGGACCGTCCACAGCAGCCCCTTTTGGAACCCCACCCAGGTCAAGCCCAACGGTCTGGACAGCGCGCCCCTGGCCGGACTTTTCCGTCTGGTGCAGGCCAAGACGGTCTTCACCGTGCCCATGCAGCCCGGCCAGGCTGTGGCCGAACTGGTGGCCAGCGTCCCCGTGCTGGGGCTGGACCCTGGCCGCACCCTGGCCATCCTGGCCCGCTGCCAGCGGTTGAGCCGGGAGGTGCCGGTCCATCATCTGCACTTTTTGCCCGACGCTTCCTTTTGGCCCGTGGTCCTGGCGGCCACAGCCCCTGTTCTGGATCTCGAAACGCCATGAATTATCCAATGAGGCAGTCCCGCAGCAATCAAGAGACGTCCGCCAATCGTAGCTCTAGCCGGGTCCGTGACCTGGCGGGTCTGCGCGACATTTCCCGGCGTTCCATTCGTCAACCCGCCGGGTCACGGACCCGGCTAGAGCGCAGGGAGAAGCCCCGTTTTTTACGCCGATCTATGCTAACCGCCCCGATCTTGTTGGCGCTGATCCTGATCAGCGTCTTCTTCGGCGCTGCCTCCGCGGCCCAGGTTGACCCCGCCGCACCCGCTGGATTGACCATCCTTCGGGCCGATGATACGGGGATCACCTTGCTCCTCGACCTGTCGGCCCACCCAGCGGCCAACCCGGATTTATGGGATGGGGGGTTGACCACCACGCCGGGGATGCCCCAGGTGCCCGTCTTTTCCGCCCTGGTCGGCGTGCCGGGGGATGTGGAAATCCATCTGAACGTGGAGTCTGCGACTGCCCAATCCGTTGAGGGGGTGGATGTGGCCGCCCGCTTCCCCTTGGCCCCGCAACCCGCCCCGTTGACCGCTGATCTCTCTCCCGGCCAGTGGCAACAGGCCGACCCCGCCTCGCTTCAGCCCCTGCCCGGTCTCTACCCCGCCACCTTGGCCCGCATCGGCGACGATGCCTGGGTGCGGGATCAGCGGGTGGTGCGGGTGGAGGTCTATCCTGTGCAAGTGGACGCCGGCGGGAACCGGGTGGTCAGCCACGACCGCATCCAGGTGCGTCTGGACTTTGTGGGCGGCGACATATCCCGGCGCTCCTTGGATCAAGGCAAAAGTTCGCCCACACCTTTTGAGGCTGCCCTGGCCTCATCCCTGCTCAACTATGATCAGGCCCAAGCCTGGCGCGCCCCCGGCCCGGTGCAGACGGAGACCCTGTCCGCTCCCCGGCAGGCAACCGGCGGCGGAGCCATGCTCAAGATCAGCGTAGATACGGATGGTCTCTACCGTCTCACCCCGGCGGACTTTGCCGCGGCTGGCTTTAGCCTGTCCGGGATGAGTCCGGTGAACTATGTCATGACCAACCGGGGCCAGCCCGTAGCCATCTATATTACGGGTCAAGACGATGGTACTTTTGATGCGGGAGACGCTATCTATTTCTACGGGGAGCGTTTTGTGGGTGACGTGGCCAGAGATGCCGGCACCAATTTCTATGCCTGTCCCCAATGTGCGCCTTCGGATGTGCGGCAACAGGTGATGGAGAACAGCTATACGGACGATAATGTCTATTGGCTGACTTGGAGCAACCAGCCGGGGCTGCGCATGGCCGATCTGGCCCAGACGGCCGGCAGTTGGCCCACGCCCATCTCCTTTCCCGAAAGCGTGTGGGCGGAAGAGTCCACCCAATGGTTTACCCATCATTGGACCGACAAGGATACCTGGTTTTGGGGGCGCGTGCGCAGTACGGCTGCCTCGCCCCGCTCGGCAAGTTACACCACCATCCTGCCCACCCCGGCCACCCAGCCCTTTTCCGCCACGGTGACCGCGCGTATCGTCTCTCGAATAGATCGTTCCGGCCACCACACGAACTTTGGTCTCAACAACCAGGTTCTTTTGGACGATGCCGTGTGGGACGGACGCACGGCCTACACCTTCACCGCCCAGGTGGAGAGCAGCGCCCTGATCTCCGGGGTCAATACCCTGACCTTCACCACCACCAATGATGTGGTTGCGGCCAGCGATGATCTCTACTTCGATTGGTTTGAAGTCGGCTATCAACGACAATTTGTGGCCCAAGCCGATCAACTCATCTTTGGGCTGGCCCAGGCCGGTGCCTTTGACTATCAGATCGGCGGCTTCTCCGCAGCGGATGGGATGGTCCTGGAGATCACGGACCCCCTGCATCCGCAACGGGTGACAAAGGTGGGGAACGTTGCCGGGGCTGGGGGTGCCATCACCGCCACCTTCCAGATCAGCCACAGCGCCCAGGCCCGCTTTGTGGTGGCCGCCTCCCCGGGCCTGCGCACCCCTAAGGCGTTGCTGGCCGTCGAACCCAACGGGCTGCGCAGCCCGAACAACGGTGCCGACTACCTCATCATCAGCCACAGCGCTTTCATCACCGGTGTGCAGGGGCTGGCCGACTATCGGGCCGCCCAGGGCTTGCGGGTGAAGGTGGTGGATGTGGCGGATCTCTACAACGAGTTCAACGACGGCATCTACTCCCCGGTCGCCATCCGCAACTTCCTGGCCTATGCCTATGCCACTTGGCAGTCCCCGGCCCCTCAATATGTACTCCTGGTCGGTGACGGCCATTGGAACTTCAAGGGTTACGGCACTTATGGCACCGACCCCATCTACATGCCGCCCATGCTGGCCCGGGTGGATCCCTGGCAGGGCGAGGTGGACGCCACCAATCTCCTGGCCGCCGTTGTAGGTGACGACATCATGCCCGATTTGATGATTGGCCGCTTTCCGGTCAATAATGAGGATGAGTTGACCGCCATGATCAGCAAAACCATGGCCTACGAGAGCGGCCAGAATCTGGCCCACCCGGCCGCATGGCAGCGCACGGTCGCCTTTGTCACGGACAACACCCCAGATGCCGCTGGGGAGTTTGTGGAATCGGCGGAACACTTTTTCCAGACCTATGTCACCGGTGACTTTCAGCCCATCCGTCTCTATGCGGACGACTATGTGGGCAACCCAGCAGCCGTTACCCAGGCCCTCTCCAAGACGCTGAATGTTACGGGCACGTTGTTGCTTAACTATGTGGGCCACGGTTTCATCAAGGGCTGGGCCGCGGAAAATCTGTGGCTGACGACCGATGTGCCGGGTCTGCACAACGCAGACCGCCTGCCCATCGTCCTCTCTATGGACTGTCTGGACGGCTATTGGATCTACCCAGGCGACCCCTCTTTGGCCGAAGTGATGGCCCGGTATGCCGGGGGCGGCTCGGTCGCCGCCTTCTCTCCTACCGGCTTGGGGGTGGCCGTGGGTCATGACGACCTGTTCGAAGGCTTCTACGACTATCTCTTTGTCGATCAGGGGCGCATCTTGGGCCAGGCGGGCGCGGCGGCCAAGCTGCGTCTGTTCAGCAAGAACAGCCATCACGATCTGATCCACACCTTCATGATCGTCGGCGACCCGGCCCTACGCCTGCCCATGCCCGCCCAGGAACTCTATCTGCCCGCCGTGCAACGATAAGGGACGCTGATCAAACAACGAATCGATTGGGTTTGAGATTGAGAGATTGGGCGATTTTGTCATACCAATCTCCCAATCTCCCAATCTCCCAATCTCAACCCTAACCATCCACCCAATCACCCACCCAACTATGCTAACTTACCAAACCATCCCCACCCCCAAACCCGATGTCATCGGCCAGCGCATGGAAGAGGAAGCCGTGATCGTCACCGCCGCCTCCGGCACGGTCAAAGTACTCAACGACGTAGGCGCCCGCATCTGGGAACTGGCCGACGGCCAGCGCACCGTGGCCGACATGGCCGCCATCATCGCCACGGAATACACAGTGACCCCCGCCCAGGCCCTGGCCGATACCCTGGCCTTTGTGGACGAATTGATCGCCCGGGGCATCTTCGCCGCCCCCGCCGGCCAATGAGGAGCCTACCCGTGAACCATCTTTCAGGACCGACCTGGTTCAAGCGCATGGCTTTTCCCTTCGGCCTGCTCCTGTGTGGGATCGGGCTGCTGTGGGGCGGATTGGGCGTAGCCAGAGCCAGCGTGGACCTTTCCGGCCCAGTCACGGCGGAAGCGGGGATCAATGGCATCACCATCCGCTGGACCACTGGCCCGGAGATCGATACGGATGCGTTCTATTTGTTGCGCAGCAGCAGCGAGGAAGGCCCTTTCCGGCCCGTGCCCATCTGTGTGCGGGATGTCAACGATGCCAATGCGATGGTCAATACGATTTTTCCGTGGGGGGATGTGGCAGGCTTTAGCTATGAGGTAGTCGATCTGGCCAAAGATCTGGATTATTCTGGCCAGCCAGTCCCGGATCTGCTCAATGGCCGAACTTACTTCTATTTGCTGGTCGAAGACGATGGCACCTATACCCAGTTTTCGGACAACATTGCATCCGCCACCTTTAGCCTGATGGGCGGCGGGCCGACGGCCTCTGCGGCAATTTGCCCAGAAGCGATCACCCTGTCCGGCATTACCCCCATCCTCTTGCCCACGGCCACCCCCACGGCCACTGCGACCACCACTGCGACGGTTACATCCACGGCTACCTCCACGGCTACCTCTACATCCACCCCTTCGGTTACGCCGTCCCTGACGCCAACGACCACAGTCACCATCACACCCACCGCCACCATCACCCCAACCGCCACCCCATCGTGGACGCCGTCATTGACGCCCACTTTCACGCCGTCCTTCACCCCGATTCCGGGCGCGTATCAAGGGCCGGCCACGGCCACCACCGCCCCCACATTCGCCTTCCCCTCGGCAACGCCCGTGCCCAACAGCTATCCAGGCAACACTGATCCCACCCCCACTGATCCCACCCCAACTGATCCCACCCCCACTGAGACCCCCTTTGGTGCGGATCTGCTGACACCGGATATAACGGAAACGCCTCTGCCCGCAGAAGAAACCCCCGCGGAAACCCCCACCGAGACGCCCACTGTCCCGCCGACGGATACGCCGACCCTCACCCCCACGCCAACCGAGACGGGCACGCCCACCCCCACGCCCACCCTCACCCCCACAGCCACTGCCACACCCACCAGAACCCCGGTTGCCGTGGCCCAACTCTTGCCCCCGCCCCGCTCCACCCCCCTTTCCAACGGTCAAGCCCAACTGATCGGTCAACCACCCGCCCCTGCTGGGCGCTCCTTGGACAATTTGGACGCTTTTGCCGCGTCCTTGGCTGGGCTGGGCCTCTTCTTTTTGGTTCTGGCCGCGTGGCAAATCAGCAGAAATAGACCCTCATGATCTATCGTCATCCTGAGTCGTCACCGAGTCGACAACTTTTTTCACGCGCCCTCCTGCTCATCCTGCTCCTCCTCCTGCTGGCCGCCTGTGGCCGAGAGAGCCAGGCGGACACCCCCTTTGTGGCCGAACGCCTGGCCGCCCCGCCATCGGTGGCCCCGGCGGGCTCCCCCCTCAACCTGCTCACCCAGGAGAGCGGTCCCCATCGGGTCAGCTACGCCGCCCTGCACCAGGCTGGGATTGTCTCGGACCCGGCCCAATTGACCAGCCTGGGGCTGACCCACCTGGGTCAACCCGTCCCCGTGCTGGTGGACGGCCCCGGCCCCGACGCCGGGCTGATCTTCGTGGCCCAACCCGTGGTCAGCGCCTATACCCGCCAAAACGTCTACCGGCTGCAAGCGTCTTCCGCCCCCTTGCGCCCAGCTTCCGCCTCCCGCCTTCCCTCTGCCGCCACCGCCCACCAATTCACCGCCCATCTGCATCTGGAAGAAAATAGCCGCTACACCCCCCTGCCCGAAAGCGGCGACAATTGGTTTTGGACCCAACTGCGCCCAGGCCGACCCCTGCTCCTGCCTCTCCCCTTGACCGATTTGGGCGCGGGCGCGGCCACAGTCGGGCTCTCCGTGTGGGGGACCGCCGGGGATGCCGCGCTGAACCCCGACCATCATCTGCGGCTGACGGTCAACGGCCAAGTGGTTTTGGACGAGCAGTGGGATGATAAAGGGTGGCAGACCTTCCAGGGCCAGGTTCCAGCCGGGCTGTTGGTGGAGGGGGAAAACAGCGTGGAGATCAGCCTGCCCGGCGTGGAGGGCGCGCCCGGCGAGAGCGTCTTTGTGGAGAGCCTCACCCTGGACTATCCCCGCCGCTTTGTGGCCCAGGCCGGGCGGCTCGATTTCACCGGGCCGGGCGGCGGGGTGACAATCAGCGGGCTGGCCGGTGATGCCCTGTTTTTTGATGTGACAAACCCAGCGGCCTGGTCTGTGCTGCAACCAGTCGGCCCAGACCCCCTGGTCGCCTCGGTGGGGAGCCATTACGTGGCAGCCAACCGTGTCAACCTGCCCGGTCCCGTGACCATGCAACCAATTTTAAGCGAGCCGATCCTGCGCATTCCCCCAACCGGAGCGGACTATCTGGTGATCGGCCCGCCGGATCTGCTGGCCGCCGCCGCCCCGTTGCTGGATCTGCGTCGCGCCCAGGGCCTCACCCCCCTGGCCGTGCCCCTCCAGCGCATCTACGATGACTTCAACCACGGGCTGGCCGAGCCGGAGGCCGTACGCGCCTTCCTGACCCATGCGGCCCAAAACTGGACCCCCGCCCCCCGCTATGTCCTGCTTTTGGGCGACGCCACCTATGATCCCAAAGGCTACACCACTGCCCCGGACGCCAACCGGCTGCCTTCCTTCTGGGTTTACACCATCTTTGGCGGCCAGACCGTCACCGATGTAGACTTCGCCCGCCTGGACGCCGACCCTCTGCCCGATGTAGCCCTGGGCCGTCTCCCCGCCCGCACACCGGCCCAAGTTACCACCGCTGTGAACAAAATCCTGGCCTACGAAGCCGGGGATGGGGACGATGCGTGGCGGCGGCAAGTGTTGGCCGTGGCCGATGGCAGCGAACCCTCCTTCGCCCAGGACGCCCAGCGCTTTTTGGATCAAGTCCCGGCAACTTTCACGTCTGCCCTTTTTGCCCCGGTCGCTGGCCAAGCCGACGTAGGCGCGCAGACCGTGGACCGGGTGCAGGCCGGGGATTTCGCCGTGGCCTACTTTGGCCACGGCAGCGTCACCCAGTGGGGCAAGGATCAACTCTTCACCGTGGACAACAGCGCCGGTCTGCGCAACGGCGACCGCCTGCCCATTCTGCTCAACTTCACCTGTCTCACCGGTCTCTTCACCCACCCCACCGTGGAGAGTCTGACCGAGTCCCTGCTCTGGCAGCCCGCCGGTGGCATCGCCTCCCTGGCCTCCACCAGCCTCACCCTGGCCGACAACCAAAGCGCCCTCATCGACGCCATGACCGCCAGCCTCTTCGCCCCCCCCGCAGACAGCGC
>JAGNDO010000035.1 GCA_018003515.1 Caldilineaceae bacterium
GGGCGGAGAAGGAGAGACAAGGAGAAGAGGAGAAGAGGAGGCAAGGATCTCTCCTTGTCTCCTCTTCTCCCGCCTCACCCCAGTTGCGGCCCCAGATCCTTCAGCCGCGGATAGAGGCTGGTGTAAAGCGGATACATGGCAGTGTAGGTTGCCACATCCGGGCCGGGCTGGACCCGATCCGTGACCTGGACTGTGGCGGCCACGGCGGCATCCACATCCGGGAAAGCCCCCGCGCCCACGGCGGCCAACAAAGCCGCCCCAAAGGCCGCGCCCTCGGTAGTGTTGACCGTGACCAACTCCGTGTTCAACACATCCGCCAAAATCTGCCGCCACAAGGGACTGCGCGCCCCGCCGCCAGAGACCCGCACCTGGGTGATCTCGCCCAATCCTGCGCCCAGCATGAGTTCAAAGCTGTCTCGCAGGCCAAAGGCCACCCCTTCCAGCACGGCCCGGGTCAAATGCACCTGGGTGTGGCGCACGGTCAGACCGATGAAGCCGCCCCGGGCGTCCGGGTCGGGATGGGGCGTGCGCTCGCCGGTGAGGTAGGGCAGGAAGAGCAGACCATCGCTGCCCGCCGGCACCTGCGCGGCCGGGGCCAGTAGATCGTCGTAGCTGACGCCGGGAGCCAATGTGTCCCGATACCAGCGCAGACTGCCCGCCGCGGAGAGCATGACGCCCATCAAGTGCCAGCGGCCCGGCACGGCATGGCAAAAGGCGTGCAGTCGCCCCTCCGCCTCGATGACCGGGGCATCGGTCCCGGCGAAGACCACGCCGGAGGTGCCCATTGCCAGGGAGACGATCCCTGGTGTCACCGCGCCCACGCCCACGGCCCCGGCGGCCTGATCTCCGCCCCCGGCCATGACGGGCACGCCCACGGGCAATCCCGTGGCTTGCGCCGCCTGCGCCGAAAGATGGCCGGTGATCTGCGGCCCTTCGTAAGTTTTGGGCAAATAGGCGGCGGGGATCTCCAGGGCAGCCAACACCTCCGGTGACCAATCCCGTTGCGCCACGTCGAAAAGCTGGGTGCCCGCGGCCCCGGCCTTGTCCGTGGCATAGTCGCCGGTGAGACGCAGACGCACGAAGTCTTTGGGCAGCAGGATATGCCGGGTCTTGGCCCACACATCCGGCTCGTTTTCCTGCACCCATAAAATCTTGGGTGCCGTAAAGCCGGTGAGGGCATCGTTGCCGGTGATTTGGATCAGGCGGGCCTTGCCCAAACGGGCACGCATGGTGTCACACTGGGCTTGGGTGCGCTGATCGTTCCATAAAATGGCGGGACGCAGGACGCCCCCCCCTTCATCAAGCAGAACCAGGCCGTGCATTTGCCCCGTCAATCCAATACCGGCCACGTCTTTTGGATCAATGGCCGACATGGCCAACACCTGGCGGATGCTGGCCGCGGTGCCGTCCCACCACAGATCCGGATGCTGTTCGCTCCACAGGGGCTTGGGCGTCTCAAAGCCATATTCCGTCGCCCCCACAGCCACAATATTGCCCCCCTCGTCCATCAACAGAGCTTTGGTGGCAGTGGTGGATGAGTCGATGCCGATGAAGTAGTTCATAAATGCTCCTTTTTATCGAGTATCGTGTATCGAGTATTTTTGATACTCGATACACGATACTCGATGTTCCTTATCTCACGCCCAACAGCACTTCCATGGTCAACTGATCCAACGCTTCGTAGCCCAGACCCCGTGCGCCCAGGGCGTCCCGGTCGAAGCTGGCGGTCTTGAGGGCGGCGGCTTTGGCCGGGGAGTATTTGCCCGTGAAGGCGTCCGTGCTGCCGTCGCCGCCGTTGATCTCGGCGATCATGGCCTGGATCTCGGCGTCCGCCTGCCAGACATCGGCCTTGGCGGCCAGGAGGTCATAGGTGCGGATGCAGCCCCGGGCGAAGGCCTTGACCCCTTCGTAATCCTCCGTGCGGTAGGCGTGGGCGTCAAAGTGGAGGGAGCCGTTGTAGCCCACCTGCTTGAGGAACTTGACCAGGAAGAAGGCGCTCTTGATGTCCGCGGCCCCAAAGCGGAAGTCCTGATCGTAGCGACCAATCACCTGGTCGTTGAGGTCGATGTGGAAGAGTTTGCCGGCGTCCCAGGCCTGGGCCACGCCGTGCAGGAAGTTGAGACCGGCCATGTGCTCGTGGGCCACTTCCGGGTTGACGCCGACCATGTCCGAATGGTCCAGGGTCTCGATAAAGGCCAGCATGTGGCCGATGGTGGCATTGTACATGTGACCACGAGGTTCGTTAGGCTTGGGCTCCAGGGCGAATTTGAGGTCGTAGCCCTGATCCAGAACATATTCGCATAGGAAGTTCATGGCCTCCCGGTTGCGCTGGATGGCGGCCAGAGGCTCCTTGGCCGCATCGGTCTCGGCTCCTTCCCGCCCGCCCCAGAAGACGTAGAGCTTGGCCCCGCATTCCACACCCAGGTCAATGGCCTGCATGGTCTTCTGCAAGGCATAGGCCCGCACCTTGGGATCGTTCGAGGTGAACGCGCCATCCTTGAAGACCGGGTGGCTGAACAGATTGGTGGTGGCCATTGGCACAACCAGCCCGGTGTCGGCCAGGGCTTTTTTGAAGTCGGCCACAATGCGGTCACGCTGGGCCGGGGTGGCATCGATGGGCACCAGATCGTTGTCGTGGAAGTTGACGCCGTACGCGCCGGCCTCGGCCAAAAGATGCACGATCTCCACCGGGGAAATGGCCTTGCGCACGGGTTCGCCGAAGGGATCCCGGCCCACATTGCCCACGGTCCACAGACCGAAGGTAAATTTGCGGTTAGGTTGAGCGAGTGTTGCTGACATGGTGTGGCTCCTTGGGAGTTGGTTGGTACGTTGATTGGTTGATTTTGCGTAAAGACCGAGCTACCCCCTCCCAGCCTCCCCCAGTTTGGGGGAGGAGCCAAATCGCCGCGATCGGCCCGGTACGCACGATCTATCCCCTCCCCAATCTGGGGAGGGTTAGGGTGGGGTTAGTCGTTACGCTTATTTCACTGTTATTCCACTGTCGCCAGGGTGAAGAAAGCCCGCTCCACTTCCTGGGTTGCGCCAGTAATCTCAAAGCTGGCAGCGAGGGGCAGATCCGCCGCGGAGGTGCCGGCAAAGAGCTTGATCGTCCCCGGCTCCACCACCCAGCGCATGGACCCGTCCAGGAAGGCCAATTGGTTCACCGGCAGATCAAAACGCACGGTGCGCCGTTCGCCGGGCTGCAAGCTCAACCGCTGGAATCCGGCCAAAGCCAACAAAGGCCGGGTGATGGACGCCACCTCGTCCCGCACATAAAGCTGCACCACCTGATCCCCGGCCCGCTGGCCCGTGTTGACCACCTCCACCCACGCCGTCACGCTCTCGCCAGCCCCGGCAGTGGACCGATCCAGTCGCAAATTTTCCAGCCCAAAGGTAGTATAACTCAACCCAAATCCAAAAGGAAAGAGCGGCGTGTTGGACAGATCCACATAGGTGGTCTTCCAATGGGAACGCCCGCCGGAGGGCTTGACGCCGTAATAGACCGGCACCTGGCCCACAGAGCGGGGGAAGGTCATGGGCAGCTTGCCGCCGGGGTTGATGTCGCCAAAAAGCACATCGGCCACGGCCTCCGCCCCCTCTTCGCCGGGCAGCCACGCCTCCACAATGGCCGGCACATGCTCCGCAATCCAACTGATGGAAAGCGGGCGACCATTGACCAACACGACGATGGTGGGCGTGCCCGTAGCCACCACGGCCTCCACCAACTCTTGTTGAACGCCGGGCAGCCCCAGGTCCGCCCGGTCTCTGGCTTCGCCGCTGGTGCAATCGTCGGTCAGGCCGGACTTGTCGCCGACCACCACGATGGCGATTTCGGCCTGGCGGGCGGCCTCCACGGCGGCGGCGATGCCATCCCGCCGCTGGCTGTTGATGTCACAACCCTGGGCAAAGTGGATGGCCGCATCCGGCCCCAACTTCTCGCCGATGGCGGCCAGGATGGGGTTGATGGGCACAAAATCCTGCACCAATTCCACATCGCTGGCCACCGCGGTGCCAAAGGGATTTTCCTTTTCCCGCATCTCGATCAACGTCTCGATGTGGCAAATATAGGTGTAATCCCCCACCAAATTGCGGGCGCTGTCGGCGTTGGGACCGATCACCGCCACGGATTTGAGCGACTTAGCCAGGGGCAGCAGATTGTCCCTGTTTTTGAGCAAAACCAGGGACTTTTGGGCAATACGCCGGGCTAACTGTCGTTGGGACGGGGTATCGAACTGGGGCGCGGCGGCGTCCACTTCCACCATTGGCTGTTCGAACAGGCCCAGCTGGAACTTGGTGCGCAAGACCCGGGCCACGCTGACATCAACCAATGCCTCGTCCACCAGCCCAGCCGCCACGGCCGCCGCCAAGGGTTCGCCGTAGCAATCCGTGCTGGGTAGTTCCACATCGATCCCTGCGTACAGGGCCATGTGGGCGGACATACCCTTGTCCCCCGCAACGTGATGGGTCTTCTGAAGCATATCCACGGCGAAATAGTCCGAGACCACAATGCCGTCAAAGCCCCACTCGTCCCGCAAAATGTCCGTGAGCAGGCTGCGGCTGGCCGCGCAGGGCACGCCGTCGATCTCGTTATACCCATTCATGATCGAATACAGCCCGGCCTCTTTCACCGCCGCCTCGAAGGGAGCCAAAAAGACCTCCCGCAGCTCACGGGCCGGGATATGCGCCGGATTCCAGTTGAAGCCGCCGTCGGTCAGCCCATAGCCCACGAAATGCTTGCCCGTGGCGATCACGCCTTGCCGCCAATCCTGGGTCTGGATGCCCCGCACATAGGCCGCGCCCATGTTGGCGGTCAGGGTGGCGTCCTCGCCAAAGGTCTCCTCCACCCGCCCCCACCGGGGATCCCGCACCACATCCAGCACGGGGGACAATCCCTGGTGCGCGCCCACGGCCCGCATCTGCGTGCGCACCACGCCGGCCATCTCCCCGGCCAACTCCGGCTGCCACGTGCTGGCCAACCCGATGATCTGGGGGAAGACCGTGGCCGCCCGGGCCATATACCCGGCGCAGCACTCCTCATGCACCATAGCCGGGATGCCCAGCCGGGTCTCGTCCCGCAGCATCCGCTGGATCTCGTTGGCCATGGCCGCGCTCTCCGTCGGCGTATAGTTGCTGGCCCCGCCGATGCGGGTGATCTGGCCGATGCCTTGGGCCAACAATTCGGCCCGCTGGGTATCGCCAAAAAGTTCATACATCCAGCGGCTGCCCAACTGGGCCAGCTTCTCCGCCAAGGTCATGCGGGAAAGCAGATCCGCAACCCGCTCGGCCACGGGCAGGGAGGGGTCTTGATAGGGCAAGAAATCGGCAGGGGCGGGCGCGTTCAATGAACCGGATGAAACCGAAAGGGTTGACATGATAATGACTCCGTTGATTAGGTGGTGAGACTGGGCTTATTCTTTCACAGATCCCATGGCAATGCCGTTGACAATGAACCGGGAGAAGATGGCGTAGATCACCATAATGGGCGCAATCGTCACGGCAATGCCCAGATAGATGGCCCCATACTCTGTGCGATAGACATCCCCACGCAGGGTTTGCACCAACATGGGCAGGGTATATTTCTCGATAGAGGAGATGAGGATAAAAGCGTTGAAAAAGTTGTTCCACGAGGCCACAAAGGCAAAGATGCCCACGGTCACCGCACCGGGCACGGCAATGGGCAGCATGATCTTGTGGAAGATGCTGAATTCCCCGGCCCCGTCCACGCGGCCGGCGTCGATCAGATCCCGGATGATGATAGATTCCAGGTATTGCTTGCCGAAAAAGACCGTGCCCGCCGAAGCGATGGTGGGCAAAATCAGCGAGGCGTAGTTGTCGGTCAGCCCCAACTTTGCCATGTATTGGTAGAACCCAATGATCGAAAGCTGCATGGGGATCAACACCAGGACGATGATAAAGTTAGAGAAGAAGCGTTTGCCCTTGAACTCGTAGACGACGATGCCGTATGCCGTCAAAAAAGCAAAGTAGACGGAGAGCACCGTGGACGCCACCGCCACAATCACGCTGTTATTGAAGCCACGCCACAGGTTGAGGCCGCGCCCCAGCAGAATGCTGTAGTTTTCCAGCAGATGGGTGCTGGGCATCAAACTGAGCCCCTGTTGGATCTGAACCGTGGACCGGCTGGCGTTGACCAGCAGCAACCAAATGGGCAGGATCGTGACGATCAAAAGCACAAAAAGCACAATGTAGATCAGGCCGCGCAGGATATTGGTGTTAAGTCGGTAGTTGCTCATCATGATGCCATCTCCATTTTCTGGTCAGGGTGCGTTGGGAAGAACATGGGACTGGACGCTTTATCCATGATCTCGTTCTCGCAGGAAGTAGAAAATGCCCAAGGCACAGATCGTTGTCATCAAAAAGACGACGACGCCCACGGTTGATGCGGACCCAATGTGCCCCTTGCTGCTGCTAAACTTGAGGTACATGAGAATGTTGTTGGTCATGATCGAACCGCTGGGCGAGCCTCTGCCATCCGTGAGCAGGTAAGGAATGTCGAACATCTGCATCCCACCGACCAGGGAGGTCACAAAGACATAGATCATGATGGGCCGAAGCAGGGGAATGGTGATGCGCCAGAACATCTGCTGCTCTGTCGCCCCGTCCATCATGGCCGCCTCGTACAGTGCCACGGAGATGGAGGTCATGCCCGCCATGAGCAAAATGATGGTCGATCCAAACCACATCCACCACTGAATGAAGACGACCAGGCTACGGGCGATGGTGACATTTTGCAGAAACTGCATGGCCTCGGGAATAAACCCGGCCCGGACCAAGACCTGGTTGATGGGACCATAGAACGAAAACAGGCTAAAGAACAGAGCGGCCACCGCAGCGGGCATGAGCAAGTTGGGCAAAAAGAAGATTGCCCGCCACAGGCCAACCGCCCGGATGCGCAAGCGCACACTGGTGAACCAAACCGAAAGCAACATGGCCACGCCGACTTGGGGGATGAAATTCAACATCCAGATCAGCCAGGTGTTCTTCACCGCGTTCAGAAAGACTTGATCCGAAAACAGGAGCCGAAAATTTTTCAGTCCGACCCAGTTCGCCGTGGGACTCATCAGGGTGGTGTCGGTAAAGCTGAGATACAGGGTGTTATAGACCGGGTAAAGCCCGAATATCAGGAAAGCAATCACAAATGGCGTGATGAAGAGATATCCGTAGTTGTCTTTCTTCAATCGGGAGGCGAGCATCTTTGGCTCCTTTGCTAGGTCGAATATGAGGGGCCGAGTGGGGGGGCAGTGGTTGACCCACTGCCCCCCACACTCACCGAGTGACATCACAGGGACATCACGCGCATTCCAAAACCTAGTTGATGATCAGGTCTGGGAAGTCGATACTCAGGTTGGTCTTCCAGGAAGCCCACATGTCATCAATCGAGATTTCGCCGTTCAGGTACTGGTTCAGCGGATCGCCGAGGGCACGCCCAATGGCGTCATCGGAACCGGTCATCAGCTTGGCGTTGACGGACGGGGCCGCTGCGGCAAAGCCAGCGTAGGAATTCTGCCCGGCCAAGAAAGCGCTCAGGTCCGAGTCGTCGAAGGAGGCCGTGATCGCTTCCACCACAACCTGGCTGGAGACGAAGTCGCCCGGGGCCTGCATCTGGCTTTCGGGCACAGTGGGATCGATGGCCTTCAGGTACTCATTGGTGTAGACGCCCGTTGCCCAGTTGGTCAGGTTTTCCTGATCCAGGGTGGCGAAGCGAATGAAGTCCTTGGCCAAGTCCATCTTCGTGCTGGAGGCCATAGCGCCTAGCCAGGTGCCGCCCCATTGGTAGGCCAAGGGACCGGTGATGACGCCCCAGTCGCCACTGGTGTCATTGACACCGTCAGCCGATGCGGCGTTGGGGGCCAACACGTAGGGCAGGCCCCAAGTGGGCAGGAAGTAGCTGAAGATCTGCTTGGCGTTGCCGTTGGCATCTACCAGAGAATCGTTCATGCCGGCGAACCAGCCTTCTTGCCACTGCTGAGCCTGGGCCTCGTAGCCCTCATCACGGAACAACTTGGCGGTCTCGATATACTTCTCCACCATGGGGTCAACGACCAGAGCGTCGTCCACAACCCAGGGCTGGGCACGGTTGGCGAAGAAGGGGTTCTGGAAGTCACCGCTGGAGGCGACCATGAAGGTAGCACCGCCGGATTTCTCTTTGATCACAGCAGCGGCGGCCGTGTACTTGTCCATGTCGGACAGCAGGGCCTGGATCTCCGTGGGATCGTCCGTGCCAAAGTATTCCTTGGCCAGACTGCGGCGATAGAAGAGGGCACCGGGGGTGGCCTGATAGGCAAAGGCCTTGATCACGCCATCATACGTGCCCACGTCCGTGACAAAGGCATAGGTCTTGTTGGCCTCGGCATACGGCATCAGGTCGGCCAGGTCGGCCAGGAAGTCGGCTTCCACATACTCCTTGACAAAGGAAGCCTCCAGAGCGATCACATCAGGCGCGTCCTTCGTGCCCAGGGCGGACAGAAGCTTGGTCTGGTATTCGCCATTGGTCATGGGGATCATGGTGTACTGGACATCCACGTTGGGGTTCTTGCCCTCATACGCAATGGCCATGGTGTTGATTTCGTTGGTGAAGGACCAAACATTCAACACGGTCTTGCCAGCGGCCGGGGCGGCGGCGGGCGCTTCGACAGCGGCAGGCGCTTCAACGGCAGCGGCGGCGGCCGGGGCTTCGGTGGCCGGGGTTGCCGCGGGGGTAGAACATGCCCCCAGGAGCATACTCAGCACCAGAATGATCACAACAAACTTATTTCGAAACATGCGTAAATCTCCTTTGTAGAAAAACAGTGGATAGTGAGGACAACCGGAAAACAGAAACCGGGAACAGAACCAAGAAAACAGACCATCGCAAGCGCTTGCAGGATTTTCTAAAAAAGACTGCGGCAACATCGGACACGACAAGCGCTTGCAGAACAGGCACACAAAAGGAGCCGAGACGGATAGATTTTCAGGAATTCACGGACAATGCTTTTTTGGGGCTTGACAGAGCGTTTGAATAGGTGTTTACTTGTATTGCAAGCGCTTGCAAAAAGAGTATATACCGACTTTTTCAGCTTGTCAACCCCCAATTCCTGCTTTTCTTGGTTCCATTTATTTTTCGTCATGGGCCATGCTGTTCTTTCAGCGGCCAATCTCTACGGTTCTGCCAAAGCTGATTTGATGCTTGGCGGGACTCAATCACAAGTGAGCCCACCATGGATGCAAACCAAACGATTTCACCAAACATTACCATCTTTGATGTGGCGCGAGAAGCCGGCGTCTCCTACTCCACGGTCTCCCGGGTCATCAACAACAAGGAATATGTCAAAGAGTCTACCCGATCCAAAGTGCAGATGACTATGACACGCTTGGGGTATGTGGCCAACCTCAAGGCCCGCAGTCTGGCCGGGGGCCGCTCCCAGGTGATCGGTGTGTTGATCTATGATCTGGAGACCAACTACACGGTGCAGATCGTGCGGGGGATCGACGAAGAGGTCTCGGTGTTGGACTACGACATGCTGATCGCCACCACCCACCAGCGCAAGGTGAAGGAAGCCAACTACGTGGTCAAGTTGACCCAGGGGCTGGCCGATGGACTGCTGATCATCCTGCCCCGCAACCTGGAGGCCTACCTGCCCGATCTGCATCGCCTCAACTTCCCCTATGTACTCGTCGATCACCCCGGCCAGGACGCGTCGGACACCGCCATCCAGGCGACCAATTTCCAGGGTGCGTATAGCGCTGTCCAACACTTGATCGAGCTTGGTCACACCCAGATCGCCACCATCACCGGTCCCCTGGATCTGGCTTGCTCCCAGGATCGATTGGCCGGCTACCGGTCTGCGCTGGCGGATCACGGCTTGGTCAGCCCGGAGGCGTGGGTGATGGAAGGGGACTTCTTGAAGCAGGGGGGCGTTGAGGGTGCCAGCCGTCTGCTGGACCTGGCCCAACCGCCCACGGCCATCTTCGCCGCCAGTGACCTGATGGGCTTCGGCGCCATGTTGACGGCCAAGGAGCGTGGCCTGGTCGTACCCGCAGATCTTTCTGTAGTGGGTTTTGATGACATCAACGAGTCAGCGCTGGTTGTGCCAGGGCTGACCAGCGTGCGTCAGCCCTTGGAGGAGATGGGCCGGGTGGCGACACGGCTGCTGGTCGCCCGCATTGAAAACCCAGAAACAGTCCCCCAGCGCCTGGAATTGGCAACCGAGTTGGTGATCCGCGGTACGACCGCGCCCCCGGGATCAAAACAGCTATGACTCTGCTGCAAAAAGGTTCTTTTTGCCACAGAGATCACAAAGATCACAAAGAGAAGAAGGTGTTTCCCTCTGCGTTCTTGGCGGTTGAAACGCTTTTTGCCACAGAGATCACAAAGAACACAAAGAGAAGAAGGTGTTTTCCTCTGCGTTCTTGGCGGTTAAATAGCTTTTTGCCACAGAGATCACAGAGATCACAAAGAGAAGAAGGTGTTTTCCTCTGCGTTCTTGGCGGTTAAAACGCTTTTTGCCACAGAGATCACAGAGATCACAAAGAGAAGAAGGTGTTTTCCTCTGCGTTCTTGGCGGTTAAATAGCCTTTTGCCACAGAGATCACAGAGATCACAAAGAGAAGAAGGTGTTTTCCTCTGCGTTTTTGGCGGTTAAATAGTTTTTTGTAGCAGAGTCATCCCTTCTCGGTTTAACCAAAATGGTTTACTGGAAAGCTCTGGGGGGAACCCGTTTGGTTTCACCGATGGCAGCCAGATCTGATTCTTTGGGATCTCAGGGGGTCAAGCCACGTCCCCGGCACTCGCCACCAGAAGTCTCGAACATCAAACCCGTTTTGGCGAGTGCCGGGGACGTTCACCCCATGAAATCCAGTTGAGCCCCAGATCTCTATCTCTATAGGCATAATTTGAGAGACCCGTGAGAGACATTTGATAGATCGCTGCACGTCATTTGGGTGTATAATGGTTGTGGAATCGATCAAGTGTTGATTGGGTGCGTCTGCTCTCCGGCGAAAAGGGCATCTGTCCTGTCCAGGTGTGGACGAATGCCCCTTGAAAAAGCCTTCGTTTTTTGTCACGATCCATTCTGCACCGGTCCCATCTCCTCTTTGTTTTCCTTTCCCGCCCTTTCTGCCGCACTCGTTCCTCCAGGAGATCACCATGATTATCCACAAACTGATCAGCTTCTTTGTCGCCCTGGGTATGGTCCTGACGCCGATTTCCCCTGCCCAGCCGGTTCAATCTGTGTCGGCCCAGTCGGTCGCGCAACCTGAGAAAGTGGAGCCGGGGGCAGGCGTCCTCTTCCGTACCCACATCACTGTGGACCAGCCCACGGACTGGGCGCGCCTGGCGGAATTGGACGTGGTGATCCTGAACCAAGGCGAGACCGATGCCATGGTCCTGGCCGACTTCGACCAGTTGGCGAACCTGACTCGATTAGGATTCCAACCCACAGGCACGGACGAGTTCAGCGCCCTGGTGATGGCCAACGGCGCGGAACGACCGTGGATGGCCAAGGCAGTGGGGCCAGTGCTGGAACGCAGCAAAACTATGCAGACCCAAGTGGCCCAACGTTCTTTGGGGCCGGTGGGTGCCGACGAAGCGGAAACCGTGCAGGCTCTGACCTCCCTGCGGGTGGTGGTGCAGGCCCTGACGCCGGAGGTCAAGGCCGCCCTGGCCGACTCCTTCAGCCTGGACGACGACGGCGACGGGCTGACCAATACAGAGGAGAGTTGGTGGTGTACGGACCCACTCAATCCCAACAGCGACGGGGATGCCCAGGGCTATACCGACGGCCAGGAGGTGGCCGCGCTGCTGGATGTAACCGTCCCCCGCAGCGTGCGCTGGGGCTACGGGCCGCCCTATCGGGCCTGGCCGCCCTTTGTCAAGACGATTGCCGTGGGCGAACAACCCACCTGTCTGCTCGACTCGGACGAGGATTCCATCCCCGACCTGGCCGAGATTTATGTCATCGGCACTCGGGTGCCCGCGGAAAGCACCGATTTCGACAAATTCGACGACGGCCAGGAACTCTTCGGCGTCACCAAATCGGCCTATGGCGACTACCCCCGTTCGATGGATTCGGATTTCATCACCTCCGAAATGCCCCGCTGGGTGTTGCCGCCGGGGGACAATCCGTTTGTGGCGGCTTTCCCCGTGCCCGAAGTCTATGTGTTGGCCGATCCAGCGACTGGAAAGACCTGGAATGTGGAGCGGGTGACGACCATCACGACTTCGCAAGGGGAAATGGTCGAGAAGACGAATTCCTATGAGACTGCGGTTACTCGTGGGCAGAGTACAAGTATTGCCAATACAGTGACATGGAACGAATGGGAAGAGGTGTCGCAGGCGGTTGAAACACCTATTCGCACAAAAGAACTGTTGGATACTCGAAAAGTAGAAACTCCTGCAGTGGTCCCCCTCATTTTCGTTGGGATTGCAGCAGCCGGAGGAACCGCGGCAGCAATCGGGGCTGGAGCAGCAGCCGTATCTGCCGTATCTGACGTCATTCAAACACATCATATGCTTACGGATACTACCGGTAAAGATACTGTTGCAGAACTCCAGAATATTGGCAAATACACCTCAGATATTGCAAAAGGCGTAAATACTTCAAACGAGCGTTTGTCAGATATTAATGGCACGCTCAAGGATGGATTTCAGCTTACTGGACAAAGCCTAAAATCGATAGATAACACGTTAGGCGTTGGTTTTCAAAACGTGACAACTTCACTGGATGGCATCCAGCAAGCAATTGATCAGCAAGGCCGTCTGATTGCACGGGGATTGCATGACATCAGCTATCAAATCTCCCGCCCCCGCCTGACCGAAACAAAGACCAACGGCAAATCCTGGGGCGGGGCGCAGACGACGACCCACGAAGTCTACGAGGAGCACACCATCTCCCAGGGTGAAGCCTTCACATCCGGCCAGAACTGGAGCACAGCCTGGGCGGTGAATTCCAGCCACGCCGCGGACCTGACCTTCCGCTATGCGGTGCAGAATTCGGGCACGGAATATGCCCGAGAGTTGACCAATCTGGTCTTCAATATCTACATCGGCGACGACAAACTGCCCGCCATCTCCTATTCGGCCTGGGAGCAGTTCGCCAACGGCAAGCTGGACAATCTTTTCCCAGTCGGTCCCAACACGCCCCCCGGCGTCATCAGCAGCAAAACCTACGCCTCCAACCCCATCCCCCTCAGTCTGGAACAGATGAAGCGCATCGACCTGGGCGAGCGGCTGACGGTGAAGGTGGAGAACTTCAGCTTTGGCGCGGACGAGAACTTCTACGTCAATGCCATCAGCGGCGGGGTGACGGTCTTTATCGAGGACGGGGTGGAGGACGGGGACGAGAGCGTTGACCAGTACGTCATCCCCACCTGGGGCGCAGAGACGGTGCAGGATGTGTTGACCCGCTACTTCCCCGCGGGCTACGACGCGGAGGGCAATCTCAACGCCCTGTGGACGCCGGAATTCAACGGTGACGCCGCGCCGGCCTGGAACGAGCACTTTCTCTCCGACATCGCCTGGTGGAATGTCTATCTGACCCAGGCCGACGCCGGGGATACGCCCCTGCACCTGCTACCAGCCCGGGACGGTTCGGGGA
The DNA here is from genome assembly GCA_018003515.1 of Caldilineaceae bacterium. Classification (GTDB taxonomy): domain Bacteria; phylum Chloroflexota; class Anaerolineae; order Caldilineales; family Caldilineaceae; genus JAGNDO01. The sequence continues at coordinate 13,593 of JAGNDO010000035.1, forward strand.
TCCTCTTCCGCTTCAACCGGGACAGCGACCGGGACGGCTACAACGACCGGGCCGAGTTCCGCTACTACTGCGCTCTGCCCGCCAGCCACGCCGAAAGCAAGCATTGCGCCGACGGCCATCTGCGCGCCGAAATCCATCCCCAGCCCGAACTGCTGGCGGGCTATGTGACCGAGCGCAACGGCGCTGTGGTGACGGTCAAGCTGGCCCTGGAAAATACGGGCAGCTTTGACGCCTATGGCATCGACGCGGTGCTCTACTCCCCGGACGAGACCACAACCATCGGCAACAATACAGTGGGCGGCAACGGCGTTGTGCGGGCGGGCCGCCAGGTGGTGGTGGGCAGTCTGATCAAAGCGCCGGGCTTGGGAGAGTGGGGCAACAGCCGGGCCAAACCCTACGCCGCGGGCCAGTTCAGCGGCGCGGCGGATCGCACCTTCACCTTCAGCGCGCAGACGCCGGGTGTGGTGGGGACGGGCAGCACTGCCGTGGCCTGGAACGACGGCGCGGGCAACAGCGGTCTGCTCAACCTGGGCGGCGACTACCGCGCGCCCCTGCCGTTGGATGTTGCCCAGGGCTTGCAGGTGGGCTTCAACACCGGCACGATTGACGCGGGGGCCAGCTTCACCGTCACCGCGCTGACGCCCCGGGATACCTTCACCTTCACCGTCAACAGCGAACCCTTCACCCCGCCGGTGGTGGTGGTCAGCTACAGCGATCCCCAGGGCAGCCGCCGCTTTGTGACGCCTGTGCAACTGCCCTGGCTGGGTGATGCCCTCTCGCCCCACGCCGACGGGATGCTGAAAGGGCTGGCCGTGCAGATTGTCTCGGAAGGGGCATTCAACCCCGCCGGGCCAAACCGCACCAGTCTGATAGTCAACAGCCCCCACCCGGCCACCATCCGGGACGGCCATCTGCACCTGAATTTCGTCTCCGACGGCAAGCTGGTGTTGGAGAAATCCTATACTCTGGACTTCCCCGCAGGGCCGACGACCTTCACGGCCGAATGGGCGGCCTCCGACTTTTCCGCCGACTACAAACCGGCCGGCGACAATCTGCTCATCGCTTTCTGGACCGACAGCGAGAACAATATCATCGACAGCGGGGCCCGGCCCCTCAACAGCTTTGCCGCGGATCCCAAACCGGCCGCAGACAGCAATGCCGCGCTCTGGGATTTCGGCACTGTGACCCAGGGGGAGGTACTCAAGCGCTCCGTCTCGATTGCCAGCATCGGCGACATCGACCTGCTGGCCTACGTCACCGGCGCGCCGGGCTTGTCCGTCTCCCAGACAGGCAGCAAGCCTCTGGGCTTGGGCGATCTGGCGAGCTACGAGCTTTCGCTGGACACCCGGACCCTGCCCACCGGCCCCTACACAGGCACGGCCACCCTGCGCACCAGCGACCCGGCCCGCCCGCTCTACACTGTACAGGTGACGGGCGAGATTGCCCCCCTTTTCGGCGATGCCTACGCCCGCAAGGTGGAAGACCGTCCGTTGGATGTGGAGGTGTGGGTGGATGGGAGTCATAGTCAGGGGGAGTGGATTACTTACACCCATTCGCTAGGACCGGATGCAGGCTCTTTGCATCCGGTGAAGGTCTATGACACCAATTCTGTACTTCAAGGTGTTGGTAGCATTGCTACAGATTTCAGCGAAGGCACTGCATCAGCCGAGATGTTTGGCGATGGGCGAGATGGGGTGATGCCAGGCAGCGGAAATTTAGACTACGAAAAGGGCTTTGGGGTTGGTACAGTCAACGGTACAGCCGGTTCAACCAGTATTGACGTTGTTGACCATTACGCCGTTTCGCGCATCAATCCCGACGATATGGTGCTGATCCACCAGACTCGCGGTAGCGGAGTCGGTCAATGGGAGTTGAACAGAGCAATCAATGACTTTACAGGCTCTGGTACATTCGCACTTGAGAAGCCACTCAAATATGCATATTTCACAAACGGTGGGAATGATAGAGCGCAAATCCTACGGGTACCTCAATTCACTGACTGTCCGGTAACGGGTACAGTAACACCGCTGAGTGCATGGGCTGGAGATTGGGGCGGCATTTTTGCCATAATGTGTAGTGGAACCATGAATATAGCGGGTAATATTGATGCAAGTGGTTTTGGGTTTAGAGGCGGATCGAGTGTATCTGCCCCTTGTGGGGACCGATGTACTGGGCCATCTGGATTTCAGGGTGAGAGTTATAACGGAATGGGAGGACAATCACCATCGCCAAACGGTGGTGGAGGCGGAGCAGGAGGTGGCGATGCTTGGGGTGGAGGGCAAGGAGGGGCAGGTGCCGGCGGTGGGGGCTACGGTTCAGATGGTGGCGGCGGGAATCGAGGCGAGGGTGGTAATGCAAGTCCTGGCAGTGGAGGTGTACCTTACGGAGTTGCTGACTTACATACACTGATCCATGCCGGTTCTGGAGGTGGCAGTGGCGGAAGTGACGATCTACGTGGACTTGTCTCTGGACCGGGTGGGCGTGGTGGCGGAATTCTCATAGTTTTAGGGAAATCCATACAAATCTCTGGTGCGATGATTGCTGATGGAAGCAATGGAGGAAATAGCAATAGTCAATACTCTGGTCCGGGTGGCGGGGGGTCGGGTGGTAGTATTTTCATTGTTGGTCAAAACATCTCAAATCAGGGTATAGTTCGAGCCAGTGGCGGATCAGGGGCATGCCGTGAATATGGTTGTAGCGGTAATGGTGGCACAGGTCGTATTCGCATCGAATTTTGTGAATCTCTCACCGGTAGTGACAATCCCCTTATCACTACAAAGAAACTCAATTGCTCCATCGTCGAACAGATTGCGTCTTCTACAACACTCCTTAATCTGCCTAAGCTAACCTCAGAGACACGCACTTACCGTATACAATACGGCCGCAAACTCGACTTCACGGCTGAAGGCGAGATGCTCACAACGCTCCGTCTGCCCTCTGGTGTGTGGACCTCAGCCTCTCTGGATGCTCTGGTCTCTGGCGTGGGCAGTGGGGACGTGACTTTCAAACTGGACGTGGGCGCTGATGGCACGTGGGAATGGGATGAGACGAAGGCCATTGACAACGCCGGTACGTTCTACACGGATACGTTGGCCGCGGCTTTCGCTCCCTACGTCTCCGGCAACGGTGACGTCGATGTGGATGTCAAAGTCTATCTGAGCAAGCCGGGCCAGGTGCTACTTACCAATATGGCCGTCAGCCGGGAGCGCTCTGTGGAACTCGCGCCCCAACTGGCTCTCTCCGGCACGCCGACCGAAGGGGCGGTGGTGCCTCTCAACGCCACTGTCGCCAACACCGGGACGGCGGACAGCGGACCGCTGACCGTCTCCTATTATGCCACGCAGCACGCAGCACGCAGCACTCAGTACATCGGCAGCGTATTCATTCCCAACATCCCAGGGGCGGGCACAGAGGCCGCGCCCTTCCAGTGGGACACCCTCGGCTTTGTCGGCCCCATGACCGTCACGGCCACAGTGGACCCCTTCAACCGCACGGCAGAGGTCAACGAAGCCAACAACAGCGCGCTGGCCCCCTTTACCATCCTCACCCGACCGGATCTGGCATTCAATCCGACGGGCATCACCCTCTCCGACGATGAGCCGGTGGTGGGCGAGACGGTCACGGTCACGGCCAGCTTGAAGAACAACGGCCAGACCGCCACGGCCAGCCAGAAGACCGTCCTCTACCGAGGCAATCCGGAGAGCAGCGGTGTGCAACTACAGTCCAATACTGTCAGCACCATCGGGCCAGGGGCAAATCGCAATGTCGTCTTCACCTGGACGCCCACGACTACCGGCTGGCATCGTCTCTTCATCCGGACCGACAAGGATGGACAGATCAACGAATCTGATGAAGGCAACAACGACCGCTGGCTGGATGTCTATGTGGGCGTGGCCGGGCCGGTGCTGCTGGACAGCGGGCCAGGCGAGCCGGTCTACTCCGAGAGCAGGGGCAATGGCGTCATCGACGCCGACGGGGATGATGTGACCGGTTCTTGTGGCGACGCAGCCTATCAGAGCTTCCGCCGGGATCCCAACGGCCCCCTGGCCTATCGCTTCGACCACCTGCTGCCCGGCCACTTCTACCACCTTGACATCACCCTCTACAACTGTCCCGGCGAGGCCCAGCGCCTGGAAACGGTCACAGTGGACAATGTGACCCTGACCGCTTCGGCGGTGGACCTGGGCGACCAACAGGTGCATCGTCTTTCATTCCTGGTGGACCCGGCTCTCTACGCACTGGACCGCTCCGTTGCCATTGTCATCGCTGCGGATGGCGTGCAGGGCACGGTGGTCAGCGAGGTCAATCTCCACGATGTGGACTATCGCTACGCCGACGCCGGCGGACAGAATGACCCCCGCTATCCGGGCAGCCGGACTTTCGGTTGGGAAGATGGCTCGGCCAACACAGCCTGGGGCACACTACCCGCCCACAGTGTGCGGGTGGATCAGACGGATCGGGAGTTGGTCTACCGCTTCGACGGTCTGCGCAGCGACAAACGCTATACGGTCCACCTGGCCTTCCGCCAGGGCAGCGGTTCCACATCCACAGCATTGAAGGTACAGATCGATGGTGTAGATTCGGGCAGCACCTTCAACGTAGCCACAGGCGAACGGGTGGACAAGCACATCGCTGTCTCGCCCATCCATTACCAGAGCGATGGATCGATTCGAGTGGGGATCGTGCGGCCTGATGCCAATGGCCCCTTTGTCAACGAAATCGCTCTGGAAGAGGAGACGGTAGAAGCCGCAGTCTCCTGCGTGGCCTTGCCCACCCCATCCGGAATGGATGTCTTCGGCACAGTCACCATCAACGGCGCGCCTGCCCCAGTGGGCACGGTCATCCAGGCCATCAACCCCCGGGGCGACACCGTAGGCTGTGTGACTGTGGTAACTGCCGGGGCGTTCCCCTTCGTGCGGGTCTACGGCGAGGATGCTGGCGCGTCCCCGCCCATCCCTGGCATGCGGGATGGCGAGCGTATCACCTTCCGAGTGACCGGCGCGTTGGCCAAATCAACCCCATCGATCTACTGGCAAGAGGGAGGAACCGTGGAGACTGCCCTGGACGCTGGTCCGGTGGACGGCCAGTCACTATTGCTCAACCCGCCATGGAATCTGATCTCCCTGCACGTGGACCCGCCCGCGCCCCTGGCGCAGCAGGTCTTCGGCAGCATCGAGAACCGTTACGATCTGGCGCTGAGTGAGACAGGCGTCTTTATTCCGGGTGCCAATCCCCTCTACAATACGCTGAAAGAGATTCACTGTGGCCAGGCCTATTATGTGCGGGTGACCGGCACAACCACGGCCAATCTTCTAGCAGAGGGGTTGACCTGTCCAGCGGACACCCCCCTCCCCCTCCACGCCGGATGGAATTGGATCGGCTATCTGCCTTCCACGTCGCTGCCGGTTGCTCAGGCCCTGGCCAGTATCGATGGCAAGTATCAGCGGGTGTTGGGTATTTCTCAGACCTACATTCCCGGTTCCCCAGCCAGCAACCTGACCCATCTGGAGCCGGGCCAAGGCTATCTTGTCTATATGAATGAAGCGGCCACGTTGGTCTATCCAACCTCGCCAGCGGCCAGCATGAGCGAACATGTAGAGGCCGTTGGGCTGTGCGGCGGTGTGCAGTCTACACCCTACGCCACCCTGCTCTATGGCGAAGTGACTATCAACGGTCAGCTTGCGCCGGTGGGAAGCCGTATCGAACTGGTTACAACCCAGGGGAACGTGGCGGGCTGTATCGAAACCACCGAGCCAGGCTTCTACCGCGCCACCTTTGCCTATGGCGCGGATGAAACGGCCAGCCCACGCATCCCCGGTTTTGCCGAAGGGGAGCCGATTCTTGTGCAGGTCAACGGCATGGCTGTCCCGGTGGATGTGCCATTGCTATGGAGCGATGACAAAGATCTCCATAGGGTCGATCTCGCTTTGAACGGGATCTGGAATCTCTATATGCCTTCTGTGCAGCAGGAGCGCTGAAATGAGATATCCACGGTTCGGCTACCTACCAATGCTATTGCTGGTAGTCATCCTGGCGGCAGGAACTCCTTCCTTTTCGTCGGTAGCGGAGGAGTTTCTGCCCCTGGGAAGTTGCCCGACAGTACAGAACACGCCTAGATTCACAATTGCCTACGGCGCAGCGCAGGTCAACGGCCAGCCTGCGCCGGCAGGTGCGTATGTAGAGGCAGTGAGTCCCAGGGGGATAGTTGTTGGCTGCGTTGTGCTGACGGATGACGGGGTATTACCCTTCATGTATATATATGGTGAAGACACGTCGGTCACTCCGCCAGTACCCGGTATGCGAAGCGACGAAAAAGTGACCTTTCGGGTCAATGGAATTACAGGTACAGCCTCGCCCGAACTCCTCTGGAGAAATGACCGTTCGCCCCATCAATTGACGGTTCAGGCCTCCGGTGACACGCCGACACCTACCAACACACCCACCATCACGCCGACGCCGACCAATACACCCACCAACACGCCGACGCCGACCAACACACCGACCATCACGCCGACGCCGACGAACACGCCTACCAATACGCCGACGCCGACGAACACGCCCACCATCACGCCGACGCCGACCAACACGCCGACCATCACACCGACGCCGACCAATACACCGACCATCACGCCGACCAACACGCCGACCAACACGCCCACCGTCACGCCGACGCCGACCAACACGCCGACCGTCACGCCGACGCCGACCAACACGCCTACGAATACACTTACGAATACGCCGACCAACACACCGACCAACACACCGACCAATACGCCGACCAACACGCCCACCAACACACCGACCAACACGCCGACGCCCACGGACACACCAACGAATACACCGACCAACACGCCGACGCCCACGGACACGCCGACGAATACACCGACCAACACGCCGACGCCCACGGACACGCCGACGAATACACCAACCAACACGCCGACGCCCACGGACACGCCGACGAATACACCGACCAACACGCCGACGCCCACGGACACGCCGACGAATACACCAACCAACACGCCCACCAATACGCCAACATCGACCAACACGCCGACCAACACACCCACCACTAGGCCAACATCGACCAACACACCGACTAACACGCCGACCAATACGCCAACACCGACCAACACGCCGACCAACACGCCGACGCCGACTTCAACACCTACAAATGTGATTCTTCCTGGCAGTGGGGGTGGAATCACGGAAACTTTAGGTGTGACCGTGTCTATTACATTTTCATCTGGGACTGTAGCAGATCCCATTCAGGTCTTCATCGATCCTCTTACCGGTTCACCTCCTCATGACGGATTTCAGGTGATGGGGCAAGTTTTTCAGATCACAGCTTGGACTCTGAGTGGCAGCCCTGTGACTAGTTTTGACAACTCTTTCTTTCTGACGATTGAATATGACGACCTACCCCTGGGATCGAGTGCGCCACCGGTTCTCTACTTCTGGCAAGAAAGTGATGGTGTTTGGGTTGAGGTGCCCACAATCCATAACTCGGCCTCTCGCACTCTGACCGCAATATTGGATCACCTCACCATCTTCGCCGCCATGCAGCGGGACGATCACCGGGTCTACATCCCCATGTTGACCCGATAGCAGCCCGATGGCATCAGTTCTGCCAGGGTGGGTTGATCTGAGCAAGCTGCACAACAAACGCTCCACTTTCTCGTGATGTCACGAAAAAGTGGAGCGTTTGTGTTTATACAACTCAATGAATCAACCCTACGTGCCCGTCGCCAACCCTGCCTCTTCCATCAGCCGGGGCACGATCTCTTCCCAATGCACGGCCGCCCCGCTGATCAGGATTCCGTTGCATAAGCGTGCATCAACGACCGACTACTGATCCCTATCTTTTCCGTATGCACCGCGGCGTCCGTACTTATGCACGGCCTGGGTCATGGCCACAAAATTCTGCGGCGGGATGCCTTCCATGATGCTGGTGGAAGAACCGAGGGCGTAGCCGCCGCCCGGCCCAAGGGTTTCGCAGTACAGGCGCACCTGCTCTTCGATCTCTTCAACGGGGCCGTAGTTGAGCAAAACCGTGGGGATGTTGCCCAAAAAGGCGAACCGGTGCCCCCACTTTTTCTTAACCTCGAACAGATCGTTGGACTCCGGCTCGATGGGATGGCAGATGTCGAAGCCGATGTCGTCCAGGATGGGGAAGATCATGTCCATCTTGCCGTCGGTGTGGTAGGCGACGAGCTTGCCCGCGGCTTTGGCCGGGGCGATCAGCCGCTTCATGCGGTGGGGGAAGATCTCTTTGAACATGGTCGGGTTGATCATCAGCCCCTGGTTGTGGGCGATGTCGTCGTTGACGAGGATGAAGGCCAGTTGGTCGGCGAAACGGTCGCACACGGCCTGCATGACCTTGATCTGGTGCTCAAGCAAAATATCCATCAGCTTTTCAAGGAAGGGCCGGTTGTCGTAGAACATCAGGAAGGAATCACTGACGCCGACGGCGAGCATGGCGCTGTCGAAAAAGGAGGTGAAGTTGGCGAACACCCCCACGCCCGTGCCCTCGGCGGCGCGCAAATAGCGGTCGAGATAGGCAAGTTGGGCGGGAATAGGTGTCGGTGGGTCGAGGTTGACCAGGTCGGCTTCAGACTTGATGGCCCCATCGACGTAATGGTCCGTGCCGTCGTTGGCGGTTTTGAAAATGTTGTTTGGCCGCCAGTTGAAGTTGCAGACCACGGCGTCCATGCCCAGGCGGGCGGCGAATTCCACATGGTCTTCGGGCGTGATCGATTGCCCGCCCACGGCCGCGTCTTCGATGTCGTAATCCAGCTCTTTTTCGAGTACGTATTCGTACACTTCTTTGCTGGTGACCCAGAATTCGAGGTGCGGAATCCGGTCGGGCTCTTCGTGACGGAATGCTTTCAGCAGACGGTTAATGTCTGATTTCTCGTAATCATTCATGAATTTTGCCCCGTTCAGATTTGTATTTGTGGCTCAGACAAGAGTTGTGTTGCTCCCAACCTGGCCTAGCCAGAACCACAAAGATTTACCACAAAGATCACAGAGAACACAAAGATTTCAAAAGAATAAATCCCTCTTTGTGTCCTTTGTGGCAAAAATTCTTGCACAAAGATCACAGAGAACACAGAGAACACAAAGATTTCAAAAGAATAAATCCCCCTTTGTGTCCTTTGTGTCCTTTGTGTCCTTTGTGTCCTTTGTGTCCTTTGTGGCAAAAATTCTTGCACAAAGATCACAGAGAACACAAAGATTTCAAAAGAATAAATCCCTCTTTGTCTCCTTTGTGTCCTTTGTGGCAAAAATTCTTGCACAAAAATCACAGAGAACACAAAGATTTCAAAAGAATAAATCCCTCTTTGTCTCCTTTGTGTCCTTTGTGGCAAAAATTCTTGCACAAAAAACAAGAGTTTCGCTGGTTAGATACTAAAGGCTCCGAGTTGCATATTGCGTGTTGCGTGTTCCGTCAGTTCAGCGACAAGGCGACGGACCACGCACTACGCACCACGTGTGGAAATTACATGAAATTTTGAGGAGCCAAACTCTTAGGCGGCAATGCCGAGCAACTCTTTGGCTTTGCGGGCGGCGGAAGCGGCGTCAATGGCAAAGCCGTCGGCCCCGACCCTATCGGCAAAATCCTGGGTGATGGGGGCACCGCCGACCATCACCTTGACCCGATCACGTACGCCGGCCACGTTGAGGGCCTCGACGGTCGCCATCATGGACTTGGTGGTGGTTGTCAGCAGGGCGGACATAGCGATGATGTCGGGGTTTTCGGCTTTGACGGCATCGACGAATTTCTGCGGCGACACATCCGTGCCCAGATCGATAACCTTGAACCCAGCCCCTTCCATCATCATGCCGACCAGATTTTTGCCGATGTCGTGCAGGTCACCGGCCACAGTGCCCACGATGACGGTGCCGATTTGCTCGACGCCCTCCTCGGCCAGCAGGGGCTTGAGGATGTTGGCGGCGGCGGACATGGCCCGAGCGGCGATCAGCATTTCCGGCACGAAATTTTCGCCGATCTCGAAGAGACGACCGACTTCGGTCATGGCGGGGATGCAGGCTTGGTTGAGGATGGCTTCGGCAGATGTGCCGGCGGCCAGGGCGGCTAAAACTTCAGATTTGGCTCCAGATGCGTTTCCGGAGAGTACGGCGTTGTAGATGGCGTCAAGACTCATGATGTGTTGTCCTTCCTAGAATAAGATTGTTGAATGAGTTTGGCTCTTCATTGGTGTCAGCCTTTGACGGCGCCGAAGGTTAATCCTTCGGTGAGACGTCGCTGGGTAAGGACGACGAAGACGACAGCGGGGATGATCATGAGGACCGACATGGCCGTCATACCCCGCCAATCGACGGTAAACTGGCTGGTGAAATCAAATAGACCGACCGGAAATGTTTTGGATGCCGGTGTTTTGGAAACCAAACTTGCGATCTGATATTCGTTCCAGGCGGCCAGGAAGGCGAAAATAGCGGCGGCAGACATGCCAGGCAGGGCCAGGGGCAAGTCGATGCGCCAAAAAGCCGCCCAGTGGCCGCAGCCATCAATGTAGGCCGCTTCATCCAATTCTTTGGGAATCTGCCGGAAGAAGCCGTCCATCAACCAGGCGGTGAAGGGGATGTTGATGGCGACGTAAACAAGCGCCAACCCCTGCACGGTGTCGATCAGTCCATAATTGCGCATGAGCAAGAACAAAGGCAGGCCAAGGGCCACGCCCGGCACGGAACGGGAGAGCATGATCAACAAGAAGATCTGTGTGTGGCCCTTGAACTTGAACCGTGAAAAGGCATAACCGGCCATTGTCCCCAGGGAGACGGAGAATAGGGTCGCCGTGGTGGCCACAATGATGGAGTTACGCATGTAATCGAACACGGGAATGCCGGCGGCAACACCAGGATTGAAGCCGAAAAGGGAGGCGAAGGCGTCGAGGGTCAGCCGTCTGGGAATCCAGATCGGGGGGGTCACGTTGACTTCGTTGCCGGGCCGGAATGCGGTGAAGATGATCCAGATCGCGGGCAGGGCGAACAAAAGTAGCACCAGTATGGCGAGGATGTTATAGAACTCAGAGGTTGCTCTTCGTCGGTTGAATTTTATCGCAGCCATTAGTATACGATCCTGGATTTGATGAGTTGGCTAAAAAGATAGAGGGTAAAAAGTACGCCCAAGACAACACCGATCATGGACATGGCGCTGGCCAGACCAAATTGCGAATTGCGGATGGCGAGACGCCCGGCGTTTGTCCAGATCATCTCTGTGCGATGGGCGGGGCCGCCGCCGGTCATAATGCGCACAACGTCATAGGCGCGGGCCACGTCGAGGGAGAGAACTGTCAGAGCGATCAGCGTGAAAGGTCGCAGCAGGGGGAAAGTGATATGCCTGAATTTCTGCCAAGCGGGGGCACCATCCACATCGGCGGCCTCGTAGACATCCCGTGGCAAGGAAAGGGTGCCAGCCAGCAGGATGATCGTCATCATGGGTATGTTCATCCAGATGGTGGCGACCATGATCGATATCATACCGGAGGGTTGGTCGACAAGCCAGGCTTTGGGCTCGGTCATCCAGCCCAAGGCCGTGGCGGCGTTGTTGACCAGGCCGACGGTGGCGTTAAAGAACCAGGCAAATTGAAAGCCCACAAGGACGGGCGCAAACATCATCGGCACCATCAGCAGTGTGCGCATGATGCTCTGCCCCCGGGTGACACGCGCCATCAACTGCGACAGGGCCAAGGAGATCACAAAGCTAAGGTTGACGGTGACGGTCAGAAAGATGACGGTGTTCATCACCGATTTCCAAAAAACCCGATCTCCAGCCAGTTTTGTGTAATTGCGGAACATGGTTTCCGTCGTAAAAACGAAGGTTGTCTCTGGCCGCAGGAGATGGAAAGGTGTGAAGCTGACATAAAGCGAATAGAGGACGGGATAGACGATCACTAGAGCGATGACGATCAGGCTGGGCGCAATCAGCAGAATCGGGAACCAACTCTGCGGTCGGTAGAATCTGCGCTTTTTGGTTGTGATCTGAGAATCAGGGGCTGCTTGGGCAGGTGATATCGAAGCCATAGGTCACTCCAGTGAGTGGGAGCGCCCGGAACCAGTCCGAGCGCTCCCAGAGAGTTAGGGATTAGTTGTCGTAGTAGCCAAAGTCCGTCAGCATTTCACGGGTATCTTCCACTGCCTGAGACAGTCCGTCTTCGACAGAAACGTCGCCGAGGATGATGCTCTGAAGTTGCGGATACCAGAGATTGGTGAAGGAGATCCAGTCGGCGAAGAGCGGCGGGGTGAAGAAGTCTTGGGAGATCTGCATCTGCGCCACTTCAAGCCGGGACATGTCCAGCGGGACACCTGATGTGGATGCATCGGCAATCACCCGTGCCCAAACATCGTCGCGCACAGCCAGCAGGCCGAGTTTCGATTCCTCGTAGGCGACTGCCTCGGAGGAGAGGAACTTGATCAACTGGGCAGCGCCATCTTTGTTCTGGGCAGCTTTGGGAATGGAGAAGGCATGTGCGCCGGCCCATCCTGTGTGAATACCACCCGCACCGACCGGTCCGCGCACGATGCCAAAGTTACCGGCCACGGCGCAGCTTTCGGGATCCTGGAAGTAGCTGTACCAGCCGTACCATTCCAGATAGAAGGCGATGTTGTTGTCGCAGAAGGCTTGCGCCACTTCGGGCCAGAGGTAGTTGGTGGTGTCGGGCGGGATCAACTTGTTGTCGTACAGGTCTTTCATCCATTGGGCGGACATGGCACCCGCTTCGCTGTCGAAGATGGGTTCGAGGGTCTCATCGAAGTAGTTGCCGCCGTTGGCAACCAGGATCTCGTAGAAACGACCGGCCAGGGCTTCTTCTTTGCCGGCGAAGACGGTGCCATAAGCCACCGCTTTTTGAGCCACAAAGAATTCGGCCATCTGGTACATCTGCTCCAGAGTCTCAGGCGGAGCCAGGGGATAGCCGTAGGCAGCCTCGAACTTGGCCATCAGGTCAGCATCCTCAAACAGGTCCGTGCGATAGAACATACCGCTGATGTCGGCGTGGCGGGGGATCAGCTGCAAGGCCCCGTCCATGGTGGCCGAATCGATGATGGCCGGGCTGAAGGCCGCCAGTTCTTCGGGTGTGAAGTATTGGTTGAGGTCTTCAACGAAGGGCGTAAACTGGCTCATGAAGCTGGTGTGATTCCAAGCCACGTCGTAGTCGACAGTGCCGGCGGCGTAGTTGGTCTTGAGGTAGCGGTCGATCTCGAAGCCATCGCCCAAGAAGACGGTCTCGACCTTGGCACCGGTCTCATCTTCGAACTTCTTGATCGAATCGTACATGGCTTCGTAGGGCTGACCGCCGATGTTGGCCATGCGGATGGTCTGGCCGGACAGATCTTTGTCGAGGCCGAGGTAGCTGGCTTCGCCCAGATCGGTGACGGCGGCGGCACCAGCGCCAGCGCCGATGTCAGGGTTCTCCATGCGTTGCTGCACGGCCCCGGCGTCGTAGTAGCCGAAGTCAACCATCATTTCGGCGGTGTTGGCCACGGCCTGATTCAGACCCTCTTCAACAGAAACATCGCCAAGAATGATACTTTGCAGCGCCGGATAGAAAAGGTTGGTGAAGGAAATCCAGTCGGCGAAGAGCGGCGGGGTATAGAAGTCGTTAGAGATCTGTCCCTGAGCAACTTCGAGGCGAACTTTGTCCAGCGCCACGTCCGAAGCGGCTGCGTCTTCAATGATCATTGCCCAAACGTCGTCACGAACCGGCAGCAGACCAAGTTTGCCTTCTTCATAGGAAATTTGTTGCGAAGAGAGGAACTTGATCAGTTGAGCGGCGGCTTCTTTGTTCTCGGCTGCGGCGGGTATGGAGAAGGCATGTGCGCCCGCCCAGCCCGTGTGCTTGTCGATGGCACCCGTGGGACCGCGCACGATGCCGAAGTTACCGGCCACGGCGCAGCTTTCTGGATCCTGGAAGTAGCTGTACCAGCCGTACCATTCCAGATAGAAGGCGATGTTGTTGTCACAGAAGGCTTGCGCCACTTCGGGCCAGAGGTAGTTGGTGGTGTCGGGCGGGATCAACTTGTTGTCGTACAGGTCTTTCATCCACTGGGCCGACATTTGACCGGCTTCACTGTTGAAAATGGGCGTGAAGTTCTCGTCAAAGTAGTTGCCGCCGTTGGAGACCAGTACTTCGTAGAAACGACCGGCCAACGCTTCTTCTTTCCCTGCAAAGACGGTGCCATAGGCCACGGCCTTTTGGGCTACGAAGAACTCTGACATCTGATACATCTGTTCAAGGGTTGCGGGCGGAGCAAGCGGATAGCCATACTCAGCCAGGAACTTGGCTTGCAGGTCGGCATCACCGAAGAGGTCGGTGCGATAGTGCAGGCCGCTGATGTCGGCGTGGCGAGGAATGAGCTGCAACTTACCGTCGATGGTGGCGGCCTTGATGATGGCCGGGCTGAAGACCGACAACTCTTGGGGCGTGAACCAGTTGTTCAAGTCTTCGGTGAAGTTGGTGTACTGGCTCATGAAGCTGGTGTGATTCCAGGCTACGTCAAAGTCAACGGTGTTGGCGGCGTAGTTGGTCTTGAGATAGCGATCGATCTCAAAGCCATCGCCCAGGAAGACGATCTGGACAGTAGCGCCGGTCTTCTCTTCGAAGATTTTGATGCTGTCGTACATGGCTTCGTAGGGCTGACCGCCGATGTTGGCCATGCGGATGTTGATGCCGGACAGGTCTTTGTCGAGACCGGCATACAGGGAATCAGTGGCCATAGCCGTCTCATCTATTGTGGCTGGGGCCGGTTCTTCTGTCGGGGCGGGCACCTCGGTGTCAGCGCTGCCGCCACATGCGGCCAGCAGCACCATTGCCAGCATCATAACCACAGCCAGCATCGTAAACAATTTGCTTCGATGTTTCATTTCGATACTCCTCCTCGTAAAGTAGTGGTTAAAAAAATTGAACGGGAATGTCGATCAAGTTGGGACTGTCGATTGAGTTGGGACCAATGTCACCTCCTGTAGGCGAGCAGTGGGATGGGGTAGGGATGGCGGTAGTCCAAAGGTGGAAACGAGAATTCATTACTTCACAGTGTTGCCGGGCTTCGGGCGTTTGGGTTCGGTGAAAACGGCCAGTTGCTTCACCCAGGCATCGATCATAAATCCGAACATCCGTTGTCCTTCGACCACTGTGGCCTCGCCGGCTTTACTGGCGGCGGTGTTCGTGAACCAGGGCGCATCTATGCCTAGTTGATCGAGGTCAGGCAAATCAGGATGAGCGGCCATTGTCAGAGCGGTTTCGTAAAATCCGGCATGGTCGGCCATTTCCACGCCCAGTTCAGCGGCTTCGGGTAGCACCGAGGGCCACACCTGGATGCGCTCGAACACGTTGTCGGCGGGATCGAGAGGCGCTTTACCCCACCAAGCATCACCGCGTTCAGCGTGGGTGCGCTCAAACGTCACTTCGGCGGCGGCCTGACGAATTGCCAACGACTCCGGACCATCCAAGCCTTGGTGGTGAACGCCGACGATGATCCAGTGCCAGCCCATGTCCCAGAACCCGGCTAAAATGTCCTTGACGTGCCGCCCGAAGCGTTCGGTGGAGACATCGAGTGAGCCAGATTCAGGGCCGGAGACAGCATGACTGGCTGGGCCATACCAGATGGGCGGGGCGACAACGCAATTCATACGCTCTGCTGCCTGCACCAGCAGGTACTCGGTGATCATCGTATCCACCCCAAGGGGAAGATGCGGGCCGTGGTATTCCACACAGCCGCTGGGCACAAGCAGCGGCCATTGTTCATCGATGGCTTGCTTGAGTTGGTGGGGCAGGAAGTGTTGGAGACGCATAAATCACCTGTTTTGTGGTGCGGTTTGCGTAATCGTTGGCGGAAAGACGAAATTTCGTCTCAAAGACAACGGGCCACGCAACACGTAACACAGATTAGTTCAATTCCGGAATGTCAAACTCACCGAGGTCAAGCGGGTAATTACCATATTCGCGCACCAACTTGACGACGTAGTCATAATTGTGGCCGGAAACGCTGCTCGGCACGGAATGATCGGATTGGAAGATGTAGCCGCCACCCTTGGCCGCATTGAGTTTGCGCAGAACGATGGCCTTGAGTTGTGCTTCACTGCTATCGGCCCATTCCATCACATCCATGTTGCCGCAGAAACCGAGCGTGTGGCCGTATTGTCCTCGCAGGTCAACCACGTCCAGCCCCGCTTTCGCTTCCAGAGGGTTATAGGCGTCAATGCCGGTCTCGATGTAGTCGGGCAAAATGCGCTTGACATTGCCGCAGCCGTGATAGATGACGGGGATGCCGGCGTTGTGGCAGATGTTGACCATCTCGGTCAGGTAAGGTTTGTAGTGGGCTCGCCACCAGGTGGGGGAGAAGAAGAGATCTTTTTTGTAGGCCACATCGCCCCAGATCACCATGCCGTCCAACAAACCATCGGCGGCCTGAATCTGCGCTTTGAGGAGTTCGATGGAGAATTCGTTGGTGCGGTCGAGGAATTCGCCATGTTCTTTGGGGTACAACGCCGACCACATCATGTTGTTTTCCGGGCCGATGATGCGGGTCATGTACTCGTTGGCCTCGCAAATACTGCCGTACACGGCGAAATCGGGACGAATCGACTTGACGGTCTCGATCCAGGGCGGTGAATTTCTGGCAAAGCCATCGCCCACGCCTGCGATTTGGTTGTCACCGGCGCTGAAGAAGCGGCGTTCGTCCCAGGGATCGTCGAATTCAAAGGCCATCTCTTTTTCGATGGTGTCGGTGTCAAAGCCGACGAATTCTGGCATGGGATCCTTAAATTTTTTGCGGAGAATGGCCTCGAAACCCGTGCGGACGACGACCTCCTCCTCGGTCTCTTTGAGGGTCTCGAAGGGCTTGATGTGGGGGTCGAGGTTGGGGATGGTGACCTGCCAATCGAGATCGTAGTAGCTGTAGGGGTTGGCATCGGCGGCCAAGCCCAGTTCCTCTCGCCAGCGTTCCAGGAAGCTGCCCCAGAAGAAGTCGCTGATCGGCACACGATCCGGCTCTTCGTGGCGCATGGCGGTGTTCATGCGGTTGACTTTGGCTAGTGCGTTTGGAGTGCGTTTCATAGTATCTCCTCGAAAATTGGGAATGGGGAGACCGGTAGATTGGATCTCGTGTGCTGCGAGCGGCCAACCTGCCAATCTGCCGTTCTACCAGCCTATGACTCTCCTGCGAAAAGCTATTTAACCGCCGAGATCCCAGAGATTTCGCAGAGAAAACAGGGGAAAAACCTTGCTTTTCTTTGTGTTCTTTGTGATCTTTGTGGTGAATTCGACCTTTTCGCAGTGGAGTCAGCCTATTGATTGGTCAATTCAGTCCACGTGAAAAACTTCTTTCATCTCTGCCCACCATTCGCCTTCGGCCTTGTTCTGCACCGGTGCCTGCATGGGCATCATCAAGTCCCACCATTCCTGGGTTTTGGGATCCGCGGCCATCTTGGCCATGTCACCCTCGAAATCATCCCCCACGTACTCGAAATAGGCGAACAGCAGGGGCACGCCGGGCATCACTTCTTTGTAGTAGATCGAATAATTGCGGATGTTGCATTTCTGGATCATGTCCAGGATTTCGGGCCAGACTGCCGCGTGGTATTTCGTGTATTCTTCCAACTGTTCCGGCTTGACGCCGATGACTTGGCCGTGACGGTTCATTCTGAAAAACTCCTATTGTATGAATGAAATCAGGTGATCTACAGAACTTCTTACTTCTTACTTCTTACTTTTTACTTCCTACTTCTTGTACCCCCCGTACTCCTTGATCGTCTCGTACATGATAATCACGTTCTCGACCGGAGTTTCGGGGAGCAGGTAGTCGTGGCTAGGGGAGGCGACGAAGCCGCCGCCGGGTTTCATGGTGTTTAGCACATCAAGGGTCAATTGCTTTGCGCCTTCCGGCGTGGTCTCGATCAGGGCCTGGGTGTCCACACAGCCAAAGAAAGTAAAATCCTTGCCGAAGTCGCGCTTGAGGCCGCCCAGCTCCATGCCCGTGGCAAAGGGTTGCACCGACTGCATCCCGTCCATGCCGATTTTGATCAGGTCGGGGATGATCAGACGCATGGCTCCATCGGTGTGCAGCACCACCAGTTTGCCATACTCGTGGCCGAGATCGACGAAGCGCTTGAGTTGAGGCAAGACAAATCGACGGAAAAGGGCCGGGCTGAGCAGAGGGCCGGTCTGAGCGCCTAAATCGTTGCCGATGAAAAAGATGTCAATGGCGTCGCCGCTGGCCTCGAAAATACGCCGGCTGACTTCCAGATAATAGTCGGCGGTGTACTTCATGACGGCGTGGACAATGTCGGGATTGTCGAACATCTGGTAGATGAGCGCATCAAAATCGAGCAGGTCGATGGCGTCGTGCCAGAAGGGCGACCACTCGCCGCCCAGAATGGCGAACTCTCCCCCCCATTGTGCTGCCGTTGCCTTTATCTTGGATACGTCCATCCAATCTGGATCCGGCCAGGGGTAGGCGTGGACATCGGCCAGGGTGGCGGTCTTGAGCGGGCAATTGAGGGGCATGCCATAGCCGTAGCCGTGGCGCTCGATGTTGAACGGGGATCGCCAGGTGGCTTCGGGGGACGAGAGCAAAAGGTTGGGAGAGCGTTCGGGCGGGCCAGCATAGGCGGCAAACACACGGCGGAAATCGTCGCCGATGTAGCGCAGCAGGGCTTCGTCATCGGCCAGACCCAGGTAAGCCCGCGCCAACTCTATCCATTCGGGCGATGCACCCAACCAGCAGGGCGTGTGGTCTGGTTCTTGGTGGGCGAAAGTCGTCAATACTCGCTCTTTGGAAGTCATTTGTTTAGTCATAGTCATTTGTTTGGTCATAGTGATTTGGATGGGGTTAGAAAATGGTTGATAACAATGTTTAGTAGCTCAGTCCAACTGCTTACTATCTACTGTTCCACGGCCATGCCGGTGCAGCGCTTCCACCATCGTCACATACTTGTTTGGCGGAATGCCGTCGTTGAGGGCGCCGGCGGTGCTGAAAACATAGTCGCCGCCCAGCCCGATCCGCTCGCAGAGGGTTCGTACTTGCTCGTCGATCTCGTTATCTGACCCATAAAGTAGCATGGATGAGGGGAAATTGCCGGCCAGAATCAACTTCCCAGCCCATTCAGCCTTGATTTTGGCGATGTCGTTGGCTTCGGGCGTGAGGGGGTGGATGATGCTAAATCCGGCGTCGTAGAGCATGGGCAGCAGCGTGTCGATTTTGCCCTGGGTGTGCAGCGCCACGGGGATGTCGTAGGCCAGGGCCGGTTCGATCAGACGACGCACGCGCTGGATGTAGATCTCTTGCAGCTCTTGCGGGGCGATCATGGGGCCCCTGTTGTGGGCCAATTCGTCGGTAATGGCGACGAAGCTTAAATCTCGTCCGAAACGATCACAAACCGCCTGCACCACCCGCTCTTGCCGCTGCAAAAGGATGTCCATGAGTCGTTCCAAGAACAGGCGGTCGTCGTAAAGCAGATACATCGAGTCTTTGATGCCCACGGAAGTCAGGGCCGTGTGAAAAAAGGAGCTAAATCCGGCAAAGACGCCCACACCCGTGCCATCTGCCGCCCGCAGATAGGTTTCGAGATGATCGAGTTGGTCGGCCAACGGTTGGGGCGGGTCCAGACGGTCGAGATCGGCCCAGCTTTTGATCTGCCCGCCGGCATAATGGATTGTGCCGTCCGAGACGGTCACGGCCCTGGTGTTGGGCCGATAAATGAACTCGCACATCACCGCATCCATGCCCAGTCGAGCGGCAAACTCCACATGATCTGCCGGCGAGGGCACAAATTCGCCGTTGCCGTTCAAGCTGGTCAGCTTGCGCTCCAACACATACTCAAAAATACGCCTGCCTTTGAGGTCCATCTCAAAATGCGCAACCCGATCAGTTTCCTGGTGCTTGAACACCTTACACAATCGTCCTGCATCCGACTTGTCGTACTTTGAAAGCCCAGGGCCGCGCCAGGGCAGCACAAATGATGTCTTGGCCAGGATGGATGAGGCGACGTTGAGTTCTGTAGGCGTCAGCGGCTTGACCAGATAACTGCGCTCTCCGGCTTCACGGCGCAGAGGCAGGCTGACAGGCACGCGGCTGTCATCGGCCAGGGCGGCCCCGCAAGAATGGCGCACAATCAGGCGCGTGGGCAGCACCACCTGGCGCGGCGCAATCGGCGTATCACTTTCCATGCGGCTGAGTAGCAGTTGGGCGGCATTGGCGCCGATGTCGTAGGCCGGTTGGGCGGCAACGGTTAGGAAGGGAAAGAGGCGAGAGGTGTTGGGCAGGTCGTCAAAACAGACGAGGGCGATATCTTCGGGAACGCGCAGCCCCCGGGCGTCAAGGGCATCGAGTATGCCCATTGCGATGGCGTTGTTGGCTGCAAAAATCGCCGTGGGTTTTGTTTCAGCGTTGAGGAGTTGGTGTGTGAGGCGTTCGCCCGAAATCGAGCGGTACTCGCCATATTTGACGAGATCGGAATCAAAGGGGATGCCCGCTTCGGCCAGGGCAATCCGATAGCCCGCCACACGATCCGCCCCCGTCGAGGTGTTGACCGGGCCAGAAACCATGGCGATACGCTTGTGCCCCAACTCGATCAAATGTCGGGCCAGGGCCCGCGTGGCCGCAAGCGAATCACCGACCACTGTATCCACATCCCAGCCATCGATATGGCGGTCGATGACGACGGTGGGGACGTTGCGGCGGCGCAATATGGCCAAATTGGCGGCATGGGTATCGTATGGGGCGATGATGACGCCGTCTACGCGCTGGCTGATGACCACACTGAGATAGCGCTCCTGCTTGGCCGCGCTTTCATCCGTGTTGCACAAGAAAACCGAGTACCCCCGACTCTGGGCGGCATCCTCGACGCCCCGGGCCGCCGTCGTCCAGAAGGCATTCTGAATATCGGGCACGATCAGGGCGAGGGCGTGGGTGCGTTTGGAACGCAGACTCTGCGCCGCCCCGCTTGGCACATACCCCAACTCCTCAATCGCCTTCTCCACTTTGACGAGCGTAGCCGCGCGCACATTTCCCGTGTCGTTAATCACACGGGAAACTGTGACGGGCGAAACACCCGCTCGTTTAGCAACATCGCTAATCGTGGTCATGCGATCGCATCCTGCTTCAAAAAGGTGTACTTTTTTTGAGAGGCACTATCATGTAATCGATTTCATTGATACGTAGCATACAGGATCAAGGGGAGGATGTCAAGCCCATTTGCTCATTCATTTGTCTCTATTTCTGCGTTTGTCTGTTCGAGTACCTCTTCGACGGCAGCACCGCGCTTAATCGTGGTGAAGTTATAGGGGCGATCTTTCGTAATCGTTCACCCTCCTCGGCCCCCCGGCCCCCAATTCTGGGGGAGGTCGTGGACTGTTCCCCCCAAAGTTGGGGGGCTAGGGGGGCGGGGGGTGAACGATTACAATTTTTCTAAACCGCCGGTCGCCAACCCCGATTCTTCCAACAGCCGGGGCACGATCTCTTCCCAATGCACGGCCATGACATGCATCCCGGCGATGCCAGGGGTCTGTTTGAAGCGTTCGATAATTTCCAGGGCAATGGCCACGCCGGTCTCTTGCTGGGCGACGGGATCGTCCCCGGCGGCGTCCATGCGGGCGATGACCGCGGAGGGCAACACCACGCCCCGCACCTCGTCGTCCATGAAGTGGGCGGCCCGTGCGCTTTTGAGGGGGATGACGCCGGGCAGGATGTAGACCTTGTCCAGCAGGTTGCGCTTGTCCAAGGCCTCCAGCCATTCGGTGAAGTGGTCGTAGTCGAAGATGGGCTGGGTTTGGATAAATTGGGCCCCGGCGTTGACCTTCTTTTCGGCCCGGATGGCTTCGTACTTGGGCGGGGCACCAAAGGGGGAGGCCGCCGCGCCCAGAAACCATTGGGGCCGCTGCTTGATCTCCCGTCCGTCCAGATAGCGGCCCTCGTCCCGCATACGCCGCAGCATCCACAAGATCTGCACCGCGTCCAGGTCCGACTGGTTGGGGACGGTCATGGGGCTGGGGCCGTTGCTGTGGGGGTCGCCGCTCAGACAGAGCAGGTTGTGGATGCCCAGACCGGCCGCGCCCAAGGCGTCGGCCTCGATGGCCACCCGGCTGCGGTCCCGACCCTGAAGCTGCATCACCGGCTCCAAGCCCAGATCCAGGCAGATCTTGCTGGAGGCGATGCTGTTCATGCGGGCCGAGGCCGAGGCATTGTCGGTGAAGTTGGCCGCGGTCACGTAGTTTTTGAAGGAGGCCACCTTGCGTTCCATCTGTTTGGTGGATGCGCCCAAGGGCGGCGCAATCTCCCCGGTTACCACAAACTTCCCCGTGCGCAGGGCGGCTTCCAACTCAGAGACTGGCTCCGTGTAGGCCGGGGGGTGGTATTCGGCGTCCCCTTGCCACCAATCCGGCTGGCGCAGATCATAGAAAAACTGGTTCAGCTCGCTCTTGAACTTGTCCGGGTCCGTGATCAGCTCGATGGGCCGGGGACCGTTGTCCCAATTTCGCCACTTTTGCAGCATGTCGATCCAGGTCTCGTGGCCCACCCGGTTGCCGTCCAGGGGGGCGTTGATCTCCAACAGCTTGTCGGTCATGCCCAAGCGCTCGGCCCGATCATAGATCAGATACCACGTGCAGGGCCGGGAGGGGTCCACGCAGCAGGTTTCCGAGGTCGCCCCGCCGCATAGCCCATTGCGCAGACCCATGGCGCAGGTCATGGGGCAGATGTAGGCGGTCTCCTGCAAAATGCAGTTGCCGCACATGCGACAGCCAAAGAGCGCGCCCTTTACCGAGCGTTCAAAGGACGTAAAAACCCGCGTCGGCAAGGTATCCTTGCGCACAGGATGGAAGGGGGCTTGATAGCGAGGAGGGGAGAAAATGGACATAGTGTGGCCTTTGGGCGTGAGAGATTAGGCGATTGGGGGATTGGGCAATTTGGGGGATAACGACAGAATCTCCCAATCTCTCAATCGCCTAATCAACTTGAATCTAAGTCTTCCCGGCGCTCAACTTCTGCATTTGGCGGTAGTGCCGGATATAACGACTGGAATACTCGTCCCGGCCCAGGAGCAGGTCGATGGCCCGGATGGTGCTGGTCAGCTTCTCCGGGTTGGTGATGGCGCAACTGACCCCAAGCTGGATCACCAGGGCCATGAAAGCCTGGTTGACAATTCCCCGCTCCGGCAGGCCAAAGCTGACGTTGCTGGCCCCCAGGGTCATGTTGACCCCAAATTCCCGGTGGATCAAGTCGATGGTTCGCAGGGTCACCAGCCCGGCCCCGTGGTCGGCGCTGATGGCCATGGCCAGGGGATCGATGATGATGTCCTCGATCGGGATGCCCAAGGCCGCGGCCCGTTCGATGATCTTGCCCGCAATGGCCAGCCGCTTTTCCGGCTCCATGGAGATGCCGTCGTCGTCGATGACCAGGCCGATCACGGGCACGCCGAACTCCTTGGCCACGGGCAAAATGGCGGCCAGGGACTTCTCTTCGCCGTTGACCGAGTTGATCAGCGGGCGGCCAGGGGCCACAGCCAGCCCCGCGGCCAGGGTGACCGGGTCGTTGGAATCGAGACAGAGGGGAATGTCCATGTAGGCGGAGACGGCCAGGACCACCCCTCGCATGACCTCAGCCTCGTTGATGCCGGGGACGCCCACGTTGATGTCCAGCACATCCGCCCCGGCCTGGGCCTGCTCGGTGGCCAATTGCAGCACATAGTCATATTGCCGATCCGTGAAGGCCGCGGTCAGCCGCTTGCGCCGGGTGGGGTTGATGCTCTCGCCGATCACGGTCATGGGGCCGTGGGTGTCAACGGTGACGATCTTGGTGGTGCCGCGTAGTAGAGTTTGCATAAATGGTTCCTTTAAGCTGTTTGGAGATAAAGACTAACCCCACCCTAACCCTCCCCAGATTGGGGAGGGAACTGTTGTTGGGTCAGCGGAGATCTGTTTGTTCTACGGCGATCCGGCCCCTCCCCCAATCTGGGGGAGGCTGGGAGGGGGTTTGATCTACCCCTTCACGCCCGTCACCTTCACGCCTTCAACAATATATCTCTGGACAAAGAAAAAGACAAAAATGATGGGCAGAATGCCCATGGCCGCGCCCATAAAGAGGGCGGGCAGGTTGATAGTTTGGGCGGTCAGGAAGGTGGAGAGGACGACCTGAACGGTCCACGTGTCCCGTGTTTGGCCAATGACCAGGGGCCACAGGAAGGAATTCCAGCTGCGGATCAGCCCCAGGGTGCCCAGGGAAATAAAGACGCCGGTGGAATTAGGCACGACGATCTTGACGAAGGTGCCAAAGGTACCCAGGCCATCCACCTTGGAGGCGTCCTCCAGATCGATGGGGAAATCCAGAAAGAACTGGCGAAAGATGAAGACCGAAAAAACATCAAAAATCCCCGGCACCACCAACCCGGACAGGGTGTTCACCCAGCCCATGTAGGAGACCACCAGGAATGTCTGCACAAAGATGGCGGCGCTGGGCACCATCAAGGCGATCAGGGTGAAAAAGAAGACCTGATTGGCCCATTTGTACTTGATGCGGGCCAGGCCATAGCCAGCCATTGAGGTCACAATCAACCGGCCCGCCACCTGGGCAATGCTCACGATGGCCGAGTTGCGCAGGCCAATTTGCATATTGGCAATGGGATCTTTTAACAGAATGCCAATGTTTTGCCATTGGGGGATCTTGGCCCAAAACTGCCAGTCCAACTGGGCAATCTCCCGCTGGGTCATCAAAGCGTTGCGGGCGATAATGTAAAAGGGCAGCAAATAGAGAAATGACAAGAAGATCAGCAGTAAGTATTTGGGCCAAGCTGCAATTTTAAGGACTTTTAGCAGTTTCATGGGGCATCTTCCTGTGTTTAGTACTCAGTCCGGCCAAAGCCAAACAATCGACCCTGCACAACCGTGATCACCATGATCAAGGCGGCGATGATGAAAGCCCCGGTGGCACCCCGTGCATAGTTCTGATCCTGGAAGGCCACATTGTACAGATAGACCAAGGGGGGCCGGGCCAGGATCTGTGTGCCCGAGGATCCGCCCGTGGCCAGAATGTTTCTAAACTCATCAAAGGCCTGAATCGCCTCGATGGAGAGCAGGAGCGCCACAGAAATGGACGTGTTCCTGAGCATGGGGAAGGTGATATGCCGGAAGGTCTGCCAACCCGGGTTGGCCCCATCCACCTTGGACGCCTCGTAGATGCTGCGGGGGATCTCTTGGAGGCCAGCCAGGAAGATGATCATATAAAAGCCCGATTGCAGCCACAGGCGCACGGTCCCCAGCACAAGCCAATAATAGGGGGGCTGGGTGGTGTGAATCCACGCAATCGGGTTGATTTCGTTGATGATCCACAACATGTTGTTGGCAAAGCCAGAGGGCAGCCCGTTGAAGAGGGAAGTTTTCCAGATCAGGGAGGCCACCACATAGGAGCAGGCCGTGGGGATAAAGAAGACCGTGCGGAAGACGCCGGAGCTGGCCCCAAGGCTATTGACCAACAAGGCCAGGGCCAGGGAGAGGAAAAAGGTAATGGGCACAATGATGATGGCAAAAATGATCACTGTTTCCAGGGAATCAATAAAGCGGGGATCTTTGAAAAGCTCCACATAGTTGGTTAGCCCCACAAATTTTGTGGGCGTCACCGTGTTGCGGGCCTCAAAAAAGCTGAGAAAAAAGCCCCAAATAATGGGAATATAGACGAAAACCAGCAATCCAAGCACCAGCGGCCCGACAAATAGCCAGAATTCAATCCCATCTTTTTTCTTTTTGGTCGAAAAGAGATTTCGATAGAAGGGCTGAGTTGATTCTCTGTTTATCATGGGGCACCTTTGGCGGGCTGATAGCAGATCTTAAAATTCAGGGAGGGGAGAAGCCAACTGCCGTGCGTACCCGCACGGCAGTTGGCTATCCTAAAACTTACTTACCCAGCAAGGTGTCGAGCTCTTTCTGGGCGGCGTCGGCAGCTAGTTGAAGCTGCTCCGCCGGGTCTGCGCCATTCAACAGGACCTGGGCGTGGGCATCCGAGTAGATGGAGTCCATGGCACCGGTCCAGGTATTGGGGGTGGTTTTGCCGTACAGGGGCAGCATGGCCAGCACTTCGGCGGCGGGGCCGCTCTTCAGCGCATCAGCCTGGGCGGCCGTGGTGGAGCGGGGAGGAATGTGGAAGCCATAGCTCAGGTTCCAGTCGATCTGGGCTTCGGCATTGTCGATCCAGAGCCATTTGACATAAGCCTTGGAGGCGTCGACGTTGGCGCTATTGGCGTTGACAGATTGGTTCCAGCCACCCAGGAAGACGCTGGGGGTGGCGGTGTCGTCCAGGGCGGGCCACGGGATTACACCCACGTTTTCCACGCCCAAGCCCTCGATGACGCCGGGCAACGCCCACAGACCGGTCCACTGCATGGCGGTCAGGCCATCAATAAAGGCACCCGGATCCCACCACTCGGTGGTGGCACCCACAAGCATGGAGCCGGTTTGGACCAGTTCAAGCTTCTTCTGCCACATGCGCAGGTTGTCCGGTGTGTTGAAGACGACTTTGTCGCCATCGATGAAGTCGGAATTGGCGGCCCAGGTGGCCATGTACATGAGATAGCTGGTGGCACCCAGATCGTTGCTCAGATAGAGACCCTTGACCCGGCCCGTGTCCAGGGCTACGGTGGCGGCAATCAGCTCGTCCATGGTGGTGGGCGGCTCGACACCGGCGTCGGCCAACATGGACTTGTTATAGTAAACAAACTGGGGGTCGATGATCATGGGGACGCCGTAAATGGCACCGTCGATCACAACACGCTGCATGGCCGTGGCATCAAACTCGGCCAGCACGCCCTCGAAAATGTCATCCAACGAGGCAAGCTGGCCCGCACTCACCCGATCCTGGGTCACGGTCTGGAGTTCGAAGACATCCGGGCCGTCGGCGGTGAGCAGGGCGGAGTTCAGGGAAGCGAAGTAGTCGCCGGGCACCCAGTTCACCTTGACGGTGACACACGGGGTGGCCGCGGTGTACTCAGCCGCATAGCGCTCAGCCGCTTCGAAGGTGCCGGCTTCCCCATACTGGTGATACCAGTGGTTGAGGACGATCTCTTCGGCGCAGGTGTCTGCAACAGCGGGGGCGGCTTCAGCAGCAGGGGCCTCAGCAGCAGGGGCTTCAACAGCGGGGGCAGCAGCACTGTCCGCGGCGGGGGCCGCAGGGGCCGCAGCAGGGGTGGCCGCACCGGCACAACCGGCCAGCATGGCAACAACAAGCAGAAGGGTAAACAACAGGATACTGCGTTGAGCTTTCTTGGATTTCATAGTTCCTATTCTCCTGAAAGATGGGTGAGTAAATTGTTGGAAGGGTGGGGCTAGAAATCGTGAAGAAAACCGGTCTTTCATATTTGAGTAACCGGTTTCGGAAACCGGTTTCAGAATATCATAGTTCAGTGTCGTTTGTCAAGCACCAAAATTTCACAAAATTACTCGAATATTTACGAATGACTTGACAGCGCCTAGGTTTTTATGCTATTTTGATAAACAGAATCAGAAACCGGTTTCTGAAACCATCCAAGAGAAACATTCCTGCCCCGCAAGAAGGTGCCCTATGGCTCGAATCACCATTGAAGATGTGGCAAAGTTAGCCGGCGTGTCCAAGGCCACGGTCAGCCGGGTGATGAACGGCAACTATGCCTACATCAAAGACGAGACCCGCAAGAATGTCCTGGACACCATCGACAAACTTGGCTATCGGCCCAGCAGCGTGGCCCGCAGCCTGACCTCCAAGCGCACCCAGACCGCGGGGATTTTGGTCTCCGACGTGGGCAACCCCTTCTACGCCAACGTGATCCACGGCGTGGAAGACATCGCCTTTCGCCACGGCTACGACCTCTTTCTGTGCAACACAAACTACGACGAAGATCGGGGCATGGCCATTGTGCGCTCGTTGATCGACAAGCGGGTGGACGGTGTCTTTGTCATGTCCAGCGCCATGTCCAACGACTGGATCCGGGAGCTGATCAAAAACCACGTGCCGGCCGTGATCTTGGACTGGCAGGTCACCATCAACGATCCCTCCGTGGCCGAAATCCAGGTTGACTATGAGACGGGCATTCGCCAAGCGGTTGACCATCTCTACGAGTTGGGCCACCGCACCTTCGCCCACATCAGCGGCCCGCTTGAACTCAAGACCGCCCGGGAGCGCAGAGACGCCTTCTTGCGTCGCCTGGGGGAGCATGGCATCGGCGACAGCCAAATTGTGGTGGTGGAAGGGGATCTCAAGATCGACGGGGGGCGACAGGCTTTCCAGAAAATTATCGCATCCTCCCTCAAACCAACCGCCATCTTTGCCGCCAACGACATGATGGCCATGGGCGTGCTGGCCGCATCCCGCAAAACCGGCTTCAGCATCCCCGGCGATATTTCGCTCGTCGGCCTGGATGACACCTGGCTGGCCGCCCAAATGGACCCGCCCCTGACCACGGTCGCCCTGCCCAACTATCAGATCGGCACCCTGGCCATGCAAACCTTGTTCGAGATTTTGGAGCATTCGGGCAAGACGACCCAGCAAATCCGAAAAACCGTGACAACCGCCCTGGTCGTTCGAGAAACCACCACCTCACCCAAATCATAGGAGCTGACCTAGACAATGAGCATCCCAATCACCCCTCTGGCAGGTTTAGCCACCTATGCGGTCGCAGCAAAACCAGGCTTTGGCGTAGAAGACAACGTACGCCGCTTCCTGCGCTATGCGTGGATCGAGAAGAAGGCCATGCAAACCGCGCTCTATTGGCTGGCCCCCACCCCGGAATGGGAAGTCAAAGAAGCGGTCGGACTCCACGCCAGCTTGGACGCCGAACATGCCGGGGATATTCGTAAACGAGTCGGGGAGATGCGAAATCCAGTTCCTCCTTTGGAAGTCAGCCCGGATGCGAAGATTGACACTTTGTTCAACGAGATCCTGGCGGCCAAGACAACCCTTGAGAAGATAATCGGCCTTTATGGGGTGTTGAAGCCAGCCCTGCTGGCCACCTATCAAGCCCATCTGGCCGCGCTCAACCCGGTCTTTGACCACCCCACCTATCGCATGTTGAAGCACATGATCTTGGATGAAGAAGAAACCGTGGCCTGGGGCTTGCAGGCGGTCGATGCCCTGACCCAGACCGCCGAAGCCAAAGCCCAGGCAGAAACTTGGTCGAATCGGATCAACCTCTTCCTGGCCGCCGCCGGGGGCATTGGCGGAGACGGCCCGGCCTTCGACGACAGCACCTTGCCCGAACCCGCCCCTTCCTTTGTCCCCGACTACTTCCCCCAACGAGACGAACGCTTTGTCATGCAGTGGAACTTTGTCAATCCCCAGCGCCAGGTCTCGCTCAACGAGGCGGTCGATCTGGACGAACGGCTGATCGCCCTGATGTGTCGGCGCATCACCGAGATGGATGTGCCCGAATACATGTCCCGCATCATCGCCGAGGCCCAGGACGAACCCTGGGACTATTACGTGGACATGACCCGTCACCTGTGGGACGAAGTGCGCCACGCCATGATGGGCACCATCTATTTCGAGAGCCGCTCGGTTGACTGGAAGCGGCTGATCGCCATCCACCCCGGCATGTCCATCCGCCTGGGCACCCTGGGCATCAAGGATGCCCATCTGGTCCTCTTCGCCATCGAGCAGAACCTGATGCCGGCGGCCACGGGCAAAAAACTGGAATACATGATCAGCAAGAACGCCAAGGACGAACTGGCCTCCACCATTCAAGACTACGACTGGGCGGACGAAGTCCTCCACGTCCACATCGGCCGCAAGTGGCTGCTGCCCAAGATCGCCCTAAACGCCACCCAAGCCAAAGAGAAAGGCTGGCAGATCCGAGCCGAAACCGTCCACGCTCTGGACGAATACGAAGGCCGGGGCGAGCAACGCAACTGGTGGCCCGACTTCGCCAAAGCCGTCCTGGGCCGAGAGACCCAAATGGAAACTTTTGACGTGACGCGGTTGTAGGGTTTGGCGACAAACAGCGCGTTCATTTTTGAGATTAGGCGATTGGGAGATTAAGAGATTCTGCCGCCGCAATCGCCCAATCTCTCAATCTCCCAATCTCTTTATCCCGCACCACACCGGAGAAACGACCATGATCAACCCAACCCCAAAAGCCCGAATGCTGGCCGCAGTGACCCACCAACCGGTGGATCGCATCCCCACCCAGATCAACTACACCGCGGACATGGGCAAGGCCCTGGCCGCCCACCTCAACGTGCCGGTGAAGGAGCTGCCCGTCACCCTGGGCAACCACATGATCCGGGTGGACATCAACACCCAGCCCCGTTTCAGCGAAGATGGCAAAGTCAAGTTCGACTGGTGGGGCGTCGGCTTTGACACCGAAGAAGAGGGCTATTTTGCCGCGGTCAGCCCCCTGGCCAAGGCCCCCAATTTGGACGACTATCCCTGGCCGGATGCCGATGCACCGGGCCTGTTGAGCGACGCCGAAGCGTTGATCAAGATCTATGGGGAGACCCATTTCATCACCCCCAATTTCGGCTTTGCCCTATTCGAGCGGGCGTGGACCCTGCGCGGCTTCGAGAATTTTTTTATGGACATGTCCGTGGACCCGGCGTACACCAACGCCCTCCTGGACCGCATCACGGACATCCAACTCAAACTGATCCACCGCTTCCTCGATCTGGGCGTGGATGGCGGCTATTTCGGCGACGACTACGGCGCGCAACAGAACCTGCTCTTCTCCCCCAAAATGTGGCGCACGTACATCAAGCCCCGTCTGGCCCGGCTCTTTGCGCCCTTCAAAGAGCGCAACATGCCCATCCTCATGCACTCGGACGGCCAGATCCAGAAGATCCTGCCTGACCTGGTCGAGATCGGCCTGACCACCCTCAACCCAGTGCAGCCCGAAGTGCTGGACCACGCCTGGCTCTACGACCAATTCCAGGGCAAGCTGGCCTTTTACGGCGGCGTTTCCACCCAAACGGTCCTGCCCTATGGGACGGCGGAAGAGGTCAAAGCCGCCACACGCCAAGCCGTCCAACTCCTGGCCCCCCACAAAACCGGCCTGGTCCTGGCCCCCTCCCACCGCATGATGTCGGACATCCCGGTTGAAAACGTGGCGGCCATGATGGAAGTTTTTAAGACTTTGTGAGCAACTTCGAGGATCTCGCTCCCACGCTCCGCGTGGGCGTGGTGATTCGGCGCTCCTGCGCCGAGGGGCGCAGAGCGCCAAGCTGCATTCCCACGCGGAGCGTGGGAACGAGATCGAGATCCTAATCTCCCCCAAGATCGGAGGCAAGTGACCCGTGGAAAACCGAAAAGAATTTCTAACCCAAAAGTTTAGAACCCTGTTCAAAAGCGACCCGGAACTCTGGAGCCGCGCCCCCGGTCGGGTGGATCTCATGGGCAGTCACACGGACTACAACCTGGGCTACGTCATGACTATGGCCATCGACCGGGACACCTGGATCGCCGCCCGGCCCCGCGCGGATGGGAAAGTCAGGCTCCACTCCCTGGACATGGACAGCGGTGCCGAGTTCTCCTTGGATGATCTGGCCAAAGCCGAAGAGATCCCTTGGACCAACTACGTGCGCGGCATTGCCAAGGTCTGCCTGGATGCTGGGTTTGACCTGCGCGGGTTCGACGGGCTGGTCCACAGCACCGTCCCCTTCAGCGCCGGGCTGAGTTCGTCGGCAGCCCTTGAAATGGCCACCGCCACCATGTTTCAGGCCGTCAGCGGCTTCAAACTGGACCCGGTGCAGATGGCCCTCCTGGGCCAAAAGGCCGAAAACCAATTTGTGGGCGTGAACTCCGGCATTTTGGATCAGTACAGCTCCGCAATGGGCCAAGCGGGCAAGACGGTTTTGCTGGATTGCCGGGCCTTGACCAGCGAACTGGTGGACATCTCCCCGGCCCTGCAAGTGGTGATCTGCGACACCAAAACCAAGCGCAACCTCCTCGGCTCGGAATACGACGACCGGCGCAAGCAGTGCGAACAGGGCGTGGCCATTCTGCAAACTGCCGACCCCGCCATCGCCTCCTTGCGGGACGTGCCATTTGACCTCTTCAACCGCATGAAAGACCAAATGCCCCCCCTGGTCCAAAAACGCTGCCAGTTCATCTTGGAAGAAAATCAGCGGGTTCTAGACCTGGCCCAGCCCTTGGCCCAGAATGATGGGGAAAAATTGAAGGCAATCTTCGCCGCCTCGTACAGGGGGGCCAGAGATCTATTCGAGATCGGTGCCCCAACCATGCAAGCCATGGTGCGGGCCATGTCCACCGCCCCAGGGGTGGTCGCCTCCCGCCAAGCCGGAGCCGGGTTTGGCGGCTGCATGGTCTCCCTGGTCGATCCCGCGCAAGTGGAGCGATTCTCCGCCTCCGTCACCGCCGAATACAAAACCCTCACCGGCCTGGACGCCGAGATCTACGCCGTCCAAGCCTCCGACGGCGCGTCCATGATGCAAGTTTGAGCCAGCGGAGTTCGCACCCCCTGGTGCGAACGGGTCTGCGCCAGGGGGTGCAGACGTCGCTGCCCGACTCATTGTGACCATGATCGTCTAAAATGACAACCAGATTTATCAAAAAGGAGCCAACCCAGATGGAAACCGCACTCAAAAACTTATATGACTGTGTCCTGGAAGGCGATCTCGGACAAGCCAAGCCCAGGGTGCAGGCCGCCATTGACACCGGCTTGCCCGCCTCCCGCATCCTCAACGAAAGCCTGATCGCCCCCATGAGCGAAGTGGGTCGTCTCTTCGAAGAGGGCGAATACTTTGTGCCCGAAATGCTCGTCTCGGCCAGAACTATGCAGTCCGCGCTGGAAATTCTGAAGCCGCACCTGGTGGCCGGCGGCGTAGAGGCCATCGGCAAGGTCATCCTGGGCACCGTGCGGGGGGATCAGCATGACATCGGTAAAAACCTGGTGGGCATGATGATGGAAGGGGCCGGGTTCGAGGTCATCGACCTAGGCGTGGATGTGGCACCCAGCAAATTCATCGACGCCATCACCGACGACACGGATATCATCGGCCTCTCCGCCCTGCTCACCACCACCATGCCCGCCATGGGGACCACCATCAAAGCCATCGCCGACGCCGGGCTGCGGGACAAAGTCAAGATCATCATCGGCGGCGCCCCGGTCACCCAGGCCTACGCCGACGCCATCGGCGCCGACGGCTTCGCCAAAGACGCCAGCCAAGCGGCGAGCTTGGCGAAGTCGTTGATTGCGTAAAACGAATATCGAACATCGTGTATCGAGTATTGTGTGCTGTTGACACGGGATACTCGATACACGATGTTCGATATTCACCTACTGAAGCTGCGCCAGCATCTCTTTGGCCATGCGTGCCGCGGCGCTGGCATCCGGGGCATAGCCGTCGGCCCCGATGGCGTCGGCAAAGGTCTGGTTGACCCCAGCGCCGCCCACCATGATCTTGATGCCCTCATGGGCGCCGGCCTCGTCGATGGCCTTGATCACTTTCTGCATCATGGGCATGGTGGTGGTGAGCAGGGCAGAGAGGCCGACGATCTTGGCGTCGCTTTCCTGGATGGCGGCCACAAATTTCTCCGGTGCCACATCCGGGCCAAGGTCGATGACCCTGAAACCTGCGCCTTCGAGCATCATGCCCACCAGATTCTTGCCAATATCATGCAGATCCCCCTTGACCGTGCCCAGGATGGCTGTGCCCACTGGCTCGGTCCCGGCCGCGGTCAACAGGGGCTGAAGCAGTTTCATGATGCCCCGGGTACCAAGGGCTGCCGCCATCATCTCCGGCAAGAAGAAGTCGCCCTCCTCAAAGCGCTGGCCCACGATCTGCATGGCCGGGATCACCCCCTGTTGGATGATGTCCGACGGGGTGATGTTGGCGGCCAGGGCCTGTTCGGCGGTGGCAATGGATGCCGGGGGATTGCCGTCGATAATCGCCTCCCGCATATCTGCGAGTACGGGGGGCAGGGGGGTGCTGGCGGCGGCCAGGGCCGCGGCTTCCTCCGCCGTCAAGGCCCGGGCGGGCATGGCATCCGGGCTGGTGCTGATGACGACTGGGGCATCGGTGGGCACGCTGTAAACATAGTCATCCGGGCGCTGGCCGACACCGCCGGAGCCGTAGACGCCAAACTCTTGCAAAGTCTCCCACATGGCCATGATGTTCTGCGGCGGGACGTT
This sequence comes from Caldilineaceae bacterium, assembly GCA_018003515.1. GTDB lineage: Bacteria > Chloroflexota > Anaerolineae > Caldilineales > Caldilineaceae > JAGNDO01. The sequence continues at coordinate 47,710 of JAGNDO010000035.1, forward strand.
GGCCTGAATGTTGTGGACCGCCGCGGCCACAAAGCCGCCGCCGGACCCCAGATCGTCGATGCGTCGCCGCACTTCTTCCCGCACCTGGGCGGGGGTGCCATCGGTGAAAACCCCCTGGGTGTCCACCAAGCCGCCCCAGAAGGTGATCTCCTTGCCAAAGTCCCGCTTGAGGGCGGATGATTCCATGCCCGTGGCGCTCACCTGCACCGGGTTGATGATGTCAATGCCAATATCAATGAAGTCGGGGATGATGCCACGGATGGCACCGCAACTGTGGAAGAAGATTTTGGCGTCCGTACGGGCCTTGATGAAGTCCATGATCTTCTTGTGGCGAGGTTTGACGATCTCCCGATAGATGGCCGGGCTGATCAGCAGATCAAACTGGCCGGCCAGATCGTCCGCTTCCTGGACCACGTCGGCGTATTCCCCCACCAGGGGCAGGGCGATCTCCCAGTAGGCCAGTTTCAGGTCAACGATGGTGTCCATCAGATAAGTGAGCCATTTTCGGTTGGTGACCAGATCCGGGTAGAATTTGGCAAAGCCCCGGGTCCAGGCCGTCAGCTCGATGAAACCGGCAGAGAGACCGCCCAGGATGACAAGCTCGCCCAATTCCTCTGCCACATATTTGGCGCTTTCGGCCAGACCGGTGAATCGGGCCGGATCGGTTGGATTGGGCCAGGGGAACTTTTTGATGTCCTCGATAGAGGTGGCGTTGGCCAGGGGGTGGTGGAACATATCGTAGTAAAAGCCGCCGTCCTGGGGCTTGCGCCAGCCAATCCCCCACTCGTCGTGGAAGAAGTCGTAGCCGGGCATGTCTGTGGTGTTGACTTCGATCTGGAAGGTGGCCGAAGACCGGGGAGCCACATTGCGCACACCGACATTCAGCTTCTGGCGCACATCGTCATCCACCTCGGCAATCTGCTGAAAGACATCCATGACCCGGATCTCTTTTTCCGGCAGGCCAAGGTATTGGCGTAGTTTGGCATAGGAATGGAGGTTGATGCTAGTGAGCACAGTCCCCCCCAGGTCAAAGGGGATTCTGTCGGGTTCTTGATGGTTTAGGACCATTTTGACGCGTTGGCGAGAATTCATCTGTCTTTCTCCTGTTTTGGTTGAGATTTCTACAAATACATACCCAATTGCATTATGATTGCCCCGTGCTGGCCAGCTGGAATTCATCGTCGCTCCCCGCAGGCCGCACAACTAGCTCAAAACTATGGCTGGCGGATGACAGGGGCACAAAATGATCGACGGTGACGGCGGTCAGTGGATCGACCGGCCCCAGTTCGTGTTGCCACAGAGTTTCTCCTTGGGCCGACAGCGCCCGCAGCACCATCTCCCCGGTATCAAAGACGCCAAACCCACCGGTGACGTGAATGCTCCCATCCACAACCGTAGCCGTGAGGGATCGGGCCGTACAGCCGCCGGGTTGCACAGCGATGATCGGCCCGTCGCAGCGGCAGAGCTCCCAGGTCATGGGCAGGGAGATAGACGCGCCGGGCTGGATGGTCTGCAACGGCCCCAGGACCTCGGTCTCCATGTGGTTGATGTTGGAGCCGGTGAAGTCCAGGTTGCCCACTTGGCCGGCCCCCACTGTCCAGCATTCGACCGTCACCCCGTCGTCCGGGTATTCGGCTTTGAGATCCACGTCAAACCTTTGCACAAAGGCGTGTTGGGTGCTGCCCTGGCTGAAGGCCACCCATCCGGCGGTTGAATCGATCCCCACCTTGCCAATCTCCCACAAATATTGGGCTATAAAGAGACCGGTCTTGGGGTCAGCCTGCCACTGGGGGTTGTCTGGGCTGCCAAACATGACATTGAACCCGGTGGAGAAGCGGCTCTTGGGGTTCAATGGCGTGGTGACAAAACAGGTGGGATCGTGGGTCGGCGCGCCATGGGCTGATCGGGTTTCGGCCTGAAGCTGGACCACATCCCAGATGCCCCAACGCACGGGCGCGGCGGTGACGTTGGTGAAGGTCAGGACGATCTG
>JAGNDO010000164.1 GCA_018003515.1 Caldilineaceae bacterium
TCGGTATCTGGGTTCCCCATGGGGCTGAACCCGCCGATACGCAGCCGCACATCCTGCTGGGCGGGCCAGACAAAGGAAAGCTGCACGAAATGCCAGGCCCCCGGCTGGGTCTGTTCCGGGGGAGATGCCCAGAGCGTTTGCAGAATTTCGCCACTGGTCGGGTCTACCAATGTGGCGGTAAGCGGTTCCAGTGCGCCTTGCTCCACCTCGCGCATCCAGTGCAGATCAAAGGTGATTTCGCCTGGGGGCAGGCGCAGATCTTGCTCTACAAAAGCGCTGCTTTCTGTCGTGGCGAGGCTATGGGCTATCTCAAGCACGTATTGGCCGTCTATGGAGTTAGAGGGCCAATATTTCTGAAAAATGTTGGCGCTCCCCTGTATCCGCAGCTGCCAGACGCCATCTTGCTCGAAGGTAGTGGAGTCAAAGCCGGGGTCGTTGAGCAGTTGCCGGCATCCCTCGGCGGGGGTCGGTGTCAAGGTTGAGGTCGGTGTGGCGGTGAGCGTTGGTGTGGCCGTCGGGGTGATGGTGGGAGTATTCAGGGGCACATGGCAGGTGGCGTTGCTGAATTCGTCCGCGCCGATGTCGTAGAGAACGCTGCCGTTGCCATCCCCATCACACATGCGGCTCTCGAAGTCGAAATCGGTGGGCACATAAGCCAGATTCTGGGCTGCGTCAATGGCTGGACTACCCAGGGCCAGGTGAAAGTCGCCTAGATTCAGATCGACAAATTGGGGTTCTGCCTGGATATTGCCATTTTTGCCCATGGGATCGGCCACTCCCTGGACATTCTCGCCATTCTGCCAAAAGAGGTTATTCTCCACGCGTCGGACAGATCCCTCATAATAATCCCACAAGCCAACTTCTGTGTAGCCAATGATGTTGTTTACTACATCAACCCGTGATTCAGTTGAAGGGAAGGCGAGATAGATACCACCCGAATCACTCCCCCCCAGAATTGTGTTGTTTGCCAGAACGATAGCCCCCGGGGTTGGATGACTGTGTTGATGACCCAGTTGTTGATTAGGAAATGAGTGTCGGTTGTCGGATCATTTGCCCGATCGGTTAAAGTAATCCGATTGGCCTGGGGTGTGTTAAAGAAGTTATTGTTGGCAAAAATGTTGGCGTCAAAGCTGATTCTCTGGTTTGTGTCCCAGCCCTCCCAAACCGTATGGCCAAACAGTAAATTCCCAACCAGTGTCAGCCCGCCTGAGGCAATAATACTATGGCGATACCCATCCACCAGGGTATTGGCAACGATAGCGCTATCGGTGTATTGAATGCGAATCGCCACTTCACCAAAAGCCAGTTCACCTGGCCCTGTATAGTTAACCACGATACGGTTGATGATGGGTGAAACGCTGGCACAATCGATCACCCCGCTACTAATGATCGAGAGCGGATTAACCGTTATATCTTGCAGGAGCGCTTTGTCGGCACAGACGACCGACGGGTTGGTGCTTGCTTGAATCACCACATCTTCGGGGTCCGCTTCCCCCACCACGGCAACCCGATCCTTCATCACAATCGCCTCGGCATAGAGGCCCGACCGCACCAACACCACATCATCCTCGACGGCAGCATCGATCCCAGCCTGGATTGTGCGAAACGGTCGATCTGCCGAGCCATCTCCATCCGGCACGGCATTGACATCCACGTAGAGTGTGCGCCCCGCGGCGGATTGCCGCACAAGCGAAAGTCGCCCACCATGTGCAGGCTGCTGGCGAATCTGCTGCCATCGTTGTATCAATGCGTCGTGATCAGCCTGCTCATCAAGCAGGGGAAGCCTTGACGTAATCTGACCCGGCGACGAGCCAAGAGGAGATGGCTGACCCCTTGTAACCAGAGCAGCCATCGTTTGGTCTATGTTGGGCAGTGATTTGGTGAGGTTGCTGAAGGGTGAAGACGCTGACACTACGGAGACTGGGTAAATTACGCCCAGAGGTTGCAGCAAGAAATGCACGATCAGGATCAAGGACAACAGAGTACGCAGGGTGGATGGACGGATTGGCCGCATGATAGGCTCCTCTGGGGTTAAGGGATGGAGGGACTAGTTTTCTGCCACAGCGTTGGTTCCAGTATACACCCATTGTGCTATCTGTGATCTATCATCCTCCTCTCGCAAGACTCTCAAAGATCACTCATATTGGCGCATTAGCCAAGGCGAGAACACCCGTTCTTCTCATTTTGACAATCTCCCCCAAACCGACTACAATCTCCTCCAGGGGACAGTCCGCCGCGTGCGGGTCTGTCCCTTTTTGTTTGGAGATGCGCCATGCCCCAACACCCTACAGCCCACCCACCTACTCTCACCGACTTCCAAACCCAACTCCTCACCCGCCTGGACGAGATCATCGGCCTGCTGGAAACCCTGACCACCACCCTGGTCGACCGGGACGACGAGGACGCCTACTTCCTCCCCGACCCGGCCATGCTGCTGGGGATGGATGACGAAGATGTTCCGTATTAGCCCAATTCCCACTCCCCATGTCTCGACGCCCTGACCTTGCTCTGCTCGCCGCCGTCCTCGTTGCCATGCTTCTGCTCTTGGCAGTACGGGAAGGACTGTTGCCCGACTCGCCTTCCCTGGCAGCGGTGACGCCCCGGCCCACGGCCACGGCGACCGCTTCGCCCACGCCCGGTTGGTGGGGAGCGGTGTCGGTCGCCACGCCGGTGCTGCCCGCTCTGCCTGCATTGCCCAAGCCATCCCTGGACGGTCCGTCCGGCAGCAGCGATGGCCCGATCCTCTTCACCGTGGTGGACTGTCCCACGGACGGGGTGCAGGTAAATGCTATTGAGCGCAGCGGCGTCTGGTGGCGCATCGCCGGGACCGCCGCCATCCCCCACCTCTGGTACTGGAAGGCGGAACTCTCCCCGGATGGTGGCAGCCACTGGGTCGGCCTGCACAAGTCGGAAGCCGCCGTCACTGCCGGTCACCTCCTGGACTTTCACACGGGCACGGTCAACCCCGGTGCGTATCAGATGCGGATTGTGGCTGTAGATCGCACGGGGAATTATCCAGGGCCGTGTGTCATTGCCGTCGAGGTGGGGAGATGACGGAGCAAAGCCATCAGGCCACAGCCCTCAGCGGCGGATCACTGACCTATCTTCGACGGATGTCCCATTGTCGAAGAAGCGATCCACTCCACAAAGCTCCTGGCTTGCTGCTGATGGCTTCCCATCCCGCCAAACAACCAATCAATGAATCAACATCCCATTGCACCTGAAAGGACCATAATTCCATGCAACGCAAATGGACCCTCCCCCTGCTTCTCGGCCTGCTCACCGGCGGGCTGATGGCCGTGCTGCTCTGGCCCCAAGAAGTGCCGACAGTCTCCGTCGTGACCGCCGCCCGTGATTTGGGGGCCGGGGCCGTGATTACCGCCGCTGATTTGGCCGTGATCCCTCTGCCCGCGGACCAAGCCCCCACCGACGCTGTGGCTGACGCCGCCGCCCTCACCTTGAGTTTGGCTCTTTGGGGGATGCCGGGGTAGTCACAAGGGCATGGAGTCTGACCATGCGTCTACCCCGGCATCTCCCAAGATCCGGTAAAATCGGCTGTTTTTGTTCAGAAATGGCGAAAAAT
>JAGNDO010000114.1 GCA_018003515.1 Caldilineaceae bacterium
CGGTTCTGGCTTTGCAGCACGGCGAGGTGCCGCCCCATCTGCACTTTGCCAACCCGAACCCCCAGATCGACTGGGCGCAATGGCCGGTGACGGTACCGACGGCCCCCACGCCCTGGCCCCCTGGCCCCCGCCTGGCCGGGGTCAGTTCCTTTGGATTTAGCGGCACGAACGCGCATCTTGTGCTGGCCGCCGCGCCGGAGACAACAGCATCGGATATCGCCCCAGCGACGGTGGCCCCCCAGCTTTTGACCCTCAGCGCCAAGACGACCGACGCCCTCCAAGCCCTGGCCGGGGTCTTCGCCGACCATTTGCAGACGACCGACCAACCCTTGGCGGACATTTGCCACACAAGCCACAGCGGACGCACCCATCACCCCCAGCGGCTGGCCGTGGTGGCGGACTCCGCCGGGCAGATGCACGAGGCGTTGACGGCCTATGCAACCGGTCAGCAAGCGCCAGGATTGGTGAGCGGGGCCGCTCTCCGAAGCAGACCCAAGGTCGCCTTTCTCTTTACCGGCCAGGGCGCACAATATGTGGAGATGGGCCGGGGTCTCTATGAATCCGAGCCGATCTTCCGCCAGGCCCTGGACCGCTGCGACGAATTGTTGCGCCAGCAGACGGGCGAATCTCTGCTCGCCGTCCTCTTTCCCCCGGCGGAAGCCGGGCCTGCCGCATCCACCAATGGCCTGGGCGGACCCGACCCGGAGCGGATCAACCAGACCGGCTACACTCAGCCCGCGCTTTTTGCGCTTGAATACGCTCTGGCCCAACTCTGGCAAGCCTGGGGGATTACGCCTGATTTTGTGCTGGGCCACAGTGTGGGCGAATATGCGGCGGCCTGTGTGGCCGGGGTCTTTAGCCTGGAAGAGGGGCTACGTCTGATTGGCACACGGGGGCGGCTGATGCAGGCGTTGCCCCAAAATGGCGCAATGGTGGCGGTGATGGCCGACGAGGATCGGGTGCAGACCGCCATAGCGCCCTACCCTACCCAGGTGGCCATCGCGGCCATCAACGGCCCCCAAAGCGTCGTAATTTCCGGGGAAGAAGAAGCGGTGGCGACGATTGCCGCCCGATTAAGTGCCGAGGGCATCAAAACCCAATCCCTCACCGTCTCCCATGCCTTTCATTCGCCGCTGATGCAGCCCATGCTGGACGAGTTCAGACATGCGGCCCAGGCCGTCGATTATGCGCCCCCACGCATTCCCCTGCTCTCAAACTTGACGGGCAAGCCGGTCAGCAACGAGATCACCAACGCTGGCTATTGGGTGCGCCACGTGCGCCAGCCCGTGCGCTTTGCCGACACCATCCAAGCTCTACATGAGGCGGGGTGTGACATCTTTTTGGAAATCGGCCCCAAGCCCACTCTGTTGGGGATGGCGCGACAAGTATTGGACAAGGAGACGAGGAGACGAGGAGACAAGGAGAGTCGCCTGGACCTCGCCGCCCCCTCTCCCATTCTGTATTTGCCCAGCCTGCGCAGCGGACGTGACGACCGGCAGCAGATGTTGGAAAGTCTGGGCGCGCTCTATGCGTGGGGACGCGAGATCGATTGGGCCGCGGTGGATCCGGCCCCAGCCCCCCGCATGGTTGAACTGCCCACCTATCCCTTCCAGCGCCAGCGCTATTGGGTAGAGCGGACACGGACACAGCAGATGTCTGCCGTCAACGGGGCGGATGGGTTCCGCCAACATCCGCTGTTGGGGCGGCGCATGGGGCTGGCCCATCTGCCGGACACGATTTTTGAGGGGCAACTCGGCCCCCATCTGCCCGCCTTTTTGATGGATCACGCGGTCTTCGAGACCCCGGTCATGCCCGCCACCGGCTTTTTGGAGATGGCCCTGGCCGCCGGGGCCGGGCTGTGGGGGGAACAGCCCATCACCCTGGCCGACGTGACGATTGAGCAGCCCCTCCTGTTGGCCGACGATGGCGCGGACGTCGTGCAAGTCGTGCTGTCGCCCGCCGCCGGGGCCGGGGGCAGCTTCAAGATTTTCAGCGGAAGCAGCCGGGTCACCGCCCCCGGCCAGCCCGCCTCCCCGTGGACCCAGCATGTCAGCGGTCGCGTTGTCCCGGCAGGGGAGAGACCCCTGCCGCCACCTATCGACATCCAGGCTCTGCGGGCCAACGGGGGCAGTTCCCTGGATCTGCCCGCCTATTATCAGCAATGTCAGGCCAACCATCTGACCTACGGACCCGACTTCCAGCTTCTCGACCAACTGTGGCGGCAACGGGACCGGGTGGTGGGTCGCATTCGGCTCCCGGCCCCTGGGTCGGATCAGGCCAGTCGCTACTTCCTGCATCCCGCCCTCTTGGACGGTTGTCTGCAAGCCGTGGGCGCGGTGCTTTTTGCCGATGCCCCAGGGGATGCCTGGCTACCCACGGGCTTTGCCCAAGTTCATTTTTACCGGCGGGCGGGTGGGGAGGTTTGGGTACAGGCCCAACTGCAACCGACCACGGCCCAGGCCAGCTCCCTCAGCGCGGATCTGCGCATCTATGACGCCGACGGGCAACCCGTGGCCGCCATTGAAGGGCTGCTGCTGCAACGAACCTCCCAGGCGGCCCTGCTGCGCGCCTTTCAGCGCGGGGCCAGCGAGAAGCTCTATCACCTGGCTTGGCGGAGCAGAGCCGCAGCCCGGCAGCCCTTGGCCGCAGATGGTCGCTGGCTGATCCTGGCCGACGGCGGCGGGGTGGGCGAAAAGCTGGCCGACCGCCTCCAGACCGCGGGGGCCAACTGTCTGCTGGTCCGGCCCGGCCCCGGCTATGCCCGGCTGGATGGTCGCCACGGGGTTGTGAACCCCTCACAGCCGGCCGATTTCCAGAAGCTGCTCCAGGCGCTCTCGGCTGACGGCTCCGGCCCAGTGCAGGGGATCGTTCACCTGTGGGGGTTGGATGGGGGGGACGATCTGCTGCATCAGACCGCGGGGCTGACCGCGGGCGCGCTCCATCTGGTCCAGGCCCTGGCGCAGACGGCTTCCGCGCCACGTCTCTGGCTGGTGACTCGCGGGGCGCAACCTGTGGACGGCGGGGACAGTCGGACGATCAGCGGGCTGGGGGGCGCGCCCTTGTGGGGGCTGGGCAAGGTGATCGGGTTGGAGGTGCCGGCCCTGCATTGCGTCTGCGTGGATCTGGCCCCCGGCTCCGCGGTGGCCGACGCCAGCGAGCAGATATGGGGCGAGTTGGGGGCTGGCGACGGGGAAAGTCAGGTGGCCTATCGCCGGGGACAGCGGCATGTGGCGCGCCTGGTGCGCTTTGACCCGGCCCAACATCAACCGGCCAGCCCCCTCCCCCTGCCCACCCAGCCCTTCCGGATGATGTTGGAACGCTATGGGGTGCTGGACAACTTGCGCCCGGCCCTCTTCACCCCCCGACCGCCAGGGCCGAACGAGGTGCAGATTGGCGTGCAGGCCACGGGGCTGAACTTCCGGGATGTCCTCAACGCCCTGGGGATGCTCAAGGAATATTACGCCGAGCATCTGGGCATTCGGGAGGCGGCGGACGTGGGCTATGGCTTTGAGTGCGCCGGGATCATCACGGCGATTGGCCCGGGGGTGACGGGGCTGGCCGTGGGCGATGCGGTGATTGCTGCCATGACGCCGGGCAGCCTGGCCAGCAGTGTGACCGTGCGGGCCGATTATGTAGTGGCCAAGCCCCCCAACCTCACTTTTGCCGAAGCGGCCACCCTGCCCTTGGCCTTTCTCACGGCCTGGTATGGGTTGAAGGAGTTGGCCTGCCTGCGCCCTGGCGACCGGGTGTTGATCCACGCCGCGGCGGGGGGGGTCGGCCAGGCCGCGGTGCAGGTGGCCCAGCGGGCCGGCGCGGAGGTCTTTGCCACGGCCAGCCCGGCCAAGTGGGATGCCCTGCGGCAGATGGGCGTGTCCCATGTGATGAATTCCCGTACCCTGGACTTTGCCGACGAGGTGATGGCCCTGACCGGGGGCGCGGGCGTGGATGTGGTGCTGAACAGCCTGAACGGCGACTATATCGAAAAGAGTCTGGCTGTGCTGGCCCAGGGCGGGCGTTTTGTGGAGATCGGCAAATTGGGCATCTGGCCCCAAGCCCGCTTCCACGCCGCCCGCCCGGATGCGGCCTACTTCCCCTTTGATCTGGGGGAAGCCGCCGAGGCAGACCCGCGACTGGTGGCCGCCATGCTGGGCCAAATTATGGGGGCCATCTCCGACGGCAGCCTGGGGCCGCTGCCCTATGGCAGCTTCCCCGTATCGGAGGTGGTGGCAGCCTTCCGCCGTCTGCAACAGGCCAAGCAGATTGGCAAGGTGGTGGTGACCATGCCCGGGGCGACCACGCCGAGCGGCCACAGCAGCCCCGCCCTGCGCGGCGACGGAGCCTATCTGATCACCGGCGGGCTGGGCGGGCTGGGGCTTGTGATCGCCAACTGGCTGGTCGAGCAGGGGGTGCGTCATCTGGTCTTGACCGGGCGCAACCCACAAGGGACTGAGGCCATTGCCAAATTGAAGCAACGGGGGGTCACGGTGCAGATCGTCCAAGCCGATGTGGCCCAGGCCGACGATGTGGCCCGGCTGTTGCAAGAGAGCCAACGTCTGGCTCCTCTGCGGGGCATATTCCACGCCGCCGGGGTGCTGGATGACGGCCTGCTGTCCCAGCAGAGCGCGGCCCGCTTTGCCACGGTCTTTGCGCCCAAAGTGGCCGGGGCCTGGCATCTGCACCAGCAGAGCCAGGGGTTGCCTCTGGACTTCTTTGTCTGCTTCTCGTCTATGGCCTCCCTGGTCGGGTCGGCGGGCCAAGGCAACTATGCGGCGGCGAATGGGTTTATGGATGCCCTGGCCCATCACCGCCACGCCTTGGGGTTGCCGGGGTTGAGCATCAACTGGGGCGCGTGGAGTTCCGTCGGCATGGCGGCCCGATCCAGCGCGCAGCAGCAGAACCGGCTGGCTGGACTGGGCATTCAATCTCTTGCGCCTGACCAGGCCATGCAGATTTTCGCCCGGCTGCTGGCCGAAGATGTGGCCCAGGTGGGGGTGCTGCCCGTGCATTGGCCCACCTATCTGCAACAGTTCGCGCCGGGGGCGATCCCCGGGCTGCTGGCCGAGTTGGCTCCCCAGACGCGCCCGGTTGTCGAACCATCGATGCAGGCGGCACAAATCGACAGTGCGCTTCAAACGCTGCCCACGGCTGAACGCAGCCAGGCCCTGGCCCACTATCTGCGAAAGCAGGCGGCCCAAGTCCTGGGTCTGCCGGCTGGGCAACTGGATGTGGAGCAACCCTTCAATGAGCTGGGGCTGGATTCGTTGATGACGGTGGAGTTGCGCAACCGTCTTCAGAATGACCTTCAGGTGGACGTGCCCTTGACCCACTTCTTGACGGGGTTGAGCGTCAATGACTTGACCCATTTTGTCACCGAGACATTGGAGAAAAAGGAGGCCAATCGCAAAGGGGTTGACCCCAAATGGGGTGATCCCAAAAAAGAAGTTGACCCCAAAGAGGGGAAACCAGCCGGGACACACGGGTCAGGCCAAATGACGCTCATGCGTACTGCCCAGGCCTTTGATCCCCTGGTGCCGATGCAGACAAAGGGCACTCGACCGCCCCTCTTCTGTATCCATCCCTGGGCCGGCATGGTCTATCCCTACTATGAGCTGGCCCAGGCCTTGGGACCGGACCAGCCGATCTATGGCTTTCAGGCCTTGGGGATCATCGCCGACACCACCGACCAGACCGTTGAAGCCATGAGCGAGCGATATGTGGCGCGCTTGTTGGCGGTGCAGCCAAAGGGCCCCTACTACCTGACCGGCTGGTCCCTGGGCGGGCTGGTGGCCTATGAGATGGCTCGCCAGTTGGAGCGGTTGGGCAAATCAGTGGCTTTGGTGGCGATCCTCGATATGCCACCTTTTACGAATCAGCGATCAGACGATTTACTTATTTACCGATTTTTGCTAAACTACAGCCTCCCTTACATCTGGCCCCATGTATATGACTATTTTAAGCTCGTCGCGCACCAGGATAACGGGTCTGGTACCGACGAGAATCGCTTTGGTGTGGACGCACCGGACATCGGCAAGGACGGCGGCAAGGACAATGGCCGAGCCGCCCCCCTCTCCTTGCTAAAAATGGGCCCGAGTGACTACCTTTCTTCCCTGACCCGTCCGCTGGGTATGGTGAAAACGATCAGTCGTGAGATTGTCTCATTGACTTCTCGAGAATCCACCGGTAGACGAATTTTCCACGTGTTGAATAAGAATATGGCAGCCATGTTGCGTTATCGGGCAAAACCCTATGGCGGGCGCATCTTGTTTGTGCGCACCCCCAAGGCGCTGATACCCGAAGGCAATGATCCCACGCTGGGCTGGGGGTCCGTGGCGGATTGTGACATAGAGTGGATTTCCGGCCATCATCTCAGTCTATTACGAGCGCCGTATGTGCAGGAAGTCGCAGCAATATTGAAACGAAGAATTGACCTGAGCCTGTAACGTATTTTTGCCACAGAGAACCAATAACCGAGCATCGACAACCGAACACCGATCTAATTTCTTGAAAGGAACAGAGACCATGAGTATCCCAGAACACATTACCAAAGGCTTTGATTTTGATGAGGCGATCCAGATGACGGATCTTTGCCGTCGTGCCTACAAGATTTTTGACGAGACCGATGGCCGGTCTGACCCCAGAAATCTCTACAAGGCACTCTATGACGACGAGTGGGAATATGTCCATGTGATCGCCGATTATGATACGGATGGCCGCTGCCTGATCGCCCGGCGCAAGAATCGGCTGCAATTTGCCGTTGCCTTCCGTGGCACGGTCTTGGGCGGCGGCGGGCTGGAGTTGACGACCATGGGCGCAGACATGGATCTCAAGCTCATCCCCTATCCGCCTATCCCCGGTGAAGCCATCACCCCACCACGGGATGCCAGGGTGCATCAGGGCTTCTTGCATTCGTTTGATGCCTTCAAGGATGAATTGCAGCTCTTTTTCAATGTCTTGGTCAGCGCGGATCTGTCGCAAAAGTTGCTGATCAGCCTGGTGGCCTCGAATTTGGACGAGACCGAATCGCGGATTCACGCGATCTGCGCCGCGCTGGGGGTCAAGTATGGCCATGAGGTGGAAGAGCGGGCGCTGCAAAACATTCGGCTCACGGTGCAGCAGATCAAGGATGGGGCGCGCAGCGTGGCGGATGTCAACTTCAACAGTCTGATTGAGAAAGAGATCAAGTTCCATCAGATCCTGGATGATCTGACCGTGGATATCGATCCCGATGGCGAAGTGGCCGATGCCAGTAAACTTGAGGTCTTTGTGGTGGGCCATAGCTTGGGCGGTGCCTTGGCAACGATTGCCGCCCTGGGCATGAAACGCTATTGGGATTCGCTCAAGAGCTTCCCGCCCTTTGCCCTCAAGAATTATACGATTGGCAGCCCCAAAGTCGGCAACAAAGAGTTCACCGACTACTACGACATTTTGATGAAGGGCTTTAGCTATCGAGTTCAAAACCAACTGGACCCGGTGATCCATGAGCCGACCATGGCCGTCCTCATGGCAACCCCCTTCCCCTACAACTTGCAGCTGTTGATTCCAGGCATCAACTACGTACGGTCCGGGGACGACTTCTACGACAACTTTGCCCACGTCGGCGAAGCTTACACCGTGTGGGGAATTGGTCACCAGACCCTCGATCTGGACTTTGGCGGCCCCCTGAAGTTTTCCATCCCCCTGCCCTTCCCTCATGGCGCGGATGGATACAAGGAGATGTTGATCGAAGCCCGGGAGAGCCAGAACAAGCTGTGGGGACCGGCCCAGACCATCAGCCAAACGTTGATGCGGGATCAGAAGGATCAGATGACGAATTTGGACAAGCAGTTGCAGGAGATCCGCAAAGATCTGAAGAACATTCAACGCAAGCTGGACACGCCATAGGATTCCCATGCTCTACTCATCCGCGCCCCGGCACGATTCACAGCAGGTGAACCCCACTACCGATCGTCCGTCCATTGGGGTGGAACGTGCCTGGGGGCGCGGCACATGGTTGCGGTATGGTCGGGTGAGCTGGTTCTTTTTCGGGCTCACCCTGCACCTTCTGTGGTGGGATTTCTTTCTGCAACTGCCGATCCTGCGCTGGTTCTCTGTTCCCCCCAGGCGGCGTTGGCCAAAGCTGGCCCGCCGCTATTGCGGGCTGGCCACGCATGAAGGCGGCCTGTTGGTCAAGTTAGGGCAGTTTTTGAGCCTGCGCTTTGATTTGTTGCCGGCGGAAGTGATCGAAGAACTCACCTCCCTGCAAGATAGCGTGCCCGCCGCACCCTATGCGGCGATCCGTGCCGTGGTGGAGGCAGACCTGGGATCGCCGCTCTCCCAACTCTTTCCCTGGTTCGCCATGGAACCCCTGGCCAGCGCCTCCGTGGCCCAGGTGCATCTGGCCCGGCTCCACTCCGGCGAAGAGATTGTGGTCAAGGTGCTGAGACCGGATACGGCCAGACAGTTCGAGATGGATCTGGCCGTGATCGGGGTGCTGGTGCGCTGGCTAAACTATGTGGGCAAGGTGCGCGACCGCATCGACTTGCCCGTGTTGCTGAATGAGTTTACCGTGGTCACCCTGCGCGAACTGGATCTCTTTATTGAGGCCACGAATATCGAACGCTTTACACGGGCCTTTGCCGACGATGCCCATGTCTACATCCCCAAAGTCTACTGGCAGTACAGTGGACGGCACACCCTGACTATGGAGAATGTGGGCTTTCTAAAACTCAACGATCTGGACGGCATTGAGGCCACGGGCATCCAACTCAAAGAGATTGCAACCGAGTTGGCCCGCATCTTTTTGCAACAGATCTTCTTCCTGCACTTTGTCCATGCGGATCCCCACCCAGGCAATGTCTTTATCCGGCCATTGCCCCTCTCCAGCGAAAGCCGGGAGGCCTTTGCCCCGGGTGAAAGGGTGGCCTATCAACCAAACCGCCCCTTCCAGATCGTGTTGATCGACTTTGGCATGACCGTGGCCATCCCGCCCAAGGCCCAAACCTGGCTGCGTGAGTTCCTGATCGGGCTGGGGCTGCGGGATTCCCGGCGGATTGTTCAATCGTATGTGAGCGGTGGGCTGTTGCGCCCGGACGCCGAGATCGAGCGGGTGGAGGAGATGACCGCGGATGTCCTGGATGGCTTTCAGGATATGCTGATCGGCATGATGCCCAACTTCGCCGATCCGCGCACACGTCGCTTCTTTCAGAAATATGACGACATCGCCCAAAACTACCCTTTCCAAATCCCCATGGATCTGCTCTTTATGTATCGGGCGTTGGGCACGGTCGGGGGAACCGTCAAGCAGTTTGATGCAGACTTTGATCTGTCAGCGGCCGCGGCTCCCTTTGCCCTCCAGATGTTTGTAGAAGAGTGGCAGGGGATTGCGCGCAAACGCATCCACGAATTCAATCTCTTGGGCCAACTGCTGCTTGCCTCGCCCATCCGAGTCGATCAGTTGTTGTTGCAGGCCCATCGCGCCTTCCAGATTCCCGATGCCATGGCCGATCTCGTCACCCGTCCCTGGCGGGACATGCGGGTGAAGACCGAGTTAACGCCCCGGGATCGGCAGACCTTCCAACATCTGGAAGGCTCGATTCAACGATTGAACCGCAGCATGATCGCCATCGGCGTGATTGTTGGCGGCATCCTCTTTTATACCAGCGTGCAAAATGGCGGGGTGGGCGCGTTGGTTTTCGATCAGGCCGTGGCACACTGGCCCTGGCTTTGTCATCTGGCCGCTTCCTGTGGCATCTAAATGGAATCCGACAGGAAGAAAGCAAAGCGCTATCCATCACACTTTCAGAAGACCACTAGGAGACTACTCATGACTCACATTGCGTTTATTCACTCGTTTCGGGGCGGCACAGGGAAATCGAATATCGCCGCCAATTTGGCCGTCTTGATCGCAAACCAGGGCAAGCGGGTGGGTATTGTGGATACCAACCTGCAAGCCCCCAGCCTGCATCACCTCTTTGGGGTGACGGATGCCCAGCCCACCTTCAATGACTATCTGCGCGGGCGCTGCACCATCCAGGCCGCCGCCTATGATGTGACCAGCAAATTGGCGGGGCGCAGCAAGGGCAAGACCACCCGCCCCGACGCCGGGGCCTTGATCCTGATGCCCGCCTCGGACCTGATCAATCAGATTGCCTATGTGTGGAAATTTGGCGCGGATCTGGAAGTCTTGACCCGGGGATATGACGAATTCTGCAAGCTCTTTGCCCTTGATCTGCTGATCATCGATACGGATCCGGGGTTGGACAAGCAAACGTTCTTCTCTCTGGAAAAGGCCGACAGCTTCTACATGATCATGACGCCGGACGTCCACGATTACCAAGGTGCCGGGGCTACTCTTCAGATCATACGCGAGTTGGATATTCCCAACATCGTTGTCATGGTGAACAAGCTGGTACCCACGGCCGATGTGGCCAAGATCAAAGAGGAGATCGAGATGCGCATTGATGTGCCTGTGGCAGCGCTCCTGCCCCACGCCGAGGAGATGCTCTCCTTGGGCAGCGAGGGCATTTTTGTGGAAAAACATGCCGATCATCCCATCACCACACAACTCAACCAGGTGGCATCCCAACTGCTGGCCAGACTATAGGCGAAAAGACCATGGAATCAAGAACAATTCAGGATCTGCTCTACTTGTTGCCCCGGGTGCAACAGGAAAAACTCTTTGTTGCGCTGGCCGCGGACCCTATCGACCTCTTGTCTGTCGAAAAGAGTCTGGCCGAAGCCTTGGCAGCGTTTGATTCAACCACCCGGGAACAGCTTGTCGGGGAACTGGTGGGGCAATTCCTGCCTTTGGATGCCTTGGTGCCGGAGATCTATCGCCAGTGGCGGCCCATTGTGCGGGACGCCGTGATCTTTATCGGGGGACGGCTCTCGGATCGGCGGCTTGTGCCCAAATTGGCCCGCCAGTTGATCTTGCCTCCAGGAACGACCCTGGAGCAACGGCTGCTCAACTTTATCGAGCAAATGCCAGCCTTGCAGAAGATCGGACAGATGGTGGCGCGCAATCGGCATCTGGAGCCGGGCTTTCGGGCTGAGTTGACACGCTTGGAGAATGCCATCCAGGATATTTCGCCAGCCGAAATTTTCGCCACCATCGAGCATCAGCTTGGCACGCTTATCACCCACTACCAGGTGGAGATGCGCTCTGTACTCTTGGCCGAGGCCAGTGTCAGCGCGGTGGTCAGTTTTGCCTGGCGCAACCCGGCCACCAAGCAACGGGAACGGGGCGTCTTCAAAGTCCTCAAGCCCTATGTGATCGAATACTTTGCCGAAGATTTGAACCTGTTGCGGGGGCTGGCTGGCTACTTTGATCAAAACCGGGCGGCCTATCAATTGCCGCCGGCCGGGTTGGGCGACACCCTGGACGAAGTGCGCCACCTGTTGGAACGGGAGATCGATCTGCCCAATGAACAGTCGGCCCTGACCGCCGCCAACAAGCGTTATCAGCAGATGGCGGGGGTGCGGGTGCCCCGTCTGATCCTGGAGTTGTCCACGCCGTACATCACCGCCATGTCCGAAGAGTTGGGCGTCAAAGTGACCGATGCGTTCCGCAATCAGCCCCAGCGCAAACGCACACAACTGGCCGAGCGCATGATCGAGGCCTTGCTGGCGGTTCCGCTCTTTGACGCCGAAGCCCAGAGCGTCTTCCATGCCGACCTGCACGCAGGCAACCTGGCGGTGGATGAACGCACCGGGGATCTGGTGATCCTGGATTGGGCCTTGGTGGAGCGGCTGAGTCGTACCCAGCGCCGTCACTTCATCTTGCTGCTGCTGGCCTTCACCTGGCGGGATCCCCAGCGGGCCTATGAGGCCATTGCCGAGCTATCCCTGACCGACCTGGCCAATGACCCAACCAAAGCCGCCCTGGTCCGCGGCCATATTGCCCAGAGTCTTGCCCAGCTATCGCCCCTGGCCCTGCCCGATGTGGCTGTGGTGATCGACTTGCTGGATTCGATTACAAAGTCTGATATTCGTTTCCCCGCCGAATTGCTGCTGTTCCGCAAAATGCTCTTTACCCTGATGGATGTGCTGCGCGCGGTGGCCCCCGACGTCAAACTGGACGAGGTGATTGCCCGCTATATGCTCGTCCTGATGGCCAAAGAGCAGCCGCAACGTCTTTTGTTCTGGGCGACCGATACCACACGCAGCTTCAACAGCCAATTATACAATTATGACCTGACGGCCTTGACCCTTACCTTGCCTCTGGTGGGTCAGCGGCTCTGGCTGCAAATGGGCGAGCAGCTCACGAATCAAGGGCTGGAAAAGGCGCAAACCTTGCTGAGTCAGAGTGCGTCTCTGCTGCCGAATACGCTGATGGACTCAATGAAGAGCGCGGTGGATCGCTCGATTGCCCTGGTTTCTAAAACAGTGGCGGCCAACCAACCGACGGCAAAGCGGCGAGCCGATGCATCAAGGCCGATTGATATTCCGATTATTCATGAGTAGGTTCATGTAATTTTGCACCGTACGGACACGATAGTTCGTGCCCGTACGGTGCAAAATCACGGAAGCGCCCAATAGCCAGATTACACAAAGAAGAGAACGGATGGGAATGGATAGTTCAAATGGCAATCCGTGGCTGCGCAGCCAGCCGCCCAACCCGAATGTTCGCCTGCGTCTCTTCTGCTTTCCCTATGCGGGCGGCGCGGCGTCCATCTTTCGCACCTGGCAACAGAACCTGCCCGCCGAGATCGAAGTCTGTGCCGTCCAGTTGCCGGGCCGGGAAAACCGTTTTCGTGAACAACCTATCACCCATGTGACCGATCTGGTGCAGGCCCTGATCCCCCACCTGTTGCCCCATCTGGACAAGCCCTTTGCCCTCTTCGGCCACAGCATGGGAGCGCTTATCGCCTATGCACTGGCCCACGAGTTGCAGAAAATGGACCAGTCCCCCACCCATCTGCTGATCTCCGGTCGGCGGGCACCCATGTTGCCCTCGCCGGACGGCTTGTTGCACACTCTGCCCACAGACGGGGCCTTTTTGGCCGAGCTGCAACGCCGTTACAACAACCTGCCGTCCGTGGTCTTCGACAATCCAGAGCTACGCGAACTCTTTCTCCCCCTGCTGCGGGCCGATTTCACCCTGGTGGAAACGTATCCGACCACGCAGCGCCCGCCACTGCCCTGTCCGGTGATCTGCTTTGGCGGCACGGACGACCCCCAGGCCACCGTTGCTGACTTGCGGGCCTGGCAACCCCTAACCCAAGCCGACTTTGGGCTGCATCTCTTCCCCGGCGCTCATTTTTATCTGAACGAACAGGCCCAGGCGCTGCTGCGGACGATTGCTGGCTATTTGTAAGAAGCGGGATTGGTAGAGGTTGAGGTAGAGGTAGAGGAAGAGACGTCATCAACTAGGCGAAGGCTAGGCCATATTCTATGCATTTGTATGCCATCAGTGACCTGCACCTGGGCCATGAAATCAACCGGAACGCCCTGCTGGCCTTGCCTGCCTATCCAGACGATT
>JAGNDO010000115.1 GCA_018003515.1 Caldilineaceae bacterium
CAGTTGCGCAAATTTGGGGAACTACTGCGTGAGGGATCGTATGTGGAGGCCATCATCGATTCCGCTCAATCCCAGCGCCAACCGACCCCACGACCGGCCATCAGGCGCATGTTGAAACCCCTTGGGCCGGTGGCTGTCTTCTCGGCCAGCAACTTCCCCTTCGCCTTTTCCGTCGCCGGGGGTGACACGGCCTCGGCCTTTGCCGCCGGCTGCCCGGTGATCGTCAAGGCCCACCCCGGCCATCCGGCCACCTCCGAGTTGGTTGCCCACGCCATCAACCGAGCCATTGTTCGGCTTGGCTTTCCTGCCGGGTTCTTTTCCCTGCTCCAAGGCGACACCATTGAGGTGGGCCAGACCTTGGTCACCCATCCCGGTGTGGCGGCTGTGGGCTTTACCGGCTCCTTGCGGGCCGGCCGGGCCATCTTTGACGCCGCCGCGGCCCGGCCCACGCCGATCCCGGTCTACGCCGAGATGGGCAGCACAAATCCCGTGGTGATCCTGCCGGGCGTGCTGGCAGCGGACGGACCCGGCCTGGTCACCAATTTGGTCGGTTCGCTGACCCTGGGGTCCGGCCAGTTTTGCACCAATCCGGGGCTGATCTTTGTGGTGGCGGGGGATGAGGCCGAGAAGTTCATCGCCGAGGTCGCCAAACGCATGGCTGCGGAGAAGCCGGGCGTCCTTTTGAACGCTCAGATCGAGACCGGCTTGGCCAGAACGGTAGCCACTACCTTGGGGGAAGCTGAAATAGAGCTATTAACAGGCGGCCATGAGGTCTCAGGGAGTGGTTTCTGTTTTTCCAATACTGTCCTGCGCACCTCGGCAACTGCCTTTGCCGCCAACCCCAATCTCCAGACGGAACACTTTGGGCCGGTCACCCTCTTTGTGGTCGCCCCGTCCGTGGCGGATCTGCTGGCGGCGTTGGCGGCTTTGCACGGCAATCTGACCGGCACGATTCATGCCGCGGACAGTGAACACGCCTTGGCCGCCCAGGTGATGACCTGCTTGGATGAGAAGGTGGGGCGGCTGCTTTGGAACGGCTTCCCCACGGGCGTGGAGGTGTGCTATGCTATGCAACATGGGGGGCCTTACCCGGCCACAACGGCCCCGGCCACCACCTCCGTGGGCATGACGGCCATCAAGCGCTTCCTGCGCCCCGTGGCCTATCAGAACGTCCCGGATCATCTGCTGCCGCCCGCGCTCCAGGAGGCCAACCCGTTGCATATCTGGCGCATCGTGGACGATGAATGGACGCAAGATCCGCTCCCGTAGGCCCAAATCGACCCCTTTCTGATGCCAGGTTTCTGATTCCCGGAAGGAGACACCCGTGCGCCGTCTTGAATCAAAAGTTGCCTTGATCACCGGGGCGGCCAGCGGTATTGGCCGCGGCATCGCCCTGAAATTCGCCAGGGAGGGGGCCAAGGTTGGTGTGCTGGATCTGCACCACTCCGCCGCCCAGCGGGTTGTGGATGAAATCATCGCCGAGGGCAACCAAGCCGTGGCGTTGGGGGCGGACATCAGCCAGGAACAGCCCGTGGCGGATGCGGTGGTCAGCCTGCAAGCCGCTTTCGGCCCCATCACCGTGCTGGTCAACAACGCCGCGGTCATGCCGGCGGGACGGCTCCACGAGACCGCACTTGCCGACTTTGACCGTTGTCTGGCCGTCAATCTGCGGGGCACCTTCTTGGTTTCCAAGGCCGTCATTCCTGGCATGATGGCGGCCCGCATCGGCAGCATCATTCACATGGCCAGCATCACCGGCGTGCTGGGTCTGCCAGGGCTGGCCGCCTATTCGGCCACCAAAGGCGGGCTGATCGCCCTGGCCCGGGCCATGTCCACGGACTATGCCCGCTATGGCATTCGGGTCAACGCGGTCTCCCCCGGCACCATCGACTCGCCCATGCTGCATGAGTTTTTGGCCCAGCAGTCCAACCCAGAACAGATGCGTCGGGCTTTTGATGAAATGCACCCCATCGGGCGGGTGGGCACCATTGACGAAGTGGCCAACGTCTTCCTCTTCCTGGCCTCGGACGAGTCCAGTTTTGTCACCGGGGCCAACTACGAAGTGGACGGCGGCTCCGGCGTCAAGGGCGAACAGCCCCAGGATCGGCCTGATGGCTCCACTACTTGAACCAGTTGAAAGGAACAGCGACATGGAAATCAGTCCTGGTATCCATCGCATCAAATGCACATTTGGCGAGCATCGCATGGTCTACTGTCATCTTCTGATCGGCGACCAGGCGGCCATGCTGGTCGATACGGGCTGCGCTCACAATCCCGCACAGGATATCTTGCCCTACATGGCCGAGATCGGCTTTGATCCGGCCCGGTTGACCTATATTCTTGTTTCCCATTCCGACATCGATCACCAGGGCGGCAATGCGCCCATGAAAGCGGCGGCTCCCCAGGCCCTGCTCATGTGTCACAACCTGGACGAGCCCTGGATCGCCGACACGGAGGCCCTGATCGCCGGGCGTTATGCCCAGTTTGAAGAGGATCATGGGATTGGATACGGAGACGCGGGCAAGCAGGGCATCCGGGAAGTCACCCTGAGCGCGCCCATCGACATAACCCTGGGCGGCGGCGAACAATTTCGATTGAGCGCCGACTGGGTGGTGGAGGCCGTGCATACCCCTGGACATACCTGGGGCCATCTGGCCCTCTACGATCCCCGCACCAAGACCCTGATCTCCGGCGAAGCGACCATGTGGACATCTATTTTGGATGACGATTGGAACCCGGCCATGCCCCCAACCTATTGTTATGTGGACACCTATCTGTCCACCCAAGCCCGGTTGCTGGCAATGGATATCGCCATGCTTTCCTCCGCCCATTGGCCCTTGCAGCGCGGGACGGACGTGGCGGCCTTCATCAGCGAGAGCCGAAGCTACTGTCTGCATGTGGAGCGCTCACTGCTGGATTTTGCGACTGCGAACGGCGCGTTTACACTCCGTCAAGCCGTCGAAACCGTAGGCCCACGGCTGGGCAGTTGGCCGGCTGGGGCCAACCAGGATTTTAGCTATGGCATGTTGGGGAATTTGAACAGCTTAACCCAGCGCGGTTTGCTGAAAAGCGGTCGCAATCAAGCAGGTCTCGCCACTTGGAGAATTAGCGCATGAAAACACCCATGTTTGTTCGATTTTCCCACCCGGAACAGGGCGTGCGCATGGGCGTACGCATGGACGACACCATCTTCGACATCACGACCACGGTCCCTTCTCTGACATCGTGGCTGAAGCAAAGCGTGGGGCGCGTGGCCTCTGCGGTGGCGGACATCCGAGAAGCCGCCTCTGCCAGCCCCGCCAAATACGCCGCGGCATTGTTCGCTCCCCGACCGACCCCCGGCCAACTCTCCTGGCTGCCCCCCATCGAAGATCAGGATGTGTGGGCCGCCGGGGTCACCTATGCCCGCAGCCGCCAGGCCCGTCAGGAAGAGGCCATCGATGGCGGTGACATCTACGCCCGGGTCTATCAGGCCGAACGACCGGAGCTGTTCTTCAAGGCCCACGGCTCCTGGGTGATTGGGCCGGGGGGACAGGTCGGCATCCGCCACGATGCCGCCTGGAATGTGCCTGAACCCGAATTGGCCTTGGTCGTCAACCCGGCCTTGGAGATTGTGGGTGTGACCGTCGGCAACGACATGAGCAGCCGGGATATCGAAGGTGATAACCCGTTGTATTTGCCCCAGGCCAAGATCTATACAGCGTCCTGCGCGCTTGGCCCTGGTATTTTGTTGCAGCCGGTACAGTCCGCTTGGCCGGACGTGGGCATTCACTTGACCATCCGGCGGGCGGGGGCGACCTTGTTTACGGGCCACACCCACACGGACCAGATTCGGCGAACGCCCCAAGAGCTTGTTTCGTACATGGGCCGCTGCTTGCCGTTCCCGTTGGGCGGGATTCTGCTCACCGGCGCCGGCATCGTGCCGCCGGATGATTTCACCCTTCAGGCCGAGGATGAAATCGAGATCGAGATCGACCAAATTGGCGTCCTGACCAATCGGGTCAAGGTCGTTTAGGATCGTCGAACCAATAATGCATCGATTCGGTTTGAGATTGAGAGAGTAGGCGATTCTGCCGCGTTAATCTCTCAATCGCCTACTCTCTCAATCTCGCAATTGCACGGATTGGTCAACCGCCAGTCCTTACCCAGACAGAGGGAACTATGAAGATCACAGCCATTGAATCATTCCACTGGGCCGAGTATGGGCGCTTGTTGCTGGTGCGCGTGCATACGGACGAGGGCATCATCGGCCTGGGGGAGTCCGTGGACAAGGTGCCGGGCACACGAGCCGCGCTCCACGGCACGGTTGCCCCCCTGGTCTTGGGCCAGGACCCCCTGGATATTGAGGGGTTGTGGCGTTTTGTGATGGACAATATCATGTATCACGGCTATGCGGGGGCCGAGACCCGGGCCTTGTCGGCCTTGGAGGTGGCACTATGGGACATCATGGGCAAAAAATATGGCGCGCCCCTCTATCATCTGCTGGGCGGCAAAACCCGTGACCGCATCCCAACCTATAACACCTGCATCGGCTTTGGCCCGGTCCAGGACTACAAAGCCTGGCACGAGGACGCCGGGGCCTTGGCCAAGTCCCTGCTGGCCGATGGTCTCAGCGCCATGAAGATTTGGCCCTTTGACCGCTTCAGCGAGGACAGCTTTGGCCAGTACATCAGCCACGCCCAGATCGAAGAGGGACTGAAGCCCGTGCGCCAGATCCGGGACGCGGTGGGGCTGGAGATGGAGATTGGCATTGAATGCCATTTCCGCTGGAACCGGGTGAGCATGGAGCGCATCGCCCGTGCCCTGGAACCCTTTGAAATTCTCTTTTTGGAAGATGTGCTCCCGGCCACCTTCCCGGACGAGATCAAGCTGTTGGGCGAGCGCACCACCATCCCCATCATCGGCTCGGAGCTGTTGATGACCCGCTGGCAGATGCGCGAGTGGATGGAGAAGCATGTGGTGCCCATCTACATGACCGATCCGGTCTGGAACGGGGGCATTGCCGAGACCCGCAAGATTGCCAGCATCGCCGAGACCTTTGGGGTGCCCCTGGTGCTGCACAACGTAGCCGGTCCTATCTGCCACGCCGCCTGTATGCACCTGGGCGCGCATATTCCCAACCTCTTTTTTGTGGAGTCGGCCCGCTGTTTTTATCAGACCTATTTTCCGGTCTTGAGCGACTTTACCGTCAAGGTTGAAGACGGCCATCTGAACATCCCCACCGGCCCAGGCCTGGGGGTCAACTTGCGGGACGAGATATTCCTGCGCCCGGATATGACCCGCCAGATCTCAGAAGGGGAAGGGCTGGCCCAGGGCAGACGGGCTATGGGCGATCATTGGGCCGTTGAAGAAATTCGATAACGAAGAACTTTGAGTCTCGAGTCTCGCTCCCACGCTCCGCGTGGGAGTGGCTGTTCGGCGCTCCTGCGCCGAGGGGCGCAGGAGCGCCAAAGAACATTCCCACGCAGAGCGTGGGAACGAGCATTTTGAGAGTGATTCCATCACGAGGAGATCCCATAAGTATGGCACATTATCTAGCATTGACCTGTGAAGCATTGGCCCGCAGCATCTACGCAGCCGCCGCCCAAACCGACCACACCATCACCGTCCAACTCTACCGCCAGGGGTTGCACAACCGGCCCAAGGGATTGCGGGCGGTGTTGCAAGAGCAGATCGATGCCGCCGCCGACAAGCCGGTGGACGCCATCCTGCTGGCCTATGGCATGTGCGGAACCTCCACCATCGGCCTCACCGCCCGGCAGACGCCCCTGGTGATGCCCCGGGCCCACGATTGCATTACCCTCTACCTCGGCTCCCGCGAGCGCTATCAAGCGGAGTTTGACCGTCATCCCGGCACCTATTGGTACAGCGTAGATTACATGGAACGGGCCGAGCCTGGGGCCAGCGTGGCCTTGGGTGCAGCCGGCATCGAGACCAGCGAGGCCGAATACGAAAAATATGTGCAAAAATATGGCCAGGAGACCGCTGACATGCTCATGGAGGAGATACGGGGCTGGGCCAAGCACTACACCCGGGCCGCGTTTATCGACACCAACCTGGGCAAGCCGAACATCTTTCTGGAGAAGGCCCAGGACAAGGCCGACAAAGAAGGCTGGGCTTTTGAGCGCATGCAAGGCAACCCCCGCTTGCTCGACATGCTCATCAACGGCGACTGGTCCGACGAGGAATTTCTGGTCGTGCCCCCGGGCCACACCATCCGCCAACAATATGACGACGGTCTGGTCCAGGCGGTGTTGGAGGAAAGCGGATTGTGAGCAGCCAACCCACGGTATTTACGGTTGATTTTGAACCCATTGGGCGTCGGGGCCGGGCCGCGGCGCATGAGACGTTGTTGGACGCCGCCCAGTCGGCCGGGGTGGAGCTGATCTCCCTGTGCGGGGGGGTGGGGGCCTGTGACAGTTGCCGGGTACGCCTGGTCACGGGTGCGCTGACCGAACCCACCCTGATCGAGGAGGACTTGTTTTCCGGGGCCGAACTGGCCGAGGGCTGGCGACTGGCCTGCCAGGCTGAACCCCATACCCATGTCAAAGTGGAGGTGCCGCCGGAGTCCTTGACCACCCCCCAACGCTTGCAGATCGAGGGCGAGATGACCGCCACCGCCCTGGCCCCCGCCGTGCGCGCCATCGACTTGACCATCCCGCCCCCCCATCTCCACGACCTGCGGGATGATGCCACCCGGCTCCAGGATGCCTGGCGCAGCCAAACCGGCAGTCGGGCCGACTTGGTCATTGCCTTATCCCTTCTGCAAATTTTTTCCACCCAACTGCGCCAACACAACTGGCACGTCCGCCTGGCGGTCAGCGCCGGTGACAAGTTGATCGCCGTGCTGCCCCCCGCCACCGCCCTGTGCGGATTGGCCGTGGACATTGGCACGACTTCGATTGCCGCCTATCTGGTTTCCTTGGAATCCGGCGAAATCTTGGCCAAAACCGGGGCCATGAACCCCCAGATCGCCTATGGCGAGGATGTGATCAGCCGGATTTTGTATTGCAACGAACACGAAAATGGGCGTGCGCTCCTGCAAAGCCGGGTGGTGGAGACCCTCAACCAACTCATCGCGGATCTGTGCGCCGAGGCGAAGGTTGCTCCCGATCAGATCGTGGATGGGGTGGTGGTGGGCAACACGGCCATGCACCACCTCTTTGCCGGGCTGGCCGTGCGCCAGTTGGGGGAAGCGCCCTATGTGCCCGCTGTGGCCGATTCCTTGCAGATTTCGGCCCAGGAGATCGGGCTGAAGCTGGCCCTTGGCGCGCAGATCTACCTGCCGCCCAACCTGGCCGGCTATGTGGGCGCGGACCACGTGGCCATGCTCCAGGCCAGCGGCATCCTGGACCAGCCGGGCACCCGCATCGCCGTGGACATCGGCACCAACACGGAGATCACCTTGGCCCACGACGGCCAGCACTACAGTTGCGCCTGCGCCTCCGGCCCGGCCTTTGAGGGCGCCCACATCACCGACGGCATGAGGGCGGCCCCCGGGGCCATCGAGCGGGTGCAGTGGCAGGAGGGCGCGATCCGCACCCAGGCCATCGGCGGACAGAAAGCCGTCGGCCTGTGCGGCTCCGGCATCTTGGACGCCGTGGCCGTCATGGTCTCCGGCGGGCTGGTTGACAAGCGAGGAGCTTTCCAGCGCACCCACCCGTTGATTCATCTCTCCGCCGCGGGCAAGCCGATCTTTGTGCTGGTCCCCGCAGACGCCAGCGGAAATGGGCACGACATCCTGGTCAACCGGCAGGACGTGGCCGAAATCCAACTGGCCAAGGCCGCCATCCGGGCCGGGATCGACCTGCTCTTGGCCGAAGCCCACATTGCGGAGGCCGAGATCGAGCACTTCATCATCGCCGGGGCCTTTGGCACCTATATCCACGTGCCTAGCGCCATCCAGATTGGCATGTTCCCCGCCATCCCAGAGAGCCGCTTTTCCCAGATCGGCAACGCGGCCGGCATGGGGGCGATCCAACTGTTGATCTCCACCCCAAATCGTCAACAGATGGAAGCCCGTAGCCGGGAAATTCACTATCTGGAACTGACGACGCATCCTGAATTCCAGGATACATTTGTGAACCAGATGGGATTTGGCTTTTCGGATCAGAAGGAATAACCACAGAGGAATAACCACAGAGAACACAAAGAACACAGAGAGGAAAACTCTTTGTGTTCTTTGTGTTCTCTGTGGTTAAACCGACAGGTTGGGCTAAAAGAGGACAATCCCCGTGTGGATGCGGTCAACCAGGGGCACGGCGTATTCCATAAAGGCCTGGGTGACGTCGAAGCCGCTCTCGGCGATGAACTCTGGGGGCAGTCGCTTTTCCTGGCCGACGATATCGGCGAAAGGGACGGGTTCGGTCAGCCAGCCGCTGGTGTGACGATGCAGACCGACCATGACTTGGGAGAGGCCCTCGGCCACGGCATCCACCGCGGCGGCCCCGGTACGGGCAGCCTGGCGGCGGTCCAGTTCGCTGACCAGTGAACTGCTGGCCCGCTGGATGGTATCCGGGCGCACTTGGCGGCAGCGCAGCCCCAATTGGGACTGGATGCGTCCAGCCAGATAGGGGGCGACCCCGGCGGCAAAGCTGAGAAGCTTCTGGCCCGTGGCATCCTGAGCCATCACCTGATCGGCCCCGCGTCCCAAATCGGCCAGAAAATTCCCCGTTTGATCCTGGATACCCTCGGCGGCTACCACCATGCACACGCCCCCATCCCCACACTCAGCCCGAACCCGATCCAGAAAAACGCCTTCATCAAAGAGTACTTCGGGCATCAAAATGAGATGTGGCGGAGACGCGTCTGTGCGCCGGGCCAGGGCGGAAGCCGCGGCCAACCAGCCCGTATGCCGCCCCATCACCTCCACCACGGCCACATCATCAAAATTGCGCATGGCGTAGAGATCCAGGCTGATGTCCCGCACGGTTTGAGCGATAAAGCGGGCGGCGCTGCCATAGCCGGGGGCGAAATCCGTGCCCACCAGATCGTTGTCCACCGTCTTGGGCACCCCCACCACCTGCAACGGATAGCCTTTGGCCGCGGCCCCCGCGCCCAAAAGCTGCCCCGCGGCCATGGATCCATTGCCGCCAATGATGATCACGGCACCGATCTCATGGTGAGCCAGCCGTTCAAGAATGATAGGGATCTGATCTGCATCCAACCGTTGGCGGCCACAGCCCAATGCCGCGCCGGGTTGGGTGTCCAGATAGGGTGGAAAGCGGTTCTCGAAATGAGTCAACTCCACCCAATCTCCGCGGCTAAGTCCCTGGATACCCTGGCGCGCCCCAAAGAGCCGCTTCACCTTGGGCTCCACTCGGCAACCGTCGATCACCCCCCACAACGAGGCATTGAAAACCGGGGTTGGGCCGCCACTTTGCAGGACGAGTACGTTCATGTTCAGGCTTCCTTTCGGATGGTGGGGTGAAAGCTCTTTGTTTAGTCAGGAAGATAAAGACCCATCTGCTGGAAATGGTGGTCAAAGGAAAATGCGTACGTGGTCTGTTTCTCTTGGGCCAGGACAAGACAGGCGCAGTCGGTGTAGCTCCACGCTTTGTCCAGATAGCCGCTAAAGATTCGCCAGACGGCCTGTTCTTGGGCCGGGGAGAAGATCACCATCTCGATCAGGCGGCTGTTGCGCAGCCGCACCCCAAGCTGCATGGCTTCATGCACCCCCAGCCGCAGCTTGACCAAGGTCATGGCTTCATCAAAAACATGGTTGGAAAGCAATAGTTGTCCAACCGTGTTCCGAGAACGCAGAAAGGCAGCAGCCTGGGCATGATGGGGATCCCCCCGATCGACCAAGGCGTAGAGGCCGCTGGTGTCAACGATCACCACTGACATGGGATTCCCCCTCTGTTGATGTCTCTGTAATAAATTCTGCCGGAGATTCCGCCGCCATGCGCAAAGGGTACGCCGACCGAGTGTTGGCTGCGATCCCATACAGGAACGTATCCAGATTCTCGCTGGTGACCCCATCCCGAGGCCCAAACCCCAGCCCAATCGCTCCCCACAGGGGATCGTCGGCCAAAGATCCAGCCCGACGCAATTCGATGGCCTCGGTCATCATCTGACGCAGCAGGGCGGACATGCTGATGGACTGCCGTTTGGACTCCTCGGCCAGCCAAGTCTGCTGCCACTCTTCCAGAATCAGTTGAACTCGCTTCATATCGCTCATGATTTGCCTCTTTCATATATTACACATTTTCAATACACATATTATATACACATTACACCCGTTTTCACCGTATGTCAAGAGGCAATTTTGCTGCCACCCCATCCCACCTGAGAATTGTGGTTCTTTGGGATCTCAGGGGGTAAGCCACGTCTCCGGCACTCGCCACCAGTAGTCCCGACCTGAAACCCGTTTTGGCGAGTGCCGGGGACGTTAGCCCCATGAAATCCGGTTGAGCCAGAATTGTGTTGCCGCCGCGCCCGACTTGACCCAACGGGGCAATTGGGCGAAACTAGAGGACAAATCTCCCAATCACACTCGATCACCAATCACCAAAATATAACCGAGGAGAAAACATCCATGCGATACCCCAAACCATTCCAATTTCGCATCCTGGCCCTGCTACTGGTGCTGGGACTCGTCCTGAGCGCATGTGCTGCGCCGGTTCCGGCTCCCACCGTTGCCCCGGCTGCCAGCGAGCCGGCCGCGGCCCCGGTGGCAGATGCCCCCGCCGAGGCCCAGCCCGCCGCCGAGATGGCCGCCGGTCTGCCGGATCTGGCCGGCCGGGAAGTCGTGGCCGTCACGGGCAACGACTACATTCCGCTCAACTTTGTGGACCCCGCCGATGGCGTGGCCAAAGGCTGGGAATATGACGCGGTGGAGGAGATCTGCCGCCGCCTCAACTGTGCGGTGAACTGGAATGTCTCGTCCTGGGACACCATGATCGCCGCCGTGGCCGACAACCAGTTCGACGTGGGCATGGACGGCATCACCATCACCGAGGAGCGGGCCACCCAGGTCGCCTTCTCTGTGCCCTACATGACCAGCCAACAGTTCATGCTGGTGCGAGCGGACGATGATCGCTTCACCACCGCCGAGGAGTTCGCCGCGGATGCGGAGCTGCTGGTCGGCTCCCAGACCGGCACGACCGGCTTCTACACCGCGGTCTACGCCATCCTGGACGGCGACGAGGCCAACCCTCGCATCATTCTGCTGGAAAACTTCGGGGCCACGGTCCAGGCTTTGCTGGCCGGGGATGTAGACATGGTCTTGGTCGACGCGGCCTCGGGCCGAGGCTACATCGGGGCCAACCCGGACCAACTCAAGATCGTGGGCGACGCCCTGGGCAGCGAGGACTTTGGCTTCATCTTCAATTTGGAGAGCGATCTGACCGGCCCCTTCAACGCCGCCATCGAAAGCATGAAGGCTGACGGCTATCTGGACTATCTGAACACCAAGTGGTTCTTCCTCACCGACACCACGGGCGCGGACCTCTATGACAGCCTGCCGGATCTGGCGGGCCGAGAAGTGGTGGCCGTCACGGGCAACGACTACATTCCCCTCAACTTTGTTGACCCCAGCGATGGCGTGGCCAAGGGTTGGGAATACGACGCGGTCGAGGAGATCTGCCGCCGCCTCAACTGCGCGGTCAATTGGAACGTCACCTCTTGGGACACCATGATCGCCGCCGTGGCCGACAACCAGTTTGACGTGGGCATGGACGGCATCACCATCACCGAAGAGCGAGCCACCCAAATCGCCTTCTCCGTGCCCTACATGACCAGCCAACAGTTCATGCTGGTGCGGGCGGACGATGACCGCTTCACCACCGCCGAAGAGTTCGCCGCTGACCCGGAACTGCTGGTCGGCTCCCAGACCGGCACGACTGGCTTCTACACCGCGGTCTACGCCATCCTTGACGGGGACGAAGCCAACCCCCGCATCATCCTGCTGGAGAACTTTGGGGCCACGGTCCAGGCCCTGCTGGCCGGGGATGTGGACATGGTCCTGGTCGATGCGGCCTCGGGCCGAGGCTACATCGGGGCCAACCCGGACAAGCTCAAGATTGTGGGCGACGCTTTGGGCAGCGAGGATTTTGGCTTCATCTTCAACCTGGAGAGCGACCTGACCGCCCCCTTCAACAGCGCAATCGAGAGCATGTACGCAGACGGCTTCACCGAGCATCTAAACACCAAGTGGTTCTTCCTGTACGATCCGAATAAATAGAGCGAATGGCGAATGGCGAATGGCAAATAGGGGGTTCCGTGGGCGGATCTGTCCGTCGGTGCGCCATTTGCCATTCGCCATTCGCTTTTCAAGGAGATGACTCATGGCGGTACAGACCTTGTCCGCGCCCCGGCGGCGCAGTGGATTGGCCGACCGGTTGGCGGCTTTGCCCTATTGGTTGCTCGCGACCATTCTGTTGGGGGTGATCCTGTTTTGGAACATCCTTTCCAACTCGGACTACAACACCATCTTCCAGGCCGTGAGCAAGGGGGTGGGGGTCACGGTCTATGTCTGCCTGGTCTCCTTTGCCGGGGCGCTGATCATCGGGCTGGTGGTGGGCATGGCTCGGCTTTCCAGCAGCCGCTTTGTGATCGAGATCTCCTCGTTCTATGTGGAGATTTTGCGGGGCGTGCCCATGTTGGTGCTGCTCTATTACGTGGCCTTTGTGGGCGCACCAGGCTTGGTGGATCTGATCAACTGGGCCGGGGATGGGCTGGTCCGCCTGGGGGTGACGGGGATGGGGGCGGCCTGGGCCGATTTCAGCGTACGGGATCTGGACTTCACCACCCGGGCCATGATCGCCCTGGTGGTGGGCTATAGCGCCTTCATCAGCGAGATCTTCCGGGCCGGCATCGAGAGCATCGAGCGGGGCCAGACCGAGGCCGCCCGCAGCATGGGCATGAACTATTGGCAGACCATGCGTTTCATCATCCTGCCCCAGGCCACCCGCCGGGTCCTGCCCCCCCTGGGCAACGACTTCATCGCCATGCTCAAAGACTCGGCCCTGGTCTCCGTCCTGGGCGTGCAAGACATCACCCAAATGGGCAAACTCTACGCCAGCAGCACCTTCCGCTTCTTTGAAACCTACAACGTCGTCGCCTTCCTCTACCTGGCCATGACCGTCGCCCTCTCCCTCGTCGTGCGCTATATGGAACAGCGCATGCCCAGGGGGTGAAAGGGTGAGGGGGTGAGCGGGTGAAGGGGTGATCTGCTCTGGAAAGCGATTCACCCCTTCACCCCTTCACCCCTTCACCCCTTCACCCCTTGATACCGCTGTCCTATCTTACGAATCACTTACAATAACTGATTTTTCGATGCCGATTTGCTGTCTTTACTCAAAAAAGACTGTTATGTTTACTGAAATCCACTCAAATCACCTAAAAATCGAGTG
>JAGNDO010000165.1 GCA_018003515.1 Caldilineaceae bacterium
TTTCCCAAGGATCTGCCTGGGCTACAGGTCTATATTTATAGCTCCCTGACCCGGCCCTGGCACTTTCTACGTTGGCGCAACTATGGGCTGGACCACCGCAAGCTCTTGGTGGTGGACGAGCAGATCGGTTTTGTGGGCGGCTATAACATCGGGGAGACCTACCGCACCCGGTGGCGGGACACCCATCTGCGTTTTGTGGGACCGGCCACCCGGGATCTGGGCTACGCCTTTGCGGATCTGTGGAATCTGGATCGCACCCCCCATCCCCCCATCCACATGCCCGTGCGCCCCTGGTCCCCCACCATCCGCATCCACCGCAACGACCCTTTGCGCACCAGCTATCCCATCCGCAACATCTATTTGGAGGCCATCGAACACGCCCAGACTCACATCGCCATCACCAACGCCTATTTTGTACCGGACCCGGCCATCCGCCAAGGGTTGATCCGGGCCGCCCAGCGAGGGGTCAACGTGGAGATTTTGATCCCCTGGGCCTCCAACCATGTCTTTGTGGATTGGCTGGCGCGCCACTTTTTTGCCCAATATTTGGCCGCGGGGATCAAGTTGTATGGCTACGAAGGGGCCATGATCCACGCCAAAAGCGCCACCATCGACGGGGTGTGGTCTACCATCGGCACGGCCAACCTGGATCGCCTGAGCTTGACCGGCAACTTCGAGATCAATGTGGAGATCTTTGACGCCCAGGTGGCCCAGCAGATGGAACGCATCTTTGCCGTGGACCTCCTCAACGCCCGCACCATCGATCGGGAACAGTGGGAACAGCGCAGTTGGTTCAGCCGCGCTGCCGAGTGGATTCTCTCCCCCCTGTGGTTGTGGGGCTAGAGAGAGAGAGAGAGAGAGAGAGAGAGAGAGAGAGAGAGAGAGATGACACCTGAAGAACGTATGCTTAAGATCGAATCCTATGGCGCGGCCTATGAGCGGCTGGTTGCGGCTTTGGAACGTTTTCCGCGCTCGATGTGGCAGTTTCGTCCGGGGCCGGATCGGTGGACGATCCACGAGATCATCATCCACATCACCGACAGCGAGGCCAACAGCTATGTGCGCTGTCGGCGTCTGCTGGCGGAGCCGGGGGGGATGGTGCTGGGCTATGACGAGGCGGGCTGGGCCCAGCGGCTGAACTATCATGCGCAAAGCCCGGAGGATGCCTTGGCGCTCTTCAAATGGCTGCGCCATACGTCCTATTTACTGATCAAAGATGCGCCCGCCGAAGTGTGGTCCCACACGGTCCACCACTCGCAAGATGGCGTTATCAGCATGGACGACTGGCTGAACACGTATGATCGGCATGTATTGGATCATGTGGCCCAGATGCAGGGGGTGTATGATGCGTGGATCAAACAGACAAACTGAGGAGACCGCAATGAGTTCGATCGATTCTGCCGTTTTCACCGAGGCCGTGGTTTTGATGCTTGACGAAGCATTTGACAACGTCCACGGCTTCTTTCTGGACAAGAACACCTCGTTCTTCGAGACCTTGGCCGACATCAGCGCTACGCAGGCGTCTGTGCCTGTGGGGGGGAAATGTGCGACCCTGGCCGCCCAGGTCAAACATGTGGCCTTCTATTTGGAGGTGGTCGAGAAATCCGTGCGCAACCCGGACTCTCCCCAGGCGGATTGGGACGAGATCTGGCGCACGACCAGCCGTGTGACAGAGGCGGAGTGGGCGGCGATCCAGGCCGAACTGCGCAGCCGGTACGACGACATCTTGCGGTTGATCGAAGAGACGCCTGTCTGGCCCAAGGACATGCAGACCATCGGCAGCGTCATGGCCGTGATTGCCCATACAGCCTATCATCTTGGCGAAATCCGCCAGGCGTTGTGTACCCTGCGCTAACACCGTCTGGGTGATCTGGCTGATCCCCTATTTCAGCCCCATGTTCTTCGCCATAGCCACATAGAAAGGAAACCCATGATCCACATCGATCAAGATCAACTTTGGCACGCCCGTGCCCACATCTACCAACACATCGCCGACACAGCCCACCCGCCCACGGTGGACCAGGTGGCGGACCATTTCGGCCTTTCTCGAAGCGAAGGCGAAGCCCTTTTCCAGGAGCTTGACCGGGTCCACGCCCTCTTTCTGGAACCGGGCACCCTGGACATCCGCATCGCCAATCCCTTCTCCGCCGTGCCCACGGACTTCCGGGTGACGGCCCAGGGCCGATCCTACTGGGCCAACTGCGGATGGGACGCCTTGGGCATCCCCGCTGCCCTGCACGCCGACGCCACCATCGAGGCCACTTGCGCCCAGAGCGGCGATCCCCTGCCCCTGACCGTGCAGGATGGCCGTCTGCTACCCACGGACGCCGTGGTCCACTTCCTGGTCCCCTTTGCCCGCTGGTACGAAGACATGGTCTTCACCTGAGGCACGATCCTGCTCTTCCGGTCGGAAGAGTTGATCGATCCCTGGTGTGCGGCCCACGGCGGCGTGCGGGGCGAACTGTTGCCCATGCAGACCGTGTGGGAGCTCTCCCAGCGCTGGTATCACAATCGGCTCTCGGCAGACTATCGGGGCCGCACGGCCGCGCAGGTCGGGGTGATCTTCCAGGACATGGGGCTGACCTCCGCCTTTTGGCAGATGGAGGGAGATCCCCAAGCGCCTCAGAAGTAGGGGCGGACTCTGTGGCCGATAGGAACCGGGGGATTTCTGATCATGCAGATGCCCGAAGAATTGAAAGTAAGCGTTCACCTCCAGGCTATCCCATGAACCCATCGCGCCTTTTCAATCCATCTGCCCCTCCTGCCGCGGCCATCTTGGCCATCGACCTGGGCACCTCCGGCCCCAAGGTGGCCCTGATGGATCTGGCGGGCCGCCTCTTGGGGATGGAGAGCGAGCCGACCCCGGTGATCTTCCTGCCCGGCGGCGGCGTGGAGCAGGATCCGGCCCTGTGGTGGCGGGCCATCGTGACCGCCACCCGCCGCCTGTTGAGCCGGGGGCTGATCCCCGTGGAACGCATCCTGGCCCTGGGGGTGACGGCCCAATGGTCCGGCACCGTGGCCGTGGACCGGGCCGGCCAGCCCCTGATGAACGCCATCATCTGGATGGATGACCGGGGCGCGGCCTATGCCCAGGCCATGACCGACGGCCCGATCAAGATCGAAGGCTACGGGGCGCACAAGATGTGGACCTGGGTACGCATGACCGGCGGCATTCCCGGTCGTTCTGGCAAAGACCCGGTGGCCCACATCCGACTGGTTCAGGACCGCTTCCCGGAGGTCTATGCAAGAACCCATAAGTTTTTAGAGCCCAAGGACTTCCTCAACCTTAAACTGACCGGCCAGTTCGCCGCCGGCACGGACTCCATCGTCCTGCATTGGGTGACGGATAACCGGGACATCCACAACATTCATTATAGCGACCGCCTCCTGGGCATGGCCGGGCTGGAGCGAGAGAAGCTGCCGGATCTCTTCCCCGCCACCCACATCTTGGGGCCGATTTTGCCGG
>JAGNDO010000036.1 GCA_018003515.1 Caldilineaceae bacterium
GCGTATAAAACAAATAGGCCGCGCATGACGCGGATTGGACGGATTTCCACGGATTTTTTTGAAGGTCGACTTTTGAAAAAGTCGACCTTCTTCGCAGGCCCGCCGACATGCTCAATTCTTAAAGTACAATAGGGCGAAGTCTATCACAAAAGGGGGACAGGGGCCAAAACCAGTTTAGTCTGCTGTGGGCAAGGGGATGGGTGCTATCGCTGGCGCATTGGTTGTATGTCGCTCAATAATTTGTCGCAGGTCGTGCAGTTCGCGCACAAGGGTATGGATTCGAAAGCGGATAGCGCCTGATGATTGCGTTGCGGCTTGACCATTGGGCTATCTGATGACTGTACGGTCATAGGGTTTACCTTCACCCCCATTCTTCCCCGGATCACCCGCTCCCATCCACCCCTAATTCGGTGGCGATGCCCTGCATGGCCTCCAGAACCCGTTGCACGTGTTCATCAAACGGGACGCCCAAGGCCTCGATAAAGTGCATGTTCTCCTCCCGGTTGATGGCGGCGGTGAAGGCTTTGTCCTTCCACTTTTTCTTGACCGACTTGACCTGCACCTCCCGCAGATCCCGGCTGGGGCGGACGTAGGCGCAGGCCTGGATCAGCCCGGTCAACTCATCGCAGGCCAGGAGAGTTTTGTCCAGCAGGCTCTCGCTGGGCACGCCCAGGAAGGTGGCGTGGGCCTCCACGGCGTGGATCAGCTCGGCCGGATAGCCCCATTTGCGAAAATAGCGCAGTTCCGTGCGGGGATGACCATTGTCCAGATCCTCCATGTCGGAAAAGCGCTCATAATCCAGGTCATGCAGCAGCCCGGTGATGCCCCACAGCTCTTCGTCTTCGCCATAGTGCCGGGCATAGGCGCGCAGGGCCGCCTCCACCGCCAGCATGTGACGGCGCAAACTTTCGGATTCCACCCATTCAGTCAACAGGGCATAGGCTTCGTCTCGGCTGGGGAGGGACATAGGGCTTCCTTTCAGGGTTTTAGTTGTCGATATCAATGCTTTCCATGCGGAAATCTTTGCCGCCGCGGATCTGGATACGCTGGCTGTCGCATTCGGGACAAAAAGCGGCCACCGGCGGCTTGACCGGGGTCTGTGCGCCGCAATCCAGGCAGTGGGCGATGGCAGGTTCCCGGCGAAAGTGGAGGGTGGCCCCAGCGGCCAGGGTCTCTTTGCTCAGGATGTCGAAATAGAACTGCACCGAGTCATCCACAATGCTGGAGAGATCCCCGATCACCAGATCGATCTGGTTGATGGCGCGGGCATCTTCCCGCTTTGCAGCCTCAATGGCCAAATCGATAATGCTTTGGGTGATCGCCAGTTCGTGCATGGGGCTATTCTATCACAGAAAGTAACTGCCAACCCCACCCAGGTCTCGTTCCCACGCTCAGGTCTCGTTCCCACGCTCTGCGTGGGAACGTATTTGGGCGCTCTGCGCCCCTCGGCGCAGGAGCGCCGAATAGCCGCTCCCACGCGGAGCGTGGGAGCGAGTACGATTGGGGAGGGGACAGATCAGGTCTCGTTCCCACGCTCTGCGTGGGAACGTATTTGGGCGCTCTGCGCCCCTCGGCGCAGGAGCGCCGAATAGCCGCTCCCACGCGGAGCATGGGAGCGAGTACGCGAGTACCCGGCTGGGAAGGGGTGGGCTTGGCAGTTATCACAAAAACGAAAAAGAGGGGGAGCCGATGAAGTCGGTTCCCCCTCTTTTTGATCTTACATTTCCTGCGGTGGGGCAACCGGACTACATCATGCCGCCCATGCCGCCCATCCCCATGTCACCGCCACCGCCCGGCATACCCTTGTCGGGTTCGGGGATATCTGTGATCAGGGCAGAGGTGGTCAGGATCATGGCCGCAATCGAGGTGGCGTTTTCCACCGCGCTGCGGGTGACCTTGGCCGGGTCGATGATGCCGGCATCCAGCATGTCCACATACATGTTGGCGATCACGTCGTACCCCGTGGTCATCTTGCCCTCGGCCTGCAAGCCACGCACCTTCTCGATCACCACAGCGCCGTCCAAACCGGCGTTGCTGGCGATCATGCGCATGGGCTCTTCCAAGGCCCGGCGCAGGATCTTGACGCCGGTCCCGGCGTCGCCTTCCAGGTGGATGCTGTCCAAGGAGCTGATGGCGTTGATCAGGGCGACGCCGCCGCCGGGCACAATGCCCTCTTCCACAGCGGCTCGGGTGGCGCTCAGGGCGTCCTCGACTCGGTGCTTCTTCTCTTTCAACTCGGTCTCCGTGGCCGCACCCACGCGGATGATGGCCACGCCGCCGGCCAGCTTGGCCAGGCGCTCTTGCAGCTTCTCACGGTCATAGTCGCTGGTGCTGTTGTCGATCTCGGCCCGGATCTGGTCGATGCGGCCCTTGATGGAAATAGCGTCGCCAGCGCCACCGATCACCGTGGTGTTGTCCTTGGTGCTGATGATCTTGTCACATTGGCCCAGGTCGTTGATGGTGGCTGTTTCCAGCTTGCGACCCAACTCCTCGGTGATGACCGTGCCGCCCGTGAGGATGGCAATGTCCTGGAGCATGGCCTTGCGGCGGTCGCCAAAGCCCGGGGCCTTGATGGCCAGGGCGTTGAAGGTGCCACGCAGCTTGTTCAGCACCAGGGTGGCCAGGGCTTCGCCGTCCACGTCCTCGGCGATGATCACAATGTCCCGCTTGCCAATCTGAAGTAGCTTCTCCAAGATCGGCACCATATCCTGGGCGCTGCTGATCTTCTTGTCGGTGATCAAGATATAGGGAACGGCCAGCTCGGCTTCCATGCGCTCGGAGTTGGTGACGAAGTAGGGGCTCAGGTAGCCCCGATCCATCTGCATCCCCTCGACAAACTCGGTCTCGAACTCCAGCCCCTTGCTCTCTTCCACGGTGATGACGCCGTCCTTGCCTACCTTGTCCATGACATCGGCGATCAGATCGCCAATCACGGTGTCGGCGGCGGAGATGCTGGCAACCTGGGCGATCTTGTCCCGGGAGGAGACGGGGGTGGCCATCTCGCGAATAGCGGCGATGATGGCGTCCCGACCGGCCTCAATGCCCCGCTTGATCAGCATGGGGTTGGCCCCGGCGGTGACGTTCTTCAGGCCCTCGGTGACGATGGCCTGGGCCAGGACCGTGGCCGTGGTGGTGCCGTCGCCGGCCACGTCGTTGGTCTTGGTGGCGGCTTCCTTCAGAAGCTGGGCCCCCATGTTCTGGAAGGGATCTTCCAGCTCGATCTCCTTGGCCACGGTCACGCCATCATGGGTGACCGTGGGGCTGCCCCATTTTTTGTCCAAGGCCACGTTGCGGCCCTTGGGGCCAAGGGTGGTCTTGACGGCGTTGGCCAGAATGTCCACGCCGATCTTGAGGCTGCGACGAGCCTCGTCGTTGAATAGTAGTTGTTTTGCCATTTGAGCCATTCTCCTTTAGTACGTCTCTTGCTTCTGCACATGCGAAATGCCATGCAGGCCTGTAAAGTGGATGTTGTTTTTTGTCTGCGCTGGCGCTTTGCCGGAACTATTCGGCTTCGACAACGGCCAGAACGTCAGTTTCCTTCAAAATCAGGTACTCTTTGCCATCAATCTTGATGGTGGTACCGGCGTACTTGGCATACAGCACCTTGTCGCCAACCTTCACATCCATCATGATGCGCTCGCCATTCTCCTTGCGGCCACCGGGGCCTGTGGCGATCACATTGCCCTGTTGGGGCTTCTCTTTGGCACTCTCGGGCAGCAGAATACCGGTCTTGGTGGTCTCTTCCTGCTCCATGGGGGTTACGACCAGACGGTCGCCAAGGGGTCGAAGATTCATCTCTGATTTCCTCCTGTTGAAATAATTTGAACTTGCGCTGTGTTGAAATGGAACTGTGTTGGACTGAACTACGTGATGGGAACTGTCGAATTTGATTGAACGCCAGTCTGACAAGACGCTCTTGACATGAGTTAGCACTCTCTGGGTGAGAGTGCTAATGTAGGCGTATCATACCGGATAAAGAGAGGTATCGCCAAATTGCCACCCCCCTAGGATAGGCTATTTGTGTCTATTCTGTGCGTGAGGAACGCTAGAGAAGTGTTAGAGTTTGTTGGGGATTGGGGATTGGGGATTGGGGATTGGGGATTGGGGATTGGGGATTGGGGATTGGGGGTTGGGGGCTGGGGGTTGGGGATTGGGGGCTGAGACCTCAACCCAAATCCCTAATCCCCAATCCCTAATCCCCAATCCCTAACCCCAGCCCCCTACAAAACCGGGGCGTGCTGTCCGATAAAATCGAGCATCTCTTCTTCTTCCCGCACGTACTCTTCCAGGCGGAAGGCGGCGTAGAGATCTCGGCTGGCCGCAAAGTAGCTGGCGGCCTGTTGCCATTCTTGCTGTTCCAAGGCCACATGGCCCAGATTGTGCAGGGTGGCGGCCATATCCAGCCACGCCCCCCGCCGGGCGGAGAGGGCAAGGTCCAACTCATACCACATGAGGGCCTGGGGGTGATTTTTTAGCGAATAGCCCACGGAGCCCAGGTTGTTATAGCAGGTGCTGATCCCCAACAGATCGTTGACCTGCTGGAAGCCGTCCAGGGCCTGTTGATAGGCGGCGTGGGCCTGGTGCAGTTCGTGTTTGCTTTCCAGCACCAGCCCGATGTTGTTGTAGGCGCTGGCCACCCGCTGCGCATCCCCCAGACGCTGGGCAATGCGCAGCCCCTTGCGGTGATGCTCCAAGGCCCGGGTATAATTCTGCATACTAAAATAGGCGCTGCCCAGGTTGATATAGGCCGTGGCCAACTCTCGCTGGTTGCCCAACTGGGCCACACATTCAAAGGCGTTCCAAAAATGGTCCAGGGCCGGGGCAAGCTGGTTGAGGATACGTTTGGCCGTGCCCAGATCCGTGTGGGCATAGGCCTGGTTTAGCAGCATGTCCCGATCCTCAAAGATCACCAAGGCCCGGCTTAAATATCCCACTGCTTTGTCTATATCCCCCTGGAAAAAATACTGGCGACCGATGTTCATGATCAGCCAGCCATAGCTGCCCACATCCCGCAGGGCCAGGCTGGCCACGGCCCCAGCCGCCAGCCAGCGCACAATGCCCGGCGGATGACGCCAGAAGCCATAGGGGGCCAAGTTGAGGGCATAGTTGCGGATCAGGCGTAGCTCCTCCTTCATCTCGGCCACGCTGTTGCCCAGATCTGGCCGGGGGGCGGGTGGGCCAAAATCAGCCTGTTTTTCCAGAGGAGTGTCGACCATCTCCGGCGGATCTGCCCCCCAAAGTTCCCGGGCTCGGTCCAGACACCAGTCCGCGCCATAGTGGACGTTGCCCCACTCCACATCCATGCCCTGCCACTGTTCCAAGGGCAGGCGTTGATAGCCTTCGGCCACCTGTTGATAATAGATGGCATGGCGGCGCAGCCAATCATCCCCCATCTGGGCGGCGTTGTGGACCAGGAAGCGACGCACCGCGGGCTGAATGATCACCCGCTGCCGAAAGGTGTCTTCTTCTAACAATCCCCGGTCCACCAAGTCCGCAAGCAACTGCTCCACTTGGGGTTGATCCCCCAATTCGGCCCAAAAGAGTTGGCGCAGGGCGGTGAAGGTGGCCCCACCGGCCGCGTTGACCAGTTGGGCCATGAGCGAACTGGCTTGGGGATAGACAGCCGCAAAGGAGGCCACGGCCAGGGAGGCCAGTTCCTGCACCGGGGCCGTCCCATCCACCGCAGACAGGTTCCCCAACGCCCCTACGATCTCTGACCATGCGTAGTCGAGCATCATCCCAAAAAGCAGCCGCAACCCAAGCGGACTGCCTCCGCTGACCCGATGCAGGTCGGCCAGATGTTCAAGGGCGATGGGTTGCACGGGGCCGGGGGCTTGGGCGGCGATGTAGGCGGGCAGCTCTGGCTGGGTTAACCCGGCCAGCATCAGCTCGCGGCCATGCACCAGGTCGGCGATCATGGGGTTGCTGGTACGGTTGATCAGCAAGACCCGGGATTGGCTGCCGGATTCCCGCAGGCGGCTGATGATCTCGACCAGGGTGCGCAGTTCCGTCTCCGTGGCTCCGGACAGTTCGTCCAGAATCAGCAGCCGTTTGCGTCGATAGAGCTGTTCCAAAATCGCAATATCCCAGCGGTCCACGCTCATACCAGAGATGGTGGTACCCAGGACCGTGTCCAGGGTGCGCACGATGTCGTAGAGCCGGAAGCGGTCCTGGCCAGCCGGCCCCACCCAGATCACCCCGTCGGAGAAGTGGCGGATGTTGGCCCAGGCCGCGGCGCTGGCCAGGGTACTCTTGCCATTGCCCTGGCTGCCGGTGATGGCCAGGGCGCTGTTCTCACCCGGCTGGGTCAGCCAGGTATGCAGGGTGCGCAACTCTTCCCGCCGCCCGCTGAAATGGGTGAGCCGATAAAGCCCCAGGTTGTGGGGAATGTGCGGTTCGGTTTCGGGCGGATGTCTGGTGGGCATGGGAATTGAGAATTGAGATTGGAGATTGGAGAATTGAGAATGGAGGGGTGGACGCCACGTGTAGGCCAACTGCTATCAGCCAACTGCCATGGGCTATTGACAGATCGACAGCCCCTCCAGGGCGGGGAGGCTGGTGGGGTCGATCTCAAGGGCTTTGTTGAGCCAGGGGAGGGCTTTGTCGCATTCTTGGGGCTTTTTATAGATGTGGGCCAGCCCTAGTTGATAGATGGCTTCGATGCGGGTCTTCTCCCCCATGAGGGCAATGCCGGTTTCCAGGGCGGTGACCGCGTCTTCGTAGTTGCGCCGGGCATAGTAGACCATGCCCAAGTGGGCCTGGGCGCTGCCATATTCCGGGTCCACTTCCACTGCTTTGCGCAGAACACGCAGGGCCTGCAACTGATCTCCGCTCAAAAAGAGGCCCCAGCCCAGGGCATCCCACGTGAAGGCCACATTGGGATTGACTTCGGTGGCCAAGGTGTAGGCGGCGATGGCCTCCTCCCATTCAAAGATCACCTGATATTGCATCCCCTTGCCGATGTAAAGATCCGCCCGATTGGGGGCCAGGGCGATGGCCTCGTTGTAGGCCCCGACGGCCAGGGTATAGTCCCCTTGGCGCTCGTAGAGCCAGGCCTGATTGCGATGGGCCAATACGTTGTTGGGATCGGCCTCAAAGGCCTGGTCCAAGAACTCTTGGGAACGGGCCCAACTGCCCACATCCGCATAAATTTCGCCCAGAATGGCCAAAGTGTCGGCATTGGTCGGCTCGATCAGGTAGGCCTCCAGGGCATAGTCGGCGGCATCGTCGAGTTCGCCTTGCCAGTCCAAGGCCCGGGCGTAGGCGTTGAGCGCATCCGGGTTGTCCGGGGCGATCTCCACGGCCCGACGGCCTGTCTCCACGGCCAGGGGGATCTCGTCCAGGATCACGTAGAGCCGGGATTGGGCGGCCAGGGGATCCGGGTTGTTCGGCTCCAACGCGGCGGCCACTTGATAGGTGGTGATCGCCTTGGTCAGATCCCCGGCCTGCTCATAGCGTTCCGCCTCGGCCAGCCAAGAGATGGCGCTGCGGGTGGGCGTGGGCGTAGGCTGCATAGGCCGGGAATTGAGCCATTCCGGCGGCCGGTTGTAGAAATGGATGGCCAAAAAGGCCAAGAGGATGAGAGGCCAAAAGCGCCAGCCACTCTTGCGCCGGCGAGGCTTGTAGTTGCGGTCTAGGTACATGGGCCAATTATAGCACACCAAAAGCGCTGGGTGGCAACCTTGGCAGCACCCTCTGTGACCCAACCGCATTGACGCTGTTTTTCACAACGTGCTATAATCCTGCCATACAACCATCTCCCGGCCCCGCTTACCTTCAACCGCCATCCGTTTGATCCATCATAGTTTGACGAGTACCGTTTGCTCCGGCCCCTTCTTTTGAAGCCAAGGAGTAACGAGCAATTTCCTTCACCGAAGATGACATAGACGACAAGGACGCTGATATGGCAACTTTCTTTCGCTTTCTGGGCCGCATCCTCCGTATGTTGATGGGGAATTCCTCTTCCACGCCGACGCCTGCGCCCTCGGCCCAACCGTCTGTTTCTCTGCCAACCCAGCCCGCTCAACCCAACCAGCCCCCATCGGTCACCCCAGGCGGAACAACCCAGCCCCCGCGAGATCCCCTGCCC
Source organism: Caldilineaceae bacterium (assembly GCA_018003515.1). Lineage (GTDB taxonomy): Bacteria > Chloroflexota > Anaerolineae > Caldilineales > Caldilineaceae > JAGNDO01. The sequence continues at coordinate 8,090 of JAGNDO010000036.1, forward strand.
GCCCCCGTCCCACCCCAGGATGATCTGGCCGGTATCGACATCCCCGGCTTCCCCGACCCGGACCCAGACCCCGCCCCGCCCGCCCGCCGCTGGACGCTGATGATCTTCATGGCTGGGGACAACGGGCTGAAGTTTGAAACCGAGGCCGGTTGGTCGCAGGTGATGGCCGAGATGACCAGCGCCGGCTACAAGGACATTGTGGAACTGCGCACGGCCGGCACTTCGGACGAGGTGGCCTGCGTGATCCAGTTTGACACGGTCAGCGAGGCGGACCGCAGCTATCGCATCATCATCAACCCCCTGGGCCAGGCCCCCACGGTCCAAACCATCCCCGAAACCAACACCGGGGATCCGGCCACCTTGACCGACTTCATCGTCTGGGGCCAGCGCACCTTCCCGGCGGATCACTATGCCGTGGTGATCTGGAACCACGGCGGCGGCTGGAAGGAAGATGACCTGTGGGATCGCTATCGAGGGGCCACCCCTGTGGGTGTGCGGGGCCTGGGTAGCCGCCGGGTGCTTTCCGATGTCAGAATGAGCAAGTCCCTTTTCTTGCGCACCGCGGATCGTATCATGGCCTTGTCGGACGATGCGCCGCCATCCGCCACCCGTTCGGCTGCGTCCCTGCCGCCCACCCGCGGCCTGGGCGAGATGGCGAATGTTGAAATCCCCGACATCCCCGGCAGCGACACGCCATTGCTGGACCGCATCATGGCCAATCTGCCCATCACAGAAGACGGCCCCCCCTCCACCCGCTGGATTGCCGCGGATGATAGCAGCAAAGACTTCTTGGACAACAGCGAACTGCAATGGGCCTTCCAGCAGGCCGCCCTGGCCACGGGCGAGACCGTGGACATCATCGGCATGGACGCCTGTTTGATGGCTATGGTGGAGGTGGCCTACCAACTGCGCAACAACGCCACCTTCCTGGTAGCCAGCCAAGAGGTGGAACCCATGGCCGGGTGGGACTATACCCAGTTGCTGCAAACTTTGATGGAGAATCCCACCCTGCGCCCCGAACATCTGGCCAAGACCATGGTCGATCTGTACATGAGCAGCTATTCCGGCCGAAATGAATCCATCACCCAATCTGCCACCATTTTGCCCCAACTGGATGCCCTGGCCGAGCTGTTGAACCGCTTTGTGGTGGCCGTGGATCTGCACTGGGACGACTCGCCTGCCCTGGCCACGGCTCTGCGCCGGGCCAAGGCCAACGCCCTGCGTTTTGATGATCCCGACTATCGGGATTTGACCGACTTCCTGCGCCTGGTGACGGGGGAGATGGAGAGCCTGCGTACCGCCAATGAGAAGCACGAACCGGGCATCACCGGGGCCGTGGAGGCCGTGGACCGGGCCACCCAATCCGTTCTGCACGTGTTGGGGGATGCGACCCGATCACCCGTGCTGACCGCGGGGGCGGCTGGGGTGATCTATCAACAATCCGGCACGGGCACCTATCGGGCCCACGGGTTGACCATCTATCTGCCCGACCAGCACATCAGCCAATTCTACGACGGGCTGGACTTCCGCATCAGCCGCTGGGGGGATTTGATTCGGCGGCTGAATGGGATTGTGGGGCAATGAGTATCGAGTAATGAGTATCGAGTAAATGGTTCTTTGGAGGGGGAAACGATGTCCGAACTCAGCAGCATGCACTATGAACCGAGGAAGGCTATCGAAACGCTGACCGCCACGGTGACTCTTCTGTTGGCCCGCTGGTATGACCTGCCGGAGTCGGCCAGGATACAATTGGATGCCCAGCGTTCGGCCCTGGCCGCCCAGTTGACCCAGGCCAGCCAATTCCAGCGTGGCGGGGTGATCGTCGATTTCCTCAAGGAATTGGAAGCCGCCCCGACTGTGGTCACCCTGGTCTACGATCAACTCAAAGCGGGCAAAAACGCCATGCTCATGCGGGGCGGACTGCTCATGATCAAGGACGACGAGGTGGCGACCTTGGCCGAGCTGTTGCAAAGTCCGCCCCCGCCGCCCCCGTCCGCCGACGCAGCACCGAGCGCGCCCAAGGTCACCACCATCACCTTCTTCTCTGTGGTGACCATGCCTGCCCAAATCCAGGCCAACGTGACCAATCCCTTGGTAGTCAGACTTAGCCGTTCGGCCCCGGACAAAAAACTCACTTTTGGCACCAACCCCGGCATGGCCACCAAGGTCAGCGTCCCCTTTCCCGACTTGGGCCAGCCCGTGGCCGTGGAGGTGACCCTGCACGCGCCCGGCCTGGGCGAAAAGACCGGCTCCTTTAGTCGCACCATGATGGTCTACAGCCACCGAGACTCGGAACCGGTGATCTTTTTGCCCGAAGCTGGCGAGCGCATGGGGCCGACCTCCCTGACCCTCACCTTCTCCACCCCCTTGGGCGCGGATGCCACCATGACCGAAGTGGTGCAGCCCGCGGAGGAGGCCTTTCGGGGTATTGGCAAGGGGCTGGGCGCGCCGACCACTGTGGCCTTTTTCACCGACGTGCGCTTCCCCGCCCAGGTCAAGCCGGAGAGCGTCACGCCTCTCTGGGTGCGCCTCACCTTGGAACAGAGCGAAGAGAGCCGGGCCACCAGCAAGATCGGCGTGGGCTTTGACGACCTGGATAAATCGGAACTGATCCAGGTGGTGGTGAGCGCCGAGGGCTTTGCGGAGACCACGGGCGTACTCTCCCGCACCATGACCGTCTACAGCTTTGCGGACTCCCAGCCCGTGGTCTTTTTGTTCAAGGCTGGGGCGACCGTGGGCAACAAGGCTGTGACCGTGGATTTCTATCACAAAGGCCGCCAGATCGGCAGCGCCGAGTTTATGGCCGAGATTTCGCATACGGCCCAGGCAGAGCCATCCACACACAAAACCAAACTGACAAGAACCCCGGCTTTTGGGGCATTCCCCGCCTCTCCCCCCCTGCCCGCGGATGTGGAATTGCGCATCATGAAATCCCCGGAGAGCGCCACCTTCCGCTATATTCTGCACTCCTCCATCCCGGCTGTAGATCTGCACCACGCCGACATGGGATCCATGCCTCTGGCCGTTGCCGATCCCCGCACCTATCTCGCCACTCAATTTGCCGAACTGAGCCAGTGGGCGGCCAGTCCCAACCGCCCGGCCACAGACGCCGAGCATCAACGGGTGGTGCGAGAACTGGCGACAATGGGCGAAAACCTATTCAAGGACCTTTTCTCGCCCCAACTTAAGGAAGCCTATTGGAAACTGATGGCCCTGCGGGAGCAAAAGGTGATCAATTCCCTGCTCATTACCAGCGACGAACCCTGGATCCCCTGGGAGATGGTCAAACCCTACGATCAAGCAGCGGAAAAGCAGGACGATTTTCTGGCTGGGGGATGGCAACTCTCCCGCTGGCTTTCCGGTCCCGGTCTGGGGGATCGGTTGAATGTCACATCCGTGCGCGCCGTCATCCCGGATGTGGGGTTGCCCTTTACACTCAAAGAGAGTAACTACATCACGAGTTTGGGCCGCCAGGGGGTGAATATCGGTGAGTTTTTGCAGACCAAGCAAGAGGTCACCGATAGCGCTGGCCAAGGCAAAGTCCAGATTATTCATGTGGCCGCCCACGGCAACTTCAAAAATGACAACCCGGATGAATCCCCCATCACGCTGCAGCGTGGGGAAGAGCTTTTTCCTCGGGATATGCGGGGCAGTTGGTTGGGGCCTCTGCGCAAGGAACGCCCCATCCTTTTCCTCAACGCCTGTCACAGCGCCCAAGTCGGCTTCTCCCTCACCGGGCTGGGGGGATGGGCCAACACCGCCGTGCGGGAGATGCGGGTCAGCGCCTTCATCGGCGGCCTCTGGGAGGTCAACGACGACCTGGCCTCGGAGATCGCCGTCCAGTTCTACCAAAATCTGCACCGGGAGATGACCCTGGGCGAAGCCTTCCACGCCGCCCGCCTATTCATCCGGGACAAAAACCCCGGCAACTCCACCTGGCTGGCCTACAGCCTGTATGGGGATCCGAATATGCGGGTCACCTGGGTCTAATATCGAGTATCGAGTATCGTGTATCGAGTATTGTTGTGTGGTGGACGAAATATTCTCACGACACAACAATACTCGATACACGATACTCGATAAATCTCTCAGAAAGACCATCATTCTATGACCACCCCAATGCGCCGCCAATATCTGGAAATCAAGGGGCAGTATCCCGACTGTATCCTCTTTTTTCGGTTGGGCGATTTTTACGAGACTTTTGATGAAGATGCCAAGATCGTGGCCAAGGTGTGCGATGTGGTGTTGACCAGTCGGCCCGTGGGGGCAAACCAGCGGGTTCCTTTGGCGGGCGTGCCCTACCATAGCGTGGACGGCTATTTGGCTATGTTGATTCAGGCTGGCTACAAGGTGGCCCTGGCCGAGCAGGTGAGCGAGCCGGGCAACGGTCTGGTGGACCGGGAAGTGCGCCAGGTGATCACCAAGGGCACCATCACCGAGCCAAATCTGCTGGACGCCAAGCGCAACAACTATCTGGTCGCCGTCACCTTCAACGCCCGGGGGGATCGGGCCGGTATTGCCTTTTGCGATATCACCACCAGCGAGTTCGCGGCCACGGAGATCGGCGGCGACTCCGCGGCCGAGGTGGAGCGGCGGGTGGGCGAGGAGTTGGGCCGTCTGGCCCCCAGCGAGCTGATTCTGGCCGACTGGTCCGTGGATCAGACTGGCCTGGGGCCGTTGATCGACAACCTGGACCCCCAAATTTCCTCCGTCGAGGCGTGGCAAGTGGCCGCGGACACCGCGGACGAGCAACTCAAACGCCACCTCAAAGTCACCAGCTTGGACGGCTTCGGACTGCAAAATCGCCGGGAGGCCGTGCGGGCCGCGGCGGCGATTTTGGCCTATTTGCGGGAGATGCAGCCGGCGGCCCTGGCCCAGCTTTCCCGCCTTCACGCCTACGAAATCGGCCAGTTTATGACCCTGGACGAATCCACCCGGCGCAATTTGGAGCTGACCGAGACCATCCGCGGCGGCAAGACCCAGGGCAGCCTGCTTGAGGTGCTGGACGCCACCATGACCCCAATGGGCGGGCGGCTGTTGCGCCGTTGGCTGGGTCAGCCCCTGCTGGATGTGGCCGCCATCAACCGGCGATTGGACACGGTCCACGCCTTCTTCGAGCAGACCCTGCTGCGCAACCAACTGCGGGACAACCTGCGCGGCCTGGGGGATGTGGAGCGCTGGACCAACCGGGTGATCCAAGGCGTGGCCCTGCCCCGGGATCTGGTGGGCATCCGGGATGTGTTGGAGCGGGTGCCGGATCTGCGGAGCTTGCTGGCCAACCTGCCCGTGGGGCCGTCTGTCCCCAGCCAGGTGGTGGCGGATCTGCTGGACGCCCTGCCCGAGATCGACCAGATCCGCGGCCTGCTTGTCGCTGCCATCGCCGACGAGCCACCCGCCACCCTCTCCAACATCGGCCTGATCCGGGTTGGTTTCAGCCCAGAGTTGGACGAGATCATCCACAAAAGCCGCCACGCCAAGGAATGGGTGGCCAATTTGGAGAAGGTGGAGCGGGAGCGGCTGGACATCAAAAGCCTGAAGGTGGGCTACAACAAGGTCTTCGGCTACTACATCGAGATCACCCACACCCACGGCGACAAGGTGCCCGACGGCTACATCCGCAAGCAGACCCTCACCAATGCCGAGCGCTACATCACCCCGGAGCTGAAGGAATATGAGAGTCTGATTTTGAACGCGGACGAGCGGCGGCTGGAGATCGAGCAGCAGCTTTTCCGCAATGTCTGCGCCCAGGTGGCGGAGGCCGTGGGCCATCTGCTGCGTCTGGCCGGGGGGCTGGCCCAGTTGGATGTCTACGTGGCCCTGGCCGAAATCGCCCTGCGCCGCCGCTACGTGCGGCCCACGGTGGACGAGGGGCCGGCCATCATCATCCACGCCGGTCGTCATCCCGTGGTGGAGTTGAGCCTGGACGGCGAGCTGTTTGTGCCCAACGACATCAGTCTGCTTCCCGACACGGCCGTGCAGATCCTCACCGGCCCCAACATGGCGGGCAAATCCACCTATCTGCGCCAGACCGCCCTGATCACCCTGATGGCCCAGATCGGCAGCTTTGTGCCCGCCGAGTCGGCCCAGATCGGCGTGGTGGACCGCATCTTCACCCGCATCGGGGCCAGCGATGAGATCCACCGGGGCCAGTCCACCTTTATGGTGGAGATGATCGAGACCGCCAACATCCTCAACCACGCCACCCGGCGCAGCCTGCTGATCTTGGACGAAATTGGCCGGGGCACCAGCACGTACGACGGCCTGGCCATCGCCTGGGCGGTGATCGAGTATATCCACAATCATCCCTCCCTGCGGGCCAAGACCCTCTTCGCCACCCACTACCACGAACTCACCGACCTGGCCGAGCGGCTGCCCCACGTGGTCAACTACAACGTGGCCGTGGACGACAGCGGCGAAGACGTGGTCTTCCTGCGCCGCATCATCCCCGGCAAGGCGGACCGCTCCTATGGCGTGCACGTCGGGCGCATGGCCGGTCTCCCCCTCCCCGTGGTGTACCGGGCCGAGGAGATCCTGACCGATCTGGAACTGAGCGGGGCCGCCGGGCCCAAGCGCATGTTGGACCGAGAGTTGGCACTGAAGGGCAAACGGGTAGCCGCGGTCCAAGTGGGCCTCTTCGCCGAACTGCACCCCTCCGTGGAAGCCTTGCGCAGTCTGGATGTCAATGCGCTGACGCCCCTGGAAGCCCTCAACCGGCTCTACGAGCTGCAACAGTTGGCGCGCAACTAAAAGCTGTCGGCTCTTTGGGATGTCAACCCCCTGAGATCCCAGAGAGCCAAGCTACCAGATCTGGCCCACGCTGGATTATTTTGGCTCAACTGGATTTCATGGGGTGAACGTCCCCGGCACTCGCCAAAACGGGTTTGATGTTCGAGACTTCTGGTGGCGAGTGCCGGGGACGTGGCTCGACCCCCTGAGATCCCAAAGAACCATATTTTCGTACACTTGTTGCAAGAAGTAAGCAAAAAGTACTAGTCATTTTCTGCGTAATTTGGTATACAATAGGCTTGCGTCCTTCTAATGAAGCTTACATCAAAAAGAAATGGGCGTAATCTTTCATAACTCCTCCTCACTCTTTCTGATTCTATAAAAAGGAGAATTACCATGGAACGCAAGATGACCATTGAAGAGTTCAACAAGTTGATGCAGTCCAAGCAAGAGGATACGGAACTGGTTCAAATGTTGCGCCAGGTCACCCAGCAGGCAACGCCTGAGCAGATCAAGTTTGAGGGCGTTGACGGCGGCGGGCAGATTGGCGGCTGGGTTGGCTGGGGGTTCTAATCGGCATTAGATCTTGATCCTATATTGAGTTTTTGCGCAGAACGCTCATAAGTAGCGCCTTCAGAAGGCGTGTGGTTTACCCACACGCCTTCTGTTCTATTCTGCCGATCCTTGGTTCCTCACAAGAAAGACATTTGATGCAAACCAAAGACATTCTCACTTTGTTGGAAAACCTGCCTGGGCTGCTGGTTTGGCCAGAAGTTCAGCGGCTACTTCCTGACCCTGACGCCCCCTTGCGAGCTGATTGGGTGTTGCCGCTATACTCGATTCGTGCTTTAGGTGGCGACGAATCGAATATGCTGCCTCTGGCGGCAGCATTAGCTTGTGTACAAATGAGTATTATTCTCGTAGATGATATCCTTGATGATGATCCGCGTGGGCATCACCTAAGTATGGGAAGCGGACGAGCGGCCAATTTGGCCCTGGCTCTGCAATCAGCGGCCCATCTGGTGATCAAACATGGCAACTTGGTACCTGCGAGAATCCCCGCTATCGGCGACTGTCTTCAGGCAATGGCCTTTGCCACGGCGGTGGGACAAGAAATGGATGTGGGGATTATTGCCGACGAAGAGGATTATTGGCAACTTGTCAGGGCCAAAAGCACCCCATTTTATGCATCGGCCTTTGAATTAGGGGCCGTTGCGGCTGGGGCTACAGGTCAGCAGCGCACAGCCATCAATGAAGTCGGCATGTTGTTTGGTGAAATAATCCAATTGCTTGACGATCTAGATGACGCCTTTGGGGTGCCCGCCAAACCTGACTGGACCCGGCAGAACAATAATCTGGTGATCCTTTTTGCCAAAACAGCCAATCATCCAGAACACGAAGAGTTTGTTGAACTACTAAAAGAGATCCATGAGTTCGGCAAATTGGATCGAGCGCAAGAGATTTGTATTCAGGCGGGGAGTGTGAGTTACTGTATTTATCAAATCGTCAGCCGAATTGGTCAAGTTAAAGAGAGTCTGAAGCAATCAGGAGTTTTGACCTCTGATCCGATTCTCGATGTTTTCCGACAGCAGCTTCTGCCTCTTAAATATTTGCTTCACCGAATCGGCGTGGAAATCCCCTCAGAAGTGATGGATATTCTGAACTAATGGTCCATAAAAAGAGCGGTAGTTCAATCGACATACGAAGAACGGATGGTCTCTTTGCGGGTTTGTCCATGTTTATCTTGGCTGTTTGCCTTTACTATTCGCTTGGTTACGTGTTTTCTGTTCCTTATCTTGGATTTAGCGTGAGCGGCGATTGGACCGTAACTTCTCTGGAATCGATCTGTAGCGAAGACATTTCTCAATGTGCAATCGGTGGAACTTGGCTGCTACCAGATGATCATCTGGTTAAAATAGGTGATTTGAATTTTCTTGACTATGAGATCAATCAGTGGGCGTCACCGTATGAAAACTATACGACTGGCGATACTCTATCCCTGATCGTAGAGCGAGGTGGCAAACAGTATCAACTACAATGGAAGATCCCCGAGCCAGCTTTGGTGGAACGGGTGGTTCGTTCTTTGGGCATGTTGATCTTCTTACCATATTGGCTGGCAGGTACGATTATTCTGCTGTTTTTACGCCCTAGGGATGCCTCGTGGAGGCTGTTAACCGTCCTCTTTTTGGGACTGGCAATATGGCTAGTCGCTGGCGTAGTCTCTTCCTATCGTTTTAGCGGTTCTGTGCCGATTGCCCGCTCCATGTCTTGGGTACTGTCTGCTGTTTTCGTCCATTTTCATTTATTGGTACCCAGTCCGCTGATCTCCCCTGTCTCGCTAAAACGATCGATGGTTGTTGTATATGCGGTTGCTGTTTTAGGCGCGACGGCATCACTGTTTGGACTAATTTCCGGCACGTTGGCTTACGGTGTTCTATTGATCAGTATTCTGGGCAGCTTGCTGCTACTTGCATACCACACGATCTTTCGCCGTGCTGACAAATCGAGCCGTGTGGCCTCCCGCCTCATGCTGATCGGGTCTGGGCTTGCCTTTGGCCCCAGCGTGTTGTTTTGGGTGCTGCCCGGCTTGCTTTCATTATCAACACCCGGCTTCCTGACCACGGCGTTTATCACAGCCGCCCTGCCGCTTCAGCCCTTTTTCTATATTTACGCCATCTACAAGCGTAGCTTGGGTGATCTGGAGTTTCGGGTTAGCCGAATTTTGGCATCCTACAGCTACTTGATCCTCTTTGCTACCGGATTCGTGATCGTCTATATGATCGCCGGGCAAGTTCTTGGCTATGACAATAACCTGCTATCGTTCTCTCTGCTTATGTCGGCCTTGTTGTTGGCTGGGGCCTTTCTCTTGCAAGATCGCTATCTGCGTGTGGTGCGCAAGATGGCCTATGGCACCACCCATGATCCCGATCACATCGTCACGCTCTTTGCCAATGCCATTCCCCAGGCGTTGAACCATCAGGCCTTGGCGGACCTTTTGGTCAAAGATATGTTGCCCGCCATGTTGATCCGTCAGTCCGCGCTGGTCGTTGTGGGGGAGCGGGGTGTCCGACCGATTTATGCCACGGCCATTGAGGAAGAGCGCCTGCCCGCCAAACAACCTGTCGTGCAGCATCTGGCGGAGACGGTGAAGACATACCGTTCGCCAGAGTTGACCCCCCCTGACCAATATGACTGGGTTCGCCTGGCTTTACCGGTCAAGCTAGGCGAGGATATCCTGGGCGCCTGGCTCTTCGGCAAGCGCGATCCAGACGATTTCTACCCCCTGCCCGATGTGACTCTCCTGACCACCTTGGCCAGCCAGATCGGCGTGGCTTTGCAAAACATCCGCCTGATCGAAGATCTGCGTCAGCGAGCGGATGAATTGCAGGCGGCCAACGATGAATTGCGGGAACTGGACAAGCTGAAAGAAGAGTTTATCCAGAATATCTCCCACGAACTGCGCACGCCGCTGACTTTGGTTCAGGGCTATGTGGAACTCATGCGCGAGGGGTTGCTGGGCGAGGTGAATGTGGAGCAGAAGGAGGCGCTGGATATTGCCTTTGACCGCACCCTCTTCACCGTGCGCATGGTGGATGACATCATCAGCATGCAGCAGGCCCTGGCCGAACAGATGGTGATGGCCCCGGTGGATATGGCGGAATTGGCCAAAAAGAGCTTGCGCATGGCAGAGTTGGCCGGACGCAAGGAGCAGATCAGCGCGGATGGCACGATCCGATCTCGCCACCAGTTTGAACTGCGTCTCAAAGGTGAGGTTCCCCTTGTGATGGGGGCGCGCAGCCGGCTGGGCCAGGTTCTTGACAACCTGCTGGGCAATGCCATCAAATTTAGCCCGGACGGCGGCGAGATCGCCATCGAGATCGAACCCTGCTATCATCGCTATGATGTCGGCCACTCCGATCTGGTTCCCCTGCCAGCGGTGGAAATATCCGTGCGGGATCAAGGCGTGGGCATTCCGGCGAGCAAAATCGAGCATATCTGGGATCGCTTCTTTCAGGTCGATGGCTCCAGCACCCGGCAGTTTGGCGGGATGGGGTTGGGGCTTTCCATTGTCAAGGAGATTGTGACCTCCCATGAGGGCTTTGTTTGGGCGGAGAGCCGGGAGGGGGTCGGATCTATCTTCCGCTTTGTGCTGCCCACCCAGGAAACTTTCGCCCGAGTGCGTAAAACGTAGCCGTCCCGGTTCATTCCCCGATCGATACTCGCCCCTGTTCCGTACTCACCCACATCTGCTCGCCGTCCGTGCGCACATGGATGCGCCCGTGGTGGTCGTTGCGCAAGACCAGCCGCCCATCCAGTCGGGCCAGAGTTTCTTCCGTGGGATGACCATAGCGGTTTTCGCCCACTTGGATCACGGCCACGGAGGGATTGACCGCTTGGACAAAAGCCTCGCCCGTGCTGAAGCGGCTGCCGTGGTGTCCTGCTTTGAGGATGGTGGATGCCACCGGCATTCCCGCCGCCAACATCCCCATCTCCGCCGGGATGCCCGCATCCCCAGTCAGCAACGCACTAAACTCCCCATAGACCAGACGTAGCACCAGCGAATTCTCGTTGTCGCTCTCTTCGCCCGTCATCCCCAGCGCCGATGGCCACACCACCCACAACGCCACCCCATCCCCCAGGTCGATCCAGCCTCCGGCGGATTGCAACTCCACCGGCACCCCGGCATCACGCATGGCCGTACGCCACGCTGCGCCGTCCTCGCTGGCCTGGGCGGGGATGGAATCCAGCGCTTGAGCAATTTTGAAGCGTTGGGGCAGCACTTCCTGGGCCCCGATGTGGTCGCTGTCCGGGTGGGAAGCGATGACCAGATCCAGGCTGCGGTCCCAGAAGGGCATCACCGCGCCCAGTTCGCTGTAGAGGATTTGGGGGCTGAGACCGCCATCCACCAGCACTTGACGGCCCGATGGGGTTTGGATCAAAATGCCATCCCCCTGGCCGATGTCGAGAAAATAGACGTGCAAAGAGCTATCCGGTTGGGCAAGGGCCGCAATCCACACCAAAATGGCCACCGCGCCCACCATCCCCACGCCCGTGGGACCGGCCACTTTGCTCCCAAAATTTGGCCACCGCCAAGTTCCCCATTTTTCACCAAAAAGCCGTGCCCACCCCGCCAGCCGCTGTCGCCACCGCCAACCAAAGATGGCCGCGTAGGTCAGGATCAGCGCGCCCGGTCCATAGCGCAGAATCTCCAAGCTGGCCCCCGGCAGGGCCGCGCTCCACTGCACCATTTTCACCGTCCACGCCAGACTGAGCCAGGGCAGCCACAACACCACCTGGGCCAAGATCGTCAATCCCATCAGACCAAAGGCCAGACCGCCGATACCGCCGAACATGATCAGGGGCTGCACGGGCAGGATCAGGATGTTGGTGAGCAGGCTGATCAAGCTCAGGCGGCCAAAATAGAAGACGACCAAGGGCAGGGTGGTGACATTGGCGGCCAGGGTGACGATCAGCCCATCTTGAAATAAGCCTTGCAGCACGCCCTTGGCCGCGGAGGCCACGCCGCTTTGGGCCAAGAAGCCGCTGGTGAGAAAGCCGCCGGAGAAGCCGGGCAGCCAGCGGCCCACGGCCTGGGTCAGCCCCGGCGTAAAGAGGATCAACCCCGCCGTGGCCGCACTGCTCAGTTGAAAGCCCACATCCCACAGCATGAGGGGGTTGACCACGGTCATGGCCCCGCAGGCCGCACCCAGGCTGACCAGGGCGGTGCTGGGCCGGTTGATGGCCGTGGCCCACACAAAGAGACCACCCATGAGCGCCGCCCGCAGCACAGCCGCGTCCCCGCCCACGAGGAGGGCGTAGAGGCCGATCCCCGCCAGCGTGGGCAGGATCGAGCGCCGTCGGCCCAGGACGCGCTGGAAGATGGCCATCAGCACCCCGGCCACCAAGGCCACATTTGATCCCGAAATCACGATCACATGGGAGGTGCCCGTGAGGTTGAACTGGTCGTAGAGATCGTCGGGGATGCCGGACTCGATGCCCAGCAACATGCCGTTGGCCAGGGCGGCGTAGGGTTCGGGCAACAGCCGGTTGAGGAGGCTTTCCGAGCGGGCGCGCAGGGCGTAGAGGGTGCGCTTGAGGCGGCTGCCCTGGTTTGGCGTCTCCAGGGGGGTGATGCGGGGACGCTGCATCAGGCTTTGCACCCCCTTGCGGGCCAGGTAAGCCCGATAGTCGAAATCCTCAAACTGGGGCGGGTCAGACAGGATGCCGGTGATGCGCACGGGCTGGCCGTAGATCACCTGGGTGGCCAGGCCCGTGGTCAGCCGCAGTTGGCCGTGGACCGGGCGTTCGCTGCCGTCGATCTTGAGGGAATCTACCCGCACATCCAGCCGCTGCTGGGTGTCCTGGCGCAGGGGATAGCTGTTGATCATGCCGGTGACGGTGACGCTTTCGCCCGTGGGGGCAAAGCCCGACTGGGCCGGCTCGTTGTAAAAGGCCAAGTCCTGGCTGGTGATGCAGGGGGCCGTGGGGTGAGACGCATAGCGGGCCACCCCGGCCAGCAGACAGACCAGGAGGGCCACCCGCATCCCCGGCGAAAGTCCCCGGCGGGGCGAGCGAAAGCCAGCGCTCATGGGCCAGCGCATCCGGTGGGCGTTTCGGGGTGGGGTCAGGCGGTCGGCCAGGGGGGCAAAAGGCAGCATCCCCAACAGGGGCAGCCACAGCCAGTCGGGCAGATGGCAGCCCACCAGCCCCGCCTGCCAGACCCACTGGCCCAGGGCGATGCCGATCAGATAGGCGGTTGAGAGGTAGAGGAGGGTCATGGTTTTTTGTGAACGGGTGAGCGGGTGAAGGGGTGATTAGGGATTGGGGATTGGGGATTGGGGATTGGGTCAGCGTGCCCAATCCCCAATCCCCAATCCCCAATCCCTAATCTCATTCTCCCCCCATTTCTGCCGCATGACAATGCGCGGTTGTGCGTATTTTGTGGTGGATGGGATCATGGCCTGGGTTGCGGGCTTCTGCGCAAAGGTGGTGTAAAATGAAGATGCCGTTGTCGTCCGTATCTTCTATGCAAAAGAGGATCTTGATATGAACTCCGAAAGCGTACCGCCCCCAGCCCCCCGTCTCCTCGCCCTTGCCGTCCTGGGCTGCGGACCCATCGCCCAGATCGCCCATTTTGAAGCCATCCGCAAGGCCCGCAACGCCGATCTCTACGCCATCTGCGACCGGGCGGCGGATCTGCGCGAACGCATGGCCGTACTCCATTCGCCCCGGCAGGTCTACGCCGACTATGCAGAGATGTTGGCCGATCCCGGTGTGGACGCGGTGCTGGTGGCCGTGGCGGACCAGTTCCATGTGCCCCTGGCCCTGCAAGCCCTGGACGCGGGCAAGCATGTCTTTGTGGAGAAGCCTATGGCCGTCACCGTGGAGGAGGCCGAAACCCTGGCCCGCACCGTGGCCGAGACCGGGCTGATCCTGCAAGTGGGGACCAACAAGCGTTTTGACCCCGGCATCGCCTTTGCCCGGGACTTCATCCGGGCCGAGCTGGGGGAGCTGATCAACCTGAAGGCGTGGTATTGCGACAGCACCTATCGCTATACCATGACCGACAACCTCCAGCCCCTGCGGGTGGAGAGCCAGTCGGCCTTGCGGCCCCCGGGCGATCCCCGCTCGGACCGGCGGCGCTATCTCATGTTCGCCCACGGCAGCCATCTGGTGGACACGGCCCGCTTTTTGGCCGGGGAGATCGAAGCTGTGCGGGCCAGGTTTTTGGAACGGGCCGGCACGTACACTTGGTTCGTGGAGGTGGCCTTTGCCGACGGCACTCTGGGCCACTTGGACCTGACCGTTTCCGTGCGCGGAGATTGGGACGAGGGCTTTGTGGTCAACGGCGCGGGCGGCAGCGTCCACGCCAAGACCTTTCTGCCTTGGTTTCATCGGGCCAGCCAGGTGGACTGTTTCAGCGTGCGGGATGGCCAAACCCACCGACCTCTCGGCGCGGATGGCCACACCTATCGCCGCCAGATCGAGGGCTTTGCGGATACCATCCTTGACGGCGCGGCCCAGCATGGGGCGGATGTGACCGACGGTCTGGCTGCCCTGCGCGTCATGGTCGCCATCGCCCGCAGCGTGGAGAGCGGGGAGTGGGTGCGGGCGGATGAGGTGGGCGGGGGAGTGTAGAGACACAAGCGTCTCTACGATGAATGAACATCGATTTTGGAGGAGAACAAATGCGGCTGGGGATTTTCACAAAGACATTCGCCCGCCCCACCCTGGACGGGATCTTGGACGCGGTGGTGGCCCACGGTTTGCCCTGCACCCACTTCAACATGGCCTGCGTGGGCCTGCCCTCCATGCCCGATGAAATCGACCCGGATCTGGCCCGACAGATCCAGGCCGCCCACGTCCAGCGGGGGCTGAAGATGGCCGGGATCTCCGGCACGTACAACATGATCCACCCGGATGTGGCGGTGCGGGCGGATGGCCTGCGCCGGTTGGCGGTCCTGGCCCAGGCCGCGCCGTTGATGGGCACAGCCATCATCACCCTCTGCACGGGTACTCGGGATGCCGTCAACCCGTGGCGACATCACCCGCACAACGCCCGTCCGCAGGCCTGGGCCGATCTGTGCCGGGAGATGGCCCAGGCGTTGACCATCGCCGAGACGCATGGGCTGATCCTGGGGGTGGAACCGGAATTGGGCAATGTGGTCAACTCGGCGGTCCAGGCCCGGCGGCTGTTGGACGAGATGCGCTCTCCCCATCTCCAAATTGTGCTGGACGGGGCCAATCTGCTGCGCCCGGAGACGGTGGCGGATCAGGCTGCCATCTTGGATGCAGCCCTGGATCTGCTGGGGGACGACCTGATCATGGCCCACGCCAAGGACATCACCCTGGATGGCCGGCACGTGGCCGCGGGGATGGGGGTGCTGGACTATGCACATTTTGTGGGCGGATTGCAGGAGATCGGCTTTGCCGGTCCGTTGATTTTACATGGATTGGCCGAGGAGCAGGTGGGGGACGCGGTGAGATTTGTGCGCGGGGCGATGGGGTAGGGAGATCGGCCAAGACGTCATGCCGAGCAGTCAAAGATTGTGCTATAATGCGAGCATGTGGTTCAACCAAGGGTGCATGTGAGAGGAAAATCCCAATGGCCGTCCGGGATCCAGAAATTGAAAAATTACGGGTGGACATCTATCGCCAAATGACGCCGCAAACACGTATCCTCATGGCCGCCCAGATGTACGAGGACGCCATGACCAATATGCGCTCTGCCATCTTGGATCGCCACCCTGAGTACGATGAAATCGAATTGGAGCGGGAAATGCGATGTCGGCTGTTGTCCCGCCCGCTCTTTCTTGAAGTTCAGGCCTACATAGACGAACGTAATCGAGGGAAATCGCTATCCGCAGATCCCAGTGAACGCTCGTAGCCGGTCCGTGACCGGCGGGTCTGCCGATGAAGATCCTGGGGGTCTGCGCCTGGTAGCAGTCGAGAAGACGCCGTCCAGAATTGGGCATTCCGGGATTGGGCCGGACGATCTGGGTTCATGCAGATGGTGCTGGCCCAATCCCGGAATGGGCCAGCACCATCTGCATGAACCCAAGAAGAACCGGCCCTTTCCGGGATTGCCCAGATCGTTTCCAACACACTGACCCACACCCGATTCCTTGGCTTGCTGCCTATGGGGCACGGACCTGGTTAAACCGTTTTCCGCTGATAATACGTACTCCGCCCCCGCCCCTTGCGCTCGATGATCCCCATTTCAACCAACTTTCTAAAATCAAGACTACGGGTGGCTTTGGCCCGGTCGGTGCGTTGGGCATAGTCCCGATCGTTGACATGACCTTGGGCATCGATCAGGTCCAGGATGGTTTGATGATAGGCTTTCAATCCTTGATTTGGCGGGCCTTGGTGATCCGTCAATTGCTTGTCGAGCCGGTGCAGTTCGTCGAGAATTCCCTCGGCAAAATATTCTAGCCAAGTGGTGAAATCCAACGCTTCCACCAGATCATAATAGTTCCCGAAGACGCCCACTCGCTGAAAATAGCGGGTGACATTCCGGTTGTAGTAATTTTCAAAGCTGAGCAGATGGAAGAGATCCAGCCCCAGCCCGGCCAATAACTGTTTTGTGGCCAGACGGGTGGTGCGCCCATTGCCATCCACAAAGGGATGGATGATCACGAACTGTTTGTGGAAAAGCCCGGCCAGAATCAGCGGGTCCAATCGATCGATCTCGGCCTGGACAAAGCCAACCAGATCCCCCATCAATCCCGGCACATCCTGATGATCCGGTGGCAAATAGAGGACATTGCCGCTGCGAGGCTCGTGGATCACCACGGGTTCCAGCCGCCACTGGCCGCTATGTTCTGCGGGCAACAGATCGGTGGTCACCCCCCGGTGGATGGCCAAAATCTGCTCGACGGTGAACGGGGCATCCGGTGCGAGGTTCAATTCTAGGAGCGTGCGATTGTAGTTGATAACTTCCTGTTCGCTTTGCCGGGCATGGATGGGCTGGGTTTTGAGCAGGCGCTTCACTTCGGTCAAGGGCAGAGGATTGCCCTCAATGCTGGTCGAGGCATAGGTGGAGGTCACCACCGCCTCGGAGAGAAGCTCGGCATAGACCACGTCCGAAACATGACGTTTGTTTAGCTCATGCACCAGAACCGTGATCTGCTTGATTGAGTCTAAAAGTTGGGGGGAAATAAGATAGCTGGGTTGGAACATGGCGTCTCCTTTCGTCTAATTATAGACGAAAATTAGACGATTTGTCCAATAGGCTGAAAAAGTTCCGCTCCCGTCTTTTTGCCTGAAATCCCCTCTCTGTGCTATAAATAGAGGGTAAAACGCGCATAATTGCGCCCCCGTAGCTCAGTGGATAGAGCGTCGGCCTCCGGAGCCGAAGGCACAGGTTCGAGTCCTGTCGGGGGTACACAGAAAAAAGGTCCGCCCATGTGGGTGGGCCTTTTTTAGTTGAGAATTGAAAATTGAAAATGTACAATGGATCCCGATCCCCAACCGGAAGATTCCATACTAGACATGTATAGTTCCAAGGCGTACAATTCGCCCTGTTGCAAAATTCTTGCTGTGAAAAGGGGGCATTGAGCCTTATGGGTTTTGGAAATCGGGAACACTTTCAGCGTATGTTGGCCGAGCATGGGATCACAGATCCTCAGGGCGTGGAACTGTCCCGGCTGATCAAGATGGCGGCCAATGCCTACGAGACCCTCCTGGCCGACCATCTGCGGGACGAAAAGCTCTCTGGCCCCCGCTATCGCCTGCTTTTTCGGCTCTATATGGAAGAAAAGCGCACGGGCGGCGGCGTCTCCCCCAGCTATTTGAGCAATACCCAGAATGTGAGCCGCAACACCATCAGCGCCCTGCTGCGCTCCCTGGAAGATCAAGGGCTGATCCTGCGCACCCTGGACCCGGACGACCGCCGCCAATTCAACATCCAGCTCTCTGAGGCCGGCCGGGAACTGGTCATAAACTCAACTCCCACCCATGTGAATTTTCTCAACCAGATCATCGCGGATCTCAGCAGCGAAGAGCAGAACCAACTGGCGGATCTGCTTGTCAAGTTACATGGCTCCCTCATCACCCACGGCAATCTAACGTCGTCTTGCCCGAAGGAATAGGCAGCGGCCAGCATAGAACATCTCGGAATCAGACCAGGAGGCAACCTTGTTCTCAAAGAAGAATAAAAAGACCAAAGCCGGAGCCAAAAACCGGAGCGGCGGCGGCGGATTCAAGGCCCTGGGCCGGGGCATCCGCTATTTGGGCCACTATCGCCGGGAAACCATTCTGGCCTATACCTTCCTTTTCATCAGCACCGCCGCCCAGTTGATGGTGCCCCAGATGGTGCAGAACATCCTGGACGCGGTGACAAACGGCATGATCGCCCAGCAGATGGCCGCTGCCCCCGCCCAGTTCCTGCCCACGATCTTGGAGAGCCTGGCGTGGACCGCGGAGCAGTTTGACACCTACGCCAACCGCCCGGAGGTCGCCCTCTATTGGGCCATCGGCTTTATCGTGATCTTCGCCATCGCCCGGGGGGCCTTTGCCTTTGCCCAGACCTATATGTCCGAGCGGGTGAGCCAGGGCGTGGCCTTCGATTTCCGCAACGAGATCTTCGCCAAAATCCAGCGCCTCTCCTTCAGCTATCACGACCGCAACCGCACGGGTCAACTGATGGTGCGGGCCACGGATGATGTGGAAAAGCTGCGCACCTTCATCGGCCAGGGCTTGCTCATGGCCATGCAGGCTCTGGTGCTGCTCGTGGGTACCCTGATCATCCTGGTCTTCACCAACCTTAAACTGACCCTGGTGATCCTGCCCGTGCTGCCCCTGGCCCTGATCCTTTTCATGGTCTTTGGCGCGGTCAGCCAGCCCCTCTTTGCCGAGGTGCAAAAGCGCCTCTCTACGCTCAACACCGTGCTGCAAGAGAATCTGGCCGGGATCAAGGTGGTCAAAGCCTTTGTGCGAGAGCCGGAGGAGCAGGTCAAATTCCACTCCGCCGCCGAAGATTTGATGATACAAAACATCAAGGTGGCCAGAGTCTTTAGCTTCCTCTTTCCGTTCATCTTTATGCTGGCCAATCTGGGTCAAGCCGCGGTCCTCTATTTTGGCGGCAGTCAGATCATCGACTCCACCCTCACCTTTGGCGAATGGCAAAAGTTCAGCCTCTATCTGATCTATGTCTTCTTTCCCATCGGCCAACTGGGCTTTATCATCAGCCAGATGAGCCAGGCCAGCGCCAGCGCCAGCCGGGTCTTCGAGATCCTGGATGCCAAAAACGATGTCACGGATCGTCCTGGCGCGCAACCTTTGTCCGCCATCCAAGGCACAATGGCCTTTGAGGATGTCTCCTTCCGCTACTTTGGCAGCAGCGAGTCGGTCCTCTCCCACATCAGCTTTATGGCCAAGCCCGGCCAGACCGTGGCCCTGCTGGGCGCCACAGGCAGCGGCAAGTCCACGGTGATCAACCTGATCCCCCGCTTTTACGATGTCAGTGAGGGCCGTGTGACCATTGACGGCACAGACATCCGGGATGTCACCCTGGAATCCTTGCGCAGCCAGATCGGCATCGTCCTGCAAGAGACCAATCTCTTTACCGGCACTGTGCGGGACAACATCGCCTTTGGCCGCCCGGATGCGTCCGCCGCAGAAGTGGAGGCCGCGGCCCGGGCCGCCGCCGCCCACGACTTCATCATGACCTTCCCCCAAGGCTATGATACGCCCGTGGGCGAGCGAGGCTCGACCCTCTCCGGTGGCCAGAAACAGCGCATCGCCATCGCCCGGGCCCTGCTCTTGGACCCCCGCATCCTGATCCTGGACGACTCCACCAGCAGCGTGGATTTGGCCACAGAGTACCAGATCCAAAAGGCTCTGGACCGGCTGATGATGGGCCGCACCAGCATTGTGATCGCCCAGCGTATCAGCACCGTGCGCAACGCCGACCAGATCATCGTCCTGGACGGGGGCAGGGTGGGCGGCGTCGGTACCCACACGGAACTGATGGCCACCAACCCGGTCTACGCCGAAATCTTCAGCAGCCAGTTGGTGGAAGATGCGGTGGTGGATGGAGAACCGGCCTTGGTAACAGCTTGATATCGAGTATCGTGTATCGAGTATTGATCTGTGCAGTCTTTGCCTGATCTTTACTCGATGCCAAAAATACACGATACACGACACTCGATACTCGATAACCAAAGGAGTGAACAACTATGATGGGACCAAGAGGGATCCTGGAGCAGGAGGCCCGCAAACCGATTAAGGTGGGGGCAACCCTGGCTCGGTTGGGAAAATATTTTGGCAGCTATGCCTTTGTGCTGTTCTTGGTGGCCGGGCTGATTGTGGCGACGACCTGGGCCCAGGTGGCCGCGCCAGAGTTGATCGGCCAGGCCACGGACTGCTTTATCTCCCCAGCCATCGCCCAGACCGCGGCGGACACCCAGGCCGCCGGTGCTGTGGGCATCCCCGGCATGGAGGACTTTGCCAAACAGATGGGCGGCTCGGACAGCGCGTCCAAGGCCAACTGTTGGTATGCGGATCTGGGGGAAAACCCGGCCAGCGCTGACCTCTTGGCCGGATTGGGCCGCTTGGTCTTGCTGATTGTGGCGCTCTATGTGGGCGTGGCCCTGCTCAACGGCATCATGTTCTATCTGATGAGCTGGGCCGGCAACCATGTGTTGCGCAACCTGCGGGAAGAGGTCTTTGCCCACATTCACAAACTCTCCCTGGGCTACTTCTCCAAGAACGAGGCCGGGGATGTGATGAGCCGCATCACCAACGACATGGACACCTTGCAGCAGGCCATCAGCTTTGCCCTGCTCCAAGTACTCAGCGGTGTGCTGTTGCTGGTGTGGATTCTGTACAAGATGCTGACCCTCAACGTCACCTATGCCCTGATCAGCATGGCCGTGGTGCCCTTTATGATTGTGGCCACCCTCTGGTTCAGCAGCCAGGCCCGCAAAGCCTTCCGGGCCGCCCGCCAGGAGATCGGCAACGTCAACGCCAACCTGCAAGAGAGCATCTCCGGCGTGCGAGAGGTGCAGGCCTTTGCCCGAGAGGACGCCAACATCGAGAGCTTCCGCTCCAGCAACGCCGCCAACCGGGATGCCAACATCCGCGCCGTGGCCTTCACCGCCGCCCTCTCCCCCACTTTGGAGGCCCTGGGCTATGTGGCCATCGCCATCGCCGTGGGCGTGGGTGGGGTGCTGCTGCTGCGGGGCCAATCCCTGGGCGGATCCGTGGTCTCCCTGGGGCTGATCGTCACCTTCCTGGGCTATGTGCAGCGCTTCAACCAGCCCATCCAGCAGGTCAGCGTGCTGTGGACCAATATCCAGAGCGCGGTGGCCGGGGCCGAGCGCATCTTCGGTCTGATGGACGAGGTGCCGGACATCATGGAGGCCCCTAAGCCCTTGACCATGCCCAAGATCGAAGGCCGCGTCACTTTTGAGAATGTGACCCTGGCCTACAATCTGGACGAAATGGTGCTAAAGGGCGTCAGCCTGGACGCCCTGCCCGGCCAGACTGTGGCCATTGTCGGCCCCACGGGTGCAGGCAAGACTACCATCATCAACCTGATCCCCCGCTTCTATGATGCCCTGGACGGCGTGGTCAAGATCGACGGCATCGACGTGCGGGATGTGACCCTGTCCAGCCTGCGCAAACAGGTGGGCATTGTGTTGCAGGATTCCTTCCTCTTCAGCGACACGGTGATGAACAACATCCGCTATGGCAACCCGGAAGCCACGGACGCCGAAGTCATGGAAGCGGCCCAGTTGGCCCGGGCCGACACCTTCATCCAAGGCCTCTCCGAAGGCTATCAGACCATCCTGGGCGAGCGGGGCGGCGGCCTGAGCCAGGGCCAGCGCCAACTGATCTCCATCGCCCGGGCCGCCCTGACCGACCCCCGCATCCTGATCCTGGACGAGGCCACCAGCAGCGTGGACACCCGCACAGAGCAGCAGATCCAGGCCGCGCTGGACCATCTGCTGACCGGGCGCACCAGCTTTGTGATCGCCCACCGCCTCAGCACCATCCGCAACGCGGACCAAGTCCTGGTGCTGGAGGCCGGCCTGATCGTCGAGCGGGGCACCCACGACGAACTTCTGACCAAGCGGGGGGCCTACTACGACCTCTACATGAGCCAGTTCCGCCGGGAAGAAGACGAGCCGGTGGCAGTCAGCGGGTAGGGGTTTGGGTACAAAAAAAGGGCGGATGGGCTGGTCAAAGACCAGCCCATCCGCCCTTTTTTTGTACCCAAACCCACCCTATTCTTGTACGATTTGCATCGCAACCAACGTGATCAACATGGCCACAAAGACCACGGGGGCCACCCCCCACGGGTTGAGGGAATCTTGCAGTTGGTTAATGCCGGGAATCCAGCCCAACCCATAAAGCAGATAGGCCGCCAGCCCCGCGATGGTTGCCCACAACATGCGGTACATAAGCATCTGCCGGGGCATGATGCGCAGCAGGACTACCAGCATCAGGCTGATCATGACCAGCATGGTGGTGAAGGCCACGCCCAGGGTGGCCAGATCCACCCGCTGCACCGTGCGCGGACCGGCGGGCACGGGCTCTGCCGGCACATCCGGCTGGACGGGCGGGGGCGGCACCGGGGTGTCCGTGGGCTGGGGCTGGGGGGTGATGGTGGGCACCACCGTGGCGATGGTGGCCGGGTTTTCGCCCTGGATGCTGACCAGTATGCTGATGCTGGTGGTGGCCTGACCGCTGCCGGCAGAGATGCGCAGGGTGGCGCTGCGTTCCAGAAGTACGGTGATGGCGGCCATCCCGTCCACCGTGGCGATGGGCTCCGTGGGCAGAGCCAACTCTTCGCCCTCGTAGATCAGGCGGAAATTGACCGGCGTGCCATCGGGAACCCGGTGACCGTTGAGGTCCAGCACCGGCCCGGCCTGCACCCGGATGCTGTCGCCCACGCTCAGATCCACCTGGGCACCGGCCTCGTTGGGTGTGTCGCCCGTGGGCTGGGGGAATTGATCGCCCACCAACTGTAAATTGATCACCTGGTTGGGGTTAGGTTCCAGCCGCTCGATCAGGCTGGCAAAGCGGGTGCCCGGCACGCTGACCGGGGGCGCGCCCACCACAGGATAGGCCCGGAAGAGGGCGCGCACGGCATTTTCCATAAAAGGCTGGGTGCGGCTGTAGACACCAAAATAGGCGGTGAGTTTGCTGATCTCCGTGGCGTCCAGAAAATAAGGGGCGTTGAAGGCAAAGACCACAATCCGCTTGCCCCGCAGCCGGTCACTGCGCAGACGCAGAAACTGCTTCACCGCATCGCTGTTGGGATAGCGCTCCAGATCCACATCCAACATGGCAAAGATCAGCCAGTCCGCCTCGGTCAACTCCGCCTCCAGGGATTCGGTCAATTGGGGCGCGGCGCTGTCGTTGAGTACCTGGTTCAAATCCTCAAAAGTGAAGCTGTGGAGCAGATCCGGGTCAAGCTGGCTGGTGGCACCGGGACCGTAAAGCCGCAACATGATCTCTTCCAGCCCGGTGGCGGGGATGGCCGCTTCCACCTGGCAGGCTTCGCACTCCCGTTGGGGGCGACTGGCGCTGAAGATCACCATGCGCTCGTCGGGTTGAGGTGCCGCCGGCAGGGGGTCCGACAGCCCACGGGGGTCGGGATAGAGGATCGTGATGGATTCTCGGGCCACCTGGCCTGTCACAGCCAGCCGCTCGGCCGCGGTCGTGCCGGCCAGGGCGGCCAGCCGTTCCTCGTTCACCAGCACATCGGTCAGGGCCACGGACCCGCTGTTAAGCCCCAACTTCAGCCGCAAGATGCGACGCAGAGCCTCATCCACCCGCAGGGCAAAATCCGGGTCCGTGGCATAGCGCTCCCGGAAAAAGCTGATGGTCTCCTTGATGTTGGAACGCTCCTCTTCCCAGGTATCCGAAAGACCAAAGCGGGAAAGATAGAGCAGATCGTTCCCGGCCAGGAAGGCGTCCAGGGCAATCCGCCGTTTGGGGAAGGTCTGGAGCGTGGGGTCATAGTAGAGACGCACGGCCGGCAGCCCCAGTTCGTCGCTCATGACAATGCCACTGGCCTGACGCCAGCCGCTAAATTCACCCAAGGCCAGGATGGTGCCCAATTCCGTGGCCAGGCTGATGGGCGGGGTGCGCTCCCGGCTGCCCTGGAAGCCGCTATAGCGGATATGGCTGGACATCAGCCCGTCCGTGTTGGACGGGTCACCGTCTGGGCTGAGGATGGGCGACGGGCCACGGGTTACGCCAGCAAAAGGGGGCAATTCGATCCGTTGCAGCTCTTGCAGGCTCTTCTGGATGGTGGCGACCTCTTCGTCCGGGCGGCGGTCGCTGCCTCCTTGGCCGGGAAAGTGGTTGGCGATGGTGGCGATCTGGTTGTTGCCGCCCAGATGCACGCCCTCGATATAGGCCCGACCCATCTCCCCCACCCAATAGGCATCACTGCCAAAGGTATAGATGCCTTCGCCGCCCACGCTGTCCCGCCGGGCCTGCTCCAACACATCCAAGCTGGGGCCGAGCAGCAGGTTGACCCCCACGGCCTGCAATTCCGCCCCCACGATCTGGCCCACAGAACGGGCCAGATCCGGGTTCCATGTGGACCCCAGGGCCATCTGGCTGGGCAGGGGTGTAAAGCCCTGGCGCAGATCCGTGTTGGGCAGATCGTCTCCCGCCTGTTGGATGCCGACCAACAACGGCACGCCCACCCCGGCGCTGCTCACGCTGAATTGGCTCGGTTGGGGCGGGATCAGCCGATCCGGGGCCGGACTTAAGGCCTCCTCCGGGGTCAAATAGATGCTCTGGACCATGGCCTGGAGTTGGTTGGCCAGGATGGCGACCTGGCGGGCCGTGTCCGCACCGGGCGTGTTGCTAAAGTTGCCTTCGTCCGCGCTCAACACCACCCCGCCGATGCGATAATCCCGGATCAGCTCGGCGATCTCGCTGGTGCTGCCGGTCTTGCGTCCCTGAAAAGTGATCACAAAAAGCTGCCCCACCCGATCCGCCACGCTCATGCCCTGTAGCAGGGTCTCGATCTGGGCATCCAGGGCATCCACGACCTCCTCGGCGGCGGGCAGAGGTGCCGGAGTGGGGGAAACCTCCTGGGCCGCCAGACCCGTGGGCAAAAAGAGAGCCGACAGCAAGCTCACCAGCAGAAGCAGGTTCAGCATCCGGCTGGCAAATGTGGCGTGTGGCTGGCATGGACGAGATGGGCGTGTGGTCACAGGCGGCTGGTTTTCTCTGATCAGGGTGAACAAAAGCGGGCTGGTTGGGGAAAGTATAGCTTGAGGGGTGGGGAACGTCAATCGTGGCGACCGGGGGGGCGAGAGCGTGAATAGTTGCCTGCGGTTAGCCGGTTTTGGCTGTGCCTGGCAGTTCGACGAAGAAACCGCTGCCCTGGGCGCGCCCGGCTGGCGGACTTTCGGCCCAGATGCGCCCGCCGTGCAGGGTGACCAGTTGACGGGCGATAGCCAGACCCAACCCCGTGCCGCCGGTCTCCCGGCTGCGAGAGCGGTCCGAACGGTAGAAGCGCTCGAAGATGTGGGGCAGATCCGCCGGGGGGATGCCCTCGCCGCTGTCCAGCACGGCCACGCGCATGCCCTGGGGAGTCGGCTCCAGACGCACTTCCACCGTTCCGCCAGCCGGGGTGTGGCGCAAGGCATTGCCCAATAGATTATTCATGACTTGTTCCAGCCGTTGGGCGTCCGCGTGCAGGGTGGGCAAGAAATTGGCAGCGATCAACGTCACGGTCACATTGCGGGCTGTGGCCCTGGCATGGTGCATGGTCACCACCCGCTGGGCCAATTTGGCCCCATCCACTGGCCCCGGATCCAGGCGGATCTGGCCGGCTTCGGCATTGGCCAGGGTGCGCAGATCTTCCACCAACCGGGCCAGCAACGCGGTCTGCTCCTGAATGGGAACCAAATTTTCCTGGGTGAGGGGGAAGATGCCATCCTGCAACGCCTCGACCGTGCCCTGGATGCCAGCCAAGGGGGTGCGCAATTCGTGGGCCACATCGGCCATCAAGACGCGGCGCTGCTCTTCTTGGGCCTGGAGACTGACGGACATGTGGTTGAAGGCTGCGGCCAGTTCCCCCAATTCATCCCGTCTACCCACGGGCACGCAGACCGAGCGGTCGCCCTGGGCGATACGCCGGGCCGCCTCGGAGAGAGCCGCCAAGGGACGGGTGATCTGGGTCACCAACAGCCCGGCCAGGAGCAAGGCCACCGCTCCGGCCACCACCCCGGCCAGCCACACGGCCTGGGTCACCGAAGCCAGAATGGCCGGGTCCACGATCCCGGCCATGGTCATCACCGGACCGTCCACCAAGAGCGTGCCCACCCGCGCCCCGTCCACCTGGATGGGTACGCCTTGGGCCAAGGTGGCCGCGGTCACCCGACCGCCGGGACGGCCATTGCTATCCGCCACCACCTGCCCTGTCTCATCCGCCACCAGCAGGCGCGCCTCACCCATCATGCCGCGGCCCATCATGCCGGACATACCGTTGCCCATCCCACCTGTGAGCGTGCTGCCCACTGCATCGTCCAGAGCGATATCTGCCCCTTGCCAGCCGCCGGCCTGGGTATGGGCGTCTGCCAAAGTTGTCACCAACGCGGCAAGATCCAGGGAACGCCCGTTAATCATGACATGGGAAAACTGGGTGGCCGCACTACGCCCAGCCACCCACACGGTGACCAAAATGCCCACGGCAATCACGAGGACAAAGGCACTCATCAATTTGAACCACAATCGACCGGTCATAGGATTGCCTCGGAATAGTTCTACAATGACAACTTTTCACCGCAAAGACGCCAAGGATACAAAGAAAAGCAAAGTCTCTTCTTTTTCTTCTTCAATCCTTTGCGTTCTTTGCGACTTTGCGGTGAAAAAAGATGGGCAGACTTAACCCACAAATCGATAGCCAACGCCGTGGACGGTTTCGATAAAGCGGCTGTGACGCCCCGAATCGCCCAACTTTTGGCGCAGGTTCTTGACATGGGCGTCGATGGTGCGCTCGTAGGCGGAGACATCCCCGGCGGCGTCGGTCTGGGTGATGTCCAGGAGGTCGCCTCGGCTAAAGGGACGACCGGGATGGGCCATGAAATGGTGGAGCAAATTGAACTCGGTGCTGGTGAGGTCCAGCCGGTCGTTGCCCAGGATGACCGTGCGGTAGCCCGGATCCAGACGGAGATCCCCGGCTTGTAGGAGTTGGGCGGGCTGGGTTTGGGCGGCCAGGGCATCCTGCCGGCGCAGGGCAGACCGCACCCTCGCCACCAGTTCCCGGGGGCTGAAGGGCTTGGTCATGTAGTCGTCCGCGCCCAATTCCAGGCCGACCACCCGGTCCGTCTCCTCCACCCGGGCGGTGAGCATGAGCAGATAGACGTTGGCGATGGCCGGGTCCGACGAGGCGCGCAGACGGCGGGCGATCTCCAGCCCATCCAGCCCCGGCAGCATGAGGTCCAGCACCACCAGGGCGGGTTTCTCGGTCTGCACCAGGGCCAGGCCGCTGGGACCGTCCCCCGCGCTGAGTACCCGATAGTCGGCCTGGGTCAAATAGCCCTCAACGACTTTGCGGATCTGGCGGTCGTCTTCGATCACGACAATGGTTCGTTGCACGGGTTTTGCCTTTAGGAGAAGTTCGACTTTTTTCAAAAGTCGAACTTCTAGGGGTGGCCGCATTCGGCCTGCCCCCAGTATACCAGAGTTTTGTGGGGGAAAGATGCCAGGAATAGGTCCAAATTGTGCGCGGTTGGCCGCACAACCTGCGCTTATTCACTTCACATTTCCTTCACAACTGGGCGGTATCATGAAGACAAGCACAAACACACCCACCGTAACTAGACCGCCGGGTGTCGAAATGGATGCGGTCCGGAAATCAGCAACTGCATGAAATGCAGAAGGAGAGCAACTTATGAGTATTCGAATCAAGTGGGTTATGTCCATCGTCGCCGTCGTCGCCCTGTCCTTGGTTGTCTTTGTGGGCGCTGCCTTTGCCCAGACCGACACGCCCGCCGATGGGACCACCAACCCCCTGGTCCAGATGCAACAGTGGATGGAAGAGAACCACGGCGAAGGGGCCTGGGCCGCCATGATCCAACGCATGACCGAGACCCACGGGGCCGAGTTCACCGGCGAGATGTTGCAGAAGATGGCCACGGGCGAAAGCTGTCACGGTGATGGCGAATTCACCCCCGGCTCCATGATAGGTGAGGGGGGCACCCCCGGTTCCATGATGGGCGAAGGGGTCAGCGGCCACGGTATGATGGGTGGCGGTTTCCGAGGTATGATGGGCGGGGCCCACCGCTAACAAACAAGAGTTTGAACAAAAAAACGGGTGGGATGACGAGCAATGCTCGTCATCCCACCCGTTTTTTTGTTGCCCCGATTAGGCAATTTTGCCTACTGCCCGCCCGGCAGATGGCGCGTGGTAGCGACGGAATTTCCTGGTAAACTGGGAGAAACTTGGCGGGTCGATCACCCTGCGACCTGCCCCAGGATTCAACCCAGCCACCAAGGAGTGCCCCATGTTTCGTCATTTTGCCCTGCTTTTTTTGACCACCATGCTGGTCGTCAGCAGTTTTGCCGTTTCCGCCTGCGCCACCCCTCAACACGAAGAGATGGCCGTGACCCTGGTCAGCATGGACGCCATGCCCATGCAGGTACAGCGCCAGCCCCACCGGGTCGCCCAATCCTATCGCTTTGCCGCGGCCAACGCGGACCTTCTCCAGCACATGCCCTGCTATTGCGGCTGCGGGCCAATGGGCCACGATTCCAACTACGATTGCTATTGGCAGGAAAACGGGGCCTTTGATGACCATGCCACGGGCTGCGGCATCTGTGTGGACATCACCCAGGATGTGATGAAGGGCTTGCAACAGGGCCGCTCCCCCACGGAGATCCGCGCCCAGGTGGACAAGGACTATGCCCGCTTTGGCGACCCCACCCACACCCCCCTGCCCGTGGCCGCAGCCCAGCCGTGACCCCGGAACGCTTTTGGGAACGTCCCCTGGCTATTCTCCTGACCGTGTTGGCGATTGGTTATGCGGCGGCCTGGGTGGGGGACCGAGCCGCCCAGATCCGCCAGGCCGAACGACAGGTGGAACTGTTCATGCGGGCCGTGTTGCCGGTTGATGGGGGCTGGATCAGCGAGCCGTTGCAGGTGGTGGCCGGGCAGCCCGTGGCGTTGGCAATCAAGGGCGTGGCGGGGGTGCATGGTCTGCACATCGCCCGCACGGAGATCGAGGCGGCCCAGATCTTGCCCGGCCAGGAGACCGCCCTGGCCTTCACCGCACCGGCCGCGGGGCGCTATGTGATCCACTGCACGGTCTGGTGTGGGCGGGACCATTGGCGCATGAGAACGGTGTTGGAGGTGAGCGAACCCTATCACCCGGATCAGCCCATCGCCTATGTGCAGGATGCCCCCCGCTACGATTTTGCCGTGGAGGGGTTGAAGATGGATGAACCGCACCCGGCGCAAGCAGTCCCCTCTGCCCGGCCAGACGGGGCGAACGGAGAGCAGATTTGGCAAACCCTGGGGGCGGGGCTAGACCCCAAAGAGGTGTTGATGGCCGCGGGCTGGCCGACGATCTCCCCGGATGCGTTTGTGGGGGATCTGGCCGCCGGCGGGGCGTCTACCCTGATCGATCCTATCGGGCTGACGGGTGGGGAACGCTGGGATTTGACAGCTTTTCTTTGGCAAAAAATGAGTGTGCCCGATTCGTTGACCCAGGGCCGGCGGCTGTACAACCGGGATTGCGCTTCGTGTCACGGGGCGAACGGCGAGGGGGATGGCTTTGATGGGGCGTCGGTCCCCGGCGAGATGCCCAATTTCCGGGAGGGGGCCACGGCGTTGGGAGCCTCCCCGGCCTTGTATTATGCCAAGATCGCCCGAGGCGGCATGGGCACGGGGATGCCCAACTGGGGCACAATTTACAGCGAGGACGAGTTGTGGGCCGTGGGGGACGTGTTGGCGGGCTTTCAATTCGACCCAATCTTGGGGCTATCGGACAGCCCCGGCACAATAGGCCATCCATGATGATTCGACGAGCAGCCTTTCTCTTTTTTATTCTGACCGCAACCCTGTTGATTCTGGCCGGTTGCGGAGGCATTCCGGCCCTCAGCGTGGCTCCGGCCCAGCTTGATTTGGGCAAGATTTCGGCCACGGCCCCCACAAGCGGCACGGTGCGGCTGACCAACACGGGGACGGGCACCCTGCAAATCGGAGATCTGCGCACATCCTGCGGCTGCACCAGCGCAGTGGTGGGCCAAAACGCTTTGAAGGCTGGCGCAAGCACGGATCTGACCATCACCTTTGACCCGCTGACCCATCCCGGTCTGGTCGGCCCGGTGATGCGGCTAGTCTATGTAGCCAGCAATGCCGGGGCGGAGTTGGAAATCCCGGTCCATGTCACCATTCTCACACCTGAGGAGGAAGCCCCATGAGCAGCACAGGTCGCACAAAACAGACGCAGCGAGTTACATCAAAAAGCCGACAGCGGGGCAAAACGGACCGCATGTTTATCCTGGTGATCTCAGCCGTGACGGTCTTGATTGTGGGGGCGTTGGTGGCCTTGAACTGGTTGGGCAACCAGCCCCGCATCACCCCCGCGGTGGCGGTGGACGCCAGTGCCCTGCTGCCCCTGGCCGTGCCCGTGGCCCCCCTCCACGGCATCCACGACATGCAGAACATGCCCCAACTGCCCGCCCAGGGCCAAGCCGTGGCCGGGGATGTGCCCCAGGCCAACGTGGATCTGCCCCTCGCCCGCTGGGACTGGGGCACCATCCCCCGGCAGCCTATGGTCACCCAGGTCTTCCCCATCCAAAACACGGGGAATCAGCCTTTGCTGATCACCAGCGTGGTCACCAGTTGCGGCTGCACCACGGCGGATCTAAGCGCCAGCCTGATCCCGGCGGGCCAACGGGCGGACTTGACCGTGATCTTTAACCCGGATTTCCACGACACCTCTGGCCCGGTGACCCGGCTGGTCTGGCTGGAGACAAACGATCCGGACATGCCCGTGGTGGAGTTACGCATGGATGCGGTGGTGCGGCCTTAGTTTGACCTTGATGGAGAGAATGATATGATCGGCGGGCAGTCCCAACGGGCTGCCCGTCTTTTTCAACCAATCGCTGAACGGATGTGGGTATGCAAGAAAACAGAGTGGGCCAGCCCGCCCCCAAGATCACCGTGCTGTTGGCGGATGATCATGCGGTGGTGCGCAAGGGGATTCGGGACTTTTTGGAGGAGGACGAGGCCATCGAAGTGGTGGCCGAGGCCAGTGACGGGGCCGAGGCGTGGCGGCTGTTGGCCCACGTGCGTCCCCAAGTGGCCGTGCTGGACATCCGCATGCCGGAGATGACCGGGATCGCGCTGACCAAGCGCATCAAGGCCACCTATCCAGAGATCAAGGTGCTGATCCTGACCGCGTATGACGAGGAACCCTATGTGCTGGCCCTGTTGCGGGCCGGGGCCAACGGCTATGTGCTGAAGACGGCCCAGAGCAGCGATTTGCTGCGGGCGGTGAAGCAGGTGGCCGCGGGCAAAAGCGTCCTGGACCCGGAGATTGCGCCCAAGGTGATCGCCAGCATGGCCGGCATCCGCGCGGTGGAGCCGTTGAGCGAGCGGGAACTGGACGTGGTGCGGGCCGCGGCCAAGGGCTGGACCAACCGAGAGATCGCCCAGGCCCTGGGGATCAGCGACCGCACGGTCCAGGGCCATCTGGCCAACATCTTCGCCAAGCTCCAAGTCAGCTCCCGCACGGAGGTGGTGACCCTGGGGTTGCAGACGGGGTTGATTACGTTGGAAGATACGCACGTATAAAAGCAAAAAAACAAGGCAAACGGCAAAGTGCAAAAGGCAAAAGGCAAAAATTGTGGGGTGTTGACCTCTTGAGGTGTTTTCCACCCCACGCACTTTTGCCTTTTGCACTTTGCCTTTTGCCTTTTGCCTTGATTTTCCACAACGGATTCCCATGCAAAAACTAACCGCCTGGCTCAAAAACCTACCGCTCCCCTTCACCCTCAACAGCTTGCAGGGCCAGATCCTGTTGTGGATCGCCCTGCCCCTGGCCGCTTTGGTGTTGGCCGTCTCCCTGTCCGAGGTGCGGGGCCATCAGCAGGTGATGCAGCACATGGTCCAAGAGCAGGCCATGACTTCGGCCCAGGCCGCGGCCCAGTTGATCAGCGACCAGATCGCCCACCGGCTGGATACCTTGGCCCATGTGGCCAGCCACGCCCAAGATCAATCCCAAAGCCAGATCGACCTCCTCACCGGATCGGCTGTGCCTCCGCCCTTGGTGCGCTTTGACCTATCGGGCCAATCCGACCCGGTCGGCCCCCAGCCGGCGTGGATCGCCTGGCCGACCACCGCCCACGTCGTAGATGGGGTGTTGGCGGCCAAGACGTCCCAGGTTCTGGCGGTCTCTGGGGCGGATGGGTGGCGGCTGATCTATGCCGCGCCCATGTTGGGCGGCGATGGGGAGTTTGTCGGTGTGTTGGTGGGGCTGGGCGCGGTGGAGGAACTGGGCATGGCCCGGCTGGCAGATCTGCTGCGTCTGGGCACAGATGTGGAGATGATGGTCACGAGTGCGGACACGGACTCGACGATTGCCCAGATCCATCTGCCGGGGCCGGGGGTGGGGATGGGGATTGAGGAGACCGTGGTGGCCCGCTCCACGGTGACGCCCGTGGGGTGGCAGGTGATCGTGCGCCAAAACTGGGCGGCTATGGTGCCCCCCATCCTGCGCTACGAGAGCACCATTTTCTTGGCCGTGGCCATGACCGTATTGGCTGCGCTCTTGGCCTTCTATTTTGGCCTACGCGGCATCGCCACCCCCTTGCGCCGATTGGACGAGGCCGCCAGCCGCATGGGGTGGGGCGATTTTGAGACCATCCAACAGCCCGTGGGCGGTGTGAGGGAGATCGAGGAGCTGCGCATGGCCCTGGCCCGCATGGCGGATCAGGTGCGCCGCCATCAAGGGGAGCTGCAAAGCTACATCGGGGCCATGACCACGGGCCAGGAAGAGGAGCGCAAACGGGTGGCCAGGGATCTCCACGACGACACGGTGCAATCCTTGATCGCCCTCAACCAGCAGGTGGAGTTGGTGGAGCGCCAACTGGTCAAAGACCCCGACTCCGCGGCCAAACGGCTCCAGGATCTGCGCCCCCTGATCACCGATACCATCGCCGGGGTGCGCCGCCAGATCCATGATCTGCGCCCGCTTTATTTGGAGGACTTGGGCTTTGTCCCGGCTCTGGAGATGTTGATCAAGCAGACAACTGAGCAATATGGCTTGGCCGGGACCTTTCATCTGTCTGGTCAGAGGGAAGAACGGCTGCCCGCCGCCTTGGAGATCAGCGCCTATCGCATTGCCCAGGAAGCCTTGCGCAATGTGGTGGCCCACGCCCAGGCGAGCCAGGTAGATCTTTTCCTCACCTTTGGCTCAGACGAGGTCGAACTGCGCATCCAGGACGATGGCCAGGGCTTCACAATCCCGGAACACCCCTATCTCCTGGCCGAACAGGGTCACTACGGACTGTTGGGGATGCACGAGCGGGCGCAGCAGCACGGCGGGCGGTTGGCCCTTACCAGTGCGCCGGGCAAGGGCACGACCATCACCGTCACCTTGCCTATCCAAGAATCCGCGACGCTGGGATAAAGATACAAATTGAAGAAATAAAAACGAGGTTGCCGGGACGGACAGACCCGGCAACCTCGTTTTTATTTCTTCTTCCGCATTTAGTCGTTATTCCTTCACCGTGCGCACAAAGTTGACGACTTCCCAGCGTTGGTCCTCGGTCAGCACACTCTCCCAGGGGGGCATGGCCGTGCCCGTGCGCCCGTGGGTGATGATGTAGAAGAGGGCGCCATCGCTGTTGGCCTGCACATGATCTGCGCCAAGATTGGCCGGTTTGGGGTCCAGGGCAGCGGCCGCAGGACCGTCCCCAGCACCGCTTTCCCCGTGGCAGGCGGCGCAGTTGGTCTGGAAGAGCGCTGCACCGGCGGCGATGCTGGCTTCCGTGGCAGGAATGGGATTGGCCACGGCTTCGGCCTCCTCCGGCACGCCGTGATCCATCATCATGCCGTCCATCATCTCGCCCCCGTCGTGGGCTTGATCCCCATCGTTATCGGTTGTGTCTGCGTGCATATCGGCCTCCCCCATTTCGGCGGTTGACGTGTCGGCCATTGCATGACCATCAGCCATACCGCCACACGCCGCCAAGACGAAAAAGGCTCCCAGCAGGACAAGCAAAATCAACATTCGTGAAACTTTCATAGTGGCTCCCCAGGTGGACTTATGCGACAAAAGAGATCAGGGGGGCGCTGGCATTCTGCCCCCATCTCATTCAGGGTACGGGAGAAGAACGAGCTGGTCCAGGCGCAAATGGCCCACGGACCCTAGGCATAATTGCCTGTTTGCAAAGGCTTTACCGGATCTTTGCCCCAAACCCCCTAGATTGAAGCAAGAATCAGGCCAAAATGCCTACTCGGATCAGGCAATCCCCTCCTGGCTACGGCAGGCATGTTGTAGCAAACTGTGATCTGCCCGTTGCATGTTTTGACCGTGGATCCACACAATCCACCAATCCTTTCTTCACACCTGCTTCACAATTTAGCCTCATCATCAAACCAGACAGGTTATCGAACCGTCACCTGCCCCGTCCAATTTTATTCACGTAGTCCAGGAGGACTTCAATGCTCAACCGAAAGTCAGTTATATACACCCTTGCCGTGACCACCCTTTTATTAGGCACGATCTTCGGCACCTATGCGGTCAGCGCCCAAACCCAGACACCCCCGGCGACGGCTCCCGTGTCCGGCCCCATGACGGGAGCCATGACCGGCACGATGCCGGGTCCCATGACCAATGCCATGACAACCACGGTTGCGCCTGTCGCCCCTGTCACCCAAGCCGAGCAGCCGGTTGATTCGGCCCAGATGGCCCAGGCCATGGCGACGATGATGGACCAAATGGAGGCGATGATGGCCGCCGCCCCCGACGAGGCGGCGCGCCAGAAGCTGGCCCCGACCATGATGAACATGATCAACGGCATGATGGGCCTCAACCAGGCCATGATCGACCAAATGCCCGCCATGACCGGTGCGGAACGCCAAGCCGCGGTCGGCCCGATGATGGAAACCATGACCCGCATGACCGGTATGATGGGCCAGATGCAGGGCATGACCGGCGGCATCATGCCCATGACCAGTGCCACACCCGGCTCCAGCGGCATGGACAGTGGCATGCAGATGGGCAAGATGATGGGCATGATGGGCCAAATGATGCAGATGATGGGAGGCGGCATGATGGGCGAGTCCGACGCCGGTATGATGGATGGCGGCATGATGGGCAGCGACATGATGGATGAATCCGCCCCCATTTCCGGCACCATGCCCATGAGCGGCACCCAATCCGTTGGCCCCATGACCGATCATCAGTCGCATTCCGGTGAGGTGGACGGCGAGATGGACGACGGGATGCAGATGGGTCAGATGATGGGCATGATGGGCCAAATGATGCAGATGATGGGCCAGATGCACGGCATGATGGATGGCGGCATGATGGGCGAAGGCATGATGGGTGAAGGCATGGGCCAGATGGGTTCTTCCTCGCCCATGACCGGAACCGTCCCCGCCGGGATGACCCCAGGATCCGGGCCCAATATGCCCGCAGTTGCTGAAGAGGCCACCCAGAGCGTCGAGGGCGGCAGCGTGACCGTCAAGGTGACGCCTCTCACCCTGACCGACAAGACCGCCACCACCCTAAATTTTGAAGTCGTTCTCGAAACCCACTCCGTCGAACTGACCTACGACCTGGCACAGTTGGCGGTGCTGCGGGACAACCTGGGCAACGAATATCAGCCGACCACGTGGAGCCCGGACAAAAGCAGCGGCCACCATGTAGACGGTCTGCTCAGCTTTGGCGACCGAGCCACTATCCTGCAAACCGGTGTCACTTCCCTGGAACTGGACGTGACCGGCATCGCCGGCATCGCCAGCCGACTCTTCCAGTGGACAGTGGGCAAATAGGACTTAACTGACCACGAAAGCCACAATACAAACACAAAAGGGGCCGCATATATCAGCATATGCGGCCCCTTTTGCGTTCCCGTTCTCCCAGACGATCAGCGAAGAGATGTTCCAAACTCAACACAATGTCTTTCGTGAGTAGGCATAATCGCCTATTCACACCGCGCCATACCCCTCCCCCCCTGGGGCAGGGGGTATGATATACTATACTGGTTCTGTCCAACTCCAACTCCGCCGGGGAATCCAAAGACCGATAGACGCCAACAGGAGGAAGCTATGTCTGACCATCAGCATGGGCACCAAGAACACACCACCATGACCCACATGGACCACGGCACCAACGGCCATGCCGAACTGGAATTGGCGATCACCAGCTACCTCATGGCATCGGGCTGCCCAAACATCGAAGCGCATGTGACGGCTACGCCCGGCGTCCACAACGTCAACCTGAACCGCATGTCCGGCATCATTTTGGTGGGCTACGACCCCGGCCAGGTGACGCCGGACACCATCATCGAGGCGGTGAAACGTTGCGGCTTTGTGTGCCAGGAAGGCGGACCGGTGCATACGGTCAGCCACACTGGGCACGAGATGAAGGATGAACACGCGGGTCACGACCAGCATGAGGGCGGAGACGACCACGCCGGCCACGGTGCCCACTCGGCCAATACCATGCGCAATCTCTTCTTTGCCACCCTGGTTTTGACCGTCATCGAACTGCTCTATTCACCCCTGGCCACCCGGCTTTTTGGCCTTCAGTTGGCCATGCCTTTTGGCCTGCGCAACGAGCTTTTTCAGTTTCTGATCACCACCCCTGTGGTCTTTTGGGGCGGTTGGCCCTTCCTTTCTGCGGCGGGGAAAGCCTTGCGCAAAGCCCAGGTCAACATGGCCACCCTGATCGCCACGGGTATCCTGACCGCCTATCTTTACAGCGTGGCGGCCACCTTTCTGTTCGAGGGCGAGGTCTTTTACGAGGCCGCGGCCATGCTCACCACCTTCAGCCTGCTGGGCCATTGGATGGAGATGGCGGCCCGCAATGCCACGGGCGAGGCTATCGCCTCTTTGCTCAAGCTGGCCCCAGCCACGGCCCGGGTGATCCGGGGCGGGGAGGAGGCCGAAGTGCCCGTGGAAGAGGTGCGGGTGGGCGATGTGATCGCCGTACGGCCCGGTGAAAAAGTGCCCGTGGACGGCGTGGTGATCGAGGGACGCAGCTATGTGGACGAGTCCATGATCACCGGCGAGCCGGTCCCCGTGGAGAAGGCCGAGGGGGTCAAAGTGACCGGCGGCACCCTGAACACCACAGGATCTTTCCGCTTCAAAACCGAGCATGTGGGCGGCGACACGGCCCTGGCCCGCATCGTGCAGATGGTGCAGTCGGCCCAAAGCAGCAAGGCCCCGGCCCAGCGCCTGGCCGATCAGGCGGGCAAGTATCTGGTCTTCGTGGCCCTGGGATCCGGCTCTTTGGCCCTGATCATCTGGCTGCTTGTGGGTGCGGACCCGATCTTCGCCCTGACCGTGGCCGTGGCCACCGTGGTGATCGCCTGCCCGGATGCCCTGGCCCTGGCCACCCCCACGGCCATCACCGTGGGTATGGGCTTGGGGGCGAAGAACGGGGTACTGATCAAAGACGCCACTTCCCTTGAAGGGGTGGCGACCCTGGACACCATCGTCATGGACAAGACCGGCACCCTGACCGAAGGCAAGCCCTCGGTTACCGATGTAGTTGTTGTGGGGGAGATGGACGAAGTGGACCTGTTGGCCCAGGTGGCGGCGCTGGAAGGCGATTCCGAGCATCCTCTGGCCCAGGCCATTGTGCGCAGCGCCAAAGAGCGGGGGTTGCCCGATGTGCCAATGACCGACTTCGAGTCCGTGCCCGGTCATGGCGCGTTCGCCCAGGTGGATGGGCGGCGGCTGGCCATCGGCAACGTCAAGATGATGACAAAAGAGGGCGCTGATGTGACGTCCGTGCAGGCGCAGATGGACCAACTTTCCCACGAGGGCAAGACCGTGACCTATGTGGCCGTTGACGGAAAATTGGCCGGGCTGATCGCCCTGGCCGACAAGCCCAAAGCCAGCGCCGCCGAAGCTGTGGCCGCCCTCCACGACATGGGGCTGACGGTTGTCATGCTCACCGGGGACGCCCAGGCCACCGCCGAGGCCGTGGCCCGCACCTTGGGCATCGACACGGTGATCGCCGAGGTGTTGCCCGATCAAAAGGCGGACAAAGTGAAAGCGCTGCAAGCCCAGGGCAAGCGGGTGGCGATGGTGGGCGACGGCGTCAACGATGCCCCGGCCCTGGCCACCGCGGACGTGGGCATGGCCATCGGCGCCGGCACGGACGTGGCCATCGACACCGCGGACGTGGTGCTCATGCGCAGCGACCCGTATGACATCGTCAAGGCGATCACCCTTTCCCGAAAGGTGCGGGGCAAAATCAAGCAAAATCTCTTCTGGGCCGCGGCCTACAACGTGATCGCCATCCCGATTGCCGGGGGCATTCTCTACACCAGCCTGGGCATTCTTCTGCGCCCGGAGTGGGCGGCCCTGGCCATGGCCGCCAGCACCATCACCGTCACCCTCAACGCCCTGGCCTTGCGACGAACCGGTCTGCCCCATGCCAAGACCGTGGCCCCGGCTGTGGGTAGCGCGTGACATCATGGAAAGGAATAAAATGAGGATGAAAATGACCGTAGTTTTATGGGGCGTGGCGCTCTTGCTGTTGACGGCCTGTGGCGGGGAGGCTCCGGCAAGCCAAACGGAATCTGCCACAATTGCGTCGGGGGCGTCGGGCCAAGCCATCTATGAGGCCACCTGCGCCGCCTGCCACGGCATCAACGGAGAAGGGGAGGCGAACTGGAAGGCGCCCGATGCCAACGGCATCTATCCCGCCCCGCCCCATGACGGCAGCGGACACACCTGGCACCATGCGGATGCTTTGCTGCTGCAAGTGATCCGCGACGGCAGCGGCGTGCCCAACAGCAAAATGCCGCCGTATGGGGCCATCCTCACCCCGGCCCAAACCGAGGCGGTGCTGGACCATATCAAGACATTTTGGGCAAAGGATGAGCGGGAATTTCAACAGCAGATGACACAACAGTGGGAGGCACTTAACAAATGAAGCGACAAACTCGACTCGGTTTGACGATTTTGGGGATCTGGGGGATGTTGATGGCCCTGCTGCTTGGCGCGTGCGGCGGCTCGGCCCCAGCAGCCGTGACCCCGGCGGGCATGGCCGTGGGGCAAGGCACGGTACTCTATTTCTACACGGATGCCTGAGCGGCTTGAGCAGCCATGCAGCCCATCGTGAATGGGCTTCAAACGGACTACAACGGGCAATTGGTCTTTGAACAGATCGACGCCAACCAGGAGATCGGCCAGCAGCGTATGCGTGACTACGGGCTGCGCGGCCATCCCAGCTATGTGATCATCGATGCCAAGGGAGCCATCCTTTGGTCGGCCACGGGGCAACTTCCCGAAGAAATGATCCGGGCGCAGCTTCAGGCGGCTGTGCAGAAATA
>JAGNDO010000037.1 GCA_018003515.1 Caldilineaceae bacterium
TTGGCGGCCATGATCGCGGCGGCCGGCGAATTTTACGGGCGCACGGACATCTCCGTGGCCGACATCACCCAGCCGGACTTTCAGGCCTGGCTGGTGGAACTCATGGGGGCCACCACGGACGTGGGCAGCGCCAGCGCCTACACGGCCCAGGATTTCGCCCTCTTCGGCTACAGCGTGGGGGACGGCGGTCAGCTTTTGGAGAGCGATCTGCTCCAAAACATGCAGGGCATCCTGACCCGCTGGGAAGATCCCCTGCGCCTCTACTATCCCCAATACGTGACCTGGTTCGACTTCCCCTACACCGTGTGGACCGGGCCGGAGACCAGCGCCATCCAGAAGAACGCCGCCCTGGACTTCCAGCGCTTCCTGCTTCAGGACGCCCAGCAACAGGCGGCCCTGGCCTACGGTCTGCGCCCGGCCAACCCAAACATCGCGGTCACGGACAGCCCGGACAGTCTCTTCGCCAAGTGGGCGGACCAGGGTGTGCAGCCCGTGGTGCCCCGGGCCGATGCCATGCGCAGCCCGGATCGGGACGTGCTGTTGGCCCTCCTGCGCTGGTTTGATCTGAATGTGGCGAGGTAAGGGTGGCCTGATATGAGCAATTCCAAAAATTCTCGCAAACGCTCGAAAAAGGGCGCATCCAAACCAAATATTCGATTGATCCTGGGCATCGTGGCCGTCAGCTTTGTGATCGTCTCGGCCCTGTGCGTCAGCGCGG
The DNA here is from genome assembly GCA_018003515.1 of Caldilineaceae bacterium. Lineage (GTDB taxonomy): Bacteria > Chloroflexota > Anaerolineae > Caldilineales > Caldilineaceae > JAGNDO01. The sequence goes on from JAGNDO010000037.1 coordinate 719, forward strand.
TGACCGGGATCAACCGTTGGTTGAACAGTCAAGACGCCTCGACCCAAGCCACGGTCGCCAACCCCTTGGCGGATCTCCCCCCCTGGTCCGCCACCCAGGCCGACTTAACCGTGGCCGTCTCGCCCAGCATGGCCCAGACCTTGCAGCCCCTGGCCGACGCCTTCAACAACCAAAATCAGCGCACCCCCGATGGCGAGACCATGCAGGTGGCCCTGCTCACGGTCAACCCGGACAAGATGGTGGACCAGGCCATCGGCCAGCCCCCCTTCCAGGCCGTCAACCCGGACAGCAGCCTCTGGCTCAACCAGATGGACCAGCGCTGGGCGGATCTGCAAGCCGGGAGCGACACAGGCGGCTCCATGGCCATCGGCGTGCGTCGGGTCAGCGACCCGGTCCGCTATGCCACCAGCCCGATTGTGATTGCGGCTTGGGAGTCGGTCGCCCAAGAGCTGGGCTGGCCGGATCAACCCGTGGGCTGGCAGCAGATCCAAGCCAAGGCTACCGCCGACGCCAATTTCAAGTGGAACCATCCCAGCACCAACAACGCGGCCGGCATGTTGGCCACCCTGGCCGAATTCTACGCCGGGGCCGGACTGACCCGGGGTCTCACCGCCGAAGCCGCCACCAACCAAGCCACGTTGGATTATGTAAAATCTGTCGAAGCCACCATTCAGTTTTATGGTGAAGGTGAAGAGGTCATCGTACAACGTCTCGCCGCCGAAGGACGCAATTTCCTCGACGCCTTTGTGGCCCAAGAACGTAGCGTGATCGATTGGAACCGTCAGCATCCCAACGACCGGCTGGTCGCCATCTATCCCGCCGAGGGCACCCTGTGGACCGACCACCCTCTGGCCCTGCTAGAGATCGGCGCGGACGAGTCCCGGCCTGTGACGGACAATCAGCGCCGCACCTTCCAAGCCTTCACCCAGTTTCTCTTGGGCGGGGATGTCCAGGCCAGTCTGCTGGCCAACGGCTTCCGCCCGGCAGACCTGTCTTTGCAACTGGATCAGGGCAGCAGTCCCTTCGCCAGTCCTGGCACGCCCCCGGCTGTTCAGTGGCGAGAGCCCCAGACTACGTTGCAAATTCCATCCCCCGAAGTGGTCGATGTCGTACAAAATGTGTGGTCATATACCAAGCGGCCCACCAACGTCTATTTGGTGGTGGACACCTCCGGCAGCATGGAGGGGGAAAAACTGACCCGCACCCAAATGGCCCTGCTCGCCTTTGTGGAGCAGATCCAGGGTAGCCGGGACAAGGTGGGCATCATCGAGTTCGGCTCCGGGGTCAAGAATTTTGAACCCCTGCGCGAGGTGGACGATGTAGGCCGCCAGCGCATGAGTGCCCTGATCGAATCCATGCAGGCGGACGGCTACACCGCCCTGATCGACGCCACCTACGCCGGGGTGGAAGATCTGCACCTCCTGGCCGAGGACGGGGCCATCAACGCCCTGGTGGTGATGACCGACGGCAACGAAAACGACAGCCGCTACAATCTAAATGATCTCCAAGCCCTGGTGGACCAGCCGAACCGAGTGCCCGTAGTCGTCTTCACCATCGCCTTTGGCACAGACGTGGACGACGCCCTGCTCCAAGAGATGGCCCGCCTGGGCAGCGGCCAGTTCCGCCGGGCCGACGAGACGGATATTGAGGAGTTGTATCGGATTATTTCAACGTATTTTTAGTATCGAGTGTCGTGTATCGAGTATTTTTTCGTGGTCGAGATCTTTTCGGATCCGCCCACGAAGCTGAGTTTTTTTGACAACACAATACTCGACACACGATACTCGATAGGCTCTCACCATGACAACCATTCGCTCAGAAATTCAAAAAAAGGCCCAATCGGCTATATTCCAATACGCGGTCATGCGCCTGGAAAGCGCGGTGGTGATCGCCGGCACGATCCTGTTGACCGTGCTGCTGCCCCGGCCCTTTGGCTGGTGGCCGATTTTGGGCTGGCCGATCTTGGGTGTCCTAGCTTTGATCGGGCTGGTCTATTCCAGCATGACCGACGCCGACGCCAACGCCCAGGTGATCCTCAAGCTCTTCCAAGAGCAGTTCAATCCCCGGGAGATCAAAGACCGGGATCTGCGCCAGGAAGTAGAGACCGGCCTGGAATACCAACGGCGCATCGAGGCCCAGATCCGCAAGCAGCGGGCCGGGGTGATGCGGGATCGTCTGGAAGATACGGCGGGGCAGATCAGCGAATGGGTGGCCACCATCTTTCGCCTGGCCCAACGGCTGGACGCCTTTCGGGGGGATCAACTCCTGGAACGTGAGCGGCAGGCCGTGCCCAAGGAGGTGGAATCCCTCACCGCCCGGCGCAAGTTGGAGGGCAACCCCGCGGTCCAGCAACAGTTGGACGATGTTCTGGACGCCAAGCGCAAGCAATGGGTCGCCCTGCGCGCCCTGGATGCCCGCATGAAACAGGCCCAACTCCAGCTCGACCAGAGCCTCACCGCCCTGGCCACCATCTACAGCCAAGTCCAGCTTGTGGACGCCACGGACGTGGACAGCGGTAGGGCCGAGCGGTTGCGCACGGACATCAAAGAGCAGGTGGATCGGCTGAATGATCTGGTGTCGAGCATCAACGAAGTCTATAATTACCAAACCGAGGGGTTGGGGTAGGACTGAGTGAAGAGGACTGAGGACTGAGTTTGTGGGGGTGGAAAGTGAGTGGAAACACGATCGAGAAATTCGAGGATTTGATTGCTTGGCAGAAGGCACGTGTGCTTTGCAAGGATATTTATCGAATTACCCAGAAGGGACCGATGGCGAATGACTATGGTCTGTCCCGCCAGATTCAGCGAGCAGCAGTTTCGATCATGTCCAATATCGCCGAAGGGTTTGAACGCGGAGGCAGAGGCGAATTTCACCAATTTTTGTCGATTGCCAAAGCCTCCTGTGCTGAAGTTCGTTCACAACTCTATGTGGCTTTGGATGTCGGCTATATAAGTCAACAAGAATTCACGCAACTCATGAAACAGGCCGAAGAGGTCGGTCGAATCGTTGGTGGACTGCGTGCAGCCGTGGATCGTCAGCGCAAAAAGTCTGGCTAACCACACCACTCAGTCCTCAGTCCTTTCCGCTACTCAAACCGAATAGATCCTATGAAAACAAAACAATTCTCTACCACGCTTTTACTTATTCTCTCAGTCCTTCTGTCCGCCTGCGGAGGCAGCGCCACCCCCACCAAAGGCGACATCGCCGTCTACGTCGCTGTCCCCCTCTCTGGCTTCCAGGCCAATGGGGGGCAGACGGTATTGGGCGGGGCGCGCTTGGCCGCGGAGGAGATCAACCGGGCCGGCGGGCTGTTGGGCTATCGCATCGACGTGCGGCCTCTGGACGATGAGTCGGACAGCGATGTGGCCGTGGGCCAGGTGGACGCCATCCGCGCCGCGGAGAGTGCGGGGGATCGGGTGATCGGCGTGATCGGCCACCTGAACAGCGGTCAGACTTCGGCGGCTATGGATCTCTACCAAGACATGGACTTTGTGGTCATCACCCCCACGGCGTCGGAGCAGAGTTTGACCGAGCGGGGGTTTGGCAACTTCTTCCGGGTCAACGCCAACGACGCGGTGCAGGCCCAGGTGGACGCGGATTTCCTGGTCACGACTTTGGGCGCGACAAAGATAGCCGTGGTCTTCAACGACACGGAATATGGCCAGGGATTGGCGAAATCTTTGGTGCAGGAATTGGGAGGTCGAGGTGCCCAAGCTGTGGTGCAGATCCAGGTGGGCGAGGGGCAGAGCAAGTACGACAGTGAAGTGGCAAAAATTCAAGCGGCCAACCCGGACGCCATTTTCTACGCCGGGTACGAGATCGAGGCCCCCTTCCTGCGGGCGGCCTTGGTGCGGGCCGGGGTGACTGTGCCCATGCTGGCCAGTGACGGCGCGTTCCTGGCCGCCACCATTGACGACGCCGATGGCACGGCAGAGGGGCTGTACGTCAGCGCCTTTGCGCCCAGCCCCCGCAGCGTGGACAACGCCGCTTGGTTCGAGGCCTATCAAGCCGTGGAGTCCCGCAACCCGGACACCTATTCGGTCAACGGCTACGTAGCCATGCAGGTGTTGGCCGGGGCGGTGAAGGAGGCCAACAAACTGGACGCCTCTGCCGTGGCCGACGCCCTGCGGGGCAACAGCTTCGACACCCTGATCGGCAAACTCACCTTCGCCCCCAACGGCGACCTCACCGCCCCGCAGATCTGGATCTATCAGGTTACAGGCTGCGAGTTTGTGCAGGTGAAGTAATGGCAAATGGCAAATGGCAAATGGCAAATGGCAAATGGCAAATGGCAAAAATAGTGTGACGCAGGCTGGGGATCGTGGTCAAATTTGCTTGCAGTCCCAATCACTTTTGCCTTTTGCACTTTGTCTTTTGCCTTGCTTTACTCTCCCGAACCCCACGCAGCCGCCCCCTCCTCTTTCACCACCAGTTTGGCCACCCGTTTGGTGTGATAGTAGACCCGCTTTAGATTTTCCACAATGTCCACTTGCAGGGTATAGCTGGCCATGTTTTGCGGGGTCAGGGTGTCGTGCAGCCCTTTAGCCCGCACGGCGCGGATGTGGGCATCCATGCGGTGGATGGCCTCTTTCATGTCCATGACCATACGAGCGGCGTCTTCATTGTCCGAGACAAAGGCGCTCATGGCCGAGTTGAAGGCCATGACCACCTTTTGATGGAACTGGTTCAGGGCATCCAGTGCCTCCTGACTGAGGGCGATGTTGCCCGTGGCGCAGACCTCGGCCAAATGGGCCAGGTTGGTTTCCATAATATCGCCGATGGACTCCAACTCGGTGATGGCGGTCATGGCGGCCAGCACATCATCGGCCACGGAGTCGGAGAGGGTTTCTCGGCCAATCTTGGCCAAGTATTGGGTAATCAGGTCATAGAGCGTATCCACCTGATTGTCCATTTCCTGGATCACAGCCATCTTCTCCATGTCCCCGTAGAAGACCGCGCCAGGAATCCCGCTCAACATCTCTTCCAACACATCCCCCATGCGGTTGACCTCCCGGCGCGCCAGCCCCAGGGCCAGGGTGGGGGTGTCGATCATGGTATCATCCAAATAGCGGGCACGCATGGCCAGGCCCAATTTGGGGTTCAACTTATCCGGCACCATCCATTCGATGATGCGTACGATCTGGGTTGAGAAGGGCAGGAAGAGGAAGGCAATCGCCACATTAAACAGGGTATGGGCGTTGGCGATCTGGCGCGGAACGATGTTGATGGCAATCGCCGCCGCGCTCATCTCTGGGGTGGGTTGGGGCGAAATTGCCACAACCAGGGCTGCCAAAAGGGGGATAAAGGGCACGACGATCAACGTCCCCGTCACCTTAAAGAAGACATGGGCCACCGCGGCCCGCACCGCTTCTCTGGGCTTGCCGATGGCGGCCAAGCCGGCCGTGGCGCAGGTGCCGATATTGGCCCCCAAGATCAAGGCGATGCCGGCGTTCAGGTCGATCATGCCCTGGGAGGCCAGCACAATGGCAATGCCGATGGTGGCGGCACTGGTCTGCACGATCCCGGTGAAGAGTGTGGCGACCAGCACAGCCAAAAGCGGGTTGGAGACCACGGTCATGGCCTGAATAAAGGGTTCGTAATCCCGCAGAGGCGTAACCGTGGCGCTCATGGTGTTCATGCCAAAAAAGAGCAGCCCCAGCCCCAGCACCCACTGACCATAGAGGCGTATCTTGCGCTGCTTGGTGGCAAAGGCCATCAGAAAGCCCACGCCAATCAGCAACAGGGCGTAGTGCGTCACCTTGAAGGCGATGATCTGCACGGTGAGGGTGGTGCCGACATCCGCCCCCAAGATTACCGCCACGGCCTGGGAAAAGGACATCAACCCGGCGTTGATAAAGCCCACCAACATCACCGTGACCACGGAACTGGACTGAAGCACCGCTGTGGTGACCACGCCGGTGAAGAAGCCGGTCAATCGATTGGCGGTCAACTTCTCCAGAATGTCTCGCATGCGAAAGCCCGCCACGGTCTTCATGGCGTCGCTCATCATGTCCATGCCATAGAGAAAGAGGGCCAGCCCCCCAAACATACCCATGAAGAGAGGGAACATCTCAAGCTGGGTCACCCCTTGCGCGGCCCAAACCGGTTGCGGACGCACGAGCATCCAAGCCAGGACGCCGATGATGGCCAGCACGGAATGGTGAAAATAGCGTGGCGTCGTTGCCATTTTTCGCATTATGACAAATCCTCTTGGGTCTCGGCGGCGGGATCTGAACGGGTTTCATCGTCTATTTCGCCGGCGGCCCAATCTTTGGACTCGTCGGGGGCCTCAGCTTTCACCACCATCACTGGGATGGGAGACAGCTGCACCACCCGCTGGGCACGAGAGCCGATGAGCAGGTTGGACAGCCCCGTGCGTCCCCGACTGCCCATGATAATTAGATCCACTTTGGCGGTCTGAGCATGGTGCAGAATCTGGGTCACGGGCAAGCCGCGCAGGAGTGCGGTACTCAAGCTCACCCCAGCCGCCTCGACCAGATTCAAGATGTCGTTTTCGGACAAAAACTCTTCCATCATTTCGGTCGCCGCGGCTTCCATGCCCTCAATCACCGTGGACCCGGCCTTGCGGGAATGATAAAAACCGGGCCGGTTGCTGGGATCATGGACCACATGCAAGACGATGATGGGACAAGCCAGTTTCTTGGCCAGGACCAGAGCGGTCTTCAGCGCGGCCAAGCTATCCGGCGAAAAGTCCACCGGCACCAGGATCGATCGACACGTTTCCAGGCTCATGGGTCTTTGTCCTCTCTTTTGAATTTAGACAACGTTGCGTGTTGTGTATGACGCAAGACACCCCAACGGAAGATGTCCGTTGGGGTGTCTGTTTGGGCGTTGTGGGGCCGAAAGATCACTCCAGGGGGCTGATCCAGCGAGTGGTGCCGTCGCCGACGGCGGCCCACCCTTCCAGGCTGCCATCATCGGCGCGGATCTGGAACCAGGTGAAGCCGTTGGCCGTCTGGGGACCACCCAGCACCGAGAAGCGGCGGCCTGCGTCCACCCGGGCCAGGACTGCGGCATCCGTGCCAGGCTGGGCGCGCACGGTGAGGAATTGGCCCGTCTGGGTGGTGACCTGGATCAGATCACCCACTTTCGGATCCCGGTTTACCGGTCGGGCCTCGCCCACTTGGGGCGAAATCCAGACCGTCTCGCCGTCCCCGTCCGCGGCCCAGCCGATGTTGCCCTGCTGGTCGTCCAGCTTCCACCAGGTGAAGTCTTCGGCCACCGTGGGGCCTTCCAACACATCCACCAGCAGACCCGTGGCCAGGCGGGTCAAAAGCTGACCGCTGGCGCTGGGCGCGCTGCGCAGATTCAACCCGTTGGGCGCAGAGATGCGGGCTGGCTGGCCGGCGGTCAAGGCCGTGCCCGGTGCCGGGGTGACGGTGAAGGTGGGCGTCGGGGCTGGGGTGAAGGTGGGTGTGGCCACGGATGGGATGGGTGTGGCCGTGGGCGTGGACGCGTCACCGCTGACGGCGATGGGCAAAGGGGTGGGCGTGGGCGTGGGCCGGGGTGCAAAGCTGCCACAGGCCACCACGGGCACCAGCCAGATCAGGGACAAAGCCAAGAACCCGCGCAAATGCCACATTCGTCCACGACGCAGGCGCTGGGTCAGACGCTGAACCCCGGTAAAGTTATCTTCCATAATCTCTCCTGCTGTTGGTTCAAAATAGCTGACCAAAAATAAAAATAGAACACGGATTATACGGATACAACGGATCAAAACGGATTTTTTTGATCAGTGAAAATCCGTTCGATCCGTGCAATCCGTGTTCTATTTTTTGTTCTATTTTTCGATCAGATCGAGATCGATTTCATCCAATATACATCATCCACCTGGCGGATCATCATTTGCATGGCGTCGGGGACCGGTTCGTCCGTACCCAGGACCATGATGGCCTCTTGGCGGGGGCCTCGGCGACCCACGTGCATGAAGCTGATGTTGATGTCCCCCTGGCCCAGAATCATGCCCACCCGGCCGATGATGCCGGGCTTGTCCGTGTGGGAGGTGAGGAGCATGTGGCCCTCGGCGGGAAAGTCCACCCACATGTCGTTGATGTCCACGATGGTGGCCACGCCCTTGAGCAGCGCCCCCCGCACGGTCCAGCGCCGCTCACCGCTGGAGGCCCGCAGGGTGACCATGCTCTCGTAGGGATGTTCGTGCTGGCGTTGACGGCGTTCCATCAAATTCATGCCCCGCCGTTCGGCCAGCAGGTTGGCGTTGACCAGGTTGACCCGCTCTTCCACCACCCCGGCCAGCAGCCCTTTGATGGCCGCGGAGCGCACATAGGCCAGATCGAAATCGGCCAGACGACCGTGGGCGGTCAATTCCACCCGGCTGATGCCCTGATCCTCCAGTTGGCGCAAGAGCCGCCCCATGCGCTCGGTCAGATCGATATAGGGGACCAAAAAGTCCAGATCCTTGGGCGGGATGATGGGGGCGTTGACCGCATAGCGGGCCGGGCGATCCATGAGTACATCCACCACCTGGATGGCCACATCCACGGCCACCTTCTCCTGGGCCTCCACCGTGCTGCCGCCCAAATGCGGAGTCAGGATGATCTCCGGGCGGCTGCGCAGGACATTGTCCCCGGGCAGGGGTTCTTCTTCGTAGACGTCGATGGCGGCCCCGGCGATATGGCCGGATTCGATGGCGGCCACCAAGGCCACTTCGTTGATGATGCCGCCCCGGGCCACATTCAACAGCCGAGCGCCCTGCTTCATGGTCGCCAGGGCCTTGGTCCCGATCAACCCCTTGGTCTCCGGGGTGAGGGGCACGTGGACGGTGAGGAAGTCAGCGTTGGCCAGCACTTCGTCCAGAGGCAGCAGGGTGACGCCCCGCTGGTCAGCGTACTCCTTGGTCACATAGGGGTCATAGGCGAAGATGGCCATACCCAGCCCCTGGGCCCGGCTGACCACCTCTTGGGCAATGCGGCCCAGGCCCACCACGCCCAAGACCTTGTCCCGCACCTCCACGCCCACAAACTGGTTGCGCTTCCACAGCCCGGCCCGGATATGGGCATCGGCCTGGGGGATCATGCGGGCCAGGGCCATGAGCATGGCGATGGTGTGTTCGGCCGCGGCCACCACGTTGCCCGTGGGCGCGTTGACAATGATCACCCCGGACTGGGTGGCGGCGGGGATGTCGATGTTGTCCACGCCCACGCCGGCCCGGCCCACCACCCGCAGCTTCTTCCCGGCTTGAAAGACGTCCGCGGTCACTTTGGTGCGGCTGCGCACCAAGAGGGCATCATAGTCGCCAATCACGGTCAGCAACTCTGCCGCCGATATATTTGTTTGTTGGTCCACCTGGATGGCAACTTCCGCCAAAAGCGGGGCCAGCCCAGCTTCCGATAGATCGTCGGCCACCAAAACTTTGAATCGAGTCGTCATGGGTTGTTTTTCTAAGTGTTGTGTCGCAGAAAAATCTCTTAATCTCCCACTCTCTTAATCTCTGAATTGAGATTGAGAGATTAGGAGAGTGGGAGATTGTCGAATTACATACTTTCCGGCGTGCTCATGCCCATGAGAGTGAGGACACGGGCCAGGGCTGTGCGGGCGGCCTGGCTGAGCAGAAGACGGGCTTGGCTGAGGGCGGGCTGGTCGGCGTCCACTACCTTGCAGTCTCGATAAAACCCGTTGAAAACCCCGGCCAGATCCATGGCGTAATAGGTCAGGTTGTGGGGCGAAAGCTTGTCCACGGCCAGATCGATCTGCTCCTCCAACTCAAGCACCTTGCGGATCAGGGCCAATTCCGAGGGATGGGTGAGTCGGGCCAACAGGTGGTCCACGGACGCGTCGCCTGCCGAGGGGACCGGGATGCCATCATTCACGGCCTTCTCTAAAATCGAACAGATACGGGCGTGGCTATATTGGATGTAATAGACCGGGTTGTCGTTGCTCTGGGCCACGGCCAGGGTCAGGTCGAACTCCACCGTGCTCTCTGGGCTGCGGGTGAGGAGCATGAAGCGCACGGGGTCCGCCCCCACTTCCTCCACCACCTCTTCCAGGGTGAGGAAGCTGCCGGCCCGCTTGCTCATCTTGACTTCCTGGCCGTCCCGGATCAGCTTGACCATGTCGTACATCAGGATCACCAGCCGATCCGGGTCCAGACCGAAGGCGCTCATCATGGCGGCCATACGGGGGACGTGGCCTTGGTGGTCCACGGCCCACACGTTGACCACCCGGTCAAACTGGCGCCGGATGAACTTGTCGTAGTGATAGGCGATGTCCCCGGCGAAGTAGGTGGGGGTGCCGTTGGAGCGCACCAGCACTTCGTCCTTTTCGCACTTGGGGTATTTGCTGGCCAGGAACCAGACCGCGCCGTCGTGTTCGTCCACATCCCCCCGCTCCCGCAGATAGGCGATGGATTGCTCGACCAAGCCCTCGTCATAGAGGCTCTGTTCGCTGAACCAGTTGTCGAAAACCACGTCGATCCCGGCCATCTGCTCGGCCAGATTGGCCAGCACAATGCGGCGGCCCGTCTGCACCATCTCGGTGACGGCCTCGGCCCGCTCCATGCTCAGGAAGCGATCCCCCTCTTCGGCCACGATCTGGGCGGCATAGTCCGCCATGTACGCGCCGGGGTAGCCGCCTTCGGGCACATCAGCCTCTTGGCCAAAGTGGCGCAGATAGAAGACGAACAAACTTTCGGCAAACAACCGGAACTGGTTGCCGCCGTCGTTGACATAGAATTCCCGCTGCACGTCGTAGCCGGCGGCGTCCAAGACATTGGCCACGGTGTCGCCAAGCACAGCGTTGCGGGCCCCGCCAAAGTGCAGCGGCCCGGTGGGATTGGCACTGACATATTCCACCTGCCAGCGGGCATTTTGCCCCCGGTTGATGTTGCCAAAGCTCTCCCCCGCGGTGATGATGGCCGGGATCTGCTGCTGTAGCCAGCCATCGGCCAACCGCACGTTGATGAAGCCCGGCCCCGCCAACTCCGCCCCGGCGATCAGGCCGGATTGGGGCAGATGATCCAGTACGGCCTGACCGATCTGGCGAGGGTTGGCCTTGGCTCCCGTGGCCTTCTTGACCGCAGCCGCGGCCACCAGGGCCACGTTGCTGCTGTAATCCCCGTGGTCCGCCTGTTTGGGGCGGGCGATCATGGGGATCTCCAGTTCGGGCAGATCCGGCAACGTGCCGTCCGCCTGGGCGGCTTGCACGGCGTCAGCAATCAGTTGTTGAACGATGTCGCGTAGCATAGGTGTGTTGTCTCAATCCTGGGTGAAAATGTTTATCGAGTATCGTGTATCGGTCACGCTCACCTGGGCGGCCAGCGTAGGTTGAGTAGCCGCCGCCAAAATCTCCGCTGACCATGCACTGACTCGGCGGCGTATCGAAACCGCAGCGGGTGGCCGAATCGACCCGCTGCGGTTTCGATACGGCCTTTCTTTTTGGGTCAAGCAAAATCTGTGGTTAACCCGGCCTACTCAACCTGCGCTGGCCTGGTCCCCTGGGCGGCTAGCGCAGGTTGAGTAGCCGCCGCCAAAATCTCCGCTGACCATTCATTGACTCGGCGGCGTATCGAAACCGCAGCGGGTGGCCGAATCGACCCGCTGCGGTTTCGATACGGCCTTCCTTTTTGGGTCAAGTAACATCTGTGGTTAACCCGGCCTACTCAACCTGCGCTGGCCTGGTCCCCTGGGCGGCTAGCGCAGGTTGAGTAGCCGCCGCCAAAATCTCCGCTGACCATGCACTGACTCGGCGGCGTATCGAAACCGCAGCGGGTGGCCGAATCGACCCGCTGCGGTTTCGATACGGCCTTTCTTTTTGGGTCAAGCAAAATCTGTGGTTAACCCGGCCTACTCAACCTGCGCTGGCCCGGTTGCAACACGAAATACTCGATACGCATTACTCGATAGCCTCCAAATCATACCAATTCGGCCCAATCTCCACATCCACCTTCAACGGCAGATCGAGGGGATAGGCGGATTCCATTGTTTCTCGCACCAAGGCCATGACCGCGTCCCGCTCGGCTTCCGGCACTTCCAGCACCAATTCATCGTGGACTTGGAGCAACATCCGGGCGGCAAAACCCCCGTCCCGCAGGCGGTCGTGGAGGTTGAGCATGGCGATCTTGATGATGTCTGCGGCGCTGCCCTGGATGGGGGCGTTGATGGCCTGGCGCTCGATGGCCTGGCGCTGATTGTAGGGCAATTTGCTCTGCAACTCCGGGAAGAAGCGCTTGCGCCCCAGCAAAGTCTCCACATAGCCCAGGTCGTTGGCCTTGGCGATGGTGTCGGTGATATAGCGCTGCACCTTGGGATAGGTGACGAAATAACTATCCAAAAAGGCTTGCGCTTCCTTTGGCCCCATCTCCGAGCGAGAACTCAACCCGTAGGCACTGACGCCATAGATCGTGGCGAAATTGATGGTCTTTGCCAAGCCACGCTGCTCTTTGCTCACCTGATCCAGTGGCACATCAAAAAGCCGGGACGCCGTGGCCGCATGAATGTCCTGACCGGCCTTGAAGGCGGCGATCAGGCTCTCTTCATGGATGGTGTGGGCCAGCACCCGTAGTTCGACCTGGCTGTAGTCGGCGGCGACAAGCAGGTGGCCCGGCGGCACGACGAAGGCCTTGCGGATCTCCCGGCCCATCTCCGTGCGGATGGGGATGTTCTGCAAATTGGGGTCGCTGCTGCTCATGCGCCCCGTGGCCGAGCCGGTCTGGTTAAAGCTGGTGTGCAGCCGCCCCGTGTTGGGGTTGACCAACTCAGGCAGGGCATCCACATAGGTGCCCCGCAGCTTCTCCATCTGGCGCTGTTCCAGGATGATCTCCAGCACCCGGTATTGGTCGGGACTTAGCTCCTTGGCATAGGCGGCCAGTCCTTCCAACACCCCGGCGGCGGTGCTGTAAAAGCCGGATTTGGTCTTTTTCAGCCCCTTGGTGGGGAAGCCCATCTCGTCAAAGAGCACCTGGCTCAACTGTTGCGTGCTGCGCAGATTGAAGTCGTGGCCCACGATCTGGACCAATTCTGTGGTCAATTCGGCCAGCCGTTGCACCAACTGCTCGGACATCTGGGCCAAAACGGCCGTGTCCAGCATAATCCCGGCCATCTCCATATCGGTGAGAACCGGGGTCAACGGGCGTTCTATTTTTGTATAAAGATCCCACAGATCCGCCGCAACCACCTTGGGGGCCAAAAGGGCAAATAGCTGCAAGGTAGAGTCAGCGTCCGCCGCTGCGTAGGCGGCGGAACTCTCAATGGCCACCTGGTCCATGGTGATCTGCTTGCGCCCGCTGCCGATCAACTCGGACAGTTCGGTCATCTCCCAGCCCAGTTCGGCCCAGGCTTGGGCTTTCAGGCCCAGGCTGCGGCTGGCCGGATCGATCAGCCAGGCCAGGGTCATGGTGTCTTCAATCGGCCCGGCAATGGCCAGCCCATAGCGACGCAGGACGGTGAAATCATATTTGGCATTGTGGGCGATCTTGGAGACGCCCTCTTTGGCAAAGATGGGCTGCAAGAGTTCCCGCACCCGATCCCAGGCCAGTTGGTCGCCCTCGTTGTGGCCCACAGGGATGTAGGCGGCCTGGCCCGGTGCCCAGGCCACGGCCAGCCCCACCAAGACCGCCTGCATGGCGTCTGTGCTGGTGGTCTCCACGTCAAAGCTGAGGAACTCCGCGGCGGCCAGGGCTTCGGCCACCTGGGCCAAAGCGGCTTCGTCCCGCACGCAAAGATAGCCGCTCTCGGCCAGCACGCCGGAGTCGGGGATGTGGGCCACGGTCTGCATGGCTGGGGCCGCCGTGGCCACCACGTCTTCGCCAAAAAGCGAAAGCTGCCCCGCCCCATCGTTGGCCGGAAGTAGTTCGCCCGGTTCCGCGGCGTCCGGCCACAGTTCGAGGAATTGGGGGACCATTGTGCGGAACTCAAATTCATCGAAGAGGCGCAACACTTCGGCCCGGTCTGCCTGGCGCACACGGGCATCCGCCCAATCAAAGGGGAAATCCAGGTCGGTGACGATGGTGACCAGGGTACGGTTGCGATAGACCAACTCCTTGGAGTCGGTCACATTTTGCCGGGTCTTGGGGCCACGGATCTGGTCCAAGTTGGCATAGATGCCGTCCAGATCCGCGTACTCTTTCAGAAATTTGACCGCGGTCTTGTCCCCCACGCCGGGGATGCCGGGGATGTTGTCCGACGTGTCGCCGGTCAGGGCTTTCATGTCGATAAACTGTTCCGGCGTAAGCTCGTAACGATCGAACAAATCCGCCGGGCCGTAGGGCTTGGTCTGGGGATTGGGGCCGCCGGAGGTGTAGAGGATCTGCACATGCTCGTCCACCAACTGGAACATATCCCGATCCCCGGTCAGGATCAGCACGTCCATGCCGTCCGCAGCGGCTCGCCGGGCCAGAGTACCCAGCACGTCATCGGCCTCGTAGTTGGGATAGGTGACGATGGGGATGGCCAGGGCGGTCAGCAGCTCTTGCAGCCGGTCGATCTGGGTGCGCATCTCGTCGGGCATACTGTCCCGGGTGGCTTTGTAGTCCGCAAAGGCTTCGTGCCGCCAGGTGTCGCCCAGGTCAAAGGCCACGGCCACATGGTCCGGTTTATATTCCTTGAGCACGGCGAAGAGCTTGCGCGCAAAGCCATAGACCGCTGTGGTCTGCTCGCCGCTGCGGGTCATCAGGGGGGCCTTGACCCCGAAGAAGGCCCGATAGGCTTGGGAATGACCGTCAATTAGTAGAAGTGTGGGCATGGGATCTCCCGAACGCGGGGATGATTCGACAACGTTAAGCATTCTGTTCCCGCCCCCCGGCCCCCAATTCTGGGGGAGGTCGTGGACAGTTCCCCTCAAAGTTGGGGGGCTCGGGGGGCGGAAGTTGACCGCCTATTCGACAACCAGTTCGCCCTGATCCACCAACTGTTTGACCTGGGGGATGGCCAGGATGGATCGCATGGTGCGCATGCGTCGCCCAGCATCCAGGCGATAACGGCCCGTGGGCAGTTCAAGGATAAAGTTGTGGCCGGAGCGGTTGGCCAGCATGATGATGTCGGCTTTGTTCTGGATCCAACCAATGCCTTCTTGTTGCTTTGCCATGATTTGTGCGCCCTTTTCGTAAGAATCAGGATGGTCGCCCCCATAAATAAGGGCGGAGACGGCAGCGAGGCCAACCGATATTGTACAGTTGACCCCATCTTTTGACAAGGAGGGGCGAATGGCGAATGGCGAATGGCGAATGGCGAGTCATCTGCCAACACACCTCGCCATTTGCCATTCGCCATTCGCTACGCCGGTTCGTGGTGACGGGCCAGACCCACTTGGCGGCGGGGGCGGGCTTGCCAGGCTTGCCACAGCCCCATGCCCACCATCAGCCCGAAGCCGCCCACATAGAGCAGCATGAAAGGGATCGCCCACCATTCTCCCCGCCAGATGGCCGTGGCGACGGCGGCCAGGGCGTAGAGGGTCAGCCCCAGCTCCGCCCACAGGGAGGGGGGCAGGGCCAGGACATAGCTGCTGCCCTGCCAGGCGTCCTGGGCAGATTCGACGCTGAACTTGGGCGTACGCAGAAATTGGCCTTCTTGGCCGCGCAGGGCTTGCCAGACGGCTTGGCTGTTGTTAAAGCTCAACCCGATGCCGAAGAAGGTGAGGATGAACAGATAGGACCAATTGCCTAGCCACCGCTCTGGGTGCAGACGGCGTTGGCCCACGGCATAGAGCAAGGGCGGTCCCAAAGAGGCCAGGCTGAGATAGCTGAGGGGCCAAAAGGGGCGGGCGTCCAAAAACAGCAGGGGCAGGTTGACCAAAAGCAGCCCCAAAAGCAGGGGGTGGATCAGATAGTTGCCCAGATGGAAGAGGCCCTGATAGCGGGTCATCATGGACCAGCCCCGGTCGCCGCCTTCCGTGACGACCCGACGGGCCAGCTTCATGAGTACCTGAACGCTACCCTTGGCCCACCGGAACTGTTGCCGTTTGAAGCCTAAGAGTTGAGGGGGAATCTCGGCAGGCGCGGTCAAATTTTGCAAATAAACCGCCTGCCACCCAGCCAGCTTGGCCCGATAGCTGAGGTCCAGATCTTCGCACAGGGTGTCCGCTTGCCAGCCGCCCACCGCCGTGTCCTCGATGCAGGTGCGCCGCCACAGTCCGGCGGACCCGTTGAAGCCAAAGGCATAACCAGCGGCCTGCCGGGCGCTCTGCTCCACGGCAAAATGACCGTCCAGGGCAAGGGCCTGACATTGGGTGAGGACGGAATAGCCCCGGTTCAGATGCTCCCAACGGGCTTGGACAAAGCCGATGTTGGCCCGCTTGTCACCCAGGAAGTGGGGCACGGCTCGGCGCAAAAAGTCGGCGGGGGGCAGGAAGTCGGCGTCGAAGATGGCGATGAGTTCGCCCGTGGTGATGGGCATGGCCGCGGCCAGGGCACCGGCCTTGAAGCCTGACCGATCCGCCCGGCGCACCACCTGCATGTCCACGCCCAGGCTGCGCCAGTGGGCGGCCCGGCGCTGGGCGATCACCGTGGTCTGGTCCGTGGAGTCGTCCAGGACCAGGATTTGCAGGAGGTGGGCGGGGTAGTCCAACCGGGCGCAGGCGTCCATCAGCCGCTCCACCACATAGCGCTCGTTGAAGACGGGCAGGTGGACCGTCACCAAGGGCCACGCGGCCGGCGGACCGGGATCTGCTGGGCGAAAAGTCGCTTCCCGGCGCAAAGACCAGGTCAGCCACAGGGTATTCAGCCCGTAGAGGGCCAGGCCTATGGCGGCCAAGGCGTAGAAAAGTTGTAGAATTGTTGTCACCAAGGAAAGCAGGGTCATGGCTCTGGTCTACTGGAATTTAATCACCAACAAAAATGCTGACGCTTAATCGTCAGCACCACCGCGTGGCAGGGTTGATCCTGCCTGATTCTGTTTGAATCCGTCTGTATACAGCCTCTGAGTATAGCTGATTCAGAAGGGGTGTCCAAATTTGTGAGGATTCTTGGGAGATTCGGCCCATCTCCTTGATCCAAATTAAGACTACCCATTTCGAATCATTCCAGGTATAATCAAAACTCATCGTTCCAGCCATCGCCCAGCTATCGCCCAGGAGTGTAAACCGGTGACCAGTCCGACATCTTCTCAATCCTCCCTGCCCCAGATCCTCCCCGGCCCGCCCCATCCCTTGCGCCAGGCGGCTTTGGATGATCTGCGGGAGCTGACCGACAACAATGACGATCTCTTTTTCCAGTTGGTCGAGACCTATCTGGACAGTGCCAGCACGTTGCTTGGCACATTGCCCGACGCCGCCGCCAGGGATGATGCGGCCAAAGCCAGAGCCGCGGCCCATGACATCAAATCCATGAGTGCCATGTTTGGGGCCATGGAACTGTCCGAGCTGGCCCGGGAGTTGGAACAGCGGGGCATCGACGGCGTGATCGAGGGCATGGCCGATCTGGTGGCCCAAATGCTGGCAGAGTTCGAGCAGGTCTCCGCCACCCTCACCGCCATGATCACGCCGTCCGAGGGGTAAGCTGGGACGGCAGCGCTCAAGCCAATCATGCAAAAAAGGCCGGGGCTGATAGCCCCGGCCTTTTTTAACCTTCAGATTGTGTGTTGCGTCGTCACGCAACCCATCAACTTTCGTGGTCGTTCTCTTGCTTGAAGGCGGCCACAATGCCGTCCACCAACTGAGAGGGCACTGGATCGTAGTGGTCGAACTCGATGGCGTAAGTACCCCGGCCCTGGGTCATGGAGCGCAAATCCGTGCCATAGCGCATAATTTCAGCCATAGGTACCAGGGCGCTGACGATGCTGCGGTTGCCTTTTTGCTCAATGCCGCTGACCCGTCCGCGCCGGGTAGTCAGATCCCCCATGACATCGCCCATGAAATCTTCGGGCACAGTGATATAGATGCGGTAGATTGGCTCCAACAGCAGAGGACCGGCCAGGGCCATGGCGGCCTTGAATGACTCGCGGCCCGCGGCCTGGAAGGCGATGTCCTTGGAATCAACCGGATGCTCTTTGCCGTCAAAAACAATGGCCTTGACATCCACCACGGGATAGCCGGCAATCACACCACCATTTTCGATCACCTGGCGAATGCCCTTTTCGATAGACGGGATAAAGACGCCACTAATTGCGCCGCCGAAGACCTCGCTGACATATTGGAAGCCTTCGCCCCGTTCGGTCGGTTCCACCCGCAGATGGACCTCGGCAAATTGCCCCGATCCACCGGTCTGCTTTTTGTGCCGATAGACAGCTTGCCCCTTGTGGGCGACGGTCTCTTGGTAGGGAACCTTGGGAATGGTCGTCTCGACCTGGGTGCCAAACTTGCTCTCCAGGCGGCGCACAGCCACATCCACATGGGCATCCCCTGTGCCTTGGAGTACGGTCTGGCGGGTGGTGGAGATGGTTTGCACGCGCAGGGTGGGGTCTTCTTCGGTCAGGGCGTGGAGGGCCTGGCCCATCTTGGCGCTGTCCGCCTTGGTGGCCGGGGTGACGGCGACGGAGAAGAGGGGGCGGGGATATTCCGGCGGCACAATGCGCACGTTGGCCCCGGCGTCGCTCAGGGTGTCGCCGGTCAATACGCTGTCCAGCTTGGTGATCACGCCGATATCCCCGGCCATCAACTCGTTGGTGGCTTCCAAATCTTTGCCCCGCACATGGAAGAGGTTGGCGATGCGATCGTCTTCGCCCGTGCGTTGATTGAGCAGACGGCCATCCTTCTTGATGGCACCGGCAAAGACCCGCACATAGCTCATGCGCCCCACAAAGCGGTCGACAATGGTCTTGAAGACCAGGGCCACTGTGGGCGCATCCGGATTGGCAGTCAGCAAGATGGGATCCCCGCTGTCCGCGGCCTCGGCGTGGACGGCGCGCTCGCTGGGGGCGGGCACATAGCGGGTGAGGGAGCGCATGAGGCTGGTGAGACCGGTTCCCTGTAGCGCCGAGCCGCAGAAGACGGGGACAATGGCCCCGGTGCGTACCCCTTCGTGCAGGGCGTGGCGTACCTCTGTGGGGGTCAACTCCTCCCCCTCCAAATACTTCATGATCAGCTCGTCGTCGGATTCGGCGGCGGCCTCCACCAATTCCAGCCGGGTCTCTTCCATCCATTCGGCCATGTCGGCCGGCGGCTCGGCCACGGTGGCCTTGTCACCCATATAGGCCTTCAGATCGATCAGGCTGACCACCCCAGCGAATTTGTCCGCCTCGCCCACGGGCAGGTGAAAGGGCATAATGGTACTTTCGGGAAAAGCTTTACGCAGGCTTTCGATGACTTTGCGGAAATTGGCGTTCTCTCGGTCCATTTTGTTGACAAAGACGATACGCGGCTTGTGCAGTTCGTCCAAACGATCCCAGGCCAATTCGGTGCCAACTTCCACACCGGCCACGGCATCCACCAAGACCAGGGCGACTTCCGCCACCTTGACCCCACTGATCATTTCACCCACAAAATCCAGATAGCCCGGGGTGTCGATAAAATTGAGTCTGACGTTGTCAAAATCCACCGGCACAACTGCGAGGTTGATGGAGATGCCCCGCCGGTGTTCTTCCGAGTCCCAGTCCGAGACGGAGGTGCCGTCTTCGACTCGACCCAACCGGCTGGATGCGCCGGTTCGGTACAACATGGACTCAACAATGGTCGTCTTTCCGGAACTGCCATGCCCAACAATGGCGATATTGCGGAGCTGACCAGTGGTGTACTTTGTCATGGATCCTCCTGGTTCCATCGACTAGAAATATCGATGGGTGGTTGGTTGGGTTGGAATTAAGTTGATGGGAAAAACAAAATATGGAAGCAAATTAGATCCAGAGAGGACGTGGGGCTGTCCCCTTGAATGGAAACATCCGCAAAATTGTACTGAAAAAGCCGGGGAATGTCAACGAAGGCGGGTTGAGCGAAATAGGATGCGTTAGCCATCACGACTTTTTGGTCCAGGTTACAGCCTCTGGTATGATCCCCGCATGGCACTCTATCGCAAACACATCTTCATTTGCACCTCTGGCCCCTATTGTTGGTACGACTGTGACCAAGGGGATCCCGACGGTTTTCTAAAATATCTAAAGCGACGTGTGGCCGAAGCAGGTCTGCGCGATGCTGTGCGTGTCAACCGTTCCGGCTGCCTGAATCAGTGCGGCCACGGACCGACCTTGGTTGTTTACCCCGAGGGGGTCTGGTATGGGGGGGTGCAGCACGCAGATCTGGAAGAGATTTTCCAGGAGCATATCCTCCATGATCGACCTGTGACCCGTCTACAATTGGATCTTCCGCCCGGCAACAACAAGCAGACCGAACACTACCCCCTCGAAGTCCAGGACTTCAAGCAGACCGAGAAGGAGCTGGACAGCCGGCGTAACGCAGCCCGTGCCCAAATTCGACTATCCACCGGTCGAGACGGCAGCCCATCCTAGGCCATCCATGACCCCAACCATCGGCACCACCGCCGCCACCGTCGCCACCTCCTCGTCCGCCGAGCGCGCCACCAGACTTTTGCTGGTTTGCCACGGGGAAGGGCTGTACAATCGCTATACGAATTTGTCCCGGCGGCTGATTGCAGACGAGGGCGGGCTTTCCGCGGCTGGGTGGGAACAGGCCAACAGCTTGGCCGCCTGGCTGCGGGATCACGAACAGGTGGATCTGCTCACCAGCGGCAGCCAATTGCGTAGCCGTCTCACCGGTCAGCGTATCAGCCAGGTTTTGCACCTGCCCCTCACGGTGATCGCCAACCTGCCACCCACGGGACCGGGCGAAAGCAGCCGGCCCCACGCCACCCTCCTGCCCAGCCCCCCAGCCAGCGCGGAGAACACGTCTCCCCCCCCATCCATTGGGGTTGATCAGGCCGATGCCGCCATCGACACATTTTTTGGCCGGGTGCAAACCATGCTGGCCGAGTTGATGACTGGACAATGGGGCAAAACCGTGGTCCTGGTCACCCACCGTCAAGCCATCGCGGCCCTCATCAGCAGCTTCTTCGCCACGCCCAACACCCTGGACATCCAGATTGACGAGACCAGCATCAGCGAACTGCGCTGGCAAGAGGATCGTTGGCGGCTGGTTGGCCTTAACCGGCGCGCCCATCTGCCTTATCCGCTGGTGCAGCAACCCGTGATCAGCCCAACGCGGCGCAGTCATGAAAACGAAGAGTACGCCAATTTGCAGACCGTGCGCGCCCTTTACAATCGGGTGGCCGCCATCTATGCCGCCAGCAAAAAAGACACCGATCTGTTGCGGATTCAACATTTGGTGCGGTTTGCCGGTCCTGCCAAGGAAATGGACATTTTGGATGTGGGCAGCGGCCCTGGCACCCTGGCCCTGGCCTTGGCCGATGCCGGGGCACGGTTGGTGCTGGGTGTGGACATCAGCGAAGCTATGTTGGAGCAGGCCGAATATCTGCGCCTGACCACCACCGCGGCCAGCCACGAGCGGGTGGGTTTCCGCCTGGCCCCGGCCCACAATCTGCCCTTTGTGGACGACCGCTTTGATGCGGTTTTCTGTCGGTTGATCCTGCAATACTTCAAACACCCCCAGGAATCCATCCGCGAGATGGTGCGGGTGCTTAAACCCGGTGGCTCTTTGATCTTGGCCGAGCTGTTGAGTGTTGACGATCCTGTCAAGCGGGCCACCCAAAACGCCATTGAGGAGCGCCGGGATCCCGGTCATGTGGCCGCCCGCAGTGCGGATCACTACCGCAAATTGGTGGCCGAGGCCGGGCTGGTGGTGGACCGTTCGGAGATCGTCACCTTCGAGCGGGAATTGGACGAATGGCTGTCCAGTCTGGATGCCGGCCTGGAAGATCGGCAGGCTGTGCGGGAGATGCTGGAGGCCGGGCTGGAGACCGACGCCGCCGGCATCAACGCCCGGCATCGGGGCAAGACGTTGATCTTTGACCAGCGCATGATCTATTTGAAAGCCGTAAAGCCGTAATCCTCCCCTGGTCATGGGATCAAAAAAGCCGTCGGGATGGCTCATCCCGACGGCTTTTTTAGTTAGTTTTTGAGATTAGGCGATTGCCACGACACAATCTCCCACTCTCTTAATCTCTCAATCGCCTACTCCCATCCCAAATCCTAACCCTTATACAACTCGCGCATGAGGATGTGGCGCATGACCTGGCTGGTGCCTTCGTAGATCTGGTAGATCTTGGCATCCCGCATGAGCTTTTCCACGGGGTACTCCCGGCTATAGCCGTTGCCGCCAAAGACTTGGACGGCATCCGTGGCGTTTTGCATGGCCGCATCGGCGCAATAGGCCTTGGCCATGGAGGCGACCATAGTGTTGGGCTGGCCGTTGTCCACCTGCCAGGCCGCTTTCCAGGCCAGGTTGCGGGCTGCCTCAACCCGGATGGCCATGTCCGCCAGCATGAAGCCGACACCCTGCAATTGGGCGATGGGTTTGCCATAAGCCATGCGTTCCCCCGCATAGCGCACAGACTCGGCCAAGGCCCGAGAGGCCACGCCCACGGCCGCGGCCGCGGTGGGAGGACGGCTCTTGTCAAAGACCCGCATCCCGATCATAAAGCCGTCGCCCTCTTTGCCCAGCATGTTTTCCGCCGGGACTTCCACATTCTCGAAGAAGACCTGGCAGGCTTGGGCGGCGTGTTGGCCCATCTTCTCCAAGGGTTTGCTGGTGCTGACGCCGGGGAAGTCTCGCTCGACGATAAAGCAGGACATGCCCTTATGCCGGGCAGAGGGGTCGGTCTTGGCGTAGACGGTGAAATAGCTGGCCACGGGACCATCGGTGATCCAGGTTTTGGAACCGTTGAGGATGTACTTGTCCCCCTGTTTGATCGCGGTGGTTTTGATGCCAGCCACGTCGGATCCGGCATCCGGCTCGGTCATGCAATAGGCCATGATCTTGCCATCTTCCGTGAGGCGGGGGAAATACTGTTGCTTTTGGGCATCGTTCCCCGCCACCAAAATCGGCAGCACGGCCAACTGGTTGAGCATCAACGCGGTCTGGATGCCGGAGCAGGCATAGGCCATCTCCTCGCCGATGATGCACTCTTCCAGCACGGTTGCGCCCATGCCGCCATACTCTTCGGGGATGTTGAGGTTGACCAGCCCGATCTTGAGGGCCTTTTTCCACAGATCCCAGGGCCATTCGCCGCTGACATCGTAATGTTCGACCCTGGGCAGAATTTCGTTGCGGGCAAAGTCCCGGGCCAGATTTTGGAGCATTTTCAGATCATCGGGCAGGTCAAAGTTCAAACCGCTGACCGTTTCTTCCTCGAATTTTAGCATGGTTACCTCTCGGTTCGTGATAGGGCTGGAAAGCGCAAGAGAAGGATAGATGGGTGTTGGATGGGTAATGGATGGGCGGGTGCATCCAGATAGCCCTAGGGTAGGAAAGATATATTCCCGCACTGTTGTCAGTCGGTTACGAGGATCATGGCAGGTGGGCTATAATCAGGAGTGTGCCGGGAAGCCCCTCCCTTCGGCACTGTGGGCTGCAAACCACACTGTGTCAATCAATGAGCCAGGGAAGTCGATGCCCCCTGGCCGTCGTCTTCAACCCCATTCCATTTGC
Source organism: Caldilineaceae bacterium (assembly GCA_018003515.1). Taxonomy (GTDB): domain Bacteria; phylum Chloroflexota; class Anaerolineae; order Caldilineales; family Caldilineaceae; genus JAGNDO01. The sequence goes on from JAGNDO010000037.1 coordinate 24,179, forward strand.
ACCAGAAAGGCACTCATCCATGCTGGAACACTCTTTTCTCTACCGCGAGATTCATGAACAACCCCAAGTGTTGGCGGACTTTTTGGCCGCCGAAGCGGGGACGGCCCAAGGGCTGGTGGAGGCTATCCGCCAGCGGGAGATCACCCATGTGGTGATTGCGGCCCGGGGCACCAGTGACAATGCCGGGCGCTATGCGCAATATCTTTTGGGAGCCACGGCCGGGTTGCCCGTGGGGTTGGCCACGCCCAGCCTCACCACCCATTATGGCCGCACGCCCAACTTCCGCAATGCGTTGGTATTGGGGATCAGCCAGAGCGGCAAAAGCCCGGACATTGTGGCGGTGCTGGCCGAGGCCCATAAGCAGGGGGCGCTCACCGCGGCCATCACCAACGAACCTGAATCGGATCTGGCCCAGGTTGCGCACACGGTGATCGCCCTGCACGCCGGCGAAGAACGCTCTGTGGCGGCCACCAAAACCTTCACCACGGAACTGGCCGCCATCGCCCTGCTGGGCGTGGGGCTGGCCCCGGACGGGGAGAGCGGGCGCAGCATGATGGCGGACCTCATGGCCATCCCCCAGGCGGTGGAGAAGGCGCTGGAGAGCCGCACCCGTATCGCGGCCATTGCGGATCGCTATCGCTATATGCGCCATTGCATCGTCATCGGGCGCGGCTACAACTATGCCACGGCCTTTGAGATGGCCCTGAAGATGAAAGAGTTGACCTACACCATCACCGAGCCGTATAGCAACGCCGACTTCATGCACGGTCCCCTGGCCCTGATCGACCACGGCTTCCCCGTGATCGTGATTGCGCCCAAGGGCAAGGTGACGGCGGATATCCAGGCGTTCATCCGCACCCTGCACGCCCGAGAGGCCGAAGTGATCGTCATCAGCGACAGCGAGGAGCTGCTGGCCCAGGCTCGCACCCCCATCCACCTGCCGGTCAGCGTGCCCGAATGGCTGTCGCCCATGACTGCCATCATCCCTGGGCAGCTTTTCTCCATGTATTTGGCCCATGCGCGGGACTTTGACCCGGACCATCCCCGGGGGTTGCGCAAGGTGACGGAGACGCGGTGAAGAATTGAAAATTGAAAGTGGAGAATTAAGAATTGAAGAGGTGCGGCGGACCGTACGGGGGATGGTGGATGAGCGGGATGTGGCCCAGGCCCGCACGGTCCACTATGCCTTGGCCCACGCCGCGGCCCGCACCCGGCTCAGTTTGATGCGGGACGGGGCGGGGCGGCCCCAGGGCTTTGTGGCCGCCTGTGTCACGGGGATGAATCCTTTTCAGCCCGTGGTGGTCTTTCAGGCTGAGGACGAAGCCCAGGCGGATCTGCTCTTTTCTGAAGGATTGGGAGCGGGACCGAGCTACCTCTTTATGGCCGAGACGAGGTGGGCGGAGTTCCTGGAACGGCGTCTCAATGCCAAGGCAACCTTCGCCCGCATCTTCGTGCTGGAGCCAGGCCGTTTGCAACCGGTGGTGAATCTCTTTGTGCGCACCAACCGGGGCGCAGATGGCTCGCCCCAGGCCACCATTGCTGCCCAGGGGCGCACGGTGGTGCGGGCCGGGGTAAACTGGCAGGGGGAGCGTTTTGCAGAACTCTACGCCATCCTGGACCCGGCAGCCAGGGGACGGGAATGGGGGCGCAGCGTCCTCTGCGCCGTGGCCCAGGCCGTGCAGAGCCGGGGCGTGCGTCCCCTGCTCTACGTGCCCCAGGACGGTGCTGACGGCGCAGAGATGGCCGACGCCGCCCTCAAGCTGGGCTTCACAGACAGCGGACGCATGGCCTTGCAGATCGCCGGGGCGCTGATGCCCAGCCAGCCCTCCTCGTGAAGGAACTCACCCGGCTGCCCCGCCCGATCCTGGGTCACCGGCCAGAGTGGATCGACCTCTACCAGCGAGCCTGGGCGGTCTTTGTGCCGCCCGCGGGCTGGGCGGCGGCGCATCTCGTCCGCGCCCTGCTGATCACAGATTCACCAGTCGGAGAGGACGACAGGCTGGACCCATCTGGGGCCGCCCAAAGACAAATGGATGAATGGTGCGCCCGCTACGCCCCACCCATCACCCCCCCACCGGATCTGGCCCCGCAGGTGACGGCGTTGCTCTTCTCTCAAATCATCGGCGTCCGCTTGTACGCCGATGACGCAAGTCATGGCGGCCTCCGCCACATTGTGTGGCACCTGACCGAGCCGCCGCCAGTGGGCATCCACAACCTGGTCTGGGATGACTACACGATCCACCTGCTGGCCGATCAACCCCAGGGCGGCGGGCTGGCCGTCCACATTGACAGCCCGGTGGCTCTGCTCCTGGAAATCGTCACCCCGCACACCACCTTCGTGGAACTTGTCGCCCCCGGTCCCCGCACCCTCACCCTCACCGTCCTCGACCGCACAGACGTGCAGGCCAATCCCTTCGATCAAAAATAGAAGACGGATCTAACGGATCGAACAGATAAAAACAGAAAAATCCGTCAAATCCGCGTTCTGTTTTTTGAAGCCTCTATGCCAAATCCACCACCCGCGCCCCCACCAGCTTGACCAGATCCTTGACCGCCACTTCCAGATTGGCTCCCCGCTCCCCAGCGCTGACGGCGATGGTGGCAAAGTCCTGCGCCCGCCGATCCAGATAGACCGTAAAGCCCCGATTGATCAAGGCCAGGGGGCTGATGCCGCCGGTCTGCAACCCGGTGAGGCTCTCGGCCTGGTCATGGGTGGCCATGCGCGCCTTCTTGATGCGGGCAACCTTGGCCAGAGTTTTGAGGTCCAGGGTGTCCGGGCCGGGGATTACCACCAGCATGGGCTTGTGTCCGGCATCGGCAGAGAGCGCCACCAGGGTCTTGAAGACCTGCTGCGGAGGTAGCCCAATGGCCTCCGCCACCTCCACCGCCGAATGCACCCCGGCGTCATAATCGTAGGTGTGTGCCCGGAAGGTGATTTTTTTGCTGTCCAACATGCGGGTGACGTTGTTTTTGAATTCTTCTTGGGTCATGGTTGAGTTTGCTCGCCAAAGCTGTAGAATAAAAAACTGGGCGTGAGGGAAACCCCCCACGCCCAGTCGAATCCTGCTTGACTCTGTATCAATCGGAGCGTGATGCCCCGGCTGATGTGGAATCAGATCTTACTTGGAAGCCATGCTGGAATCCGGGAAGAAGACCGTCACGTTGGTGTCGGCAACCTGGATAACCGGCAGAATGCTCTCAACATAGGCCATCACTTCGCCCATGTCAGCGCCGGGGACCATAGCGTTCCAGTAGTCCTGGACCACGCTGAGCTGGCTGGCCAGATCAAGCACGTGGTTCAGTTCGCCGTTGCCCCAGGTCAGGTAAGGCAGATCCTTGCCGTTGATGGAGACATGGATGCCGGCGGGGTCGGTGTAGAAGCTCATCTGCTTGACACCAGCGCTGCCCAAGGCATCGATGTAGGCGGTGTTCAAGCGCAGACTGCGCCACGGGGCACCGGTCAACTGTTCCCATTCCAGGTCGGTCAGGTCGCCCACGGTCCAACTGCCATCAGCAGCATAGTGGACGGGCAGGTGCAGGGTCGGGGCTTCGCCCACGGCGGCCAGGAACTCTTCCTGAGCCATAGCGGAATCGGCGGCGGCGCTACCATCACCCTCAACATACAGAGGAACCAGGTCGGCACCAACAGCCACGGGGAAGCGTACGATTGCGCCCAAGCCCAAATTCTGGATCAGGGGCAGAACCTTCTCCAACATAGGAACGGTCACGTTCAGGGCGGCCAAAGTCTGAGCCGTCGTGGAAAGGGACTCACCATCCCAAGCCACGGAAGGAATCGGCTCGCCGTTGACCAACAACAGCAGACCATCGGGGCGGTTGTTGACCTGCAGGTGCTGGATGTTGCTGGCACTCAGGTAATCAACCCAAGCCGGGTCAATCATGAGGGCGGAAAGATCCTGCCCCATCATTGCACCCATCTGGGCCAGGGGCACGTTGCCGATGCTCACGGAGCCATCGCTGGCTACGTCAAGGACAATCGCTGGCAGATCGACCACAAGGCCCATCTCTTCACCGCTCATATCAGCGGTCATGCCAGCGCCGACCCGAGGCGCACAACCTGCGAGGACTACCATCGCGACCAAAAGCAACGATACCCAAAGTGTAATCTGGCGTTTCTTCATGCGTTTGCCTCCTAGAGAGTTTTTAGTACTGAGAAGATAGAGAACGATTGATGATTTTGGTACAGCACCGATAGGTACTGGGTTCGACAGACTGATCTTAATGCCGTTCTTGAGATTGTACTGGCTGTTCTTGCGGTAAATCGTAAAAATGATGGTGAATAATAGGGTGGATAACAGTGTTGGTTGAACTGCTTGTGGGGCGGGTAAAAAACGAAACCTAAGCGAACCCTGCGTTATTGGCTCAGTTTGATGGGTGATTGGACGGACAACTGAAAAATAGACGCTGATAAAATTTCTTAAGGCTACCGGAGGGGGTATCCGATTAACCAACGGGAGTGCTGAGAAGTCTTTGGTAATGGACGCGGTAACGAATGTGGTAACGGTTGCTTTGCAAGAAGATTAAGGCTAGAGGCGAGGCAAGCAAACTACAGACTCACTTTTTCAATTAGATTGTGATTGGGAGTATAAATGGGAATTATGCTTATCTCTTCGACTATTGTACACGCGCTTCAAAAACGTGTCAACTGTAAATATTTCCTTTTAGCGTATGAAAGGCTCTTCTGAAAACGACGATTAGTATACGCAATTGCTACGCAGGTCAAAACCAAGGGTGGAGACGACTGTTTGGCCTCCCCACTCCCCAAAATGACGTTCAAAAAATCGTTTGCGCCAAAGTTTGCTCTCGCAGAAGTCTGGCTATACGCAACCAGGATCGGGCTGATTTCTGCCAGCCCACGCGGTTATTGCCATGAATCCTTTGGGCCAAAGCGCCGGGCTAGGGTATAATCCACGGGCCGAAGAAAGACAGCTTACCGTACGCATCACCCAACGAGCATCATGCCATGACCCACCTTGCCGACCCAGTGATCCAACTCAATCCTACGCCCAATCCTACGCCCAGCCCGACGCCCAGCCCGACCCCGGACCCGCGGCTCACCCAGGTGGACGAATTGGTGCTGTTGGTGACCCAGGATCAAAAACGCTATCTTCTGCGCCTGCGGGAGGGACGCAAGTTCCACTGTCATTTGGGGTTGATCGAACACGCCGAGCTGATCGGGCAATCCCTGGGCACCACGGTCTTTACCCAACTGGGTCACGCCGTTCTGATATTGGACCCCAGCCTGAGCGATCTGATGACCCATATCAAACGGGGCACCCAGATCATCTACCCCAAGGATGCCGCCTATCTGGTGCATCGACTGAGTCTGCGGGCGGGCAGCCGGGTGATCGAGGCGGGCACGGGCAGCGGTGGATTGACCACAGCCCTGGCCTGGGCCGTGGCCCCCACAGGCACAATCTACACCTATGAAACCCGGCCCGAAATTTACAACCTGGCCCGCAACAATTTGGAACGGGTGGGCCTGCTCTCCCACGTCAAGATGCACCAAAAGTCCATCGAGGATGGTTTTGAGCAGAGTGGCGTGGATGCCCTCTTTCTGGATGTGCGGGAACCGTGGCACTTTTTGCCCGCGGTGCAGATGGCCCTGCGTCCCGGCGGCTACTTTGCCAGCCTCCTGCCCACCACCAACCAGGTCAGCGATCTGCTCTTCGGGTTGGAAGCCGTCGGCTTCTCGGACATCGCCGTGGAAGAGATTTTGCTGCGGGCCTATAAACCGGTCCCCGACCGCCTGCGTCCAGATGACAACATGGTAGGCCACACGGGTTTCCTGATCTTTGCCCGCCACATCATCGACCCCGTGGACCCCAGCCGCTGGCTGTCCAGGGATCGCAAACGCTATGCCGCCCGCACTCAGGCCGCCGCCACCATCCGCAAGGAAGAGGAACGCCGGGTCGAAGAACGGGCCGCCGGGGGTCTCAAATATCCACCGATGAACCTGCCTGACTGATCCGCCACCTTTTTAACGCAGAGAACGCTGAGGATGCGCAGAGAAGATCTTGCTTTTTTTTTGCGCCCTTTGCCTCTTTGCGGTACAGTCGGAGAATCCAGAACCCCATGCGTATCCACGTTCGACTGCACGGTCTATTTCGTGATTACCTGCCCGTTGCTGCCAAAGGCCGGGCCATTTTGGATCTCCCCGACAACGCCAGCGCCGGGGAGATCCTGACCCATCTGTCCATCAACCGCCGAGCCGTGATTGCCGTGAACGACCAAGTTGAAGTCGCGCCGGAACACCCCCTGCACGACGGCGACCAAGTGTCCATCTTCGGCATCAGCGCCGGCGGGTAGTTTGAAGGGGTGAAGGGGTGAAGGGGTGATTCACCCCTTCACCCCTTCACCCGCTCACCCCCTCATTTTTACTCAGTCAGCATCCAGAAAAGGAGACCCAGCCCATGCCCTACGGATACAATGGTAAGATTTTGCATGTGAATTTGAGCAGCGGAGCGGTTGCTGTCGAGGAGCCCGGCGAGGCCTTTTATCGTAAATATCTAGGCGGCAGCGCCCTGGGCCTGCACTATCTGTTGCGGGACATGCCTGCCAACGCCGACCCCCTGGGACCGGACAATATCCTGGCCCTTTGCCTCAGCGTGATGACCGGCAACCCCATCTCCGGGCAGAGCCGCATGACCGCGGTGGCCAAGTCACCCCTCACCGGCTGTATCGGCGATTCCCAGGGCGGCGGCTTCTGGCCAGCGGAGCTGAAATTTGCCGGGTATGATGCCATCATCATCAAGGGCAAGGCGGCCAAGCCGGTCTATCTCTGGATCAAGGATGGCGAAGTCGAACTGCGAGACGCCGATCATTTGTGGGGCAAGATCACCGGGGACGCCGAAGCCATGCTTAAGGCCGAACTGGGCGACGACAAGATCGAGGTACTCCAGGTCGGCCCCGCCGGGGAGCAGATGGTGAACTTCGCCGCCATTATGAGCATGAGCAACCGGGCCAACGGGCGCACGGGCATGGGCGCGGTCATGGGATCCAAAAACCTGAAGGCTGTGGTGGTGCGGGGAACCAACCGCCCCACGGTGGCCGACAAGACCGGGCTGATGGCGTTGACCAAATGGGGCGCTCAGAACGTGGACGAATCTGACATCGCCGGGCTGGCCAAATATGGCACCGCCGAGACCGTGGGCGGCAACCAGCAGGTCGGCGGTCTGCCCACATACAATTACAATAGTGGCAATTTTGACAACTGGGAAAAGATCGACGGCATCACCCTCTATGACACCTATTTGAAGGGCGCTGATCAGGGCAAGCAGGATCGCCTGGGCCGGGATACCTGCTATAGCTGCTCCGTGCGCTGCAAGCGGGTGGCCGAGATCGAGACCGGCCAATTCCTCTCCCAACCCCTCTATGGCGGACCGGAATATGAGACCCTGGCCACCTTTGGCAGCTATTGCGGCATCGACGACCTGCCGGCCGTGACCCTGGCCAACCAGCTTTGCAACATGTACGGCATGGACACCATCTCCTGCGGGGCCACCATCGCCTGGGCCATGGAGTGCTTTGAAGAAGGCCGCATCGGCCTGGAAGAGACCGGCGGGCTGGATCTGCGCTTCGGCAACGCCGAGGCAATGGTCAAGCTGACCGAGATGATCGGCAAAGGGGAAGGCTTTGGTGCCGTGCTGGCCAACGGATCAGCCAAAGCCGCCGCCATCCTGGGCAATGGCACAGAGGAATTCCTGATCACCAGCAAGGGCATGGAAGCCCCGGCCCACATGCCCCAGGTCAAGGGCAGCATGGGCTTGATCTACGCCCTCAACCCCTTCGGCGCCGACCACGAATCCCACGAACACGATCCCAGCTACCGCGCCTATCCCGACCGCATGGCCATGATCGGCCTGACCGATCCCCAGCCCGACCGGGTACTCAACCGGGAGAAGGTACGCTTTACCATGCGCACCCAGCACCTCTACGGCATCCTGGACAGCGCCAACCTGTGCGCCTTTGTCTATGGCCCGGCCTGGCAGCTCTATGGCCCGGACCAGATGACCGCAGCCGTGCAAGCCGTCACCGGCTGGGATGTGACCTTGGACGAGCTGATGCAGGTGGGCGAGCGCCGCACCAACATGATGCGCGCCTTCAACGCCCGGGAAGGCATCGGTCGCGAGATGGACACCTTGCCCAAAAAGTTCTTTGAGAAGGCCCTGGTGGGCGGCATCAGCGCAGGCAACAAGATCGATTACAACGAATGGGCCGCCGCCATTGACATGTACTACCAAGAAGCCGGCTGGGACGTGGAAACCGGCAACCCCACCCGGCACAAAATGGAATCCCTGGACCTGGCCTGGGTGGCCGATGCCATTGGGGTCTAACCATATCGAGTATCGTGTATCGAGTATTGTGTGGTAGTGAACACCAATACTCGATACACGATACTCGACACGCAACACGAAACACACCACCATGTCCTATCACGAAATCCGCGGCAACATTCACATGCACACCACCTATAGCGACGGCGCGGGCAGCTTTGATGAGCTGATCCGAGCCGCGGCCAAGGTTGGGCTGGATTTTGTCTACGTAACCGATCACAACGTGTTGGTGCGGGATAAGGAAGAGGGGCTGCGTCACGGCGTGCTGACTCTGGTGGGCCAGGAAGTCGATGATCTGAATCGCGTGCCACGGCGCAACCACCTCCTCTGCTTGGGTGTCGAGACGGATGTCAACGCCTACGCCGCCGACCCCCAGGCCCTGATCGACGCGGTCATGGCCCAGCCCCAGGGGCTCACCTTTCTGGCCCACCCCATCGACGAAATCTCCCCGCTCTTTCAAGATCGCTACGATTGGGTCAGTTGGGAGGTCACCGGCTACACAGGGATTGAGCTATGGAACTACATGGCCCACTTCAAAAGCCACACCACAAGCAGACCCCAGGCCGTGCTTACGGGCTATTTTCCCCACCTTTTCACCCTTGGCCCCCTGCCCGCAACCCTCGCCCTGTGGGACAACCTCTGCCGCACCCGCCCCGTGGTGGCCCTGGGCGGCACGGATGTCCACGCCAAGCGTATCCGCGTTGGCATCTTCTCCCGCATCTTTCTGCCCTATGCCCACTGCGCCCGTGCCCTCAACACCCATCTTCTGTTGCCCCATCCTTTGCAAAAAGAAGAAACCAGTGTGGGCCAGGATCGGGCCGCGCTCCTGGCAGCCCTTGGGGCGGGTCACTGTTGGCTGGGCTACGACCTGGCCGGTGACTCAACAGGCTTTCGCTTCGCCGCCTACCACTCTGGCCAAGATGAACCCGTCGCCATCATGGGCGACACCCTGCCCCCAGCCAACACCCCCCTTCACCTGCGCGCCGAAACCCCCGCCCCGGCCCAAATCCGCCTGCTGCGGGATGGTCAACTCATCGCCCAAACCCACGGCACCCGGCTGGATCACGAAAGCAGCCAAGGCGGTGTCTATCGAATTGAAGTATGGAAAAAACGCTGGGGCAAGCTGCGGGGCTGGATTTTTAGCAATCCGATTTATGTGCGGTGAATAGTGATTGGGGATTGGGGATTGGGGATTGGGCGGTAGTCACAAAAGCCAGCGTCGGTTGAGTAGCCGCCGCCAACAAATTTTCGCTGACCATGCAAGCACTCGGCGGCGTATCGAAACCAAAGCGAGTCAACCCACTTCGGTTTCGATATGCCCTCTCTTTTTGGGTCGTGTAACCGGTTGGGTCAAGCCGGGCTACTCAACCTGCGTTAGCCCTCACCCCTTCACCTTCCCCCAGAACCCCAACGCCGTTACAGCGCCAGCCAGATCGGTAAACACATCCAACGGGTCTGAGAAGCGACCGGGGACAAAGTTTTGGTGGAATTCATCGCCCAGGGCCAAGAGCAACGTGAGGGCCAGGGCGATCCAAACTGGATAACGCAGGCCGGGCCATTGGCGCATCAAGGCCCAGCGCCATGCCAGGGCTAATAGACCAAATTCACAGAAATGGCCCGTGATGCCGATCACTTCGTCAAACCAAACAGGCTCGGACCCAAAGGGTTCCGAAAGGCTACTCAGCCAAAAGATGACGGCTATCACCCCCAACACCGGCCCCCAGGTGATGGCCCACCCGCTCCACGACACCGGATCATGCGACGAGACATAGCGCATCACCCCTCGCCCCCACTCCCGCAACAGCGGTATCCCCGCAGACTTACGCGTAGAAGTCATTCAATATTTCTCCCAATTTTTCCCAATCATATCGGTCAGCCAAATGACGTCGGGCTTTGGCGGCCAAAGCGATCCGATCCTGGGGTGCAAGGAGCAGATCCGCCACAGCCTGGGCGAAATCCGCCGGGGAGGCGTCTGCGTCCACCAGCCGGGCCGCACCGCCGCCGCCATAGCCAATCTGTTCGCCCACGGCGCTGGCCACCACGGGCAGCCCGGCCATCAACAGCGTGGCCAGACGCACGCTGCACTTGGCCTGATTCAACGGTAGATCCGCCGCGGGGAAGATGGCGCAGTCGGCCCCTTCTATGGCTGCGGTCAGGGTGGGGGGGTCCACGTAGCCCAGCCAGGTCACTTTGGGTGGGGTGGACGGGGTGGACGGGGTTGTGGACGAGTCAATGACTATGCGCATTGCTTCTTCATGGTGGGGCTGAATGGCTTGACCCGCCACGATCAGGTGTACATTTGGCACTTTTTTCTGCATGGCGGTCCAAAATTTGCCCATCCAAGCCGGGTCCACTTCAATAAAGCGGCTGAAGAGCAGAAGCGTGGGCGGCGCTCCCAGTGCGGTTTGACGAGGCCGGATCGGGGCATCATCAACGGTCACGCCGTTGGGCAGATAGAGTACTGGGGTAGTTGGCGCATAGTCATCCACCCGCATTTCCAGCCAACGACTGGCCGCGGTGATGCCGTGGGCGTGGCGGATGCCCCACTCCTCCTGCCAGGCCAGGAAGCGGGCCAGGGGCCAGGAATAACCGGCCACGTCCTCCCAGGCCTGCTCCCAATCATCTATATCCAGGAAAATGCACAGGGTTTGTCGTCCCGCCAAGCTGGGGAAGTGCCAGATCAGCCACTGGATCAGTCCGGCATGGGCCCGGGGCTTGACGATGTGCAAGATGTCTGGCCCAAAACCGCGTATCTCCGCCACCATTCGCCCCAAGGTCGGCAGCAACCCACCCTTCACCGAAACGTTGACTATCCGAACTCCCCCATCTTCCCAGCCCTTGCCCGCATCTTCCGGGCTGTCCCAGGGCGGGATGAGGAGCATGACTTCGTGCCCGCGTTGGGCCAATCCTCGGGCCAAGGGCAGGATGCGGGCGCGCACGGTTCCCTTCAAGCGCAGACCAAAGGGGGCCACAAAACAGATGCGTTGACTATGAGAAATGGCTTCTGGTGTTGGGTGGGTGTTCATGCGCTTGTAATCGTTTGGGGCCAATTGGGCAGCAGGTCGTGCAGCGCGGCCAGGGTCTGGGCCTCCACTTGGTGCGGGTAGGCCAGGTCAAATTTTTCCACCAACTGGGGTGCATACCAGCGATAGATCACCACCAGGGCCACCGCCTGCCCCACCCAGGCGGACCCGGCCACCTTGGGCGCGGCCAGGGTCTTCTGTATGGCTGCCCGCTGGCTGGGGCCGAGGAGGCCGGCGATGCCGTCCAAATTTTCTGGCAAATCCACTCCGTTGAGGCCGACCATGCAGACCAAAACCAGGGTGCGCAATCGAGTCAAGCGGGCGTGGGCGGCCAGGTGATCCTGGGCCGCAATTTGAACCGCGGCGGCGGCCAATTCTGTCCAGAACTCGGTCAAGGTGGCCTGAATACGGGCCGGGTTGACGGGGTGCAGATCGGCTGCGGGCTGATCGGATGTTGGGGTAGAGCGCATCGGTTGCATAAGTGCGACATTATAGCACAATCGAGAGGTGTCCCGGAATTGGCGAAATGGATAATCAGGGAATGGAGAACTAAAAAATAGAACGGCTGGATGGGCTTGCCGGATGGGATGGTTCGATACGGGATCATTCGGCGATTTGATGGTAGAATAGAGAATACTACCTCACCATCACAGCCCATTTGGGTCTGTTCAAACTGATTTGACAAAATGGAGGGGTGAGCGGATCACCCCCGGCCAGCCCCTCCCCATCAAAGGACAAATTTCCATGAGCGAAAATGATCCCTTCCGAGACCTGCTGCGTTCCTTGCAGGAGGGCAGTTGGCAGCTTCCGCCTGAGGGCGGGGAGGGCGGCAGCGAGCCAGGCGGCGGTGGGAATGGCCCGCGCCAGGCTGGTCCCGGCGGCCTGGGTCAACCCCAGGGCAACCCCAAGCTGCTCTGGTGGCTGGCCATCCCCTTTGTGATCCTGATGCTCTTCAACCAGACCATCGGCTATATCACCGACTGGCTCTGGTATGGCAGTCTGGACTTGACCTCGGTCTTCTTCACCCGCATTGGGGCCTCGATTGGTTTGTTTGTGGCTGGGGCGTTGATCTTCTGGATCTTCCTGACCATCAACGTGCTGCTGGCCCGGCGGTTGGAACCGGCCGGCCTGTCGGCCACGCCCATCAGCCAGGTGGCGGACGCCTTGGGCATCCGCATCACCCCGGTGATCTTGATCATCGGTGGGGTGCTGGCCCTCTTCATGGGCAGCTCCTTGGGGGCCAATTGGGAGGGGCTGCTGCTCTATCTCAACCAAACCTCCTTCAATTTGATCGACCCGGTCTTTGGCCGGGATGTAAGTTTCTTTGTCTTCACCCTGCCCATCTGGCAGTTGGCCCGCAACTGGCTGCTCTCCATGATGGTGCTGACCCTGATCGCCACGGCCCTGGTCAGCGGCATTGGCTGGCGGCGGTGGGATGCCAGCGCGGCTGTGCGCGCCCACCTGAGCGCGCTGGGGGCGCTGATCCTGCTGTTGATTGCGTGGCAATATCGGCTGGACGCCTTCCAGTTGGTCTATAGCAGCCGGGGCGCGGTCTTTGGGGCTGGATACACGGATGTCAACGCCCAACTGCCCGCCTACAATCTGCTCACCATTGTGACGTTGATCACCGCGGCCCTGTTGATCGTGAATGTCTTCCTGCGCCGGGCGTGGCGGGCGATTGTGGTGGTGTTGGTGATCTGGGTGGCGGCCTCCTTCCTGGCCGGGAATGTCTATCCGGGATTGGTGCAGCGCTTCCAGGTGGCCCCCAACGAGTTCACCAAAGAGCAACCCTTTATTCAAAACAATATCGACTTCACCCGCATCGCCTTTGGGCTGGACAAGATCGAAGAGCAAAACTACAACGCAGAGGGCAAGCTGACCGCGGAGGGACTGCTCACCCAGCCGGACACCGTGCGCAACATCCGCCTGTGGGACTATCGCCCCCTGCTCCAGACCTATAATCAGGTCCAGGCCCTGCGCCAGCAGTATATCTTTACGGATATCGACATCGACCGCTATGACGTGGACGGTGAGCGCCGCCAGTTGATGCTTTCGGCCCGGGAGCTGATCCCGGAACAGTTGGAAGAGCAGGCCCAGACCTGGGTCAACCGCAAGCTGGTCTATACCCACGGCTATGGGGTGGCCGCCTCCCCCGTGGCGGAGATCACCCCGGACGGGTTGCCCACCTTCGTCCTCAAGGATCTGCCCCCCCAGGGCATCTTTGACATCACCCGGCCCCAGATCTACTTTGGCGAGCGCACCACGGACTATGTGATCGTCAAGACCGACACGCCGGAGTTCGACTATCCCAGAGGTGAGGGGGGCAATGCCACCACCACCTTTGCCGGGGATTCGGGGATTGAGCTGGGCGGCTTCCTGCCTCGGCTGGCCTTTGCCCTGCGCTTTGCCGATGTCAACCTACTGATCAGCCAGGAGATGACCCCGGAGAGCCAACTGCTGTGGCGGCGCAATATTGTGGAGCGGGTCAGCGAAGTGGCCCCCTTTCTGCGTTATGACAACGATCCCTATATTGTGGTGGGGGACGACGGCAATCTCTACTGGTTTATGGACGCCTACACGGTCAGCGGACGCTTCCCGTACAGCGAGCCCAGCCCCACGGGGATTCAGACCGTGCCGGCCGGTTTCAACTATATCCGCAACCCGATCAAAGTGGTGATCGACGCCTACACCGGCGACATGACCTTCTATGTGATCGACCCCACGGAACCCATCGCCGCGGCCTACGGGCAGATCTTCCCAGATCTCTTCACCCCCTTTGAGGAGATGCCGGCCTATCTGCAAACCCATATCCGTTACCCCAACGGCCTCTTCTCCATCCAGTCCAGCGTCTTCCTGACCTATCAGATGACGGATCCCAAGGATTTCTACAATCGGGAGGACATGTGGGCGTGGCCGGAAGAGATCTTTGACGACAAATCCCGGCTGATGGAGCCTTATTATGTGCTCATGCAGTTGCCCGGCAGCGAGGATCTGGACTTTGTGCAGATCCTGCCCTTTACCCCGGCCAACCGCGAGAACATGATTGCCTGGCTGGCCGCCCAGAATGACCCGGCCAAGTATGGAGAAATGGTCCTCTATCGCTTTGGCAAGGACTCCCTGATCTTTGGCCCCAAGCAGATCGAGGCTCGCATCGACCAGGATCCGGTGATCAGTTCCCAGCTCAGTCTGTGGAACCAGCAGGGCAGCCAGGTGATCCGGGGCAATCTGCTGGTGATCCCCATCAACGGCAGCGTGCTTTATGTGGAGCCCCTCTATCTGCAAGCCGCATCGGGCAAGATTCCTGAGCTGAAGCGGGTGATCCTGGCCACCTCGGACCGGGTGATCATGGCCGAGAACTTGGGGCTGGCCCTGGTCCAGCTCTTCGGCAGCGATGTGCTGGCCGATGCTCGGTTGGCCCAACTGGCCGTGGCCCCCGGCACCGAACTGCCCGCGGATCTCTCCACCCTGACCACGGACCCAGGCCTCATCGGGGCCGGGGATCTGACCGGCATCGCGTTGGAAGATCTGATCATCCAGGCCAACGGCCACTATGAGAGCGCCCAGGGCTATCTGCAAAGCAGCGACTGGGCCGGCTATGGCGCGGAGATGGACGCCCTGCAAGAGGTTCTAATACGCATGGCCGAGATCACCGGCGTGCCCGTGCCGGATGCGGCAGCGCCGGTAGAGGTGCCGGTGGACGTGCCGGTGGACGTGCCGGTTGAGGCTACGCCTGCGCCGTAATTCATAACGGTACAAAGTCCCCGGTCACATGATCGGGGACTTTTTTTATTGAGTAGGGGCTGTTACAGCAGAATCAGCGTCCAAGCGTTAGAGTAAGCAGAGACCACCCCCTCCCAGCCTCCCCCAGATTGGGGGAGGAGCCGGATCGCTGTAAACGGGCATCCGGTACCTCACAGATCTCTCCCCTCCCCAATCCTTGGGTTGAATAGGCCGAATGGCCGTATCGAAACCTGGGGAGGGTTAGGGTGGGGTTAGCAGTTATCAACCAATCAACCTATCAACAAAAAGGACCACCCATGACCCACCCCACCCCAGCCCTAAACCCCTACCTCGGCCCCATCGAGACGACCATTGATGCGTACGATGCCACCTTGGTCGGCCATGTGGGCCCGCCGGCATGGCGCAATCCTACGCCCAGCGGACGCTATAACTTGCTGGTGATCGGTGGCGGATCGGCCGGGCTGGTGGCGGCGGCCGGCGGGGCGGGGTTGGGGGCAAAAGTGGCCTTGGTGGAGAAGAGTCTGCTGGGCGGGGACTGTTTGAACACGGGCTGCGTGCCCTCCAAAACCGTGATCCGGTCGGCCAAGGTGATGGGGGAGATTCGGCGGGCCGGACAGTTTGGCATTCGCATGCCCGAGGGCGTCACCGTGGACTTTGGCGGGGTGATGCAGCGCATGCGCCGGGTGAAGGCGGAGATCAGCGTCCACGACTCGGCCCAGCGCTTCACGAATGAGGGGATCGACGTCTTTCTGGGCGAGGGTCACTTCACCGGGCCGGACGCCTTTGAGGTGGGCGGCCAGACCATCCGCTTCAAGAAGGCGGTGATCGCCACGGGGTCGCGAGCCGCCCGCCCGGCCATCCCTGGGCTGGCCGAGGCGGGCTACTTGACCAACGAGTCGGTCTTCCGCCTCACCACCCAACCCAAACGGCTGGCCGTGATCGGGGGCGGTCCGATTGGCTGTGAGTTGGCCCAGACCTTCCAACGGTTGGGCAGCCAAGTCACTTTGATGGAGATCAATGGCCAGATTCTGACCCGGGAAGATCAGGACGCTGCGGCCATCGTTCAGCAAGCCCTGGAGGCGGATGGGATTTCGATCCAGTTAGGCGTCAAGATTCAAGAGGTGGCGGGGAGCGAGGGCGGCAAATTGATCCGCTATGAACAGGATGGGGCGCAGCACGAATTGAGGGTGGACGAGATTTTGGTGGGCGCGGGCCGGGTTCCCAACATCGAAGGCCTGGGACTGGACGCCGCCGGGGTCGCGTACGACAAACGGGGCATCACTGTCAACGATGCCATGCAGACAACTACTCCCCAAATTTTCGCCGCTGGCGACGTGGGACAAAAATATCAGTTCACCCATGTGGCCGACGCCACGGCCCGCATCGCCCTGCAAAACGCGCTCTTCCCCGGTCCGCGCAAGAAGGCCAGCCAGCTGATCGTGCCGTGGGTGACTTATACGGACCCGGAGATCGCCCACGTGGGCTTGTACGAGCACGAAGCCGTGGAGCAGGGCATCCCCGTGCAGACCTTTGTGCAGCGCTTTGATCGGGTGGACCGGGCGCTGACCGACGGGGACGAGCAGGGCTTTGTGAAGGTGCATGTGCGCAAGGGGACGGACAAGATTCTGGGGGCGACGATGGTGGCCGCCCACGCCGGGGAGAGCATCAGCGAGATCACCACGGCCATGGTGGGCGGCCTGGGGCTGGGGACGCTGGCCACGGTGATCCACCCCTACCCCACGGAGGCCGAGGCGATCAAGAAGGTGGCGGACGCGTATAACCGGACGCGATTTACGCCCACGGTGGCGAAGCTGTTTAAGTGGTGGTTAGGGATGACGAGGTAGGCAGTCGAGGCCAAGTTGTAGGGTTTTGGGAGAAGGAGGGGGTTCAAGTATGGTGTTTACGATCTACCGGCAAAGAAGGCGGGCAGGAGACCCATGAGTTCCCCGATGTTTTGGCCCAGGGCGGCCACAAGGCTTATCATAACCACGACAATGAGCACGAACAGGAGGACGTATTCTGCCACAGCCTGGCCGTGTTCTTCTGCGAAAAAGCGGCGGCGGAGAGATTTCCATACAGTCCACAGGGGATCGATCTGATTCATAACAGCTTCTTTCTCAAACAACGGTGACAAAAACACCCTTCCAAGCCGCAAAGCCAGCGGATTTTGGAAGGGTGTGGTTGCGAAATAAGAGGATGAAGAACCCTACGCCCGTAAGTATACTAGAATCACCTCAAGAATTCATCCATATTTCCACGTAGGTGCCTCTGGGAAAAGTACGTAATTTTCGCTCGACTTCAAGGCTGACAACTCGCTCAGATGTGGAAAATCCACGCGGCGGGTCAGGATGCGCGGTTGGCGAACACCTCTGTGGGTGTGCCCTGGTGAAAGCGCATCTGCCATCCCGATTCGGTGCGTTGCCACAGGGAGGAGCGGAGGGTGTGCCAGGAAAGCTCGCCGCTTTCGTCCATGTGGGCGGACTGGTATGTGAGCAGGGCCACCCCGTCGGCGATCTCCGCCACGGCGAAATTCTGCGCCCAGATAGGGGCGGACGGCGGGGCCAGGGGGAGATCTCTCAGCATGTCTGCCTTGGTGAATCTGCGTCCAGAGCGGCCAAATTCGATGAATGAGGGGTGGAGGAGTGCGTCAAGGCGGTGGATGTCGGCGCGCACGGTTGGTTGGTGTAGGGCGACTTCTAAGTCGCTCAAGTGGCTCAGTATATGGTCTTCGGTCATTAGCGATCTCGCCATCCCTTTTCAAGCGTAAGTGATGTTGGTCCTTGCTGTTGGCCCAGATGTTGCCTAAGTCATGGCTGAGGATAACGCGGTAGGCGAGGGGGTCTCCGTCGGTGCGATACGGGTCTGTTCAAAAAATGGTCTGAGGCGTTCGCACCTTTGGTGCGAACGCCTCAGACCATTTTTTGAACATGCACTATGCACAACCATCCTCACACACCGTGTACAGTTACAGGGTAATGACCAAACAGACTATCCACACTCAGAATCGTCAGGTGTTCAGTGATTCCCTGCGCGATAATCACTCGATCAAATGGGTCTTTGTGGTGGAATGGGAGTTGTTCCAATGCGAGGACATGGGGTAGCTCAACAGGTAGCAAATCAAGCAAGCCTTCTTGCCAATGTTTCTCTATGATAACGGCAAGCGGACGATCAAGGTCCAGTTTGCCGAGTTGCATCTTGATTTGCATCTCCCACACACTCGCCACACTCAAAACAAGTGTATTTTCTGGGTCTTCACAGAGCGCCAACAGGCGTGGAGGAAGCCGCTCTGGTTCACTATCCCACCAGATAAAGATCTGCGTGTCCAGCAGCAATCTCATATCTCGCCTAGCCAGAAATCGTCAGGCAAAGGGGCGTTAAAATCCTCATGCATCCGCATAGCGCCACGATGCAAACCCGCAACTCGGCGCTTATGTTGTTTACGGATTGGCACAAGTTGGACGACCGATTCCTGGTTCTCCGATATCAGCACTTTGTTCCCCTGTACTGCAAGGGCCAATAATCTGGACAAGTGCGTCTGTGCCTCTTTGACATCAACCGTCATCGTGTTCATCTATCTCCCCCTATCTGCAACGTATGTGAACATTCTTCCTCGCTGACAGCCTGGGACGCTGTTCACTGCAATCATTATCCCCCCTCATTCCCTGATAGTCAAGCAGAAAAACACCCCTTACCAGCGCAGACTCCGTTGCTGCACCGACGCCGTCACAAAGGCCGCCAGCCCCCCGATATTGCATGGGGCAACTGTCCCCCGCACTCGCCAAAACGGGTTTCATGGTCGGAATGACTGGTGGTGAGTGCCGGGGAGGTGGCTTGACCCCCTGAAATCCCAAAGAACCTGTTTTTCCTTCTTCTCAACTTCTAACCAGTATACCATTGACGCTCCATTTCTAAGCGCGTAATGGCTGGAAAATACCGAGTTGGGGCCGGATAGAGTATACTAAAAGAAAGCTCCCTTACAAAAACCTCATCCAGAATCACCCCCGGGTCATCCATCGCACCGTCCAATGCCAGTGGAGGTTCGCCGATGCCAGATCTCTTCCTCACCCCTGCCTCCATCAGTTATCTGACCCAGTTCATCCTGGCCCAGGCCATCAGCCTCTTCCTGATCGGTCGCTTGTGGAAGCGGCGCACACGCCAACTGGGGCTGTTGACCGGCTTCTTCGCGTTGGCCACCCTCTTTATCGGGCTGATGTTGCTGGATGCCGCCTTCTCCCCCTATCACCGGCTGCTGGCTGTGTATGCCGAAAACACGGTGCTGGCCCTGGCCCTGGTCTTTCTGATCCAGTTTGCCTATGGCTTTCCCCAACCATACCCCCAGCATAAATGGGAGACCTACGCCGCCCTGGTCGCCAGCCTGGGGTACTTTCTTTGGGAAGCGGGGTACATGATCTACCGCTATGTACTGCTGCTGGGACCGGGGACAGTCGTGTTTCGGCCCAATCTTGCCGCGTACAGCATGGCCTTGATCTTGGCCCTTGCCCCCGTCGCCTTCGTGCGCCAGAGCATGGCCGCCGATGGCCGTTCCGTCAGTTGGCTGCGCAAGCTGTGGAAACCCCAAGGGAACGCGGCCCGGGGGGCACGCGCCTTCGTGCTGGTTTTTGGCATCTTGTTTGTGCTGGGTCTGTTCAATGTTTTCCTGATCTTCACCCTGCCCCACACGGTCTACAACGCGGCCATGTCCCTTGGCGTTCTGACCGCCTTGTGGCTCTTTGCCACCAACTACATCAACTTCGTCCCCGGCGGGGTCAGCGTGCAGGCCAAGTTGTCGATCCTCACCCTGACCCTCTTCCTGGCCTTGCTGGGATCCGTCGGCTGGCTGATCGCGCCCTCCTATATCGTCACCTTTGACCCGGATCTGACCGACGGCCAAACCGTACGCTTCACCCCGAACGCGGCTGGCGGATACGATGTGGAGGTGGCACCTTTCCATTTCGAGGCGGAGCTGGGCGAGATCGTTCAGGTCAGCTTTTTGGACGCGGAGCGCAATTACCCAGTCGAGTTTGCTTTCCCCTTTTTCGGCAAAATCTACACGGATCTTTTCGTCTCGAATGCGGGGGTCATCACCTTTGGCGAACCCTATTGGCCGCCCAACATGCAGGCCGCCACGGCCCGCACACCGGCCCTCTTCCCCCTGTTGATCGAGCTGGATACCCGTCCCAAGCCCGGAGATGGCAGGGTCTATGTGCGCGAGACCCCCGACCGCTTGATCGTCACCTGGTATCATGTGCCGGGCCTTTACCAGCCCCAGGCCCTGAATCGACCCGAGGCGATTTACACATTTCAGGCGGTCCTATACATCAATGGCACGTTCGACTTCACCACCAACGGGCTGCCCCTGCCCATCCTCTTTGACCCGGACGCCACGCCGGCTGCCAACCCCTGGCTGCGGGGAGCCGTCTCTGGGCTTGGGGAACCGCTGCACACCAATGCCGCGGCTCTTCTGGCCACCGCCCAGGCGGGTGACACCCCGTTGATCGAGAACTACCAACTTGCTTTCCGCCACTATCTGCACGAATTTATGATGCCTCTGGCCGGGATCGTTCTGGGCGGCAGTTTGCTGTTGATCCTGGTATTGCCCCTCTTGTTCCGTTTCGCCATCATCCGCCCCCTGGAAACATTGACCCATGGGATGCGGCGCATGGAAGATGGCGACTTGGCCATCAGCCTGCCCGTGCAAAACCAGGATGAGATCGGCTATCTGACCGGAGCCTTCAATGGGCTGGTCGCCCAACTGGGCGATGCCATCCGCAACCTGGAGGCCCGGGTCACCGCCCGCACGGCCGACCTTGACACGGCCAACGCCCACCTGCGGGCCGAAATCGCCGAGCGCGAGCAGGTTGAGGCCACGGTCATCGAGCAGCAGCGCACCCTGGCCGCCTTTGAGGAACGGGTGCGCCTGAGCCGGGACCTGCACGACGGTCTGGGCCAGGTGATGGGCTACCTCAACGTCCAAGCCCAGGCCGTCCAGACCCTGCTGGCGGATGGGCAACCCCAGGCCGCCCAGAGCAATTTGACCGATCTGACCCAGGCCACCCAGGATGCATACGCCGACATCCGCAATCACATCCTGGGCCTGCGCACGGATGAACCGGCCCCCCACGACTTCATGGTGCTGTTGGACGATTATGTGCAACACTTTGGGGATGAATCCGGTCTTGTCGTCTCCCTCAGTCTGCCCACGGCTGTGCCAGATGCCCTGTCTGGCCCCCTACTCGTGCCAGCCATCGAGGAGCAGGCCTTGCACATCATCCAGGAGGCCCTGGCCAACGTGCGCAAACATGCCCATGCCAGCCGGGTCGAGGTAGCTTTCAGCGTGGCTGCCGAACAGGTGCAGATTGTAATCGGCGACGACGGAGTCGGTTTTGCCATAGCGGATTTTGAATTGAGAAGTGGCGAACCCTCTGGGGATGGGTCTCATCATTTTGGTCTGGAGATTATGCGGGAACGGGCGGTGCAGGCGGGCGGACAGGTGGAAGTGCGCTCGGCTCCTGGGCAAGGTACACAAGTGTTGGTGACCCTGCCCCGCTTCTTGCCAGCGGTGGCGGAAGGGGAGACTGGCTATCTCAAAGGGCTGCGCTTGCTCCTGGTGGACGACCACCCCCTGTTCTTGGATGGCTTGCGCACCCTGCTGCGCACCCGTGGGCTGACCGTGGTGGGCGTGGCCCACGATGGCTTGGAGGCCCAGGAAAAGGCCCGCCTGCTGCATCCCGATGTGGTGGTCATGGACCTGAACATGCCCCGCTGCGATGGGCTGACCGCCACCCGGGCCATCAAAGCCGAGTTGCCGCAGATCAAGATCGTCATCCTCACCGTGGCCGAGGATGAAGCTCATCTGTTCGAGGCCATCAAGAGCGGTGCCTCCGGCTACTTGCTCAAAAACCTGGATGCCAACAAGTTCTGCACATTGCTGACCGGCCTGGTACGCGGGGACGCGCCCCTGGCCCCAGGCTTGGCCGAGCGCATCCTCAGCGAATTCGCCCAAAACTCTGGGCCCGACGGTGGCACCAACGGCGACAAACCGTCCGATCCGTTGACCGAGCGCCAGCAGGAGATTTTGGGCATGGTGGCCGAGGGCTTGACCTACAAAGAGATTGCCGCCACCCTCTTCCTCAGCGAAAAGACCATCAAGTACCACATGGGGCGCATTCAGGCCCTGCTCCAGGTGGAAAGCCGCGCCGAGGCCATTGCCTTTTATCATCAACAGACGTAATGAATTGGAGGATCTCGTAGGGGTTTGAGTCGGAGGCGGACGAAACTTGTACTCAGCAGGCAAGTTTCGTCCGCCTCCGACTCAAACCCCTACCCCTGGCATAACTCAAAATACACACACCCCATATCCAAAAGGTCTAGTCGCCAAGACTAGACCTTTTTTAGTCCAAAGTCCAGTGATTCTGTGCCGCTTTTCTGCTATGGTGGGGGTAGGTTTGTTGCGCCCGGTCAGCAGAGAGAAAAGGACTCTCAGGGGATGAAACATATTTTGCTCTACGGCAGCTCCATTTTTCTTGCTGGCCTGGCCGCAACACTCCAAGCCGATCCCAGCCTAGATATACACCAGCAGGCCCCCTCTGACGGATTGCTCGATCTGGGCGATCTGGACGCTGTGATCGTGGATTTTGGCGACGCCCCCCCTGCCCATGTGCTGACCATGCTGCGGGCTCGGCCCGACCTCAAAATGGTGGGGGTCAACGCCTCCGACGGGGCGGTCACAGTGCTTTCTGGGCGAGTCTACATGGCCCAGACCCTGACGGATGTGCTGCGCTGTCTGGAGCAAAAGGCAAAGTGACAGTTCCCTGTCACACTTTCCGATGCAGCGCCAACAGAGAATGAAAACAAGAAAACCCGAGAATGTGGGATACCTGGACGATGGGTGTGGCCAGGCCCACTGCGCTCTTCCCTGAAGAATCGTGACCTAGTTCTTAGCGAGCAAAGAAAGGAGGGTAGCTCATGGAAAGCACAGCGTTGGGAGTTTTGAGTAGACTGGCAAGATCTGTAGACGCTTCGGATCTGCATTGCGTAGATGCTTCAGACCTGCATTGTGTAGATGCTTCGGATCTGCATTGCGTAGATGCGTCGGACCTGCATTGCGTAGATGCGTCGGACCTGCATTGTGTAGATGCTTCAGACCTGCACTGCGTGGACAATTAGTCCCGCGTGGCACCAGGTGTTTTGTGCAAGCCGTCTGGGTTGATGGATGTTCCCCCCAGCACCACCCGGATATCAACGACGAATTGCTGATCAACTGCGGCAGATGAAGGGTCTCCAAAAAATCGTACCCTTTTTCCTGCTCCAGGTACCCGAAACGGTTCTTCAGGGAAGAGCGCAGTGGACCTGTTATGGATAGGTGAAGCTAGTACAGGTCGGCGGAAATAGTTAGGCGGATAGGGCCTTGCCATGCTGAGTCCACTTGAAGGGCTTGGCCATGGTCTCGTTGTAATAGGCGATGAACGCCAAGACCTTGGACCGCAAATCGTCCA
>JAGNDO010000116.1 GCA_018003515.1 Caldilineaceae bacterium
GTTGCAGAAGCCCCATCAATCCATCGTGCGTCAGTCCTGTACTCATTTATCCCCTCCCACTTTTATGCCGCGACTCCCACTTTTTTACCAGAAGGGTTTACCCCGTGTCAAATTGAGAATTGCTGTGCTATAGAGTACCTGACCTTGGGAATAGCCTGCATACATCAACGATGCACCCAGTAACTCTTCCAAAGCCCGGCAGAATTCACCATCCGGGACCACATTGCTGACAGCGGCCAACTCTTGCCAAGCCACACCTTGGATGTCCAATAGGGGCATGTGCTGTAGCAGTTGGCGGGCTGTGGGCGAAAGCTGTTCCCAAGAATAGTGAAAGAGAAAGCGCAGAAGATCGGCACTGCGGCCTCGGGCCTGTTGCAGATCGGTCAAGACCTGTCTCAGGGGCAGGGTGTGCAGTTGGCCGACTACTAGGGTGATGGCCAAAGGGTTTCCGTCGCACAGGGCAGCAATCTCGGCCACGTCTCTTTGTGGCGCATCTGCCAGGGCACGAACATGACGTGTCTGGGCATGGTGACGTATGAAGGCTTGGGCCGACTCGGTAGTCAAGGATGGCAGGGCTAAGGCAGTGACCGACGTGTTTTCGGCCATGCTTTGGCGGGTGGTTAGGAGGATCTTTGTAGGTCGAGCCAGGGTCTGTAGCCCTGTCACCAGACCGTTGATGGTTGTGGCGCTCTCCAGATTGTCCACTACCAGTATGGTGGGCACATCTCGCAGGGCCTTGCGCAGAGTCTGGGATCTTTCATCCTCGATGCGGCGGGTTGACTGGGGTAGGTGCAGCCGGTCGGCTAGCTGTTCCAATAACCCAGTGTAGGTGAGTGCGGGGAGGGGTATGATCCGTAATCGTCCCTCATCGAAGTTTTGTTGACGGGCGGTTATCCAAAGTGCCCGCTTGAAGTGTCTTTCTTTGACCAGATCCTCAACGGCCTGACGAGCTAAAGCGGTCTTGCCACTGCCCCCCATTCCCTCCACCGAAATTAGCCACCCGTGGACCCTATCAACCAAGAAGCTCTTCAATGTTGCCAAGATATCGTCTGTGCCAAAAAGACGCGTAAATGTAGGAGGTGGCAAGGTGTCCAGGATGCAATTAACGTCTTCATTTTCACCTTGAGCGGCAAGAATTTGGTCTTCCATCTCTAAGAGGACGATAGTGAGCCGATCTATGGCCTCATCCTGACGAGAATAGATAGTGCGTACAGAGAAGTTGAATTCTTCGGCTACTTCGGTCACGGTTTTGTGTTGAACAAAACGGCGTACCAAAACATCTGCCAGGAGGCGATCCCGCTTGATCAGTTCGTTCAGAGATTGGTCGAGAATGGCCCGCAGGGCTGCATCCACACCTAAGGCGGGATGGCGACGAGCTTGGGCCTGAACCAGATGCAGCCGGGTCAGGCCGGTCAGGCAGGCAAGGGCATCATCTTCGTGGTAATGATGGAGCGCTTCATTGAGTTGAGCTGTGATGGCCTGTCCGCTGCCCGTAAGACTCATGGTTCACATCTCCCAGCCTGATCCAGGGAATGAAAGAACGAGAATGTAGTGAGAATGGGCCGGTCGCGCCTGCATTGCTTGCGTGTTCGGCGGGGGAAACGGAGATACTCTGGGAAGAGCGGATTGTCTACTATGATGCGACAAAATGGCTAAATTGGCAAGAGTCAATTTGCAGAGAGTTTGCACTTTTTTTGCAGATCGAGTGCCTGGGAATGGGGGTATAATGGGAGGCACACCTTGGGCCATTCATCCCGTACCCACCACCCATCTTTTTGTACTCTGCCATGTATCCTGTTCCCGACTCGTTCACTATGATCCATCGCCTGTTTGCCCGTCTGGGCTGGCCGCGGGCGCAGTCTGCTGTTTCCGTCGACCCAGTGCGCCAGGGGCGTCAGCGCGCCTTGCGCTGGTGGGCTGAACAAGAGGGCGATCAGGCGCGTTGTGATCTGTGCGGGCGGGTCATGGGGTTAGGGGAGGGGTATTTGGTGGAGGGGGGGGTGGTGGAGATGTGGGGGATGACTTCTTGCCAAAAACAGACTAAGCAGGGTGTGCCCTGGCTGCTGTGTAGCGATTGCAACGAGCGTGTGCTTCGTCTACCAAACCCTCAAAATCATCGATAAGGAGACTTTGTCATGATCGATCGCAGATATTTCCGCACTGTAGTTGCTATCTTTATCCCCATGTTGTGGATTCTGGGCAGTCTTTGGATGACCGATATAGGTCGAACTGTCTCTATTGGTGCACCGGTAGATGTCGGGTTTGAAATAATGAAAACCGCATGGCCAGATCCTGTGACTTCCGGGAACTTGGTGACCTATACAATAACGGTTCATAACACTGGTGATATAGGAATCACCGGAATGACCATCACGGATACTGTGCCCACAAGTAGTGTCGTGGCCGGTGTGGGCAATAATGGTGAACTGGTCAATGGTCAAGTCCAATGGCTTGATCAGGTCATTGGAGCGGGGGAGAGCCTATCGGTGACTTTCACTGTTGCAGTTACGGGCTTTGCCGAGGATGGCGGCCTGCTCATTAACTCGGATTATGCGGCCAGCGCTGAAGGTGCAGTTGTATCGGGAAGCATCATTACGACCACCGTGAATGCACAGGAATCGCCGACGGCAACACCGACTGAGGACACAACTCCCGTTGTTACCCTGACCCCGACCTCAACCACAACAGAGACACCAACTCCGACAGTGACAGTTTCCGTAACCCTCCCTATGTCGCCCACTCCCACCCCATCTCCGACGGGCACGCCTACGCCCACGCCGACTACAGCGGCAGGTCAAATTCCGATGGTGTCAAGTATTGAGCCAACGAGTGGCGTTGACAACGTGGCCCAGTATGTCACCATTTATGGATTGAATTTCATTGCCACGCCAAATGTGTTCTTGGGGACAGCGGCATTAACCAACGTAAGCTGGGTTAGTGGTAGCGAACTTCTAGCCCTGGTTCCTGCGGGATCGCCAGTTGGTCAGCATACGTTGCAGGTGTGCAATCCCAATGGTGGCTGTGGATCACTGGAAAACGCCTATGAGGTGATCGACACTGGTGCAGTCTTGCAACGGATCATCCCTAGCCAGGGATTCAACGATATTCCCAACGATGTGGCTATCTTTGGGTACAATCTCAAAGTAGGGGCAAAGATCTCTATTGGTGATATTCCTCTGGAAAGTGTGCAATTGATCAATAGTACGCAGATTCAGGGCGTGGTGCCGACTGGCATGGCAGCAGGAACCTATAGCGTTACGATTCGGAATTTCGGCTCGGCGATCTCATACACCCTCCCCGTAGCCTATTCGGTGCTTATGCCCGCAGGCGATGATTTTTTTGCGAACCTTGACGACCTGTGGACCTCACCGCCCACCATCCGTCAAGGTGACATGGTTCTGCTTGGGCTAAACGTGCATCGACAGGGAGGAAAGATCACACGACAGGTAGAGGTAGCCTTCTATCAAGAGCAGCCGGATGGATCTTGGCAGGAATTGCAGCGAGTTCTCACTTCCCCAATTGCGCCGGGATCCGACAGAGTGGAAGCGGTCTTTCTGGAGTGGAATACAGTGGGGATTACCGATACCGCGGTCATCAAGGCGGTTATCGATCTCGATAATGAGGTCTTTGAAAATGTAGAGGGCAATAATGCAGTTCAACGGGAGATTGCCGTACTGCCTCCCGCTGGGGACGAAGATCCCCCCACCATTACCGCGTTGCTGGCCAACGGCGGTCAACCTGAAACAATAGCGCCAGAGATTTCCATTTCTATCTTGGCATCGGATGTGGGTGGTTCCAATGTGACATCCATGTACGTGGTTGAGCGTGAGTTTAATTCTTCGGCCCGACAATGGGTGGCAGTCCAAAATACGGGTTGGATCGATTTTCAATCCCCTTACACCATGACTTTAACCTCACGAGGCGGCGTTCGCTATATCCAGGCCTGGGTAAGCGATGGCGCAGGCAACATCTCTGAGACGACGATCAAGACACGGATTGACTATAACCCGGAATCAGACACGGTGCAGGCTGGACAGGTTCGTGTCTATCGGCGGGCCATCACCGCAGGGCAGTCAGTCGTGGTCAATGTGGAGACCCTGAGCGGCGATGCCGACCTTTATGTGTGGCAGCCTGACGGAAATCGGAGTTGGGTCAGCAACAACGAGGGGATGGCTCCAGATGAGGTGACATTTGTTGCGCCACAAACAGGCGACCATCAGATCGAAGTGTACGGCTATCAGACGTCCCAATTTCGGTTATCCATCTCTGCGTCGACGAAACGCACAGTGGTTCGTAACTATGTTGAGCATCTATCACCCACCAAAGCACAACGCTCGCAGCCTATCGTCGCCCCTGCCAATGCGCCAGAGGGGAATACGGCCATACCAGTTGCACCAGTTACTCCGAAGCAGCGAGTGTTTTTGCCTCTGCTGTCTCGCCAGTAAGTAAATATGGCAGATATTGGCAAATTCTTGCCGTCCAAAGTACCCGACTGGGAAAGAGTGGATCGCACTTTATAGGCATAATTTCGACATAACAAGAAAACCGTGATGTCAGCGCATCCCCGGATTTGGTGATTCTGAATTCGGGGATGCCCCAGCTTTTGAACATCACGATTGATACGTTGACTGGAAGTCATGTGATGGAAAGGTGCTATCAATGAAGAACATTGCTCCACATCGTACTGGACAACCGAAGCGGCTTGCTCCGTGGTTTCTGGTAATCGTTCTCGGTTTTCTTCCTCTAATCGGTCTTTCCGTGCTACCCACCAGTGCAATGAACATAGCCGAAGTTGACGGCGTGTGGTCAATAACGCCGACCTCGACGCCCGCAGCCAGCGGCACATTCACTTCGCCTGGTTCGACATTCACACTTGGTCCATCGGCGTTTAGCTGGGTGCAGACCGACTGGTCTGGCGGGCCGGGTCAGGATGCCTGGCATGATGCACGTCGCTACGATGCAGGCAATGGGGTGCATGTCTATACGGTTGGCGAGGTCACTTTGGGCTATACGGCCCCAGCTGGTGGCGCGCTCGCGAACCTGAGTCAGGATGGCTTCCCTGATCTGATCATCGGCAAGAATCGTTATGGAACTAGTCTGCTCTGTCATGGAGGTACTGACGGTTTTGCAATGCAACGTTGCCAGCCATTGGCCTTGCGCGGGTGTGGCCCGATTTGGGCTGACTTCAACAACGATGGCTTCTTCGATATTGCCTTGATGGGCGATGTGGATGGATCCTTTGGCGTCTACTATGGATCGGCATCCGGTTACAGCGAAAGCAATCGAGTAGTGGTTGTCGGGAATAATCCTTGGCAAGCAGCTGCTGGCGATGTGGACAACGATGGCGATCTGGATCTCGTCATCGCTGACGATTATACCAATGTGCGTATTTATTGGAATATAGATGGTACTTTCTCGCTGTGGGATGCCCAGGTTATTAGTGAGGAAGCACCGAACTCTCCCAACCTGGCCGATGTTAACAAGGACGGCTATCTCGATCTCCTGCTTTTGGTCGCTTCTCAGGGTACCGTCGTGGCGCGCATCTATTGGGGAGGACCATCCGGATATTCTACATCTAATCGGATCACCTTGATGCCTGATAACCCGACCACCACTCGTGTGGCTGACTTCAACCACGACGGCTACTTTGACATTGTCTACGGCGCGAATGGCAATGCCGTTATTTATTGGGGCAGTGTTTCTGGCTATAGTGATAGCAATCGCACCATCGTGCCGACGGGCGCAACATTTGTGGGCAGTGTCGCCGATCTAAACAGTGACGGATGGGATGATTTGCTTGTGGCAAATGGCTCAGATGCCGTGCTTATTGTCTGGGGCAGATCCTCCGGCTTCTCTATGAATAATGTCGTCAGTTTGCCCCAAGATCGGGCAATCCAAACGGTGGTTGCTGATTTCAACCGTGACGGCTACCCTGACATAGCTACTGCGGGGTGGGAGAACCCACCGATGCATATTTATTGGGGCAGCGCCAGCGGGTATTCGACCTCAAATCGACAGGAGTTAACATGGGGGATCGAAGCCAACTTCGCTGTAATCGGTTCACCCTACTTCTCAGCGCTCGCTTATCACGGTACGACCTACGGCCAGCCGATCACAGAGGGTGTGACTGTCACGGACGCCTTGCGTGTCCCCACATTCTTCGCGGCCAGTGGGGTCATCACCTCGTCGATCTACGACCAGCTCAACACAGCTTGGTGGAACTCCCTTGTGTTATCCGTCACGATTCCGGCAGGTACAGGTGTGCAGATCGCTGTGGATACTAGCAATGATGGCATCACCTGGACTGGCTGGCATACAGTCGATGCAGTCGGGTCAACCGGTAGGCATACGGTCGATCTGATCGCAGCTGGCGTGCCCCCTTCCCGTTTCTTACGCTATCGTGCAACTCTGACCAGTTCCGCCGATCACCATAGCACCCCTACGTTGTATGAGGTCAGCATCAGCGGCGCGGGCGCGCCTAGTACGGCTACGCCGACAGCGACCCCGATCCCAAGCTACAACGACGAATTCAGCGAGTCGAGCCTCAATCCGCGTTGGACATGGGCTGAAACGACCGGCCTTGTCAGTTATGAGCAGACAAGTCGACCTGGATATTTGCATGTCAGACTTCCAGGCAATTATACCGCTGGATTTGATTTCCCTGATCCACCGCGCCTGACACAGAGGATTACCGGGGACTTTACAGTTTCGACCAGAATTGAGATTGGTGGTGATAACTACTTCCATTCCATGGGACTGCTGCTTTGGTTGAACACCGACAATTATATTGTTTTGAGGCATTCCTCGACTTGGCATTATTTGGAATTTGGCAAGATGCAGAACGCTATCTTTGGCCAAGTGGCGACTCTGCCGTGGCCAGATGACGGACCCTTTTTCCTGATGTTGCAGAGGCTTGGTTCACAGATCATTGCCAGCTACAGTTCAGACGGCGTGAACTGGAATCAGATCGCGGCCACACCAACTACCTTGCCGGGCACGATTGACTTGGGCCTGATGATGACGTACACCCACTGGAGTTTAGACAGCTTCGAGGTCTACTTTGACTGGTTTCAGGTTAAGCAGCCGACGCCGACTGATACGCCTACCTCCACCGTCACCCCAACGGCAACCGAAACACCAACGCCAACCAGCACGACGGTTCCCCCCATCTGTGTGGCCCCGCCATCCGGCTTGATCGATTGGTGGCCTGCTGAAGGCAGCACAGTCGACGTGATCGGACCCAACCATGCTTCGCTCCAAAATGGGGCCACTTTTGGAGCGGGAAAGGTTGGTCAGGCATTCAGTTTAGATGGCATCGACGACTATCTCATTGCGAATGATTCTGGATTGCCCATGGGATCGAGCAGCCGAACCATGGAATTCTGGTTCCTGATGCAGCCTTCCTCCTACAACCAAATTCCCGTAGTCTATGGCAGTAATCAGATCAACAATTCCTTCTATATGGTCAGACTCTCGGACCATGTCTGTATTGGACAGCCAGGCGGCGGTCCGCTGGAGGTGTGTGGTTCGACCATTGTGGCGAACAACCAATGGTATCATGCGGCACTCACGTATGATGGCAGCAATACCCAACTTTACCTGAACGGGCAACTTGAGGCCAGCGCTACACGCAGTTACAACACGACTTCGACCGGACATCTTTATGTTGGGCAAAATGCGGGTTTTGAATACTACGCCGGCTTGGTTGATGAGATTAGTATCTACAATCGAGCGCTTTCTACAGCCGAGATGTTGGCGATCTACAACGCGGGAAGTGCCGGAAAGTGCAAGAGCGGGGCCGCCACGTTAACCCCAACGCCGACAAGCACGAGTGCGCCACCTACTCCTACTCTAACACCGACAAGCACGAGTGTGCCACCTACTCCTACTCCAACACCGACAAGCACGAGTGTATCGCCTACTTCCACGCCTACGGGTACGACCATTTCACCAACCAACACGCCGACATCTACGCCGACAAGAACGCCTACATGGACACCCACTCGGACACCCACACTTTCCCCAGCAACATTTTTTAGAGACGATTTCAATGGGTCGATGAGTAATTTGTGGGCGATTCAGCATCAGGACAGCGCCTATTATACGATCACCCCCGATCACTTTGAGTTGCGAGCCTGCTCAGGGGATCTGCACTCAAACGACGTATCATACAAGAATTTGTTCCTGATCGATGCACCCACGACGGGTGATTTTGACATCACCATGCATGTCAACGAATTCGTGCCCGTCTCCAATTTTGCTTCCCAACTGAACTTGGTGATCTACGATGATGGCAACAATTTCATACGTAGTATCTATGGTTATATCTGGGGGAGTCGTCAACTCGAATTTGGCGCGGAGGTTGGTGGGGCGTGGGGTTCTAACGTCTCGAATATTGACTTTGGCACATCGCTTTATTATTTTCGGGTCAGGAAAGTCGGCAATGTGTATACCCAGTATTACAGTCTTGACGGTGTAGACTTCCAGCAACGTCTCGGTCCTGTCACATTTGGAGATGGAACGCCAGGCAAAGTTGGCTTTGCCGCCATGGTGGATCCGACTGAGAGCTCGTTGGCGAAGATTGACTGGATTGAAGTGTCGTTGCTTGATTCAAATCCAACCGCCACACCGACCGCAACCACAACCCCAGCAGCCTTTTTTAGTGATGATTACGAGTCGTATGCGCTTGGGGTGAACCCCACCGACTTCTATGACTACAGAAGTGTGAGTGAGTGGTCGCCTCCTGGGGCTGTCTGGCCCGACCGATTCAAGGTTGGCCAAGTCGGAAACAACAAGGTATTACAGTACCACTATGACGGCCCTAGCAATCATGCGCCGACAAGCATTAAACTCTACAAGCAACATTTCGATAGCTTGTCAGAGGTTGGAGCTACGTTCTATTACACGGCTCAAGCCATGGGTTGGAATAGTGTAGTATTCGAGTATCAAGATAACCAACATTATTACTGGGCCGGTTACACTTATAGCAATCGCCTGTATATCAGTGGTACTCAACCTGGTGTTGTGGCCTATGTTGACCTGTGGCCCGACATTGACATTACGGCAATGAACAATCGTGTTGAGCTAAAACGCATTGATAACCAACTGGTTGCTACAATTACCCGGCTTGATACGCTTGAAACCAAGACTGTGGATGTCATAGCGCCTCCGTATGCCGGTGGTGCAGCCGGCTTTCGATCTTTAGAGGATTGGGGTGGGGGAATCTACGTCAACGTGGATGATTTTTACGTCAAGGGCATTACATCTGGCACGCTTACACCAACCCCAACACCGACCAACACGCCGACGAATACGCCAACCTCCTTGCCTGGGGCAACACCTACGCCAACACTAACGCCAACCTCTACGTACACCCCAACGCCTACGGGTACAGGCTTTGTTTCTACCAATACGCCCACGCCAACATCTTCAAATACACCGACCGCAACGCCTACCAACTCACCTACACCAACTCCTGGACCTACGGGACCAGTGCCTGTGGTGACAGGAATTGATCCCATAAGCGGCTACAACACGCAATTGGTGTGGGTCACCATTACCGGCCGCAATTTTGCCGCTGGCTCGGTGGCCAAGATTGGAATAACCCAGCTTCAAGATCTTAGCATGGTCAACAGCACGCAGCTATTGGGTGCGGTTCCGCCCGGCATTACGCCCGGGGTCCATGCTGTTCAGGTCTGCAATCCGGGCGGACAATGTGGTTCTCTGCCGGATGGATTTACCGTTATGGGCAGTACACCAAATTTGTTGAGCATTATGCCAAATCAAGGGTTCAATGATGCACCCAACGATATTGTCCTCTATGGGTTCAATCTTCAGCCCGGCGTGACCATTTCTCTGGGCAACACGCCATTGCAAAACGTTCAATGGCAGAATGCGACACGCTTAAACGCAGTCGTGCCGATAGATTGGACCCCTGGCACCTATGATGTTGTCGCCCGCAATGTCGGTTCTCCGGTCACCAGCACGTTGTTGGCGGGATATACGGTGTTGGATCCAGGAGGAGATGATTTTTCCATCGGTGCCGAAGATATCTGGCTTTCACCTACAACGGTCCGTCAGGGAGAACAGGCATCGTTGGGCATCAATATTCGTCGGCATGGCGGCAAGAAGACCGTTCAGATCACGGCTGATTTCTATCTGGGTGATCCTGCCCAAGGAGGACAATTCATTAATCGAGGTTTAACACCGCCCATGCCCCCGGGTTATGGCGTTGTCGAGTCCATCATGGTCAACTGGGACACGGCAAGCGTCGCGGGACCGGTCTCGATCTACGTCGTGATCGATCCAGAAAACCTGTTGCAAGAGGACAGCAAAGCCAACAACCAGGCATGGCGAGATGTAACCATCCTCCCACCCGCCGGAGACCAGCAACCTCCTTACGTGACGGATCTTGTCGCCAATGGCGGGGCTGCGGAAACGACAGACTCTGCCGTTACTGTCACAATTGTTGCAGAAGATAGCGGTGGATCAGGGCTGAGTTCCATGTATCTGGTCGAGCGCGAGTTCAATTCGTCTGCCCGTCAATGGGTGGCGATTCAGAATACGGGGTGGGTTGCCTTTCAGAGTCCCTATGCGTTTTCACTGACGGGGAGAGGCGGGGCGCGCTATTTACAGATATGGGTTTCGGACGGAGCAGGCAATATTAGTGAGGCGATATTCAAGACCCGAATAGACTACATGCCGCCGTCTGATTCCGTTTTGGGTGGACAAGTCCGGGTCTATCGACGTTACCTTGAAGCTGGCAAAACCATGAATGTGCTGCTGGAAACCCTGAGCGGAGATGCCGACCTTTATGTGTGGAGCCCTGACGGCAATCGGTCATGGGTCAGCAACAACTCAGGTCTGGCGGATGACGCGGTGAGCGTCTTGGCCACTGTTGGCGGTACTTTCCAGATCGAAGTGTTCGGGTATAGCGCTTCGACGTATCGTTTGACAACCTCTGCGCATGGAGCCAAGTTTGCGCAGGCCCTCATGCGGTCCCCCAATGCCGTAAGCGATAAATCTAAACGAACACAGCCCATCATCTCTCCTGGAAATGAGCCAGAGGGTAATTCGGCTGTGCCGGCCGCGCCGGTGGACGCCGATCCCCTAGGCCACAAGATCTTCCTACCGTTTATTCTTGCCCCGCGCTGATCTTGTGGGTATGACTGTGGCCGAGTGAAATATGAAAGGGGACCAATCGCATTAATGCGATTGGTCCCCTTTCATATTTCACTCGGCCAAAACCGAACTTTCTGTCTGTTTCAATTCGCCTGAATCGCCTCCCACCCCAGCTCATAATTCCGCACCGCCACACCCCCCCCCACCGCCTCTTGACCCGTCATCGCCCGCACGATCTTGGCCGTATGCTCGTGGCTGCACCCCGGCGGCCACGGTCCCGGCCAAATAGAGACCGGGGACGTGGGTCTGCATGGTGACCGGATCAAAGACGGGGATGCGGTTTTCGCCGCGCAGGGTGACGCCGGCCATTTTCAGCAGGGTTTGATCGCCGTGGAAGCTGGTGTTGGGGAAGGTGTCGGCGGTGGGGAGGGTGTCCACTGTGCGGGCCAGCCGCTCTGTGGTGCTTTTGGATGAAAAAACCTGTCAGGCACTTCAAGATCACATTCGTCGGCAGTTGGCACCACCGCCGTTGGTGGCCGCTGAATCCGATCTGGATGTTGAATTGGGCGAGAAGGACGAAGCTGGTATCTTGCACACCATGCCCAGCCGAGCTGCTTTTCTTGGCGATCCTACCTGCCGCCCACCCACGTCTTCACCACCTGTAAATCCCCATCTAGCAAAACCAGATCCGCGTCCATGCCGGGGGCGAGGCGGCCTTTGCGCGTCTGGTTGAGGAGGGCGGCGGGCGTAGTCGTGACGGTAGCGAGGCCCTCCTCCACGGCGCAGCCGGTGCAGCGGATGAGGTTGCGCAGGCAGCCGTCCAGGGGCAGGATGACGCCAGCCAGGGTGCCATCGGCTAGGCGGGCGTCGCTTTCGGTGACGGTGACGGCGTAGTCGCCCAAAACATATTGTCCGGGGGACATGCCCAGGGCGGCCATGGCGTCGCTGACCAGGTTGAGCCGGGTCGGCCCCAGGATCTGCCAGACCAGGCGCATGAGATCCGGGTGGACGTGGATGTCGTCGGCGATCAGGCCGACGGTGAGCTGGGGGGCGTTGAGGAGGGCGGCGGGCAGACCCGGTTCCCGGTGGTGCAGGGTGGGCATGGCGTTGAAGAGGTGGGTGCCATAGCGGATGCCAGCGGCAAAGCCATCCTGGGCCTGGGCATAGGTGGCGGTGGAGTGGCCCGCGCTGACCACCACGCCCCGACCGGCCAGGGCGGCGATGGTCTCCAGCGCGCCGGGGAGTTCGGGGGCCAGGGTGACCAGGGCGACGCCGCTTTCCGGGGACCAGTCGGCCACGGCTTGGGGGGAGGGGAGGCGCAGGTGGGCGGGGTTGTGGGCGCCCTTTTTGGCTGGGTTGAGGAAGGGGCCTTCGATGTGCAGCCCCAAGGGGATGGCTCCGCGGTAGCCGGGGGGCGGCCCGGCCAGGAGTACATCTTGGGCGGCTCGGCTGACGGCAAGGGGGGCGGTGATGATGGTGGGCAGGAAGGCGGTGACGCCGTAGCGGGGCAGTCGTTCGCCCACGGCCCAGATGGTGGTGGGGTCCGCGGTGAAGTCGAGGCCGAAGCCGCCGTTGACTTGGAGATCCAGGAAGCCGGGGGCCAGCAGATGCCCTCCCCCATCCACGAAGTCCAAATTCTCCGGCAGGTGCATGGACTCGATGGGTCCACAGGCCACGATCCCCCCCCGATCCACCAACAGGCCGGCCTTTTCCACCCGCTGACGGGGGGTGAGCAACGTGACGTTGTGAATGAAAAGCATGGACGGCTTCCTTTCAAAAGCGCACCGCCGAGGGCGGAGAAATGCTGTTATTGCCAGGGCCAGGCC
>JAGNDO010000038.1:0-5849 GCA_018003515.1 Caldilineaceae bacterium
AATGGTTGTCGGGAATCCACAGCGCGCCGCCGGAGCGGGCGGTTGATCCGCCGTAGAATTCCGTCTTCTCGATGACAAGTACATCCAGCCCCAAGCTTTTTGCCACCAGGGCGGCGGTCATGCCTCCGCCACCGGACCCGACCACGAGCAGATCAACTTCTTCGTCCCAATTCGTCTTCATCAAATGGCCTCAGTTCTCAGACAGGATCAAGCAAGCGGATCCAGCACCACAATTTTGAAGCTGCGTTTGCTGCGGTCTTCCATCATCTGCCATTTGGGGAACAAAGTTGTCAATTTGGGCCACAGCTTGGCCTTTTCTTCCCCACTGGCCACATGGGCACGCATTTTTGTGGTCTTCCCCTGGGAATCGATGGATACCATGGGATCAGCCTGGATATTCAGCAGCCAGGCCGGGTCGCCGGCCGTGCCAGCGTTGGAGGCCACGACCACAATCTGGTTGTTGATTGCCAGAAAATAGAGGGGCTGGGTGCGTGGCTGCCCCGACTTGCGCCCGATGGTGGTCAACAGTAGCACGGGCACGCCGAGAAAACTGTTGCCCAGGCGACCTTTGCTGATCTTGAGAAGCAAAATATTGGTCGAAGTGATCAGCCCACGCAGGAATTTCAACAGCGCTTCGTGCCAGGGGGTGAATTGTTTGGCGGCAGATTTAGTCATAGCATTTCCTCGTTTTTTGAGCTGATCAGGAGTAAGAATTCAACACGCGCAAAGCCCGCAGGGTATTCCAACGGCTGGGGCCACCGGTCTTTTCCATCTCGAAATGGGTCTGGCCCGCATGTCTAGCCTGCACGGGCCAAGTGTGATCCTTGCGTTCTTTTTGCGCCAACACATCCAAAGCCGACTGCATACGTGGATCATAGGCCACACCCGCCGCCCGGAAGTAATCCAAGGCGCGCAAAATGTCATACTTCCAGCGGGAAGGGTAGGAGAGCATGGTCATGCGCTTGTCGATGATCTCCCCCGTGTGGTCCGAGCGGTAGAGGTGGTGTTGAAGGATGAACTCGCGTCCGTCCCCAGCCAGTTTCTCCAATTCGGCCAGGCGGTAGGTGTACCCGTTGGCGGCGTAGACCCGGATGCCTTCGATGACCGAAATGGTGGAATGCAGGGAGCTATGCACAGCCCCTTGCCGGTTGGCCCGACAGTTGAATCCCCCATCGGGCATCTGCTGGCCGATCACAAAGTCTACGACGGAGCGCAGGGCATCCGGGGCGGCTTGAAAATGACAGGCATAGGTCAAAAACATGCCGTTGATGCACACATCGCTCTGGGCAATGGAGCGGGCCGGGTTGACGCCCCCATCCGCGGCCACGTTCTCCCGCAGGATCAGGGCCACGGATGCCTGGGGCAGGGGATGGGCGGACGGGAAGTCCAGATTGGCCAGATCCAACAGGGAGTAGTGGGTGGAGATCCACTTGGGCTGATAGAAGCCCTGGCCCCAATGGCCGTTGGCGTGCCGGGCCTGGAGCATCTGTGCGCCCCAGCCTTCGGTGGCTATGCGCGCTTGCAGATCGGGACGGTTTTCACCCAGCAAGTCCCGATAGACCTGGAATTGGATGGACACATCGCCATCCAGCAGCCAGTGAATGATTTGATCGCGGTTCATAGATTCCTCCTGTGGCAAAGAAAAAGAGGGTGAACCCATTGTATGCCTCTGCCCTTGGCCTGTCAAAGAACGTCGGCTTCTCGCCGTTGGTCGATTTCGCCTGAGTACAAAACATGCCCACTCCGGAAACCGTTAGCGGTTTCCGGGGTGGACATGTTTTCTTTATCGCCATTGTCGAGAGGAGAGGGATGGCGATCTAACGAGTGTTCGGTATAGATCTACCGACCAGCAGGGTTGACCGGGAAGATGAAGCTGGCGTTGTTGGCATCGCCGGCCGGGGCTGGGTCG
This sequence comes from Caldilineaceae bacterium, assembly GCA_018003515.1. GTDB lineage: Bacteria > Chloroflexota > Anaerolineae > Caldilineales > Caldilineaceae > JAGNDO01. Next base: position 1,910 of record JAGNDO010000038.1, read on the forward strand.
GTGAAGGCCCAATCCACCGGCGCGCCGTTGGCGTTCACGGTGAAGCTGGCCGTGTCGGCTGTCGCCAACCCCACATCAAAGGTCAGGGTAAAGGCTTCGTTCACACCCAGGATGCCATCCCCGCCCAAGGCCGATGCTGGCACGGAGATCTTGGCCTCCACTGCGGCCGGGCCGCCATCCGCGTTGAGGAGCATGTTGCCGCCGGTCAGGTTGACCACCACAAAGGAGAGATCTTCCAGGGTGATTTCCGTGACATTGGTGAAGGTGGCGGTGACATGGTAGACGCCGGCCGGTGCATTGGCCTGGGGCGTGGGATCATAGATCGTGGTCGAGCCGGTCAGCTTGAGCCGATGGTTGACCGACGGGTTCTGCAACACGTCGTCGATATAGAGGGCCGGGCTACCCAGCCCGTCCCAAGCGCCAAAGTCGATGAAGGCGGAGGTGGAGCCGGCCGGGACATCCACGGGCTGGCTGTACACTTCCACATCGCCATCGGGCCAGATCATGGTCATGGTCACGTCAAAGGCCTGTCCGCCAGCGCCCGTGTCGTCGAAGTAGACATATTCCAGATCCCGGTTCATCTCCAACAGCACGGATTCGCCAGCGTCGAGGATAATCCCATCCACTTCGAAGATCACGCTGGGATTGTTTGCATCGATGGGATCATAGGCCAGATACAGGGTGGGGGCCGTGATGGTCTGGGTCGCCTTGAAGTCGATAGAGTCGCCCGTGGGGCTGACCGCAAGCTCCAATAGCTCGTTGGGGTCAAGCTGGATGCCGTCCAGCCCCATTGCATAGCCGTCACCGGTCATGGTCAGGGAGCCGTTGGACGCGCTGTCGATGGTCTTGCCGCTGATGTAGACCGAGTAGATGGTATCCGGGGCAGCCACAAAGGGCACCTCGATCATGGGCGGGACATCCTTGTTCAACCCACCCTTGAAGTAGTTCAGGGTGGCGCCGGGGATCTCGTTGATAAAGGTCTTACTCTCGTCGTCAAAACCGGTAAACTTAGCTTGATCGTTCTTGACCAAGATGGCCCCTTCGCCGGCATACTCGAAGCGAATGGTGTTGCTGATCTGGCCCGACGCCGCGGCCTGCAAGCCCGTAGCGGTGTCGTCAGGATTGCAGAAGGGACAGGTGAAATACTGGCCCGCTGGCATATCCCGGGCGCTGATGGGGGTCAGCTCCAGGTTGCGCGAGGTGGCCGTGCCGGCATAGATGGTCGGATCTTGGCCCGGCGTGGCCGATGTCACATAGCGCCAGGTGTTGTCCACCATGTTGACTGTGATGTATTGGCGCTGTTTCGGATAGTTATTGTCATAGATCAGAATGCGTGACTCGTTGTCATTTACCTTCTCGACGCCATAGGCCGTGATGGCGTGACCGTCCTTGAAATCGTTGTTTGGCCCTTCCAGACGATAGATGCCGACCGAGTAGGCAATGGGCTTGGTCAGACTGAAGTCCGCGGTCAACTGTTGAACCGCGGCCACAGGGGCCACCTTCTTTGTGGCGGTCACGACCTCGTCCAGCGCTTGGCGCACAAAGTAGGAGGCAACGTAGTTCTCGATAGACTGCTGGGGGAAGTCCAGGCCAATGGTTGACGTGGCCCCAGCCTGAAAATCTTGGGACCAATTCTTGCCATCAAACGCAAGGCCATCAAAGAGGCGCAAGCTGGTGACGGCCATGCCTTCGCAATGGCCGCCGTTCATGCCGCCGATCTGACCCTCCATCCACTTGCGGGCCGGGCCGCTCAACACACAGGTGGCCGCGGTCGTCCCCGACTGGCAGGCTGCCGGACCAAACATGGTGAACATGTCCAGGGTGCCCAGATCATCGCTAGAAACGCGAGGGGCGGCGTTGGTGTAGTTATCAAACTTGTACCCATCGACTTTGACATCAAAGGGGGTGCCACTGGGGTTTTTGTAGACGGCCACCAGTGTTCCCGGCGCCTCCACGGTAGTGCCAACGGCCGTTTCGGCAGGTCTGCCAAACGAGTTGCCGCCGATGGTAAAGGTCTCTATGGTCACATTGACGTTTTCAATCACCGTGCCCACCCCAACCCCGTCGCCGATCTTGACCACAAAGGTGAAGGTGTGGGAAGACTTGGCGGCCAGACTGGCCAGAGTAAACTCGGCCCGATTTTGGCCAGCGTTGAAGGCGCCGCCGCTGACATAGGTTGTGTTGGCCGGCAGGGGGTTGAAGACAACGATGTCCGTCACCGCCCGGTTCTGGAAGTTCTTCAGGGTCAGTGCATAGGAAATGTTGCTGCCCGGTGTGGCATAATTTGGCCCGCTGGGGGTAAGGGAGAGGACAGGCCCCGGCACAATGGCGGTTGGGTCATAGTTGGCCAAGACCAGGGGAAGATAGGTCAGGAAATCCGCTTGGGGCTGCTGCACCGTCAGCGGGGTTGTGGCCTCCTCTGCAAAGGCGGTCGGCATGGCCGTCTTCAGCGAGACCGCCGTGACCATCAGCATGGCCACCAAAAGCAGGGCAATGTTGACAAAGAGTAACTTGGATTTATGGATCATAGATTCTCCTAAAATCATGCTTGAACTGGACTGATTGACATCTGGCTGTCACGATGGACGGACAACGAAGGGCCACAGCCGGGGCCGTTTCGCCGGTGTCGATCTGGTGGCGGAGATTGAATCCCGTCTCCCCGCATATCATACGCTTCGATCGCTAATCGATCGCCAATCGACCGCCAACCATCCTCAAACTGGGACCATGATGCAAGACACCCCCCCAGCAAGCGGCTGGCTTGGTGGGGGGGTGTCTTGCATCATTTGTACTGCCAGAGCCTACCGACCAATCATCGGCAGATAGACACGCTGGATGTTGGCCCCAACCACAAAGGCGAAGCTGGCGTTGTTGGCATCACGGGTCGGGGCGGGGGTGGTGAGCATCCAATCCACGGGCACGCCATTGGCGTTGACCGTGAAGTTGGAGACTGTGGTCCCGGCCAAGCCCACGTCAAAGGTGACGGTGAAGGCTTCGTTGGGTTCCAGGAAGCCGTCGCCGCCCAGGGCCGCTGCGGGGACAGAGATCTTGGCCGCCAAACCGCCGGGGCCACCGTCCGCGTTGAGGACCATGTTACCGCCCACCACGTTGGTCACGGTGAAGGAGAGGGTCTCCAGGGTGATTTCCGTGACGTTGGTAAAGGTGGCGTTGACATGATAGACACCGTGGGGCGCGTTGGCCTGGGGGGTGGAATCATAGGTTTGGGTCAAGTTAGACAGCTTGAGGCGATGGTTGACCGACGGGTTTTTCAGCACATCGTCGATGTACAGGGCCGGGCTGCCCAGACCATCCCAGGCCCCGAAGTCGATGAAGGCGGAGGTGGATCCGGCGGGCACATCCACGGCCTGGACAAACTCCTCCACATCCCCGTCGGGCCAGATCAGGGTCATGAACACATCGAACCCTTGGCCCTGGGCACCCGTGTCGTCAAAGTAGACCCGTTCCAGAGTCCGGTCCATCTTCAACAGAACCGACTCGCCCGCATCAAGCACAATGCCGCTGACCTCAAAGATCACGCTGGGGTCGGCAGGGCTGATGGGATCATAGGCCAGGTACAAGGTGGGGGCGGTGATGGTCTGGGTCGCCTTGAAGTCGATGTAATCGCCCGTGGGGTTGACAGCCAGTTCCAACTCTTCGTTGGGGTCAAGTCCGATGTCATCCAAGCCCATTGCATAGCCGTCGCCGGTCATGGTCAGGGAGCCATTGGACGCAGCAGTGATGGTCTTGCCGCTGATGTAGACCGAATAGCGGGCATTGGGGGCGGCCACAAAGGGCACAACGATCGTCGGGGGTACATCCTTGTTCAGCCCGCCCTTGAAGTAGTTCACCGTGGCACCGGGAATCTCATTGATAATGATCTTCGTGTCAAAGGCATAGCCAGTGGACTGGTTAGCATCGTTGGTGACCAGGAAGGCCCCTT
>JAGNDO010000038.1:5949-47645 GCA_018003515.1 Caldilineaceae bacterium
ACATCCTTGTTCAGCCCGCCCTTGAAGTAGTTCACCGTGGCACCGGGAATCTCATTGATAATGATCTTCGTGTCAAAGGCATAGCCAGTGGACTGGTTAGCATCGTTGGTGACCAGGAAGGCCCCTTCGCCGGCGTAGTCAAAACGGATGGTGCTGGTGATCTGGCTGGTGGCGGAACCAAGCACACTTGCGCTGGTGACATCAGGGTTACAGAAGGGACAGGTGAAGTACTGGCCCGCAGGCAAATCCCGAGCGCTGACCGGTGTCAACTCCAGATTGTTTGAGGTGGCGGTGCCATCGTAAATGGTGGCTGGTTCACCAGGCGTGGACGCCGTCACATAGCGCCAGGTGTTGGCCACCATGTTGACGGTGATGTACTCGCGCTGCTTGGGAAAGTTGTTGTCGTAGACAAGAATGCGTGACTCGTTGGCATTCACCGTCTCAACACCGTAGGCGGTGATAGCATGTCCATTCTTCATTCCTGGCACCTGGTAGATGCCAATCGTGTAAGCGATAGGCTTGGCCAATTGGAAGTCCGTGGTCAGTTTCTGGACGGCAGCCACTGGCGTCACTTTCTGTGACGCAGTCCAAACCTCCACTAGCCCTTGGCGGACAAAGTAGGAGGCAACATAGTTCTCGATTGACTGCTGGGGAAAGTTCAGGTCAATTGTCGTCGCGGCGCCGGACTGAAAATCAGCCGGAGAATATTTGCCTTTGTAGGCGGACCAATCAAAGAGCCGCAGGCTGGTGACAGCCATACCTTCACAGTGGCCGCCATTCATCCCGGCGATCTGATTTTCCATCCACTTACGGGCCGGACCGCTCAAGACACAAGTAGCCGCGGTCGTGCCTGACTGACAGGCATCCTGGCCAAACAAGATGAACATGTCCTGTGCATCCAGATCATCGCTGAAAACACGCGGTGCACTGTTGGTGAAATTCTCAAACTTGAACCCATCAACCGTGACGTTAAAGGGCGTGCTGTTGCCATCCTTGTAGACGGCCACCAGGGTTCCTTGCTCTTCCACCGTAGTGGAAATACCGTCACCCGATACAGAATATGTATCCGTACCGACAGTAAAGCTACTAATCAGAACATCCTTATTCTCGATCACCGTGCCCGCGGCGGTACCGGGGGTCACCTTGACCACAAATGTAAAGGTGTGGCTCGTGTTGGCCGCCAGACTTGGCAAGGTAAATTCGACCCGATTTTGTCCAGCATTGAGCGTGCCGCCGCTCCCATAGCTTGTGTGGACCGGCAGGGTATCAAAAATAACAATATTGGTGATCGGCTGGCTCAGATAGTTCTTCACAACCAACTCATAGGTAATGTTGCCGCCAGCATAGACATAACTGGGCGCACTCGATTTGAGGGAAATCTGCTCCCCAGCGGCGAAGACCGCCGGGGTTGCCGCCGTCGATGAGACGACGGTGAAGATCAACAGCGCCACCAGGGTCAGCGCGATGTTGACGAGGACGAACTTGGACTTTTGGTACATACTTCCTCCTTGTGTAGAACTCGATAGAACAACATGAAAACAGCCTGACGACTTCCCGGGAAACGATCTTGACCGCCTCCCGGAAGGTCGTCAGGGAAGTGAACTGCGATTCCTTACTTGGCGATCAGCGGCAGATAGACCCGTCGAATGTTGGCACCAACCTCAAAGGCAAAGCTGGCGTTGTTGGCATCACCCGTCGGGGCGGGGTCGGTGAGCATCCAATCCACGGGGTAGCCATTGGCATTAACCGTGAGGTCGAAGATAGTCGTCCCGGCCAGCCCCACATCAAAGCTGAAGGTGAAGGACTCGTTGGGTTCCAGGAAGCCATCGCTGCCCAGGGCCGCTGCGGGGACAGTGATCTTTGCCGCCAAACCACCGGGGCCGCCGTCCGCGTTGAGTACCACATTGCCGCCCACCACATTGGCCACGACGAAGGAGAGATCCTCCAGGGTGATCTCCGTGACATTGGTAAAGGTGGCGTTGACATGATAGACACCCTGGGGCGCGTTGGCCTGGGGGACGGGATCATAGGTTTCGGTCAAGCCGGTCAGCTTGAGCCGGTGGTTGACCGACGGGTTTTTCAGCACATCGTCGATGTACAGGGGCGGGGAGAGCAGACCATCCCAGGCACCGAAGTCGATGAAGGCGGAGGTGGAGCCAGCGGGCACATCCACGGGCTGGTAGTACTCTTCCACATCCCCATCGGGCCAGATCAGGGTCATGAACACATCGAACCCTTGGCCTTGGGCACCTGTGTCGTCAAAGTAGACTCGTTCCAAATCCCGGTCCATGCTCAACAGAACGGACTCGCCAGCATCCAGAATGATGCCGCTGACCTCGAAGATCACGCTGGGGTCGGTGGGGCTGACCGGGTCATAGGCCAGATACATGGTGGGGGCGGTGATGGTCTGAGTAGCTTTGAAATCGATGTAGTCGCCATTAGGGCTGACGGCAAGCTCTAAGAATTCGTCCGGGCTGAGTTGAATGTCGTCCAGGCCCATGGCATAGCCTTCACCCGTCATGGTCAGGGAACCATTGGATTCCGCATCGATGGTCTTGCCGCTGATGTAGACCGAGTAGATGGTATTGGGCGCGGCCACAAAGGGCACTTCAATGGCGGGGGGCACATCTTTGCCCAGTCCACCCTTAAAGTAGTTCACCGTCGCGCCGGGAATTTCGTTGATAAAGGTCTCCGTGTCAAAGGCATAGCCAGTGGACTGATCCGCGTCGTTGGCAACCAGGAAGGCCCCTTCGCCGGCATACTCAAAGCGAATGGTGCTGGTGATTTCGCCTGTGGCGGAGCCATGCAGGGTTGCGCTAGTGACCTCTCCATTGCAGAAAGGACAGGTGAAGTATTGACCAGCGGGCAGATCACGGGAATTGTTGATGTGCAGACTCAGGTTTCCAGAATTTGCTGTGCCGGTGTAGATGGTAGACGCTTCGCCGGGCGTGGCGGCTGTTACATAACGCCAGGAATTGGCCGTCATGTCGACCGTGATGTACTTGCGCTGTTTGGGGAAATTATTGTCGTAAACAAGAATGCGTGACTCATTGGCATTCACCGTCTCCACGCCATAGGCGGTGATGGCATGTCCATGTTTGAACCCTGGAATCTGATAGATGCCGACCGTGTAGGGGATCGGCTCGGGCAGGTTGAAGTCAGCGATCAGTTGATTGACCAGTTCCTTCGGCGACTTCGTGATTTCATTGTTATAATACTCTTCAACACTCTGGGTGATGAAGTAATAGGAAACATAATTTTCAACGGATTGGCGAGGAAAACTCAGGTCAATTGTCTGTGTTGCCCCTGGCTGAAAGGACGCGGGGGTGGACAGACCCTTGAACGGAAGTTCGTCAAAGAGACGCAGGCTGGTAGCCGCCATGCCTTCGCAGTGTCCGCCGTCCATGCCGGCGATCTGGCTGTTCATCCACTTGCGCGCCGGGCCACTCAGAACACAAGTGGCAGCGGTCGTACCCGACTGACATGCAGCTGGGCCGAACAAGGCAAACATGTCCGCCGTGCCCAAATCATCGCTAAAAACCCGGGGGGCAGTGTTGCTATAGTTATCAAAACTATACCCATTGACCGCCACATCAAAAGATGTGCCACTGGCATTTTTGTAGATAGCGACCTGGGTTCCCGGCGCTTCCACCGTGGTGCCCACAGCCGTCTCAGCCGGCCTGCTAAACGAACCGGCACTGGTGGTAAAGTTCTCAATCACAATATCCTTGTTCTCGATCACCGTGCCCAAGGCAACGCCGTTATTCACCTTGACGATCAAGATCAACTTTTGCGTAGCATTGGCCGCCAGACTGCTCACATTAAAGGCCACGCCGTTGTCACCCGCAAAGAGCGTGCCGCCGCTCACATAGGTTGTGTTGGCCGGCAGCGGATTCCAGACGGTGATCGCCGTGATGGGCTGGGCCGTGAAATTCTTCAGTGTCAACTCATAGGTGATGTTGCCGCCGGCCCGAACATAACTGGGGCCGAACGGCGTCAGGGTGATGGTCTCCCCAGCGGCGAAGACCGCCGGGGTTGCCGCCGTCAGCGAGACGACGGTGAAGATCAACAGCGCCACCAGGGTCAGGGCGATGTTGACAAAGAGTAACTTGGATTTGTGGATCATAGATTCTCCTAAAATCATGCTTGAACTGGACTGATTGGTACCTGGCTGTCACGATGGACGGGGAACGAAAGGCCACAGCCGGGGCCGTTTCGCCAGTGTCGATCTGGTGGCGGAGATTGAATCCCATCTCCACGCATATCATACGCTTCGATCGCCAATCGATCGCCAATCGATCGCTAATCGACCGCCAACCATCCCCAAACTGGGACCATGATACAAGACAACCCCCCCAGCAAGCGGCTGGCTTGGTGGGGGGGTTGTCTTGTATCATTTGTATCTGCCAGAGCCTACCGACTAATCATCGGCAGATAGACGCGCTGGATATTGGCCCCAATGATAAAGGCGAAGCTGGCGTTTTGGGCATCACCGGCCGGGGCGGGGGTGGTGAGCATCCAATCCACGGACACGCCGTTGGCGTTGACTGTGAGGTCGGAGAGAGCCGCAGCGGCCAACCCCACATCAAAGCTGAAGGCGAAGGACTCGTTCGGTTCCAGGAAGCCGTCGCCGCCCAGGGCAGCTGCGGGGACAGAGATCTTGGCTGCCAAACCGCCGGGGCCACCATCCGCATTGAGGACGACGTTGCCACCCACCACGTTGGCAACGGTGAAGGAGAGGGTCTCCAGGGTGATTTCCGTGACGTTGGTAAAGGTGGCATTGATATGATAGACACCCTGGGGCGCGTTGGCCTGGGGGGTGGGCTCGTAGGTTTGGGTCAAGCTGGAGAGCTTGAGCCGGTGGTTGATCGACGCATTTTGCAGCACATGGTCGATATACAGGGGCGGGGAGAGCAGACCATCCCAGGCCCCAAAGTCGATGAAAGCGGAGGTTGCGCCAGCCGGGAGTTGGATCGTCTCGGCATAGTCCTGCTCGTCCCCATCGGGCCAGATGTGCTTCATATCGATGATCAGATTTTCCGCTTCCGGGCCGGTGTGGTCAAAGTAGATACGTTCCAGCACCGGGTCCAGATCCAGGGAAATCTTCTCGCCGGCCAGGAGCGTGATACCCTCCACATCGAAGATAACGCTGGGGTCGCTGGGGTGTACGGGATCATGGGAGATGTAGAGTTCCGGCACCGTAATCGCTTCGGTCGCGGTAAAGGAGATGTGGTCACCGTCCGGGCTGATGGTAAAGCTAAACACCTCACCGGCGTCGAGATGGATGTCGTTCACGCCCATAGAAAAGCCGGGGCCGTGAATCCCCAGAGTGCCCATGGTTGGGGTGACGACACTCTTGCCATGCACGACCACCGAATAGTAGGTCTCGTCGATCTCGGCCACGGGAATGCCGATCATCGGCGGAATCTCTTTGCCCAGCCCGCCCTGGAAGGGGAAGAGTTGGGCGTTGGGAATCTGATTGACAAAATTCCCCGTCAGATCATCGCCGGTCTTCTGGCCGGCGTCGTTGACGACGAGGATGGAACCTTCGCCGGTATAGCGAAAGTCAAGCTCGCCGGAGATCGTGTCCGATTCACCCAACTGGGCGCTGGAAAGGTTCTGGTTGGGGCAGAAGGGGCATTCAAAGTATTGGCCCGCGGGCAGATCCCGGGCGGCCAGGGGCACAAGCCGCAGATTGAAGGAGAAGGCCGTGCCTTCGTAGGCGTCTTCCGGCTGGCCGGGGGTGGATGCGGTTACATAGCGCCAGGTATTGGTGGCCAGGTTGACGGTGAAGTATTTGCGCTGTTTGGGGAAGTTGTTGTCATAGACCAGAATGCGCGCCTCGTCGTCTGTGACAAATTCCACGCCATAGGCCACCACGGCATGGCCATTCTTCCAGGTGGACTGATCCAGCCTGTCCAGGTTGCGGGCCAGGAAGAAGGCAACCGAGTAGGCCACCGAAGGGGTCTTGTTGAACTCAGCAATCAGATGATCAATCGTCTCCGCGGGCGTGCCCACAAAGTGGGTATTCCAAATGTAGCTCTGGGTATGGAAATAGCGGGTGATATAGTTTTCAATGGGCTGGGCGGGGAAATTCAGGTTGATTGTACTGGCCGCACCTGCCTGAAAGGTGGCTGGGGTGCTATACTGTCGGAAGGGCATAGAATTAAAGAAGCGCAGGCTGGTAGCCGCCATACCGTCGCAATGGCCCCCCGCGGTGCTTTTAAGCGCTTCGGTCAACCAGGCCTGGGCTGGCCCGCTCAACTTGCAGGTGGCTGCCGTGTTGCCCGACTGACAGACGCCTGGGCCGAACAGCTCAAACACGTCCTGGGCCCCCAGATCGTCGTTCGGGTTGGGGATGCCTTCGTTGCCATAGTTTTCAAATTGAAAGCCATGCGTATTGACGTCAAAGGGTATGCCGCTGGTATTTTTGTAGATGGCAAAGAGTGCGCCAGGCGCTTCTACCAACGTATTCACCGGGCCATACCAGCCATAACCGGCGGCGGGGTTCGACTGGAGAAGGCGAAAGACATCGTTCACCACATAATTACCGACAGCCAGGTCGCTCTTGGCCCGGGCCACCCAGGAAAAGGTATGTTTGGCATGGGCAGCCAGGCTGGGCAAGGTGAACTCGACGCGGTTCTCGGCTATATTGTGATGGCCACCGCTCTCATAGATGGCGTTGGTCGGCACATTGTCGAAGAGTACGAGGCCGGTAAAAGCCGTGCCAGACAAATTCTGGACGGTCAACTCATAGGACAAGGTTTCGTCAGCCTGTACATAACTTGGCCCAGTCAGCCGCAAAACTATCTCCGTGTCGGCGGTGATATTCGTCTCGGCGTATACCGTGGAGACGCCCAGGGGGGCGAAGGGCACGAAACTCCCCAGTATAAACAGCATCGTCAAAACCAGGGAGGCACTACCCTGTATAATCCTAGATCTGTGAAACATATCTTCTCCTGAAAGTTGGATGGAAAGGATCTATCTGTTCGATATTCGGAGGAGAAGTTCGACTTTTCAGAAACCGTCGAACTTCGTCAAGTCAAGGGGTATGGGAATTCATCTCGGGGTCAAGGGGTAATGTGTGATTGTGCACCTCCATCAGTTCAGAACGCAGGGCAGTCAGCAAACTTTCGATGTCAGTAAATCCACGACGCTCACCAGTAGCGGGCATCTCCAGAATGCAGCGCAGAACAACCGCCTGGCTGATTCCATCGTATTCAGCCTGGGTGCGCAGGATATGTGTACAATTGACCACAGAATTTACTTTCATACGCAAAGCATACCTCTCCAACGCAAATCAAACGCAAATCAGAGGAAAATGGGGCTTTTATGTCAGAAAAATTACAAATCAGCTTGTTGGGATCCCCTCAAATTCTTGTAGATGGCCAAGCCATAACCGATTGGTCCACCAGCAAAGCCAAGGCGATCCTCTTCTACCTGGCCGCCAACGCCGCAGGCCAAAAGAACCAGCCCAGACATCACAGCCGGGACGCCATCGCCACCCTGCTCTGGGGCGAGATGAGCGACACCCAGGCCAAACAGAATCTGCGCGCGGTGCTGCCCGATCTGCGCCGTCTGCTGGGCGACCATCTGCAAATCGACCGCCAAACCATCGCCTTTCAGCCCACCACCTCCTATTGGCTGGATGTGGAGATTCTGCGCGCCACCCTCACCCCTGGCCCATCGCCCGTGGACCTGGCCGCCCGCCAGGCCGCCGTGGATCTCTATCGCGGCGACTTTCTCAGCGGCTTTCATGTCCACAACGCCGCCGGCTATGACGACTGGATGCTGGCCCAGCGGGAGCAGATCCACACCCTGGTGGTGAATGCCCTCGCCGGCCTGGTGCATGACCATGCCCAGACCGGCGACCTGGCCGCCGCCCTGGCCGCCAACCGCCGTCTGCTTGCCCTGGAACCCTGGTCCGAGCCAGTGCATCGCCAGCAGATGGTACTCCTGGCCCAAACCGGCGAACGCTCGGCCGCCCTGGCCCAATTTGAAAGCTGTCGGCGCATCCTCATGGAGGAGTTTGGCGTCGAACCCCTGGCGGAGACCACAACCGTCGCCCAACAGATCCGCAGCGGGGAGATTGGCCGCCAGAGGGAAGAGGCGCAACCAGCCGGGGTGGAGAAGAGAACAACCCTCCCGCCGCCTCGCCCCCCAGAGTCGGGACAATGTCTCCGGGTCGAAGGCCATCCCCTGCCCCAACAGGTCAAACTGGTTGGCCGCACCCAAGAGTTGGCCCGTCTGCACAAGTGGATCACCCAGGATGGCTGTCGTCTGATCGGCATCTTCGGCATGGGCGGCCTGGGCAAAAGCGCCCTGGCCGCCAGCCTGGTCCGTGCCCTGGCAGACAGCCCCCCCAAGCCGGAGATGGGCTTTCAGCGCATCCTCTGGTTCTCCCTGCTCAACGCCCCGCCCCTGGCCGAACTTATGCGAGAATGGATCTACCTGCTCTCGGACCAAACCGTGACCACATTGCCCGTCAGCCTGGACCAGCAGTTTAGCCAATTGTTGGACCATTTGCGCCCCCAGCGCACCCTGTTGATCCTGGACAACCTGGAAAGCATCTTGCAAAGCGACGGACGCAGCGGCTATTATCGCCCCGGCTACGAGGCCTACGGGCAGCTTGTACGCCGCCTGGCCGAGGGCGATCATCCCGGCTGCCTGCTCCTCACCAGTCGGGAATGGACCCAGGATCTGCTCCGTCTGGAGGAAGAAACGTCGTCTGTGCGTTCCCTCTCCCTGGCCGGTCTGGCTGCCGATGCCGGACGCCAGGTGATGGCGGGCCGTGGCGTGGTCGGGGACGCCGCGGTGCTGGACGCCTTTGTGCAGCACTATTCGGGCAATCCCCTGGCCCTCAATCTGGCCGCCCAAACCGTGCAAGATCTCTTTGACGGCAACCTTGCCACCTTTTTGGATGCAGATACCCTGATCTTTGACGACATCCGGGATGTGCTAGACCAACAGTTCGCCCGCCTCACCCCGTTGGAGCGGGAAATCATGGGCTGGCTGGCCGTCGTGCGCGAGCCAACCCCCTATGCGGCCCTGCGCGACCTGCTGGCCCACCCGCCCGCCCCCCGGGCCATGTTGGAGTCCATCCGATCTCTGCAACGCCGCTCTCTGTTGGAAAAATTTGACGATGTCTTTGGACTGCAAAATGTGGTGCTGGAATACACCACCGAATGGTTGGTCGAGGCCATCGGGCGCGACCTGACCCGGACAGAACCAACCGCCCTCGCCCAATCTGCCCTCAACGGCTACGCCCTGATCCTGGCCCAGGCCAAGGAATATGTGCGCGCCAGCCAGACCCGCCTCCTGTTGCACCCGGTGGCCGAACGACTTGTGGCGCAACAGGGCAAAAAGGCAGCCGAAGGGCAGTTGAGACGGCTGATCGGGCAGATACGCGCCCTTCAGCTCGGCCCAGGCTATGCCGCCGCCAACCTGTTGCATCTTCTGCTGGGCCTGGGCGCGGATCTGCGCAAGGAGGACTTCTCCCATCTTTCTCTGCGCCAACTCTATCTGCGTGGGGTCAGCTTGCCCCAAACCAACTTTGCCCACGCCGAGATCATCGACAGCGTCTTCACCGAACCCTTTGGCCTGGTTTATTGTGCGATCTTCAGCCCCGACGGCGAATTTTTGGCCGTCGGCACGGGCGAAGGGGCCATCTACCTCTGGCGCACCGCAGACCAACAGCTGGTCCAGGTGATCCCCGCCCACAGCCAGAGCATCAACGAACTGGCCTTTGGTCAGCACATCACCGCCACCGGGAGGTCCCAGTTGTTTTTGGCTAGCGCAAGCGATGACAAAACGGTTGGGTTGTCTTCCTTGGATGCACGCGGCCAAATTCATTGGTCGACTACCTTGGGGCACGAGGACGCCCAGTCCTTCTTCGCCGCCTCCATCAGCCCAGACGGAACACAGGTGACCGGGGTGGATGAAAATGGAGAGATCTTTGTATGGAACGTGGGCATGACCCAGCGGCCCCGGCTGATTCACCGCTCTGCCAGCCATGTCACCCGCCAGGGGCTGATCGCCTTTACCCCAAACGGCAAAACCCTGGCTGTGGGCAATCGTGACGGCACCATCCGGGTGCGGCAAATGTGTCCGAATGGCCAAAGAAACCATGCAAAACCCTCCGATCTGGTCCTGGCCAGACCGGCCAGATCGATTGTTTCGGTGGCGTTAAGCCGGGATGGATGCACCCTGGCCACAGGCGACAAAGATGGACAGATCTGCCTCTGGAGCTTGCCCGAGGGCCAACTGACCCAGATGGTGGAAACCCAGGCCGGAACCATTGACGCCCTGGCCCTTGGTCCAAACGCAAAATCCCTGGTCAGCAGCCACACGGATCGCGCCGTGCGGGTGTGGGCAATCGATGACCGGCACGGCTTGCATGTGCGCCACACCTTGCTCGGCCATAGCCATGTGGTCTGGTCCGTGGCCTTTGGTCCGCCGCCCCTCCCCGGCGCACCCGGCAACCGCACACGCCAACTCATCGCCAGCAGCAGCAGCGACCAGACCGTGCGGGTGTGGGATGCCGAGAGCGGTCAATCGATCTACACCCTGCGCGGCCAGCCCCGTGCCCTGGGATCCCTGGCCATCGCATCCCTGCCCCAGGGCCTCTCCCCAGCCCCCCAGTGGCTTCTGGCCGCGGTCGGCTACGATCAGAGGGTTCACCTTTGGCACGGACGGGGCACCCAAGCCAACCACCCTCACCGAGCCTTGGGTGGGCACAAGGGCCCGCTCTTCACGGTTGCCATCAGCCCCGACAGCCGCGTGGTGGCCTGCGCCGGCCAAAACGAAACCATCGACCTGTGGGATCTGGCCAGCGGACAGATCCGCCATACCCTGCATGGTCACACAAACAGCCTCATGTGTCTCGCCTTCAACCCGGATGGCTCTCTGTTTGCCAGCGGCAGCACGGACGGAACCGTGCGCCTGTGGTCAATGAGCGGTTTGGCACACCCAAGCGGCACTGCCATGTCTGGCCAGCCGGTAGCCGTACTGCAAGCCAATTCACGTTATGTCTACGACATCGCCTTCAGCCCGGATGGCCGCACCCTGGCCGCCGTGGGCGCGGATCTCCATCTGCGCCTGTGGGATATGACTCATCCCCACTTCCCGGAACAGATCGACGCCCAAAAAACTGTGAGCGAAGCCGGCGAACAGGACATTTTCTCTGTTGCCTTCAGCCCGGACGGCGCTTCTTTGGCCTGTGGGGGCAACCAGGTGATCCACCTCTGGCATGGAGAGAATGCGCCGTTGATCCTGCGTCGGCCCTCGTCCTGGGTACTCTCCCTTGCCTTCAGCCCGGACGGGGCCACCCTGGCCAGCAGCGGTAGCGATCACGCGGTCTGCTTGTGGGATGCGGCCAGGGGCACCCTGCGCGCCAGCCTCAACGGCCACAAAGAGACGGTCTACAAAGTCGTCTTCACCCCGGACGGTGGCGCGGTGATCAGTTGCAGTTTTGATGGCACGATCAAGTTTTGGGATGTGCGAAGCGGGGCATGTGTCAACACCTTGGCCGTGGATGGCCCCTACGCGGGGATGAACATTGCAGGGATCAGCGGGGTGACAGAGGCGCAAAAGCTGGCGCTGAGGGCGCTGGGCGCGGTGGAGATCTAGTCCACGGTGGCGCCAACCAGTCCCCGCCCCATTGTTGACAACAGCCGTTCATGTTGGTATCATCTCCAACATGAACGCGGTTGAGCTTTTGCGAAGACGGATCATCTGTTCAGAGACAGCATTCGCCGAATTGGTGCTGTGGCGCGTGCCCACGCCAGTTCCGGGTTCAACCCATGACTTCAAGTACCGACTGGCCTATGTGGTCAATCAGGTGTGCGTTGTGCGATACGACAACGAGGCGACAAAGGGCGATCACCGGCACTTTGGAGAGACGGAAAGCAGCTACACATTCCAGACGGTGGATACGCTGATTGCTGATTTTGAACGGGATATTGCGAGGTGGAACAATGAAAACCGTAACCCTTGATGTGCGCGCACCGGGGGAATCCATGCAGGATTTTGCCCGTGCGTGGAAAACCCAGGATGCACAGGAATCGGCACGCATTAGCTTTGCCACACCCGAACTGCTTTGGCGGGTACTCACGGCCAAACGCTGGGAGATCCTCAAGGCCCTATGCGGCGCGGAACCGATCTCCATCCGCGAGGCGGCGCGCCGGGTGGGGCGGGATGTCAAAGCCGTGCATGGGGACATCACGGCCCTGCTGAATGCCGGTGTGCTGGATCGTGTGGAAGATGGACGAGTCGTTTTCCCCTTTGATGCCGTGAAAATCGAATTTCTGCTTCAGGCCGACTGATAAAACATAGAGAGACAAGCAAAGCCCAAGAAAAGCCCGGACGTTGACAGCGTCCGGGCTTTTCTTGGGCTTTGCTGACTACCCTTCGACCCACCAACGGTCAGATCTGGCTGATCTCGATGGCAACATGGGGCGCGTTGCCCCCTCGAAGTTTGCCCATCAGCTCGAACAGGCGGAACTGCCAGCCGTATTTGGTAGCCAACCGTTTGCGCTGGGCCGCCTCGTCGCCTGGGGCGGCCAGGATCCGGGCCTTGGCCGCCGCCCACTCACTCTTGGGCGTGCCTCTGGCGTCGCTGACGGCCATGCGCACCTGGGGGTTGTTGCGCATGCGCTTGACCTTGCCGCTCTCCCCGACGGTCCAGACGTAGAGTTTGCCATCCTCCGCCACGACCCACACCGGTGTGGGGACGCCGACCCCGCTCTTGCGAAAGGTCTCCAAGGCGATGTAGGTGGGGTTGCCGATCTCGTTGAACTGCATAGAGTGTGTCTCCGTGTGCGATCAGGTTGTCCGATAGTCAAATGGACCCTTTTCTGCCCCTACGCATCGTAGGTTGAGGCGGTGATGTCGCCGCCTTCACCCGTCCAGTTGGTGTGGAAGAACTCGCCTCGGGGCTTATCCACACGCTCGTAGGTGTGGGCACCGAAATAATCGCGCTGTGCCTGCAACAGATTGGCTGGCAACCGCTCACGCCGGTATCCATCGTAGAATGCCAGGGCACTCGACATGGCAGGAACCGGGATGCCCAGGGCAACAGCCGTCCCAATCACACGCCGCCAAGCCGCTTCGGCTTGCTGAATCTGCGCCTTGAAGAAGGGATCGAGCAGCAAATTGCTCAGCGCCGGGTTTGTGTCAAAGGCAGCTTTGATATCTTCCAAGAATGCCGCCCGGATGATGCAGCCCCCACGCCACATCAGCGCAATCGCGCCATAGGACAAATTCCAACCGTACTGCTCAGACGCGGAACGCATAAGCATGTAGCCCTGGGTGTAGGAGACGATTTTGGATGCAAACAAGGCTTCTTGCAGATCTGCGATCAGCTCTGCTTTGTCACCCGTAAAGGCTGGCGTGGGCGATCCGAGCATTTCGGCAGCAGCCACACGTTCATCTTTGAGCGCCGAGAGGAAACGGGAGAACACAGCCTCACCGATCAACGTGAGGGGAATCCCACTGTCCAGGGCGGACACCGCGGTCCATTTGCCTGTGCCTTTTTGTCCGGCCGTGTCGAGGATCTTGTCGACCATTGGCCCACCGTCCTCATCGTTGTAAGCCAGAATCTCAGCCGTAATCTCGATCAAGTACGAGTCCAATTTGCCCGTATTCCAATCGGTAAAGATGGTACTCATCTCGCCGGCTGTCAGACCCAACGCGTGCTGCATGACGTCATAGGCTTCACAGATCAGCTGCATATCGCCGTACTCAATGCCGTTGTGCACCATCTTGACGAAATGGCCAGCACCTTCCTCGCCGACCCAATCACAGCACGGTGACCCGTCCGGGACTTTGGCGGCAATGCTCTGGAAGATCGGCTTGACGTGGGGCCAAGCTGCCGGCGCGCCACCGGGCATGATGGACGGGCCGAACCGGGCCCCCTCTTCACCGCCGGACACGCCTGTGCCGATGAACAAAATGCCCTTTGCGGCCAGATCTTTGGCACGCCGTGTCGTATCTGGATAGTGGGAGTTGCCACCATCGATGATGATGTCCCCCTCTTCCAGCAAAGGCACCAGTTGCTCGATGGTGTCATCAACCGGCCAGCCGGCTTTGACCATGATCATGACACGACGGGGTCGTTTCAGCACCGAGACCAACTCTTGCAAAGAGTGGGTGCCGATCACTTTGGTCCCCTGTGCTTCCTTGCTGAGGAAGTGGTCGACTTTGCTGGTCGTGCGATTGAAAACGGCCACCGTGTAGCCGTGATCGTCCATGTTTAGAACCAGATTCTGACCCATGACGGCCAGACCGATCAATCCAATATCTGCTTGATTTGTCATTTTTATTTCTCCGCTATTTCGTTTTGAGATGCGCGCAAAATTTGTGCCAGAATGGCATCTACCGGCTGCGCTACCGAGAGTATGAGTGCCTCATCCGCATCCGGCGGCTCCAAGGCTTCAAACTGACTTTGCAGCAGATCCGCCTTCATATAGTGGCCAGAACGCGCCGAAATCCGCGGCCAGATGGTGTCAAAATCTCCATCTAAGTAGACAAATTTAACCCCGTCGTTGCCTTGGCGCAATCGATCGCGGTACTTTGTTTTCAACGCTGAACAGGCAAGAACGGCCGACTCGTTGCGGGCCAAATGCTTGGCCAGCAGATCATGCAAGCTGATGAGCCACGGATGGCGATCTTCATCGTTGAGGGGCACACCGCTGGCCATTTTGGCCACATTTTCCGGCGGATGAAAGTCATCCCCGTCGTAAAAGGGCGCGTCCAACGCCGCGGCCAACGCCTGGCCCACAGCGGTCTTTCCGCAACCGGAGACCCCCATGATCACGTAAACCTGACTCATCCCGCCCCCTTCTTCACCCGATAGAGCATCTCCCCGGCCTTGGGCACGAGCAGGACGCCTTCGACTTCCCGATTTTCCCATTCGGCAAAATCGACCGTGGCCGGGTCTACATAGCCCAAAGCCAGCCGTTCACAATCGGACCGGCTCAGGCCCGTGGCCAGGTTGACCGCGGCGTTGGGACGTTCAACGCCTTCGACAAAACGACCGCCGCCCCGCACATGGGTGCTGTGGGCCAAGACGCCCAAGGGCACGTGCTTGAATTGGTCCCACTGTTGCAAGAAATAGTCCAAGACGTGATAGCCGATCTCGTAGATGTGCTTGCCGTGGACGTGGCTGACCACGTCCAGCGTGGGCGAAAAGATGGTCAACTCACCGCCCACGGCCAGGGCCGGTTCCAGCTTGTACATGGCCTTGCCCGCAGTCCACAGTTCGTCATACATAGGCGGCGCACAGGATAACACGCGCTGAAAGGGCTTGTCCACCCACACGATGTGGCGCTGGGACGACAGATCCGCGGCCGCCTGCCACGCTTCGATCAGATCCCCGACGAAGATCCCGGCCAGCTCGGCCTTGTCCACCACCACCAAGCCGATCAACGTCGTGGGCACGCTGACCAGTTCCGCCGCGGCGTGGATCATGGCCCGCACGGGGGTGTCTCGCACGCCGATGGTGCCCACCACGCCGACGAGCGCGCCCAGCCAATGGGAGACATTGATCATCTCCGGGCCAGAGATGCCGGGGAAGAGGTATTTGGCCCCGCCGGAAAAGCCCGCCACTTCGTGGGGGAAGGAGGGTCCGAGGATCAGAATATGGTCGTAGTCATAGATGTGGCGGTTGATGCGCACGGGCACATCCCCGGCCAGGGAGGGGTGCCAGGCGTCCCCGGCCAGGGCCTGGATGCGGTCCGAGGGTAGCGTGCCGATCTGGACCAGGGTCTCCGCCGCGTCCCAGGCGTGGTTGAGCAGGCCGATGTGGCGATACTCGCCCGTGCGCTCCTCGGCGCTGAGGCCGACCAGATGGCGCAACTGCTCCTCGCTCAGGGGCGGATGGGTGCCCAGAGCCACCATGAAATCAAGCTGCCGGGCGTCGTGGAGGGTTTCGACCAGCACGCGGAAGAGTAGGGGCAAGGGCACCGTGCGGGTGTGATCCGGAGTCAGCACCAACACCCGCTCGCCCGTGTGGCGGCGATCCAGGGAACGCCCCAGGGTTTGACGAATTTCGGCGTGGGACAGATAGGTTTGAGCAGTCGCTTGTGCCAGCATTGGGTTGATGCTCCAGATCGTAGATCGAATAACTCAGCGATGGGTGAGATTGGGAGATTGGGAGATTCTGCCGCGTTAATCTCTCAATCTCCCAATCTCCCAATCTCATAATCCCACGAATTTTCTAACCGCCAGTCTATACTCTATATTGCCGAATCCAGGCCATGACCTGCTCGACCGTGGCCGAGATGGCCGCGTAGTCGCCGGCGGCCACCAGATCCTTGCGGAATAACTGGGACCCCATGCCCACACAGGTCACGCCGGCCTTGAACCAGGATTTGATGCTCTCCTCCGTGGCGTCAACGCCGCCCGTGGGCATGAGCCTCGACCAGGGGCAGGGGCCGAGCACGGACTTGACAAAGTCCGGGCCGCCCACAGAACTGCCGGGGAAGATTTTGACGATCTCCACGCCCAATTCCTCCGCCTGGGAGATCTCGGACACGCTGCCGCAGCCGGGCGAGAAGGGAATCTTGCGCCGGTTGCAGAGCCGGGCGATCTCGGCGTTGAACACGGGGCTGACGACAAAATCGGCCCCGTTGGCGATGAACAAGGCAGCGGTGGGCGCGTCCATGACCGAGCCGATGCCGAGCATGACATCGGGGTGGGCTTTGGCCATGTGTTTCGAGAGCCCACTGAAGACATCATAGGCGAAATCGCCACGATTGGTAAATTCGATCACCTTCGCCCCGCCGGCCGCGCAGGCGGCCACGAGCTGCTTGGCGATCTCCAGGTCGGGGCTATAGAAAACGGGCACGAGGCCGGTTTCGACCATCGCGTTCAGGACTTCCAGCCGGGAATGACGGGCCATGAGTTGTTCTCCTTGAAGATTGAAAGGTGAAGATCAAAGATTGAAGATTGAAGATTGAAGATTGAAGATTGAAGATTGAAGATTGAAGATTGAAGATTGAAGATTGTAACGCGCATGCGCAGCGTTCCTCAATCTTAAGTCTTCAATCTTAAGTCTTCAATCTTAAGTCTTCAATCTTAAGTCTTCAATCTTTGATCTTTGATCTTTGCTGTTATCGTGACACGCGCCCAGAGGCGTCGCCGCTCATCAATTTCCGCACTTCATCCACAGAAACCAGGTTGAAGTCGCCGAAGATGGTGTGTTTGAGGCAGGAGGCGGCCACAGCGAAATTCAGGGCTTGCTGGGGGTCGTCGTACGTGCGCAGACCGTAGATCAGCCCGCCCATGAAGGAGTCGCCGCCGCCCACCCGGTCCACGATGTGGGTGATGTCGAAGTGGGGGCCAGAGTAAAAGTCGTTGTCCGACCACAGCACCGCGGACCAGGTGTTGTGGCTGGCCGAGACAGAACCGCGCAGGGTGATGGCAATCGATTTGATC
Organism: Caldilineaceae bacterium; assembly: GCA_018003515.1. Lineage (GTDB taxonomy): Bacteria > Chloroflexota > Anaerolineae > Caldilineales > Caldilineaceae > JAGNDO01. The sequence goes on from JAGNDO010000038.1 coordinate 23,386, forward strand.
CCAGGATAGCGGCGGGCCATCTCTTCGCACACATAGCGATAGCTTTCCGCCTCCACCTTGCCGCCGATCACGTCGGCGTCGGGCGCATGGATGCCCAGCACCTTCTCGGCGTCTTCCTCGTTGCCGATGACCACGTCGCAGAACTCGACCAGAGCGGGCATGACCTCTTGCTGGGTTTTGCCCCACTTCCACAGGTTTTTGCGATAGTTCAGATCACAGGAAATGGTCAACCCCATCTCCTTGGCTACCTCAAGCCCTTCCAACAGGACATCCGCAGCCCCTTCAGAAACGGCGGGGGTGATCCCCGTCCAGTGGAACCAATCCGCCCCCTCGAACGCGGCCCGCCAGTCGATCATGCCCCGCTCGATGGTGGAGATGGCGGAATGGGCCCGGTCGTAGACGACTTTGCTGCCCCGTTGCACCGCGCCCATTTCCAGGAAATAGATGCCCAGGCGCTCGCCGCCCCGCACGATCTTGTCCACGCCCACACCGTACTGGCGCAGACTTGCCATGCAGGCATCCCCCAGATCGTTGGCGGGAAGCCGGGTGACAAATTCCGTGGGCATACCATAGTTGGCCAGGGAGACGACGACGTTGGATTCGCCGCCGCCGTAGACCACATCAAACGAACGGGCCTGCCCAAAGCGCTGGAATCCAGGCGGGGACAGGCGCATCATGATCTCTCCAAAAGCTACGATTTTTTTCATGGAACTTCGCTCCTTAAATGTAGAGTAGGACTGGCTTCGTGAAGTTTTGAGATTGGGAGATTAGGCGATTGGGAGATTGACGCGGAAGAATCTCCCAATCTCTCAATCTCAACCAAATCTTAGCTTGCCACATCAATCCATGTCTGGTCATGGCGTATGGCGTTGACAATTTCCTGATAGATCCAGCCATCTTTGAATGTCTGATAGGTCGGATTGGCCTGCCCGCTGATGTGGGCGACGAACTCACGGGCCAATTGCGTCCAATTGCGCTGGGTGTCGTCTGCGATATTAGGCAGGCTGTTGAGTATGGCATCCGGCAGGTGGATCTCTTTCCAATCACCTCGCTTTGATGAAAGATAGAGCGGGCCTTGGGCGTACCAGCCCTTGATATAAATGGCCCCCTCCCTGCCGTAGAAAGCCATATGGTCGTGATCAAACCGGGGGTGCAGACCGCCGTGCCGGAAGAGGGCGGAGACGGGTTTAGAACAGGGGAGGCTCGGCTCAATCTGCGCCAGCGCGGTGTAAGACCAATCGGCGTCGGCCTCGGCCCAGACCAAATTGGGGTCATCGGCCTGGTCCGGGGTGAAGTCCCGGCGGGTGCGGAAATCATGCACGCCGGCCACCACGGGGGCTTTGGGCATGTCGTTGCGGGTCTCCCCTTTGACCTTGAGCACCCGCCCGTCCAGCACAGCGAGAACGATGGCCAGCTTGTGGGTGAAGTTATTGTTCAGTCGTCCGCCGCCCTGATCCAGCCGGTGGGACCACCCGAAGGGGATCAGGGGATCGAGATTGAAGTGGGAGACGCATTCCACTTCCAACGGCTCGCCGATGGCGCCCTGGGCCACCAAGGATTTCGCCAACAACGCATAGGGTTGATAGCGGTAGGAGGCGGCAAAGGCGGTCTTGACCCCGGCCTCCTGGGCTTTCTGGAAGAGTTGATGGGCCTGATCAACCGTGGCGGCCAGGGGCTTGTCGCAAAAGACATGGCACCCTTGGTCCAGGGCCGCCATGACCGGCTCAAAGTGCGCGCCGCCGGGCAACGCCACGGCCACGATATCCGGCTGCACCTCGGCCAACGCCTGCCGCCAGTCGGTGAAGGCATGGGGGATGCCCAGCGCCGCGGCCCGTTCCCGCACCACATCTTCCGTGCGACCGGCCATGCCCACGATCTCCACGCCGGCATCTCGCAAGGCCAGGGTGTGGCCTTGCCCGGCATAGCCGGAGCCAAGAATCAGGCCGCGCAATCGGTTGGTCATGTCACGCCTCCGGCCAACACTTTCGATTCGATCTCTGTCATTTCGATTCCTACATTCCGCAAGGCGGAAGAAATAGAACACTGATTGAACGGATTTGACAGATAAGAACGGATTTTTCTTGATCTAAAAAAGATCCGTTTGAATCCATTCGATCCGTTCAATCCGGGTTCTATTTTTTCTATTCTGCAACCAGATCGAACGCCCGACGCAGTCCGGCATAGCTGCCGCCGCTCTCTTCTTTGACCGCGGCGTCGAACATGTCGGCGATTTCGGTGTATTCGTCCGAGGTCAGATCCACCTCAAACGCGCCCAGGCTGGACTGGAACTGGCGCAGGGAGCTGACGCCCACGATGGGGGCGGTGAGGCCGGGGGTGTGGCGCACCCAGGCCGTGGCCAGTTGGGCCGGATGCAGTCCCCGGTCCGCGGCGAACTGGTTGAAACGGCCCAGGCCGTCGCCAAACTTCTCCAGCCAGACGGGGACCCGCTTGTCGCTGTAGCCCCGGGAATCCTCAGGCAAGATCTCCCCCGCGCCATATTTGCCCGCCAAGACACCCATGAGCAGGGGGCGATAGGCCATGATGGCGATCTTGTCAGCCACGGCTTGAGGAAGCACTTCCACTTCAATGCCCCGCTCGATCAAATTGTACGGCACCTGATTGCAGACCAAGGGCGCCCAGCCTTCCCGCTGGGCGATGGCGTTGCAGTGGGCCACCAGCCAGGCCGGGAAATTGGAACAGCCCACATGCCGGGCCTTGCCCGCGTTCACCACATCGTTGAGGGCTTCCATCATCTCATAAGTCTTCATCTGCTGCCGGGGCCAGTGGATCAGATAGAGGTCCACGTGGTCAGTTTGCAGCCGGGTCAGGCTCTCGTCGATGCACTGGCGCACCCAGTCCGCGTCCGTGGTCTTGGTGACTTTTGTGACCAGAAAGAGCTTGTCCCGCCGCCCCTGCATAATGCGGCCCAGGATCTCCTCGGTCTGGCCGCCCACATAGGCCGCGGCCGTGTCCACGAAATTCACCCCGGCCTCCATGGCCGCGCTCAAAATGCGATCCGACTCGGTCTCATCACAGCGGTCGCCAAACATCATCGTGCCCAGACAAAGTTGGGACACGCTCTCGGTGGTATTGGCAAATGGTACGGTTTTCATAATTTTCCTCGTTTTTGAGTTGTGATTGATACGAGATTGAGAGATTGAGAGATTAGGAGATTGGTTCGAGACAATCTCCTAATCTCCCAATCTCCCAATCTCCTCTACGGCCTCGCCGGCGTGCCGTCGGGCAACCGGGCTTGGGTCCAGTCGATAACTTCGTCTTGGCATGGATAGCGGGCGGCCAGTTTTTCGTCGATGTCGATGCCCAGGCCGGGGCGGTCGTTGGGATAGAGATAGCCGTCCCGCACTTCGGGCAGACCGGGGAAGATCTCGTAGTCCAGTTCTTTGGGCCGATACCATTCCTGGATGCCAAAGTTGGGGGCCCACAGGTCCAGGTGCAGGTTGGCGGCGTGGCCCACGGGGGAGGTGTCGCTGGGTCCGTGCCAGGCCGTGCGCACGCCAAAGAGATCCGCAAAGCCCGCCACCCGCTTGGCCGGGGTGATGCCGCCCATCTGGCTCATGTGCATGCGCATAAAGTCGATCTGTCGGTTGGCGATCAACGGCTGCCATTCCAGGGGATGGTTGAACAACTCGCCCATAGCCAGCGGCGTGCTGGTCTGCTGGCGGATGCGCTCGAACCACGGCGCGTGCTCCGGCGGCAGCACATCCTCCAAGAAGAAGAGCTTGAACTGCTCCACATCCTTGGCAAACTGCACCGCGTCGCTGGGCGACAGCCGCTCATGCACATCATGCAGCAGCTCGATCTCCTCCCCAAACTCGGCCCGCACATGCGCCAACAGCCCCAAGGTATCCCGCATATATTGCCGGGGATCGTAGTATGCCCCCGTCGGACTCCCTGCCGGCGCGCCCTGGCTGGGGGCCAACCCGCCATAGCCCCCCGTATGCACCCCCATCTGCACCCGCAGATAGCGAAAACCCTCAGCCCGCCGGGCGTGCAAACTCTCCACCACCTCCTCCGGCGTCTCCCCGCTGGCGTGGACATAGACCTGAGCCGCCTCCCGCACCTTGCCGCCCAGCAGCTCGTACACCGGCATCCCGGCCAACTTGCCCTTGATGTCCCACAGGGCCTGGTCGATGCCCGAAATGGCATTGTTCATCACCGGTCCATTGCGCCAATAGCCGTTGACCATCGCCATCTGCCAAAACTCCTCCACCCGGGCCACCTCCCGCCCAATCGCAAAGGGCTTCAAATGATGCTCAATCGCCGCATGAACCGCCCGAAAGCGCTGTTTATACGTGGCACACCCCAACCCATATAACCCCGGCTCCGACGTGATCACCTTCACAACCACAAGCTGGGAACTCCCCGGCTGGGTCAAGATCACCTTGACATCCTCAATCGTAATTTTACCCATAAATTCTCCGCACACATCTTTTCAATCGGTTTTGGGAAAGGAACGCACCGCTTGAGCAGCCGACCTATCAGGAGCCAAAGACCAACTCTTGGTTTGCCCCCCCAGTCGGCCCGACAACCGGGCTTGGATTTCATTGGCCCCGGCATTGGTCATCCGCACACCGTCCTCCCCGCCAAGCTCCATCACCACCGCCCCGACAGCGGACAATGTCAACGTCCACGCGGACGTCCCCACCTCCCCGCCCCCGGTCACATAGACCGAGCGCAGATCGTCCCCTTCAAAAGAGGCCCACAGCAGGTGCCCGTCAAAGCGCAGATCGCCAATCTGCTTCTCACCGCCTGACTCGTCCAGCACAAGCAGATCGTGTCCGCCCGCTCGTTCCAAACGCAACCCCATCCCCTCGCCTCGGTCCAACGCCACCGGCACGATTCGGGAAAGACCCGGCGCATCCCGATAGGCTTCCACAATGGAAACGTATCGAGTCGTGGCCGCCCGACGCCGGGCAATCAAAACCGGCACCGCCTCATCATCGATCAGATCCCCCTGCGCAGCGGCGATAGGACCATCGGCCAGAAAATAGTCCGTGCCCGGCTCATTCAACACCGTGGCCCGCACATGGCGACGGGGATCGATCTCCCAACCAATCTGCACCATGTCCCCAACTTCACGCTCTAGCCGGGTCCGTGACCCGGCGGGTCCATCCAAGATCTGCCCGCGGAGACGCGCCAGGTCACGGACCTGGCTAGAGCGCGTATTATGGGCCATGCGTACGTTTTCCAAATACTCATAGCCATTCGTATCGCCGATGGATTGGGCAGTCGGACGGAAATCAAAATCCCCCGACGTGACCGCACCCCGATTGTGACAGACCCAATCATAGTCGTGTTCAACCTCGCTCGCCACATCCGTTATGTCCACCAAATACCCGGCGGTGAGCAACAGCGTGCGGACCATCTCCACACCGGGATAGGCCCCGGTGCTGACAGCTTGGGCCACCTGCACGGCCTCGGTCCCCGCAAAGGCGACCAGATCCGCCGGGGGTCTGTGGGCTTGGGATTGCCCATCCACCACCACCACATTGTGAGCCACGGTCTGCTTAAAATAGCCCACATGGGCCGGGATGCGGTACTTGATCGACCCGGCATCCGGGGCCAACTCCCTGCCCAGGCCGTGGAGGATCAGGCCGAGTTGGTCCGGGTGGGAATGGCCGCCCACATAGGCCATCAGGTTGAAGACGGCTTGCACGGCCCCCTCCCCCGCACCGGCGCGCAGGACGACCAGATCCGAATCGGCAAAATAGCGGCTGTGCAGGGCAGGCCGGGGCACATGGGGCAGTTCGCCCACGCCGAAGACCAGGGCGTTGAGGTCCGTGCGGGGAGAATGGCGCAACAGGGACGCGTAGCGGGCATCCCCGAAGCGGCGGTAGGCCAACTCGAAATAGGTCAGGCGGTCCGGCTCGGTCAACTGCACCACTTGGCCGTCGTTGATGGTGGGCAGCCGCCAGTTTTCGTCCGCGTAGTCGATCAGAAAGTCGAAGAGCCGCTTGTAGGCCGGGTGGGCGTAGAGGTCGATACACGCATGCCGGGCCGCCTCCATAAACGGCAACAGCGCCCGCAGCACAAACAACTGGTAGTGCATGGAGCCTTCGTACCACATGCCGTCCCCGGTGACGCTGGCCCCCATCTGGAAACGATGGCCGCTGTCCGACTTGTCCAGGGCATAGGCGATCAGATCCGCATCGCCCAAGGCAAAGCCCAGCAGGCCGACCGTGCCGTTGTACCAGGTTTGGTGGTTGTGGGGGCCTTCGTTGTTGTCCATCACCAACTCGGCGGCCGGGCGCAGGATACGGTTCTCGATGGCCGCCCGCTCGTCCGGGGTGAACTCGTTGTAGAGCAGGTCATAGGCCCAGACCAGGGGCACAATCCACATGCCCTCGTTGATGCCCTGGGGCGTGGTGCGCCCGCCGGACTCGGCCTGATCCCCCGTGCGCTCGGCCTTATCGTGGATCTCGTAGGTCAAGTAGGCGTCCGCATAGGCCAGGAGGATGGCCTTGGCGTTGGGCAAATAGCCGGCGTCCCCGGTGAGGTGAAAGGTGAGGGCCATGTCCCGGGCACCGTCGGCCAGGGCGTAGTGCTGAAGGGTGATCAGGTGCTTGGTCTTGTCCGCGGCGTGGTAAAAGCCGCCGCCAGTCTCCGGCACGGTGATGGATGAGCGAGCCGCCCACTCATCCGCGCGGGCCTTCAAAGATGCAAAGGCCTGACGGGCCCAGGGATAAAGCTCTATTTTCTGTTTGATTTCTTCGATTTCTGCGCTGTTTAAGAATAGATTCGGATTCATAACAAATGAGAGTCCAATCAATTGGTTTGAGATTGAGCGATTAAGAGAGTAGGAGATTCTGCCGCGTTAATCTCTCAATCGCCTAATCTCCAACTCTCGAATTGCGCGAAATATTGAACTGCCGGTCCCTATCCAACCTGTAGAATCTGCCGGGAAAACAGGGTAGATTCCAGGTCTGGGCGTAGCAGGCGTACCAGGGTTTCAACAAAGTAGTAATCGCCGTAGATCAAGGGATGTTCCATCCAGTTATGGGGCACGGAACGGGCTGCTTCCAGCAAGATAGCGGAGACACCCGTGCCCCTGGTCGAGTAGTTCTGCCACAAAGAGAGCGTAATGGCCTCCGCTTCGGCGCGCCACTGGGCTGCCAAGGTCTCATCCGTCTCACCGGCTGCCAACTCCAGCAGACCGGCGGCAATCACCGATGCAGCTGACGTATCCCGATAGGTGTTGGGGATGTCCAGGCTGTTGTAATCCCAAAATGGCACCTTATTCGCCGGTGCGTTGGTCATGGCGTACGCGGCTACCTGACGGGCTGTGTGGAGAAAAAGCGCCTCACCTGTCCAACGATACGCCTCGGCAAAGCCATACAGGGCCCACCCCAGCCCCCGGGACCAACAGGTGTCGTGGGCCAACCCCTGGTGGGTGGCCTGGCGTACAAAGACGCCTGTGTCCGGGTTAAAATCCGCCACCTGGGAGATGGACCCATCCGGGCGCATGAGCACATGACGGCTGGTGCGGGCGTGGCGGGCGCCAATCCGGCCGTATCGCAGATCCCCTGTTTGTGCGCTTGCCCAAAAGAAGAAGGGCATGTTCATCATCAAATCCACATTGATGCGCCCACGTTCATGGGACGGCCCATCGATGCGGCCCCAAGCCTGCATATATTCGCCCCGGGGGTTGTACCGCTGGGTGAATGTTTCTACGGCGGTCAGGGCGTCGGGCAATAAAGACTCATCCCCGGTAATTCGGTATCCGAGTACGTTGGACAAGTAGAAGATAAAGCCGAGATCATGGGTGAGGGTTGTGGTCTTTAGCCAGGCTAGTTTTTCGGTCCAGGAACGAGCCGCCGTTTCTACTTTGGGATCTTGGGTATGGACGGCTGCCAGCCACAACAGCCCTGTCCAGAAACCATCAACCCAATGGCTGGGAATGCGCTTTTCTTCTGCCGTGACCCATGCCCCATTCTCATAGCGCTCCGGGAAATAGGTCAGGGTGTCGATATTTTGTTTCGTGATTTGCAAACTGTAATCGAGTGCTTCTTCCAGTTGCTTTTTCAATTTTCGCCATCCTTCTTTATTATCATTGGCCAGGTTCAGCAAGGGCCAGAGATGCAGCTGGGATCAACTTCAAAGGGATTTGTCTGAAGGCTAAATTTGCCAGTAGTTCCCGTAGCCCTGCATTTGCATGGGCACGGTATTTTCCTCCGGGGACAAGCTGCCGCTGAGACCCAGGCCGCCAACAATCTGTTGCGGTGGTTCGGCATGATACCGGACCATCCGCGCTCGTTCGAGATCCTTCACCAAGGTCTTGGCGTCTCCACTCGAGAGTTTGAACTGTTCCCGGAGGGCATCAATCATGAGTCGGACCCCTCCATCGTGGTCGGCTTCGAGCCGGGAACCAAAACGATCTCGCAGCGCGGTCACGGCTTTTGCTGGGCTAATGTCAATAGACATAACAATTCTCCTCGTATTATGGTAAGACTATCAGGCCGCTTTGCCATTCCTTAGATTGAGTATGACTTGCTTGGCTTTTTTCGAGATCGCATCCAGGAGTACAAGAACTACGATGTAGAACACGCCAAATAAGATTGGCTCTCCGGGCAAGGGTACGGCATCCACAGGGTAGGCAAACATACCTATCAACGCCTTATTGATGGCCATATAGATCAAGGCCACAACGAACACAATAAAGATGCTCTTTATCAGTTCTACCAAATAATCGCTGATCCGTTGCGAGAATGTATTTTCGTGCGCAGGGCGTTTGGGGGCAATATTGTACATCATGCGCAGGCCTGGATTGACAATGAGGATATTGAACAAGCCCATGGCCAATCCCAGAAAAAACACAAAATCGATGATTGACTGCTGTCTGCCTAAAAATGTGCCCCAGCCGATGAAAAAGTAAACAGCGCCGGCCGCCCACCATCGAATAACCAAGGATATATTGCGATCGGTTAGATATTTCTTAAAACGATGTTGTTTCATTGTCCTCGAAGACCGGCATCTTTGGTCTTCCCCCAAGCCAGCACGGGAACCACAAGCAGACCGACCAAGTAGATCCCCATAGAGATGCTGATTAAGATCCAGCTAGTTCTTACATCGGTCATGGTTAAAATTTGTTGGGCTGCCACATCTGTTTGCATGGTCGTTAAATAGAGATACCCTGTCCCCAATGTCAACAAACCGGTTGCCGTAAACACGATTAAGCTTGTTCGGTTTTCTAACAGGTAGGCATTGAATGCTGTTGTGATCCCAAATATGATGAACAGGAATAGATAAATCCCAATTTCGTTGGCGAAGATTCTGGTGATCGCCTGGATATGGATCTGGGATATAGCTAATTCACCCAATGCACTGATCAACAGCAAACCAACGACAAGTCTCAATACCAGATCTTTCATCATCTACCTCCATCTCGGCGAATGCGTTTCTCAGATTTCGGGTCGAAGAAATGAGCGCGGCTCATATCAACATAAAACTCAACCGTCTTCCCAATGAATGGCGTGTAATTATCATTCAAGCTGGCAACACAATTGACATCGCCAATCTTTAGATGCACCAGCGAATTCTTTCCAAGAAACTCACTGTCCAGCACTTCAGCAGAAACAGGATCCAAAGTGTCTTTCTTTTCTGCGCTGAAATGTTCCGCCCGGATGCCCAGGATGATGTCATCATTGGCATAGGCGCTGGTGATACCCCTTAGGTCTTCCGGGACGCTCAGATTCATCCCAGGAGCGATAAATCTGCCTTTTTCAATATTGCCGGCAAAGAAATTCGTTGGCGGGCTGCCCATGAAGCCGCCTACAAAGACATTTTCCGGCCAGTGATATACCTCTTCAGGTGTGCCAATCTGTTGAACACGCCCGTCGTTCATGATCACAATGCGACTGGCCATGGTCATGGCTTCAGTTTGGTCGTGGGTCACATAGATGAAGGTGTTGCCGAGCTGCCGATGCAATTTAGCGATTTCCCGGCGGGCTTGGACGCGTAATTTTGCGTCCAAATTGCTCAAGGGTTCATCCATCAAAATGACGTTTGCATAGCTCACAATTGACCGGCCCAAGGCCACCCGCTGGCGTTGCCCGCCAGACAAATTCTTGGGGTAGCGGTTCAACTGACCCTTCAACTCCACGATATCGGCCGCCTTCATCACTTTTTCGTGAACCACATCCGGGTCTACATGGCGAATTGTCTGGCTAAAGCCGATGTTTTCGTAAACTGACATGTGGCCATACAGCGCGTAATTCTGAAAAACCATTGTGATGTCCCGATCCGCAGGGGCAACATTGTTCACGCGCTTGCCAGACAAGATCATCTCCCCAGAGGTGATTTCTTCAAGTCCGGCTATCATGCGCAGGACGGTGCTTTTCCCACAGCCAGAAGGACCAACCATGACGATGAACTCGCCATGCTCGACCTCAATATCAAAATCAAAGACGGCCTGAACGCCTCCATCATATACTTTGTTTATCCCACTTAGACTCAATTCTGACATGAGGAACTCCCTATCTCTGCAAAGTGGCTAAATCGATATTGTTATCAATAATGAACTGCTGTCGCTCTTGAGAACGCTTGATGCAAATTATTGAACCAACCAATATCGCTATGCCGGTCATAATCAACAAGGCGGCCGAAAGGACTCTCACAGACCCTACGATCTCTTCCGGTATCCATAGCAGACGGGCAAACTGAAAGACAGCGAAAGCGATCCCGACATAGCCCCAAAAAGGGACATACATCTTCTGTCGCACGGCCATCAAAAAAGCAATCAATGACAGGCCAATGTTCAGCAGAATAAAGACACCTAACCAAGCATCCACATCCATGCTGTTTAGATAAAGGATGGTGAAAAGAGCATTTCCGCCAATATAACTCATAACCCATGATTGGCTGAGTGAATTCGCCAGATACAATCGTTTTTCAGACTTACTCATATCAGTCTCCTGTGATTGGGTTTCTATCTTTTAGTCTCTGCACAAACGTCAAGATCGCCACAACGGTGAAGATGGCTAAAAGCCCTATCAAAATAGAGTGCAACACAAGACCAGCATCGAAAACAAATGTTGAAGGAACGTAATTGTTCAGTGTCGAGAAATCCAGGGCCAGATAACCCTGCTTATATTTCGGGATGACATTGATCAATGAGATGGACTGCATGGACACAAAGGCGGTGGTACCGATCACCAGAGCCAATCCAACCCATCCTGGCCTGGATTTGTGCAACTCAAACACGAGTAAGGCCACGGCCAACACCACGAATATGATAGCAAGACTGAAGGCTTCTTTATTGAACACCTGCAATTTCTTGTAAAACTCATACATCTCGGCAGTGCCATCATAGAACAAGATGTAGTAATGGGTCATAAAGCCCAGATAGAGGACAAACAGGGCGACACTAACGATTTCTACACCATAAACCAGTTTGGATTGGGCTTTCATCAGAAGGTTATTCACAGTACACCTCTCGTCACAAACGTCTCTGTAGTGAGCAGACCTGTTTTTAGCGCATTCTACTCTCTGCGGCAAGGTTGAGAGAGGGAGAAATTGGCTTTCTCCCTCTCTCAACAGAACGGACTACTGAGCGCCGGTCATACGGGCGTAAGCAGTGCGGTAGACTTGGATGTATTCGTCTATGCCAGCATTAACATAGAGCGCTTTCAAATCTGCCGTACTCGCAACTGCCGTATCAGCACCGGTGATGTACAAGAAAAGCTGATCGGTTTGTGCTTCATTGATAGCCAATTGCCCCAGTTTGGCGATATCCTGGTTGGTCAAAGAGAAGACCGGGGGCACCAGGCGGAAGAGCGGGTTTTCGGCTTCGTAGGAGGTGGAGGCAACATTGGCGCCAATCCAAAGCGCCCAGGCGTCCCAACCGCGATTCGTGGTGGTCTGCAACTCGAATCCGATCTCCTTCTGATAGCCAATCGGAATCTGTGAACCGATGAAGTCGCGCAGGTAGCCAGACATGTCACAGCTCTTCAGCTCACAGGAGCCGTCGATCAGCCACTGATTGAACTTGGGGTATTCGGTTCCATCGGGAGCCACATAGACTTCGCCTTCGGCGAGGCCATAGGGCGGGGCATAATTCTGTGTCACATTGCCTTCCTCAGAGAAGAAGTAATCAAAGAGCGTCAGGGCTGCATTGATCTCCTCAGGTGAGGCAGCGGTAGAGATTGCCCAGCCATCGGGTTTAATGACCCGGGTATTCTCGTTGAAGTAGATGAACTCATCGGAACCCACGGTGGTGAGCGGTGGCAGCATGGCAACCACATCCGGGTTAGCGGCCGTCGTGGAGGCAATCCAGTCCAGGGTCATGAAACCAAACTGCTGATGACCTTCAACCGCATCCATAGTCAGCATGGGGTTGCGGAAGTTGTCGCTTGTACTCAGGTCGGCAAATTCAGAGTGAAACAGCCCTTCAGCGTACAGGTCGGCCAGATAGCCAACGCCATCCAGGAAATCATCTTCTGAATAGGAGAATTGCAGTTCGCCATCCGCATCCAGATAGAAGCGAGCTGCATAGGAGTCGGAACCATGCACACGTTGGCCGCCCCAATAGGTGATCAGGCGCAGGACATCTTCACGATAGGAAGATTGACGCACGAAGAAGGGGGAAATCACCGCGCCTTCGACAACTTTGCCCGTGGTGACCTTTGTCAGCGTATTCGGTGACAGTTCGATCACACGCAGCAGAGCCACCAGCTCGTCCATGTCATACTTAGCCGTAGCATTCAAGTACAGGTCAGAGGGTTTTGCCAGGTCAGGGTACGTTTCGGCAATGTAGGCCAGCAGGGTGTCCCGGGCCACATCACGGGTCAATGTGCCCGCCGCCGCTGCGTTCTGGAGGTCGATCACATTGGTTGCTTGACGGTCCCAGTAGCCTTCGTAGGCGGGGGTCAGGGTGTTGGTTTCAGCTTCCAGCGCTGCATCGGAATCAAGCAGTGCCGTTACCCAAGTTTCGCGGGCTGCGAATACACGGGCATAGTTGTCCAACTCTGCGGCATAGGGGACGTGGTAGATGCCACCGTCATAGGCGGTGATTGCCTTGGCAATATTGGGGTTGGCTGCCAAATAGGCGGCGAAGTTAGGCATCTGGTCCAGACGGTCACTCAGGCGAACCATATACCCCTGGGCACCATAGTTCATCAGATCACCGGCGATGCTGTTGCCGCCAAACACCACGGCATTGTTAAAGCTGGTCGCTGCGGAGACATCAATCATTTCCCCAGCGCTTTGATCCTGGATGGTCACATCGTTCAGTTGGATGCCAAGTTTCTCTTGGATATACTGCCACGTGGGTTTGAGCTGGCCCTGTGAAATGACCGTGCCATCGGGCAGGACAAGCGGCGTTGACTGTTGGTAGGTGATGGTGCGTTGATTGTTGCCAGCGGCAATATTCAGATTCAGGGACTTGGCCAGTACCACCTCTGTAGGCACGGCTTCTGCCGCTGCTTCTTCCACGACGGCAGGAGCCGCCTCTTCTACTTGTGCGGCGGGTTCCGCATTGGGATCAGACACGCCACCACATGCCGCAACAGCGAAGACGGTCATCGCCATCAACAGAATTAACAGCAAACTTCTTGAAATCTTCTTCATTCTTCTTCTCCTTGACTGAGTACAGACTCACTTATTGAGGTAAGGCTCTTTGAACAAAATGGGTCTTGGGCAACTGATAGCATTTTCTTATGTTAAATTCCCTTTCTGCTATTCCTTCACACCGCCAACGTTGACGCCGCTGGCGAAATAGCGCTGTATGTACGGGTAAATAATCAATATGGGAATGATTGAACATACCAGAACAGCGAAGATGTAAGAATCAGATGAATAGGGCAAATTAATCGGCATATCATCGAACATCTTTTGATAATTTTCAATCAAGATACGCATATAAACTTGCAACGGTAATTCCGTGGGATTGGTCAGCAACATACGGGCCCAGAAATAACCATTCCAACGGCTGGTGGCGTAGAACAAGGTCACGGTGGCTATGGCCGCTTTACTCATGGGCACGTAAATTTGGCTTAACAACTGAAATTCATTGGCACCATCAATGAGAGAGGCTTCCTCGATCTCTTTGGGAATGGCTTGAAAGAAACTACGCAACAAGATGATGTTGAAGGCTTGAACACCAAACGCAACGATGATGCCCCACCGATTGTCCACATTCATAGCCATGTAATTCAAGAAGAGCGGAACCATACCGGCGCTAAACCACATGGTAAAGACAACAAAGAAGTTAAATTGCCGTCGAAAGAGCAGTCGCTGCTTGGAAAGCGCATAAGCACCCGTGATGGAGATAAGCATGCTCCAGGCGGTTCCAAACACGGTATAGAAAAGAGTATTGATAAAGGAAATCCACAAACCCTTATCCATGTAGATCAACTCATAAACCTGAAAGTTGATATCCTTGGGAAGCAGGACAATACTTCCCGATTCATAGGCTATTTTGCCGCTGATGGAAGCAGAAAAGGCATAGAAGACCGGATAAAACGCCGCCAGGCTGAAGACAGCAACCAACGACACAGCCAATACTTTGAAAATCAGTTCCGATTTACTTAAACGTAGCATGATACCTCCCTACCAGAGAGAATTGTCTGAAATTTCACGGCTGATGAAGTTCGCGCCAACCACCAATGCGAAGCCAATTAACGATTCGAACATCCCCGCCGCAGCCCCCATAGACTGATTGCCCCCTTCCAACCCAATGCGTAGCACAAACGTACTGAGTACGTCAGCCGTCGCATAGGTGTTGGCGTTGTAGAGTAGAATGACCCGTTCAAAGCCTACGGCAAGCATCTGGCCAATGCGCAGAACAATCATGATGATCAGCGTAGGCGCGATGCCGGGGAAGGTCACATAGCGGATTTCCTGCAACTTGTTGCCCCCATCCACCTTGAGCGCTTCGTACAAGACCGGGGAGATGCCCATGATGGCGGCAAAATAGACAATTGAGGCATAACCGGCTTCTTTCCAGATACCGGTCATAATAAAGATGGGACGGAAGTAATCGGCATTTTGCATTATCTTGGTTGTTTCACCAATGATGCCGAGATTCATCAGGAGTTGGGCAATCACCCCTGTGTTCACCTCGCCGTTATAGAGCAATGTCAGCACCAGGCCCGTGATGGTGACTTCGGAAAGAAAATGGGGTAAGTAAGAAGCGGTTTGCGTAATATTGCGCAGGCCCCTGCTCTTAATCTCGCTAAACAAGATGGCCAGCAAGATGGGGATCGGGAAGCCGAAAATAAACCCATACAGACTGATCACAAAGGTGTTGCGAAATGACCGCCAAAACTGGGCTGCAAAGGTGCCGTCAATCAATGAAACGAAATTTGCAAAGCCGACAAAATCGCTCTCCATTACCCCAAGATTTGGCTGATAGTTCTTGAACGCTATCAGAAGACCAGCCAGGGGTTTATAAAACCACAGACCGTACCAGATCAATATGGGCAGCAGCAGCAAATAGAGGCGATAATCCTTTGCAATGGTCTGGATGGTGGTCAAGAATTTATTATGCTCTGTATCTTGTTGAATCATAAGAGTTCTCCGTATTTAACTACAGATTCGTTGCGCTTTCTGCCCAACCATCATCCTCGTTCCCACGCTCTGCGTGGGAACGAGGATGATCCTACACAAACCACGCGCCACCGTTGATCTCCGCCACCTGGCCGGTGATCCACGCCCCCAGATCGGAGACGAAGTAGAGGACGGCCCCGGCCACATCTGCGGGGACGCCCGCCCGCTTGAGGGGGATGCCGGCCACGATGCCCTCGTACTTCTCCAGCCCGGTGAAGGTCTCGTGGAAGGGGGTTTCGGCGATGAAGCCGGGGGCCATTGCGTTGACCGTGATGCCCTTGGGGGCCAATTCCTTGGCCAACCCCCGGGTCAGACCGATCACCCCAGCCTTGCTGGCCGCATAAGGGACCGTGCCGTTGCCGCCACCGTTGCGCCCGGCCAAGGAGGACATGTTGACGATGCGCCCGCCCTGGGGCATAAAGGGCAACACGGCCCGGGTGACGTAAAAAGCGCTGGACAGGTTGACGTCGATCACCTGGTGCCAGTGGGCGTCGTCCATCTCCAAGATCGACACCCGGCCGATCAGGTGGCCGGCGTTGTTGACCAAAATATCGATCTTGCCATCCAAGGCGGCGGCGGCTTGGGCCACCACCTGGTTGACCTGGGCGCTTTCTGTGGCGTTGAGGTGGAGGGCTTGGGCCCTTCCGCCCGCCTCCAAAATACGCTCCACGGTAGCCTGGGCCGCGGCCTGGTTTGAATAATAGGTCAAGACCACATTGACCCCGCACGCGGCCAGGGCTTCGGAGATTCCCGCCCCGATGCCGATGTTGCCGCCGGTGATAAGGGCGCTCTTGCCGGATAGATTGATCTGCATGGTGTCTTCCCTTTCGTGTTCCTGCTGAGGCAGTTGGATAGCTGTTCTATTTTGTTAACTTGGACAAGGACCGGTGGACCCCCGCACCATGAGCCGGGGGGAGAGGGTGATATGGCCGGGTTCTGCGGTGGAGGCGTCCTCCAGATGGCCGAGCAGTCGCTCCACGGCCAGACGGGCGATGTCGCCCATGGGCTGGCGGATGGTGGTCAAGGGCGGCTCGACCACCCGACTGAGCATAATGTCATCGAAACCCACCACAGAGAGATCCTGGGGGATGCGCTGGCTCAAGTCCCTGGCCCCGGCGTAGGCCCCAAAGGCGTACATATCGTTGATGGCAAAGATGGCCGTGGGCGGGCCGGCCAGACTGAGCAAATCGTGTGTCCCCTGCTGGCCCAACTCCACGGCATCCGCATCGCCGTAAGAAGTCGATTCGGTCCCCTGCCAGACCAATTGGGCATCATAGGCAATCCCCGCCTCCACCAGGGCACTCCTATACCCGGCCAAGCGATCCAACCGGCTGACCGTGCGGATGGGACCGGAAAGAAAACCGATGCGCCGATGGCCCAGGGCCAGCAGATGTTTGGTGGCCAGCCGGGCGGCCTGCACGTTGTCCACACCAATGCTGTCGATGGCAACCCGATCCTCGTCCTGGCTGGGGCCTTCAAAGGCCACCACATGCATGCCCCGCTGGATCAAGTCGTGCAGATGGGTGAAGGCCACCAGGGACGAGCCAAAAATAATGCCCCGCACCCCATAGCCCCACAACTCCTCGGCATACGTGCGCTCCCGCTCCGGGTCCCGGTCACTGTTGCCCAACAGAACCTGATAGCCCCGGGCCAGGGCCGCCTTCTCCACCTCCCGGGCAAAGAGACCATAAAAGGGATTGGCCACGGAGGGCACAATCAGCCCCAAGATGGAGGATTGGCCGGTCTTGAGCTGGCGGGCGGCCTGGTTGGGGGTGTAGCCGAGATGGTCGATGGCCTCCACAATCCGCTGCCGGGTACTGACACGCATGCGCTCATCCCGCCCGTTGAGCAAGTTGGAAACCGTGCTGACCGACACTTCGGCCAGCTTGGCAACATCGGTGATGGTGGCATTGCCGTTGGGCATGACAGGCCTTCTGCAAGTGTGGGAAGTGGGGAATTCTGAAATCGTATGTATCGTTACACTAAAAAATCAAAAGTCTGATCCAGCTGCTGTCTTGCAAAAAGGCGACACGGCTTCAGTTGAGAGACAAAAAGGACAAATCAGACGTGGGAGAAACCCAATAAACGGGAGAAGAGACCGGCAATTATCCAAATATGAGCGGATTCACTGGAATGGCTGACTGAGCGGCTTGGTAGGTATCAATTTTGGGTTGCGATTAGGTGTATCGTTACACTAACACGGTTTTTGCACTTTGTCAATACCCAATTTTTGAAATTCTCAAAAGTCATTGACATGCTGACTGCACCGGGGAGGGAAGTTGAAGGCATAGAACGCCAATAGAACGCTGGTTTTGCAACAATAACGGCGGTGGGTTCTCCGGCAAGGTCGATGCCAAACTGGGGTTGTTGGGCTGGTTGGTCTTGCTGACCCACACAAATCGTCATCGTTCACCCCCCTCTGCCCCGTTCGGCTGAGTTCACGTCGAAGCCCGGCCCCCAATTCTGGGGAGGTCGTGAACAGCTCCCCCCAAAATTGGGGGGCCAGGGGGGCGGGGGTGAATGATTTCCACAAATCAGACCCGCCCCCGCAGCGAACGGGAGACCCACATGAGCAACGACACCAACCTCCAGCCGCAGGAAGGCATGCAGCCCCGCTCCCAGTTGTTCACCCTGCGCCTGTGGCGGGACACGGGGCAGCCCCAAACCGCCATCCCCTACATCCAAGTCCGCCATGTGCTGACCGGCGAGACCCGCTACTATAGCGCCTGGCCGCCGCTGATCGACTACCTGATCAACAAGCTTGATGCCTTTCACTATCCCCAAGAACCCTCAGAAGCGCCGTAGGCGCAAAAATGTCGTTTGTCCCTGTGTTGTTGTGTTTTCCCCAAAAGGAGGAACTCGCATGACTCGCATTTCGCATTGGTTCAAGATTGTGTTCGTGTTTGCTTTGCTTTTTGTGTCTGTGTGCGGCATGCCCGTGGCCCAGGCCGCCCCGTTTGCGGATGAAGACATGGAGGCCCAGATCGCCAACGCCATGAGCGCTGCCCCCATGGCCATTTCTCATGATGCCACCATCCTGGGCTGGGACGAGGAGGGCATGCCTACGGTTGTGTTGCAGGAGGGCAGCAACGGCTGGACCTGTATGGCCGATTGGCCGGATTCCCCGACCGACGACCCCCAGTGCAGCGACCCCATCTGGACCGCGTTCATGGATGCCTATGCGGCCGGTGAAGAGCCGGTGATCGACGGCATGGGCATCTCCTACATGCTCCAAGGCGGGGCCGACCCGTCGGCCAGCGACCCCTTCGCCCCCCTCCCGGACAACGCCGAGGCGTGGGTCATCTCGCCCCCCCACCTCATGTTTCTGATGCCCGAAGGCTTCGACGCCGATTTCTACGCCACCACGCCCAGCGCCAGCGTTCCTTATATCATGTGGGATGGCACGCCCTACGAGCATCTGATGGTGCCCGTGGTGGCGATCACCGCCGAGGAGATGGGGGAGGCCAGCGGGGAGATGGCGAGCGCCATGAGTGCGGCCCCGGCAGAGATTGCCCTGAACGCCACCATCATGGGCAATTCGGAGACGGCCGGCGACCCCATGATTGTGCTGCAAGAGGGCACCAACGGCTGGATCTGCTATCCCGACGGGATTGGCTCGCCCGGCAATGACCCGGCCTGCCAGGACCCGGACTTTGATGCCGGGTTTGCCAACGCCGCCACCACCGCGGTCCCCGGTCTGCGCATAGGCTACATGCTCCAAGGCGGCTCGGACCCTAGCAACACGGACCCCACCCTCTCGGCACCCGCCGAAGGCGAGGAGTGGGTCTCCTCTCCGGCCCATGTCATGGTGATGGTTCCCGGCGGCTTTGATGTGGACTACTTCTCCACCGACCACATGGCCGGCTATCCGTACATCATGTTCGCCGGCACCGACTTCGAACACATGATGATCCCCGTGGCCGACATGCCAGAGATGGACATGGCCGCGGCCCACGCAGCCGAGATCGAGCAGATGAAGGCAGAAGCCATAGAGATGGAATTGCTTACCTTTGACCTGATGATTGTGGCTGACTGGGATGGCTATGCGGCTGTCACCCACCCCGACTTCTACCAGTTCGGCACAGACGGCGCGTACATTGAGCGGGACGACGCCTTGGCCGGTCTTGCAGATCCTATGCTCGTTGTACACGCGCCCAATCTGGGTGAGATGCGGGTGCAAGTAGTCGCTCCCAACGCGTATATGGTCACCTACCAACTCACTTTCAACGGCTCCTACGATGGCTTCGAGTTCAGAAATCCCCGGACTGTTGCCTCCTTGTGGGTGAAGGATGACGGCGAATGGCAGAATCTGTTCCTAGTGGACCAGCTACGCACCGCGCCGTTTGTGGAAACCACAGCTTCGCGCATCGCCAACGCCGAGCGGGCAGGCACGAGCGCGGTTGCCCAGGACGCCACGATTCTGGACTGGGACGAAGACGGCAGCCCGACGGTCGTCCTGCGCGAGGGTACGAACGGCTGGACCTGTATCACCGACTGGCCGGTCTCGCCGGGGAATGATCCCCAATGCAACGATGCAAATTGGCAGAAGTGGAGCGAAGCCTTCGGGGCAGGCGATGAGCCGGAGATCACAGGCGTAGGCATTTCCTATATGCTGGCCGGCGGCTCGGACCCCTCCAACACGGATCCAATGGCCATGTCACCCGCGGAAGGCGAAGAGTGGGTCAGCACCCCGCCCCATGTGATGCTCCTCTTCCCCGACGGCTTCGATGCCGAGTATTTCTCCACGGAGCCCAAGCAGGACGAGCCCTACATCATGTGGGATGGCACGCCCTACGAGCATCTGATGATCCCCGTTGTGGCCATCACCGCCGAAGAGATGGGTGATGTGAGCGACGACATGCGCAGCGCAATGAGTTCCTCCCCAGCCAGCATTGCCCAGAACGCCACGATTATGGGCAACCCGGAAAAAGAGGGCGACCCCATGGTTGTGCTCCAAGAGGGCACGAACGGATGGGTCTGCTATCCCGACCGGGCCGTCTCGCCGGGGGATGATCCCTCCTGCAACGACCCCATCATGGAGGCGGGTTTTGCCAGCGGCGCCACCCGTGACGTGCCTGGCCCGGGCCTGGGCTACATGCTGGCTGGCGGCAGCGACGAGAGCAACACAGACCCCACAGCCAGCGGTCCCGCCGACGGGGAAGAGTGGGTCACCACCCCGGCCCACCTCATGCTGATGGTGCCCGGTGGCTTTGACGCTGACTACTTCACTACCGATCACATGTCCGGCTACCCGTACATCATGTTTGCTGGCACCGACTATGAACATATGATGATCCCCGTGGCCGACATGCCGGAGATGGAGATGGAAGATGCACGGATAATGATTCCTAACGGCTTCCAGCCGGAAGGAATCGCTGTCGGTCAAGGTGGGATGGCCTACGTAAGTTCGGTTGGCTCTGGGGCCATCTACAAAGTCAACCTGGCGACGGGCGAAGGCAGCTTCTTTGTCGAACCCCAGAAGACACAGAAAGCGTTAGGGATGGTCTACGATCAGCGCACCGACCTGCTCTATGTGGCAGGTCACAGCTCTGGTAATGGGATGGTCTTCAATGGGTTGACCGGCGAATTGGTGGCGAATGTCCAATTCACCACTGACCCCGATGGATTGGTCAACGACGTGGCCCTGGCCGATGACGTCGTCTACTTTACCGATTCCAATCTGCCCCTCGTTTATCGCCTGCCTCTGACAGCAGAGAGCCATCAGCCCGACCCCTCGGCCAGCCAGACTATCTCGCTGACCGGCGAATTTGAACATCTGTCAGGGGGCATCAACGGCAACGGCATCGTCGCCACGGCGGATGGTGCGACGCTGATTATCGCCCATACCGACCTGGGCAAACTCTATACGGTGGATGCGGCCAGCGGAGCGGCCACGGAGTTGGCCCTGGACGGGGAGGTGGAGATTTATCACGACGGTCTGGTTCTGGCTGGTGATACACTCTATATCGTCAACTACAACGACAAAATCTACGAGATCGCACTTGCGCCCGACTGGATGTCCGGCACACTCGTACGCACCGTCACCGATCCAATGCTGGAAGCCCCGGCCACGGCTGCCATCTACGACGATGCGCTCTATGTGGTCAACGCCCGCTGGGACGCCGAGCAGACGCCGGATACGGAGTTCTGGCTGATCCAACTCAAACGGTAGTTCGTGACCACGGTAACAAAGAGGAAAAGAAACGAGTGCAACCCCGCGGGGTTGCACTCGTTTCTTTTCCTCTACTTTGCGCAAAACCCGACAAAAAATACTGTTTTACATAGTCACTCTACTTGTGCTACACTTCCGCCTGACCAACTCTCTTCGTAAACTATATCGCAGCACTCCATCGTATACGAACAACCTGTCAGCCGTCCGGGTCGACCGCCAGGTTGCCGACACTCCCGATCCCTGTTTGGGGTGGGCCACGCCCATGGCCGAGTCGCTTCTGCGTGTTCATCTGTTTGGCGCATTCAGCCTTTCCAACGGAGATGAGTCCGCCGCCCTCTCCCCGCGTCTGCAATCCCTGCTTGCCTATCTGCTCATCCACCGGGCCAAACCCCAGACCCGACAACAGATCGCCTTCCTCTTTTGGCCCGAAACGTCGGACGCCCAGGCCCAGACCAATCTGCGCCAGCTTCTGCATACGCTGAAACGGCGCTTCCCCAACCCGGAGGCCTATCTGCGCGTGGATGAGCGCACGGTGGGCTGGCGGGCGGATGCGGCATATTCCCTGGATGTGGCCATCTTCGAGAATGCCCTGGGGCGGGCGGCCCTGGCCCAGGGACCGGCCAAGATCACCGCCTTGGAGCAGGCGGTGGCGGCCTATGCCGGGGATCTGATGCCCGGCTGCTACGATGATTGGATTCTCCCCGTGCGGGAACGGCTGGCCCAGGCGTACGTGGGCGCGCTGGAACAGCTTGTCCTGCTCCACGAAGAGCGGCGCAACCATGCCCAGGCCATTGCCCACGCCCAGCAGTTGTTGCGCTACGATCCCCTGCACGAGGCCACCTATCGGCGGCTCATGCGTCTCTACGCCCTGACCGGGGACCGGGCCGCGGCTCTGCGGGTCTATCACACCTGCGCTTCGGTCTTGGAACGGGAATTGGATGTGGCCCCCAGCCCGGCCACCCAGGAGGCCTATGATCAATTGCTGCGAGTGGAGACCGCCCCCGCCCACCCCCAATCCCACACCGCCCGCACGCCCTTTGTGGGTCGCCAGAGCGAGTGGCTGACCCTGCAATCCCTGTGGCGTACGGTCAACCGAGGAAGTTTACGGGTGGTCTGCGTGCAGGGGGAGGCCGGGTTGGGCAAGACCCGTCTGGCCGAGGAATGGCAACATTGGGCGCAACAACAGGGCATCCGCACCCTGCGCAGCCAAGCCTACGCGGCCGAGGGCGGTCTGGCCTATGCGCCCTTGGTGGAATGGCTGCGCAGCGAGATCCTTCAGCCGGACCTGGCCCGCCTGGCCCCCATCTGGCGCAGCGAACTGGCCCGCCTGCTGCCCGAACTGCTGGCCGCCGATCCGGGTCTGCCCGTACCCGAACCCCTGATCGAGTTGGGACAGCGCCAGCGGCTCTTTGAGGCCATCGGGCGCGCCATTATCCTGGAAAATCACCCCCTGATCTTGGTCTTGGATGACCTGCAATGGTGCGACGAAGAGAGCCTGGCCTGGCTGCACTATCTGATCCACCACTTTGCCCAGGCCCGTCTTTTGGTGATCGCCACCCAGCGGGATGATCTGTTGGCCCACGGCCATCCGGTGGCCGTCTTTTTGGACGAGTTGCACCGGCTCGATCTGCTCACCCCCCTGGCCTTGGCCCCTCTGACCACAGAGGAGACCACGACGTTGGCCGAAGCAATGGCCGAGCAGAAGCTGGACCCGGCCCAGGCCCGCCAGATCTTCGCCGCCACCGAGGGCAACCCCCTCTTTGTGGTCGAATCCATGCGCGCCCAACTCTCCAGCCCCGGCGCGGCGTCCAGCCCCCTGGCCCTGCCGCCCAGGGTCCACGCCGTGATCCAGGCCCGGCTGGCCCAGCTTTCCCCGCCGAGCCGGGACTTGGCCGGGCTAGCCGCGGCCATCGGTCGGGCCTTCACAGCGGATCTGCTGTCCGCGGCCTGCGAGCATGACGAAGAGACGGTCGTGCGCAGTTTGGACGAACTGTGGCAGCGGCGCATCGTGCGGGAACAAGGGGTGGCGGGCTACGAGTTCAGCCATGACCGCCTGCGGGAGGTGGCCTATGGGATCCTGCAACCGGCCCGGCGGCATCTGCTGCACCGGCGGCTGGCCCAGGCCCTAGAACGGCTGCACCCCGGCGCGCCCGGCCCCATCAGCGCCCAGTTGGCCTATCAGTGCGAGCAAGGCGGGTTGGCGGAGCAGGCTATCCACTATTTACAACAGGCGGCTGGCGTGGCCCGGCAGATCTATTCCTATCGGGAGGCCATCGCCTATATGGATCGAGCCATCAACTTGGTGCGCACCCGGCCCGCGGACCCGTCCTCCCTTGAGCGGGAATTGGATTTGCAGATGGCCCTGTGCGAAGACTGGGGCACCGCCACCAACTTTCTGGGCGCAGAGGCCAAGGCCGCCTATGATCGGGCGCTCTTTCTGTGCCGCCAGCTCAAGTCCACCTCTTTGCTCTTCACAGTCCATTGGGGCCTGCACGAGATCGCCGTCTATCGGGGAGACCATGCG
>JAGNDO010000117.1 GCA_018003515.1 Caldilineaceae bacterium
TGGACGATTTGCGGTCCAAGGTCTTGGCGTTCATCGCCTATTACAACGAGACCATGGCCAAGCCCTTCAAGTGGACTCAGCATGGCAAGGCCCTATCCGCCTAACTATTTCCGCCGACCTGTACTAGTGTCCCGTCAACGTTCAAATGATGGAATTGAGGAGTTCGCATCCTCAGATGCGAACGGCGGGCATCTGAGGATGCCCGACTCCACAATCCATCAAATCAGCGGTGACAGAACACTAGCTCTCCCTTCTCCCTTTCAACTGACAATCAGATCATGATGCGACCACGTTGACATTGGATAGAATTCTTTCACATACGGCATCACTGTTTATTCTGGGCGTACCTAAACGACTGTAATATCGTGTAAAACTGGATAAGCATGCTTCAGCGAAGGGACTATCCAGTGACGCGATACGCTTTGCATCTTTTACTTGCAGAGAAGAAACTTGGGTAAGAGATTGAAAGTCAACCACGAGATTTGGCAAGAAGAATGTAGCCGGGAGAAATCTGTATCGCTCTCGCTGCCCTGCTCTATTGTCGTCCAGCAATGCCTTCAATTCAATTGGGTGTGTTCAAAATGAGTTGGAGGAGTAGGCACGCCCTCGTGCCGGTCCAGGCCGCATGAGGGCGTACTCATTCCTCACTCCAACTGAAATTGAACACACCCAATTGATTTCTGGATCAGAAATATCCACAATTTCACTGTTTCTGATGGGATGTAGGCGTTTGAAGTTTGAATTTGACTGCAATTTTCACCTGGGAAACCTGTCTTATTTAGAATCATTCGGAATGAGAACTGCTGGTATCGTCAAGGACAAAAACCGCAATTGGAAACAAGGCTTCCGTGATACCATTATGGCAACCTATTGCGCTCTGCATAATTTCAGACTCAAGTTCCGTCCCTGGCACTATCCTCCTATCCAATTACATCTTTTTGTCGAAATTTAAATCAGTATATGGTCTAATGTGTGAGATGTCGGGTTAACTATCGAATGGCCACCAAGAAGGGAGGGTGGAAGGTGTGCGAAGTGTTTCGATCTTCCTTCGTGCATCTTCCCGTCTCCCCTTCTTCGTGGCTACGCTCGATTCCCCCCCATACACCAAACAGGAGCTAACATGAATTCTCGATTACCCCTTTTTCCCACTTCAACCCGCATTGAAGGTGACCCACCCCAAGATGAGCGGTTGACCGTGGCTGGCTGTGACCTGCCCGCCTTGGCCGAGGTACACGGCACGCCCCTCTATCTGTATGACCAACAGACCCTGGATGAATCTGTGGCCGCTTATGCTATGGCCC
This sequence comes from Caldilineaceae bacterium, assembly GCA_018003515.1. Lineage (GTDB taxonomy): Bacteria > Chloroflexota > Anaerolineae > Caldilineales > Caldilineaceae > JAGNDO01. Next base: position 1,302 of record JAGNDO010000117.1, read on the forward strand.
TGGGCAAGCACTACCCAGGGCAGAGCGGTCTGACCTACGCGGGCAAGGCTTTTCTGTGTACGGCTGTGGCCCAATGGGCGGTGGACCAGGGGCTGTGGGTGGATTGCACGGGCGTGGGCGAGCTGACCATTGCCCAGGCCGCCGGGGTGCCCAAGGCACGTATCCTGGTGCATGGGGTGAACAAGAGCGAGGCAGATCTGAGGGCGGCGTTGGCCCAAGCTGGCACGGTGGTGGTGGATAATTTGACCGAACTGCTTGGGATCCCGGATCTGCTGGCCAGGTCCGGGGCCGATTGCCCGGATCTGTGGCTGCGGTTGCGGCCAGGGCTGGCGGTTGACACCCACGTCCATACCCAGACAGGTCAGGAAACCAGCAAATTTGGGTTAAGCCCCCAGGAGGCCGAGACAGCCGTTGCCTATTGCGTCAGGATGGGGTTACCCCTGACTGGTCTTCATTTTCACCAAGGCTCTCACTTCCACGACCCAGCCCCGCTGGCTCCGGCGTTGGAGAGTACGTTGGATCTGGTCGCGCATCTGCGGCAGAGCTTGGGGTGGATGCCGACGGTGCTTTGTCCGGGGGGGGGCTGGGGGGTGGCGTATCACGAGGACGATCTGCCCCATGCCAGCGTGGAAACCTATGTGCGCTTGGTAGCGGAGACGTTGGCGGCGGGGTGTGCCGCCCGTAATCTTCCCCTGCCTCGGCTGCATTTGGAACCGGGGCGCAGTCTGGTGGCCCAGGCCGGGGTAGCCCTTTATCGGGTGGGCGCGGTGAAGGAGAGCGGTGGACGGCGTTGGCTGTTGCTGGATGGGGGGTTGGCCGACAATCCCCGACCGGCGCTGTATGGGGCGCGCTATTCTGCCTTGGCGGTGGAGATGCCCAACCGCCCCAACGTGGGTGCGGCTTGGTTGGGCGGTCCTTATTGCGAAAGCGGCGATATTTTGATCCACGATCTGCCCATGCCAGGGGTGGTGGCCGGCGAACTGGTGGCCGTGCCGGTCAGCGGGGCGTATCAATTGAGCATGGGCAGCAATTACAATGGGGCCAGACGCCCGGCGGTGTTATGGCTACGGGATGGGACGGCCCAGTTGATCCAGCGCCGGGAAGAGGCGGCGGATCTGCTGCGGCGGGATCTGGTTTTGGAGTTGGAATAAAAAAGAGGCCACGGATTACACGGATTGAACGGATTAGAACGGATTTTTCTCAAAAAAGGAAAGATCCGTATTTATCTGTTAAATCCGTCAAATCCGTGGCCATTTTTTTCTTGAAAGGATGTTGAGTATGGCCGATGTGCAGCGTTGTGCCTGGGCGGGGAATGATGAGTTGATGCAGGTTTACCACGATGAGGAGTGGGGGGTGCCGGTCTATGATGATGCGGCGCTGTTCGAGCGGCTGATTTTGGAGTGCTTTCAGGCCGGGCTGTCGTGGCGCACGATTCTGCACAAGCGGGAGAATTTCCGCCGGGCCTTCGACAACTTTGATGCGGTGAAGATGGCGGCCTATGACGAGGCCAAGATCCAGGCGTTGTTACAAGATGCGGGGATTGTGCGCAACCGGCTCAAAGTGCGGGGAGCGGTTCAAAATGCCCAGGCCTATTTGCGTCTGCGGGCGCAGGCGGGCACCTTTTCCGATTGGTTGTGGGGCTTTGTGGGCGGCACGCCCCTGGTCCCGGCCCAGCCGCCGACCATGCAGAGCCTGCCCGCGTTCACCGCTGAAGCCACCGCCCTCTCCAAGGCCCTGAAGAAGGCCGGTTTCACCTTTGTCGGCCCCACCGTCTGCTATGCCTTTATGCAAAGCGCCGGGCTGGTGAACGATCATGTGGCGGGGTGCTATCGGTTGGATGGGTAGTGGAAAGTGCATCCACGAATCTGCACGAATCAGTTCAAAACTTTGCAGACCTTTTTTGATTCGTGGATTTTTTGTGGATCGGCTCAGGATCGGGTGCGGGTGCGCTCATTGTCCATGTGGACGAGTTCTTTGACCACATCGTCGATGCGGCGTTTGTAGCGCAGGAGTTCCCGACGGCACTCCACTTCGGCGGGGCTTTCGGTCTTGAAGGTGCGCAACCCCTCTTCCAATTCGGTGTCGATGCGGAGACGCCGACTGTTCAGAGGTCGCCCACGCAGATATTCCCGCATTTCCTGGGCAATTGTCATGTCATAGTGGGTGAGATCGTTGTGTAGATCGACCAGTCGATCCGAGGCGATAGCCGGCATGGGCATGGACCTCAAGATTTCCCAGGCTCGATTCAGCTTGCGTCGAGACACGGATAAATTCCATTCGCTAGAAAAAATGGGCAGACAGGAGGGCAGGCAAACGACAGCGGTGGCGAGAACGAGGTCGATTGATATGAATGGAAGACAAAGATTAGTATGACTGTCGATGAGTGGCGTGTGGGGTGTCTTCCAAAATCCGAACAGTTGTGTCAGATTGACGGACAAAAGGATTATAGCAGGTCATCGCGGCAGGCTCCAAAAACGCACGCCTCTTTCTAATTGGGTCGAAATAGAACATGGACAAGGCGGATTGAGCATCATTTTCCCCTGTTTTTCTACTTGACGAACAAGAACAAATGGTCTATACTATCGAGACCAGAACATACGGTCTGATTTGCAGTTGTTTTCACGCCAAAAGGAGAATTGAACATGGCCTCAGCTAAGTCCAAAGCCGCAGAGAAATCTGAGCAAAATGCCAGAGAAAAAGCGCTCACCACCACCCTTTCCAGCCTGCACAAACGCTTTGGCGATGGGGTGATCATGAAACTAGGCGAGGCCACCCGGCTCAACGTGGAGTCCATCCCCACGGGCAGTTTGAGTCTGGACATTGCCCTGGGTGTGGGGGGGGTGCCCAAGGGGCGCATCCTGGAGATCTACGGGCCGGAGAGTTCGGGCAAGACCACGGTCTGTCTGCACATCATCGCCGAGGCCCAACGCAAGGGCGGCATCTGCGGCTTTGTGGATGTGGAACACGCCCTGGACCCGGCCTACGCCCGCAAGATCGGCGTGGACGTGGACAATCTCTACGTCAGCCAGCCGGACACGGGCGAGCAGGCGCTGGAGATCACCGAGGCCCTGGTGCGTTCCGGGGCTATGGATGTGGTGGTGGTGGACAGCGTGGCCGCCCTGGTACCCCGTGCCGAGATCGAGGGCGAGATGGGGGACAGCCACATGGGTTTGCAGGCCCGGCTGATGTCCCAGGCCCTGCGCAAACTGGCCGGTGCGGTCAAGAACAGCGGTACTTGTTTGATCTTCACCAACCAACTGCGCCAGAAGATCGGCGTCATGTTTGGCAACCCGGAGACCACCACTGGCGGTATGGCCCTCAAGTTCTATGCCAGCGTGCGCCTGGACATCCGACGCATCCAGTCCATCAAGCAGGGGGCGGAAGTGGTGGGCAACCGCACCCGGGTCACGGTCAAGAAGAACAAGGTGGCCCCACCCTTCCGGGTGGCCGAGTTTGACATCATGTACAACGAAGGCATCAGCACCAGCGGTGACCTGGTTGACCTGGGCGTGGAGCATGGGGTGATCGACAAGCGGGGCAGCTTCTACAGTTATGGAGATGTTCGCCTGGGCCAGGGTCGGGAAAACTCCAAGACCTTTTTGGACCAAGAGGCTGTCCTTTCGGCTGAGATCGCCGGCAAGATCCGGGATGCGCTGGGCATGCCCATCAACCTGGAGGCCAGGGGTGATACGTCTTTGGCCAACGATACTGATAGCGTCAGCGATGCGGGCGATGACGACTTCGATGGCATTGTCGATATGGCTGCTTGATCATAGCCGTTCCCGCCCCCCTGACCCCCCAACTTTGGGGGGAACTGTCCACGGACACCCCCAGAATTGGGGGCCGGGGGGCAGAGGCGGGTGAACGATTACATGCAAAGAGTCCGACAACCTTATGGTTGTCGGACTCTTTTATTCCCAATTTCGTTCCCGGCTATGGTACAATCCCAGGGTGATATTTGCCCAGAGATGCCCTTGGCATGGCTTTCTCTCAGAGAGTTTCCTGGGCTTTCTGGGGCAGTTGTGGCTTTGCCAGCCAAAATAACCAAGCAGTCTTGTAAGAGAGAGCCGACTCCGTGACTCAACATCGACTTCCCACGGCCCTGCTTCAAGAGTTGTCCAACCTCAACAGGTTGTTGGAAAACCAATACTTTGACGCTTATTGGGATGCAGCCGTGGGGCTATTGCACAGATCATGTAGCGCCGAGGCTGTGCGTCTGTATTGGGCGGATGAAGAACGGGGCGAATTGGATCGTCTCTTCCAGTCCGCGCCTATCGGTGACGCCATCATCCGGCAGATCAAGCGCTGGGAAAGCACCCTGTTGTGGGAAGCCGCCCCTTTGCCGAATCGAGAAGGGGGCGGCATTGGCGAGCGGTTGGTCAGCTATCCCGATTCGGTTGCCGGATCCAAACCCACGATCGATCCCCAGGCTGATCCTCAAGCTGATCCTCAAGCTGATACGGGGCTGGTGGGTCGCCGGTTGGTTCATCTTGGCCTCTTCCAAGAACAGATTCTCTATGGTGGGCTGACTTTTGTCTGTACCGACTCGGAAGCTTTCCAGGCGGACAGCCCCCTGTTTCAAGATCTTGTGGTTCTGGCGGATCTGCTCACAAGCAACTATGTGCGCGCCCATGCCCTGGTCACAGCCCGCCGCCGCTTGGAAAATGCCAATTTGCTCTACCAGTTCAATCAGGCAGTCTCCAGTCTGGATCTGGACCAGGTGCTATGGGATTCCGCTGAGTTGGTGGCCTATCTTTTGGAGGCGGAGGCAGCCAGCATCTTTTTGGCCGATGCGGACAAACAGCGGATCACCTATATGGTGGCTACGGGGGAATTGGGTCGCCAGTTGATCGGCACCCATGTCAGCATCACCGAAGGCGTGGCTGGCTGGGTGACCCGTCACGGCCAGCCGCTGATTGTGAATGACCCTGTGCATGATCCCCGTTTCACCGGCAGCACAGATCGACTGACCGGTTTCCAGACGAACAATGTGATCTGTGTGCCCCTGATCATGCACAATCTCACCATTGGGGCCATGCAAGTGCTAAATCGTCAGGGCGGCTTCCGTCCCCAAGATCTGGAGTGGCTCTCCTCGGTCAGCGGTCAGATCGCCATTGCCGTGGAAAATGCCCGGCTCTATAGTCGGGAACTGGCCAAGGTGCGGGAGTTGGCCAGCCTCAACCAGGTCAGCCAGACCCTCACCAGCGAATTGGATTTGCGAGAGGTGATCGGGGCCATCACCGATAGTGTGCTGGAAATGTTGGCGGTGGAGCGTAGCGAGCTGCTTCTGATCAACCAGCCGTTGCAACAACTGGAACTCTATTCAGCCACAGGGGCCGAGATTGACAGCCAGTGGAGCCAACGCCCCATGCGCGTGGGTGAGGGGTTGGTGGGGCTGTGTGCGCAGCAGAAGCGCGCCCTGGTTGTCAATCGGGTGGGGGATGATCCCCGCTGTGCGGATCTGTTTGCCAACCTGGACCTGGCGAACAGCAGCCTGGCCGTGGTCCCCCTGCTCAGTCGTGGTGCCGCCATCGGGGTGATCGTGGTCTATTCCATTCTGGGCCATGCCTTTGACGAGGAACGCATGAGGCTGCTCCAGACCTTCGCCAATCAGGCCGCGGTGGCTTTGGAAAATGCCACCCTCTACCAGAATTTGCAGCACGAACAAGAACGCATCATCACCATCCAAGAAGAGGTGCGCCACCAGTTGGCCCGGGATCTCCACGATGGGCCGGCCCAGATGCTCAGTTCCATCATCCTCAGCATCGATCTGACCCGACGCAAGACAGAGCGAGAGCATGCCGAGGCCGTGCTGGGCGAATTGGACCGACTGGAAGAGATCGCCCGTCAGGCCAACCGGGAGGTGCGCACCCTGCTTTTCGAGTTGCGCCCCATCATTCTGGAGAGCCGAGGGTTGGTCCCGGCCCTTTATGCCTATCATCGTCAGCTTACTGGAACCCTTGCCAGCCGCGTCTATCTGGAAATAGCCTCGTTCACCGAAGACTTTTCGCCCCGAGCGGCCAATTCCATCTTTGCCATCGTCCAGGAATCGGTCAACAACATCCGCAAACATGCCCAGGCCCAGAACATCTGGATTCGGGTCTATGTGGAAGAAAGCAACTTGATTTTCGAGATAGAAGACGATGGCATCGGCCTGGAATTGGCCCGGTTGAACGAGGACTACAGCGGACGCAACAGTTTTGGCCTGCTTAATATGCGAGAGCGAGCCACCTTGCTGGGGGGGCGGCTTGTCATCCGTTCGCCCCGATCCGCCGGACAAGGCGGCACGGTGATTGTGGGCACCCTGCCCCTAAGCACCATCCTGGGCCAGCCCAACCCGGATTTCTCCCTTTTTTGAGCGATGCAGAGGGGGAGAGCCACGAAGAAGGGAAGATGCACGAAGGAAATTCGCTTCTCTGGGATCTCAAGGGGTCAAGCCACGTCCCCGGCACTCGCCACCAGAAGGCTCGAACATGAAACCAGTTGTGGCGAGTGCCGGGGACGTTCACCCCATGAAATCCGGCTGAACCGGAAATTCTTCTAACCTCCTTCGTGAACCTTCCCTTCTTCGTGGCTATTTTTCAGTCACCATCCCAAAGGATTGCGTGTGTTTCACTTTGACCTGCACAGCACAGATGGCCTTGCCCGCCGGGCCACCTTTCATACCCCGCATGGCCCCATCCCCATGCCCGCCTTTGCCCCTGTGGGCACCCTGGCCAATGTCAAGACCCTGGAACCCAGGGATCTGAAAGAGGCCGGCAGCCAGTTGATCCTGGCCAACACCTACCATCTCTATCTGCGCCCCGGCCACGAATTGGTGGAGAAATTTGGCGGGCTGCACGGCTTCATGGCCTGGGATGGCCCCATCCTCACGGACTCCGGCGGCTTTCAGGTCTTCAGCCTTGCCAACATGCGCAAGGTGGACGACGAGGGCGTCACCTTCCGCAGCCACTTGGACGGCAGCACCCACCGCTTCACCCCAGAAAGCGTCATGCAGATCGAGCAGGCCCTGGGCGCGGACATCGCCATGGTGCTGGACGAGTGCCCGAATCCCCTGGACCGGGCCTACAACGAGATCGCCCTGGCCCGCACCCATCGCTGGGCCGAACGGTGCGCCATCGCCCACACCCGCCCGGATCAAGCCCTCTTCGGCATCGTGCAGGGGGGCATCTTCCCGGATCTGCGCCAGGCCAGCGCCCGCTTTTTGAGCGAGCTGAACCTGCCCGGCTATGCCGTGGGCGGTCTGGCCGTGGGCGAAACCAAGGAGCAGATGTACGCCACCCTGGACGAGACCCTGCCCGCCCTGCCCGCCCACAAACCCCGCTACTTGATGGGCGTGGGCGCGCCCGAGGACATTGTGGAGTCCGTGGCTCGGGGCATCGACCTATTCGACTGCGTGCTGCCCACCCGCATCGCCCGCAACGGCGCGCTCTTCACCCCGGACGGGCGCATCAACCTGCGCAACGCCCAATACGCCGAAGATCCCCGGCCCGTGCAGGAGGATTGCGGCTGCTATACCTGCCGCACCTTCAGCCGGGCCTATCTGCGCCATCTGTACAAGGCCAAAGAGATCAGCGCCCTGCGGCTTGGCACAATTCACAACGTGCAGTTTATGATGGATCTCATGGCCCAGATCCGCACGGCCATCGAGGCCGGCCGCTTTGATGAGTTCCGCCACACCTTTTTGGATCGCTTCATCATCAGCAACCAAACCGTCCGCCACGAACAACGGGCCAAGCGACAGCAGGCAGCTACCCGCTAAAAAGAAGCCATCATGCTAGTGTTCTGTCACCGCTGATTTGATGGATTGTGGAGTCGGGCATCCTCAGATGCCCGCCGTTCGCATCTGAGGATGCGAACTCCTCAATTCCATCATTTGAACGTTGACGGGACACTAGCAGCCTGTCGGAGAGACCCGATTCGAGACATTTAGCCACCCTCATTACGTCTGTTTGGGGCGGATTATTGCCTAATTTGCCCCACTTTAGCCCCAAAAGTGGCTATTTGGAGGGCATGCAAGTTTCTCTCCGACAGGCTGCTAGAAGCGGCCATTTGGTCATCGTGCTTGGCTGCTGGGTTGGGAAAAATAAAGGGGGGCGTAGCGTTGAAGGGAATTAGCGTGGGTCAAGCGGAGATCTATGGGCAGACGACCCGTGGGCAATTGAGGAAAGGGCTGCGCACATTGGGCCTGATCCTGCTCTTGACCCTGGCGGGCTGCGCCCAGAGCGAGGTGGCCGCCACCCCACCCCCGGTCACCATCACCATCGCCGGGTCCACCGCCATGACCCCGGTCCTCACCGCGCTGACCGGGGAGTTCAACCACCGCCATCCCCAGGCCATCTTCAGTCTGCGCGGCGGGGGCAGCACCCTGGGCGAACAGTGGGCCGCCGCCGGTCAGGTGGACCTGGCCGCCAGCAACCTGCTCCCCCCAGAGATGATCCCTGACACCGACCCCCCCACCCCTGTGCAAGCAAAAGTGGTGCGCGTCCCCATGGGCGTGGATGGCGTGGCCATCATCGTGCATCCCCGCAACGACGTGGCCGTACTCACCCTGCTCCAACTGCGGGATCTCTTCAGCGGCCATCTGCTCAGTTGGAAGGATGTGGGGTCGGATCTGAAATCGGACGACGGGGTGCTGCTGATCAGCCGGGAGGATGGCAGCGGTACCCGGCTCTTCTTCGAGGAACAGGTCATGGGGGACGAGCGGGTGGCCCTCACCGCCGTGGTCATGCCCACCAGCCAGGACGTGGTGGCCTACGTGGCCGACCACCCCCAGGCCATCGGCTACGTCTCTGCCGCCTGGCTGCGGGACAGCCGGGGCGATCTGTTGACCGACCCCGACGCCCCGGTGCGCATCGTCCCGGTCGAGGGACAACTCCCCACCCTGGACAACCTGCGCCAACAGCGCTATCACCTGGCCCACCCCATCTTCCTGGTCAGCCGGGCAGAACCCACGGGCTGGGTCAAACAGTTCGTCGACTTCACCCTCAGCCCCGCCGGCCAACAGATCGTGGCCAAGTTCCACGCCCCGATTCGGTAGGGGCGGGGAGTAGGGATTGGGGATTGGGGATTGGGGATTGGGGATTGGGTCGTCTCCGCACAAAAATGCTCTAGCCGGGTCCGTGACCCATAGGCATCAAGCTAAGGGTTTTGCGCTCAAAAATAGAGCATTCCGGGAATGGGCCGGGCGATCTGGGGTAGAGGAAGTAGTTTTGGCCCTTTCCCGGAATGGACGAGATCTCCCCGCCAATCCCGGAATGGGCCAAAACTACTGCATGAACACAAGAAGAACCGGCCCATTCCGGGATTGCCCAGCTTGTTTCCAGCGCTCTGCCCCCACACGATCCCTTAGCTTGATGCCTATGGGTCCGTGACCCGGCTAGAGCGAGGTTATCCCGGACCTATTTACGCCGCCGTGTACCAGGTGTCGCGTGAAGGTTAGCGTTGGTTGAGTGGCCGCCGCCAAGATCTCCGCATCTCATTCGCTTGCTCGGCGGCGTATCGAAACCAAAGCGGGTCGCCCCAATCCCCAACCCCAAATCCCCTACTCCCGCCGAAACTGCGTCTCGTACAACTGCGCATACAGCCCGCCCTGGGCCAATAACTCGGCGTGCGTACCTGCTTCGGCCAAGCGTCCCTTTTCCATGACCAAAATTTTGTCCGCGGCCAGGATGGTGGAGAGGCGGTGGGCGATGACCAGGCTGGTGCGCCCCTGCATAAGGGGTTCCAGCGCGGCTTGGATCAGGGCCTCGCTCTGGCTGTCCAGGTGGGCCGTGGCCTCGTCCAGAATCAGGATGCGGGGATTCTTCAAGATCACCCGGGCGATGGAGAGGCGCTGCTTCTCGCCGCCGCTGAACCGGTAGCCCCGCTCGCCCACCATCGTGTCGTACCCGTCGGGCAGACCGGCGATCAGCTCGTGGATGTTGGCGGCGTGGCAGGCGGCCTCCACCTCGGCCTGGGTAGCCGTGGGCCGGGCATAGAGCAGATTGGCCAGCACCGTGTCGTGGAAGAGATAGGTCTCCTGGGTCACCATGCCGATCTGCCGGGCCAGGGATTCCTGGGAGACCTCCCGCAGATCATGGCCATCCAGGGTGATGCGCCCGGCCGTGGGGTCGTAGAGCCGGGGCAGCAGATAGGTGATGCTGGTCTTGCCCGCACCGCTGGGGCCAACCAGGGCCGCCAGTTCGCCCGGCTCGATGGCGAAATCCAGATCCATCAACGCCCACCGGCGATGGAAGTCCGGCATAGCCTCTACCCTCTCATCCGCCTCCCCGCCTTCCGCCTCCATGTAACTAAAGGACACCCCCTCAAACGCCACGCGTCCGGCCACGGCCCCCAATTCCACGGCGTCGGGCCGATCTTCGATCTCAACCGGCAGATCCAAATAGGCAAAGACCCGCTCAAAGCTGACCATAGATTGGGCAAACTCAACCTGCACGTTGGTGAGGGCGGAGATTGGCCCATAAAGGCGGCCCAAAAAGGCGGCAAAGGCCACAATCGTGCCGATGCTGATGGCCCCTTCCAGCACAAAAAGGCCCCCCACCCAATAGATCAGCGCGGTGCCCAGGGCCGCGCTGATGCCCAGGCCCAGGAAGAACCAGCGCCCCACCGTGGCCCGGCGGATGCCAATGTCCCGGGTCTTGGCGTTGAAGCCCTCGAAGCGGCCCACCTCCTGGCGCTGGCGGCCAAAGATCTTGACCAGCATGGCCCCGTTGATGCTCAACGTCTCGTTGACCGCGGTACTCATGGACGAGTTGTACTCCATAGCCTCCCGGCGAATCTCCCGCAGAATCACAGCCACCCGGCGGGTGGGGATCAGGAAGAGGGGCACCACCACCACGGAGAGCAGGGTCAGCCGCCACTCCATGGAGATCATCACGGCCAGGGTGGAGACCAGGGTGATCAGGTTGGTGACGATGTTGGGGATGGTGCCGGTGACTGCGTTCTGCGCCCCCACCACATCGTTGGTGAAGCGGGAGATGATCTCCCCGGCCTTGGTGACGGTGAAGAAGCGCATGGACATGCGCTGCAAGTGGGCGTACATCTCCTGGCGCAGGTCGTAGATGATGCCCTCACCCACCTGGGCGCTGAAATAGCGCTGGGCCACGCCGATCAACCCGCTGACGATGGGCACGCCCACCAGCAGCAAGGCCAACCAGTTGAGCCGGGTATAGTTCCGATTGGGCAGCACATTGTCGATCAGATCCCGATAGAGCAGGGGGGGCAGCAACTCGATCAGCGAAATCGCCACAATGGTCAACAACACCCACACCACCTGGCCCACATAAGGCCCCGCATAGGCCATCACCCGCCGCAACAACGCCCGGTTGACCTGGGCCTTGCCCTTGGACGGGTCATGGGCAATATAACTCCACCAACCACCGCCGTGCATCATGCGTTTAGTCCTTTTTTTGTGTAAAAATGAAGGGGTGAAGGGGTGAGGGGGTGAGGGGGTGAGGGGGTGAAGGGGTGAGGGGGTGAGGGGGTGAAGGGGTGAAGGGGTGAAGGGGGGAAGGGGCGATCTTTTATGGACAGCGATTCACCACGTCACCAGCTCACGCGC
>JAGNDO010000003.1 GCA_018003515.1 Caldilineaceae bacterium
TCGGGGACGACCCTACGGAGATCGCCAACATCAACTTGCTGGTCGCCTTCCTTTTGCAGCAAGAGCAGATGCGCAAGGCCCTGCCCTATTTGAAACGGGGGCTAGAGATCGCCGTGGCCCAGGAAGATTGGTCCTGGCAGTTGAGCATGTTGACCAACTTGGGCTACGCCTACTACGAAAACGAAAATCTGGACGCGGCCTTGGACGCCTACAAACAGGCCCTGCGTTGGGCCGAGCAGTTGCAGGATCAAGCGGCGGTGGCCCAATTGCAGGGACGCCTGGGCGCGGTTCTGGCCGATATGGACGATCCCCAGGCCGCGGCGGAGGCGGCCCAACGGGCCTTGGATCTGGCCCAAGAACTGGGCGATCAACCCTTGGTGGGCGAACAGCAGATCATGCTGGCCTTCCTCCACCACGATCTGGGGAATTTGGATCAGGCGTTGGATTTCTGCCAGCAGGCCGTAGCCACCTTCACCGCCACGGGGGATGAGGTCTTTGCGGCCAAAGCCAAGGCGTTGTTGGCGGAGTTGGGGTAGGGCTGAGTGGTCGAGTCAGTAATCAACAGCTTTTCCCTTGGGGCTTCCCGCACAAATCGGCGGGAAGCCCTTTTTGTTTGGCGGTTGATCCAGCGTCACAGCCGGGGGCTGAAGCCCCCGGCTGGGCATCACAAGCCCGGTGAACCGGGCTGGGGTGACGAGGGGATCGGGTTGAGACCCACCCTTTTTCTCTCTTCCGACTTTGACCCCAAAGAGTACCTGGGCTATCATGCCTACATACGAGTGTGCCCAAGATTCACCCTCATCTTCACCTATCCACACCCATGCGAAGGAGACAACTGATGCCAAGAGCTGTGACCCTTTTTACCGGCCAATGGGCCGATCTGCCCCTCAAAACCCTGGCCGAAATGACCAGCGCATGGGGCTTTGACGGCCTGGAACTGGCCTGCTGGGGCGACCATTTTGAGGTGGACAAAGCCCTGGAAAAAGACAGCTATGTGCGAGAGAAACGGGATCTGCTCGAATCCTTTGGGCTGGACTGCTTTGCCATCAGCAATCATCTGGTGGGCCAGGCGGTGAGCGACCCCATCGACCATCGCCACCAGTCCATTGTCCCCGAGCGGGTGTGGGGGGACGGCAAGCCGGGCGGCGTCCAGCAGCGGGCGGCCCAGGAGATGATCCACACGGCAGAGGCGGCCAAGCTCTTCGGTGTAGATGTGGTCAACGGCTTCACCGGCAGCCCGGTCTGGCACATGATCTACTTCTTCCCCCCCACCAGCCAGGACGACATCAACGCCGGCTACGCCAAGTTCGCCGCGGACTGGCTGCCCATTCTGGACGCCTTCCAGGCTCAGGGCGTGCGCTTCGCCCTGGAAGTACATCCCACCGAGATCGCCTATGACATCGTGACGTCACACCGGGCCTTGGCCGCGGTCAACCATCACCCGGCCTTTGGCTTCAACTTTGACCCCAGCCACTTGGTCCATCAATTCGTGGACCCAGCCCTCTTCATCGACGAGTTCGCCGACCGCATCTTCCACGCCCACATCAAAGACACCCGCGTCCAAGTGGGGGACGGGCGGCGCAGCATCCTCGGCTCCCATCTGGATCTGGGCGACCACCGCCGGGGCTGGAACTTCGTCTCCCCAGGCCGGGGGGATGTGGACTTCGACCTGATCATCCGGGCGCTGAACCGGGCCAACTACACCGGTCCGCTCTCCATCGAATGGGAAGACAGCGACATGGACCGGGCGTGGGGCGCGCAGGAGGCGTTGGAGTTTGTGCGCAGCCAGGATTTTGATCCGTCGAATGTGGTGTTTGACGCAGCGTTTCAGAAATAGGGGATCACCATGAGTCAAGAACAGGGCTTTACAGCGATGGCCGGGGCCAAGTCCACCGGCGACGTGCCGGAGATCGGCGTTGGGATGCTGGGCTATGCGTTTATGGGCAAGGCCCACAGCAACGCCTTCAAGACATTGCCATACATGATGTATCCGCCGCCGGCCGTCCCGGTTCTCCAAGCCATCGCCGGGCGGGATGAGGAGGCGGTGGCCGAGGCGGCCAGGCGCTACGGCTACGCCAGATATTACACGGATTGGCGGGAGATGATCGCCGACGACCGGGTACAGCTTTTCGACAACGGCGGCCCCAACTTCGCCCACGCCGAACCGACCATTGCCGCGGCCAAAGCGGGCAAACATGTGCTGTGCGAAAAGCCCCTGGCCCGCACCGCCGAAGAAGCCAAGGCCATGTGGGACGCAGTGCAGACAGCTGGGGTGAAGCACATGGTGGGCTTCAACTATCGCTTCGTGCCCGCCATCCGCCAGATCCGCCAGTTGATCGACAGCGGCGCGCTGGGGCGCATCTACCACTTCCGGGCCATCTATTTACAGGAATGGATCATGCCCCACTACAACGCCCCCATGATGTGGCGGCTGGACAAAGAGCAGGCCGGCAGCGGCGCCCTGGGCGACCTGGGCAGCCACATCATCGACCTGGCCCGCTACTTGGTGGGCGAGATCGACTCGGTCAGCGCCATGACCCGCACCTTTGTCACCGACCGTCCCCAGGCCGACGGTAGCCTGGGCAAAGTGAGCGTGGACGACGCCTTCACTGCCCTGATCAACTTTGACAATGGCGCAATGGGCACCTTGGAGGCCACCCGCTTTGCCGCCGGGCGCAAGAACCACCAGATCATCGAGATCAACGCCGAACGGGGGAGTATCCGCTTCAATCTGGAGCGGCTCAATGAAATGGAAGTCTTCTGGGTGGGCGAAGATCCCAAGGAAACCCAGGGTTTCCACAAGGTGTTGGTCAGCGAAACCTTCCACCCGTGGATCGCCAACTGGTGGCCCCACGGCCACATCATCGGCTGGGAGCATTCTTTCGTCCACGAGATCGCCCACCTGCTGGACTGCATCGTCCACGACCACCCCGTCGCCCCGATTGGGGCCGACTTCGAGGACGGCTACCGCAACGCGGTGATCAGCGATGGGATTTTGCGGTCGGCGGAGAGTCGGCGCATAGTGGATCTCACCTATTGAGGGACCATTTGAGGCGACATACATAGTTATACCCACGGACAGGATGGAAAAGGATAAATTCGTGACCATGATCGGAAATGCTGTGCAGAACCACCTATTCTCGGACTGGCAGGAGTACCGACAAGAACCCGTGGCCGGGGATGTGTTTGTTCGCGACCAAGTGAGTATTCACTTTGACCGCGCTGAGAAGCTGTATGCGTTGTGGAAAAGTCCGACCTGCATCATTTCCGACGGCCCCTACGGTGTCAGCGGTTATCCCGGTGACAATCATACGGCTGGAAGCCTTGCCGATTGGTATGAGCCGCACATCAAGTCGTGGAGCAAGCACTCGTCGCCGGAAACAACTCTGTGGTTTTGGAATACTGAAGTGGGCTGGGCAACTGTACACCCAGTGTTGATAGCGAATGGCTGGGAATATCGTTGCTGCAATATTTGGGATAAAGGGCTTGGACATATCGCTGGCAACGCAAACACACAAACCCTACGCAAGTTTCCAGTTGTGACCGAAGTTTGCGTACACTATGTTAAGGCAGCGACATTTCAAGTGGGCAGTGAGTCGTTGCCCATGCAAGAATGGCTTCGTCACGAGTGGAAGCGAACGAAATTGCCGTTCCGACTGGCTAATGAAGCGTGTGGAGTGCGAAACGCCGCCACCAGGAAATATCTCACCGCCGATCATCTTTGGTACTACCCGCCGGTGGAAGCTTTTGTAAAGTTATCGCAATAC
Organism: Caldilineaceae bacterium; assembly: GCA_018003515.1. GTDB lineage: Bacteria > Chloroflexota > Anaerolineae > Caldilineales > Caldilineaceae > JAGNDO01. Next base: position 3,768 of record JAGNDO010000003.1, read on the forward strand.
GCCAATGAGCATGGGGATCCGAATGAACGACCCTATTTCAGTATCGACGGGAAGGTTCCTGTTTCTGGTCGCCAATGGGCCAAAATGCGAGCGAAGTTCACCTGTGATATAGGCGTGACGAATGTTTGGCGTGAACCCCAGGTCAGTGGAGCGGAGCGGATTCAGGGGGCGAGAAACGGAATGAAGTACAAATTTAGCAGTCTGCATGGTAGTCAGAAACCGTTGAAATTTATTGATCTTTTAATCCGCTCTACGACTGATGAAGGTGACGTCGTGTGGGAGCCTTTCGGCGGACTGTGCCCAGGCGCGGTTATCTCGTACGGTCTTAGACGTCAGTACTATGGTGCTGAGATCATTCCCGAATTCTACGTCGCCGCGACAGAAAGGCTGGCTACATCATGACTGAAGTGACCGACATGGGTAATCCGCCCAGAGACTTGCCAGACAAGGAAGATGAACACTACCAACTTTATCGGGACGTGCGCGAGGCGATCACATCGTTGCCGATCTACTTTCGCACAGAGATTCATATCGCTGGCATCATTGCTACCGATCTTCACACGCTGAACACGGTTCTCGGCGCCACGATTGAAGAGCAGGTAGTTCGCACCCTGAATCTAATCCGCAACACCTGGGATCCGGACGAAAAGTACGCTCTCTATAGTTTTGTGAGGCAGGCGCAAACGTTCCCTGATGTCCTTCTACGCAGAGCATCCACGGATGAAATCCTCTTGGGTATCGAACTGAAAGGGTGGTACTTGCTGGCAAAAGAAACGGAACCCAGCTTGAGGTTCCAAGCGACTGCGGCCGCCTGCGCGAAACGCGACTTGATCGTTGTGGTTCCATGGGCCTTGGGGAATGTGATCAGCGGTTCTCCGATCCTCTTTGAACCGTTCGTTGAGTCAGCCAAATACGCGGCCGATTATCGCAATTACCATTGGGAACACATTCGCAAAGCAAAGAAAGACCCTCACATCGAGATTCCGAGTGGAGTTGGTCCATATCCTTCAAAAACAGACCAAATTCTTGATAGACCACGTTCCGATGGCGGCGGCAATTTTGGACGGTTGGCGCGCACAGGAATGATGAACTCGTACATGCAGAAGCTCAATGAGGTCCAATTATGCGGAATCAAGACGGACTTCTGGCGACAATTCTTGAAGACATTTCAAGAGAGTACGACTGATATCGAAGCTCGTACTGCTCTTGAGCGACTGAAGCGACGAATCCAGCAGACGACCAACATCGCTTCTCCAAGGTCTCAATCTGCGTTGGTGATTATTGCCGAACTTGAACAACTTCTGGAGATGTCAGAATGAAAAGGGAACTCCGAGCTTCTGATTGGCCGCAATCTTGATTGGGTAGACGAAGGAGAAAGCTATGACTGAAAATCTAATCGCCATCCATTTCCTAAAATACTCCCTGGCCGAACTGCACCGCTACAAAGATCTGGCGGACCGATCCTGCGCCCAGGTAAACGATGAGGAGTTTTTCGCCGTGCTGGACGCCGAGGCCAATAGCATGGGCATTCTGGTCAAGCACATGGCGGGCAACATGCGCTCCCGCTGGACGGACTTTTTGACCAGCGACGGCGAGAAGCCGGACCGCTTCCGGGATGAGGAGTTTATCATCCGCCCAGAGGACAGTCGGGACGCGCTGATGGCCCGTGGGGAACACTATTGGCAAGTTCTCTTTGACACATTGGAAACGCTGACCCCGGACGACTTGGCCCGCACGGTGGTGATCCGGGGCGAGCCTCATTCCGTGGTCCAGGCCATTCAGCGCCAGGTTGCCCACTATGCCTATCATGTAGGCCAGATTGTCATGCTGGCCAAGCACTTCAGATCCCAAACATGGCAAAGTTTGAGCATTCCCCGGGGCGGATCAGATCTCTTCAACGCCCAGATGCAAACGAAAAAGGGATAATCATGCCTTTGACTCACCCCCGCATGGTGCGGGAGAACAAGACGGTTCGGACCATGGTCGTCATTTATTGCCGGGACGAACATGGTAGCAAAGATGGCCTATGCCCAGAGTGTCAGGAACTGATGGACTATGCCACCAAACGGTTGGAAAAGTGCCCGTACCAGGAGGACAAGTCCACCTGCGCCAACTGCCCCATCCACTGTTACACCGATACCATGCGGGAACGCATGCGCGTCGTCATGCGCTACAGCGGCCCCCGCATGATCAGCCGCCACCCCTATCTTGGCGTGCGTCATTTATTGGATGGACGGAAGGTTGCGCCACCACTGGGGAAAAAACGTTGATTTGTTAACTGGTTGACTGGTGCTATTCACCCAGCCGGCCAATCAACCAATCACCCAATCAACCACCAAGGAGCCACACATGCCTTACCAAGCAAGCGAATCACGTTATGACAATATGACCTATCGCCGCATCGGACGTTCCGGGCTGAAGTTGCCCGCGGTTTCGCTGGGGCTGTGGTACAACTTCGGGGGCATCGATCCCCTGGAAAATGGCCGGGCTATGATGCGCCGGGCCTTTGATCTGGGCATCACCCACTTTGACTTGGCCAACAACTACGGTCCCCCTCCCGGCTCTGCCGAGGAGACCTTCGGCCAGATCTTCGCCCAGGATTTCAAGCCCTATCGGGATGAGTTAATCATCTCCAACAAGGCCGGGTATCGCATGTGGCCCGGCCCGTACGGCGAATGGGGCTCCCGCAAATATCTGGTGGCCAGCCTGGACCAGAGCCTGAAACGCATGGGGCTGGACTACGTGGACATCTTCTACAGCCACCGGCCCGACCCGGAGACGCCCTTGGAGGAGACAATGGGGGCACTGGACTTCATCGTGCGCAGCGGGCGGGCGTTGTACGTGGGCATCTCCACCTACAGCCCAGAGCAGACCCGCCAAGCCGCGGCCATCCTGCGGGATCTGGGGACGCCGGCCATCATCCACCAGCCCCGCTACAACATGTTTGACCGCTGGATCGAGGACGGTCTGCTGGATGCCCTGGCCGCCGAAGGCATGGGCTGCATCGGCTTCTCGCCCTTGGACCAGGGCATTTTGACCAATAAATATCTGAAAGAGGTGCCCGCAGACTCCCGAGCCGCCAAGCTGGAAAACCAATTCCACTGGGGCGATAAGGTCACCGAGGAGCGGGTGGAGAAGGTGCGTCAATTGAACCAAATGGCCGAGCAACGGGGGCAGAGCATGGCCCAGATGGCCATCGCCTGGACCCTGCGCCACCCGGTGATGACTTCTGCCTTGATCGGGGCCAGCCGGGTCGGCCAGATCGAAGAGGCTGTGGCCGCGCTTGACAATTTGGCGTTTAGCGAAGAAGAACTGGCCAAAATCGAAGGTATTCTCGCGTAGGGGTTTGGGTGGGCGGAGGGGGTGGGGAGAAGCCCGGCTTTTTCCAAAAGCCGGGCTTCTCCCCACCCCCTCCGCCCACCCAAACCCCTACCGTCACACACCCCAGGGAGAAAACCCATGAACATTCTGATCACCGGCGGGGCTGGTTTCATCGGCAGCCACTTAGCCGAGGCTCTGTTGGCTCGGGGCGATTCCGTCTCGATTTTGGACAATCTAAGCACGGGACGGTTCGACAACATCCGCCACCTGACCAAGCACCCCCTCTTTTCCTTTGCCATCGAGGACATGCGCAACGCCTTGGTCATGGATCGCCTGGCCAGCCAGGCCGACGCCATTGTGCATCTGGCCGCGGCCGTGGGGGTGCAGTTGGTGGTGGAGAAGCCCACGGAGACCATCGAGACCAACGTCCTGGGCACCCATGCGGTGCTGGAAGCCGCCCGGCGCTATCGCTGCCGCACGTTGATCGCCAGCACCAGCGAGGTCTATGGCAAGGGGGTGAGCATCCCCTTCAACGAGGAGGACGACCTGCTGCTGGGGTCATCCGCCCGCAGCCGCTGGGGTTATGCGGCCAGCAAGCTCTTGGACGAGTTCCTGGGCCTGGCCGCCCATCGGGAGTTTGACCTGCCGGTGACGGTGACTCGCTTTTTCAACACGGTGGGCCCTCGCCAGTCCGGGCGCTATGGCATGGTGGTGCCCCGCTTTGTGCGCCAGGCCGTGCAGGGCAAGCCCATCACCGTCTTTGGGGACGGGGAGCAGAGCCGCTGCTTCTGCCACGTGGCGGATGTGGTCCAAGCCCTGCTGGCTCTGATCGACATCCCCGGCCAGACCGCCGGGCAGATCTACAACATCGGCTCGAACCAGGAAAACAGCATCAACCAACTGGCCCAGGCGGTCCTGGAACGCACGGGCAGCCAGTCGGAGATCACCTACACCCCCTACAGCGAAGCCTACGCCCCCGGCTTCGAGGACATGCGCCGTCGGGTGCCGGACATCGCCAAGATCGGGCAGGCCATCGGCTGGACCCCCACCCGAAATCTGACCCAGATTCTGGATGACGTGATCGCATACGAGCGGGGACGAGGATAGACAAACCTTCAGACGCAACAAAAAAGAGGTGGATGTGAGACGAAATCGTCTCACATCCACCTCTTTTTTGTTGCGTCTGTCTGCTGTTTATGCGGCGACCAAATGTTGCCGCCGGACAATGATTTCATCCCGATAATCGGGCCAGTTGCGCAACGTTTCAGGATCGAAGTCGGCCCCCGTGGGCCATTCCAGGCAACCGGCATAGTCAATCAGACTCACCTGATTGAACAACGCCAGATCTCGCAAAGGTCCAAAGACCGGGCCAGACAAAACCGGTTCAAAATTGATAATCTGCACGCTATCATCATCGAACCAGATTTGCAGTGTATAGTCGCCAACGACCTCAAACGAGGTGACTCGATAGAGTTTGTGTCCCGTCATAATCGAAATCCCTTCTCAATCCCGCCAATGCGTCAAACTCGACTTGGCGAATCGAGGAGTTGGGCATCCTCAGATGCCCAACGTTCGCATTTGAGAATGCGAACTCCTCATTTCATCGGCACAACCAGATCATACGGATACTTCGTCAGCCACACCAACTCCCCCGCCTCGTTGAAGGCCACCGCATCCTCGATCCGCACTCCAAAGCCCTTGCCGTCGGGCAGATCCGGGTAATAGAGTCCCGGCTCGATGGTGACGACGTGACCGGGCTGAACCAGCGTGTCATTGCCCGCGGCGTGGCTGAAGCCTGGCCCTTCGTGGACATCCAACCCGATGCCGTGGCCCAGGCCGTGGACATAGCCCTCGTGGGTGCCGGGATGGGTGCGGGCGGTCTTGTGGCCCAGACCCTCGTAGAAATCCAGGGTCATTTCTTGATAAGAGCGGCACGGCTCGCCCACCTTGAGCGTGTTCATCACCCGATCATAGATCGCCTTGGTCTGATCCCAGGCTTGTTGCACTTCGTCCGTGGCATAGCCCAGACTCCAGGTCCGGGTCATGTCGTGGAAGTAGCCGCTGGGCAGTTGGGGGAAGATGTCGAAGACGATGCTGCGGCCCAGGCGCAAGGGCATGGAGAGGTCGCCGCTGTTGTGGGGCACGCCAGCGTCCCGGCCCTGGGCGAAGATGGTGCCATGATCCTCGTTCATGCCCACGGCTTGCAGTTGACGGCGGATGAATGCCTTGACATGGCCGATGGTCAACGGCTCGCCGTCCGCCTGCACCACGATCTCATCCCGCACCCGGTGAGATTGGATAAACGCCTGCACCTCCCCCACCACCTGGCAGGTCAGCCGCCCGGCCTCGGCCAGCTCGGCCAACTCCGTGTCGTCCTTGGTGGCCCGGGCCAGATCAAAAAGCGACTGGCCAAATTCGCCCACCAACTCCACCCCATCCAGCCGGTCCGAAAGCTGGTTGAGCAACGTGTAACTCTCGCCCACATCCATTTTGCCATAGACGCCCAGCCGCCCGGCCAGGGCTTGATGTTCGATGATCTGGCTGAACATATCCACCGTGGCCGCCAACTGGTTGCCCTCGTGCTTGCGCAGCAGTTCATAGCGGTTGTACAGCGCATCCCGGTCCACCAATGCCAGCCCGGTGGTGGCCGCCGAGTCCCGCTCCATGCCGCCGTGGATCAGCGTCACCGGCCCGGCCCGCCGCTTTACAATCACCGCCCCCTCCAAATGCACCCCGCCGGTGAGGTAGTTCATCACCGAGTTGCCGCCGCTGTTGCCCATGACCATCAGGGCATCCAGCTTTCGCTCTGCCATCAACCGATCCAAATCTGCGCGCATGGTGAAACTCCTGTCGATTTTGTCTTTTATTTTGGGAAAATTGAGGAAATCCGTGTTGGCTGTTCTTGTGTGGATCAAACAGAAGGGTTTGGTATTGGCAGTGGTGGCCAAAGAGGAGGGGATGGCAACTAAGCGACAAATGGGCTAGGCTTGACCGCTACGATGGCATCCGTGGGTCGGGGCAACGCCGGTCCGTCCGATCGGGAGGCCACGATCTCCCAGCCCCAACTGCGGATGGCCGTGTAAAACTCCTCCGGTTTCAGCAAAAAATCCGACGGAAAACTGTCGCGACGGTGGCTGTTGAAGGTCTCCATGATCAGCAACCCGCCGGGGCGCAACGCCGTGCGCATGGCCGGCCACAAGGCACGATCCAAAAAGAAAAAGCAGAGGATCAGATCATAGGTGTCGGCCTGGGGCTGCCAGTGATCCAAATCGGCCGCGATGTAGGAAAGTTGACCATCCAGCCCGCACTGCCTGGCTCGCTCCTGACCCAAAGCGACCGCCTCATCGCTGATGTCGATCCCCGTCATCCGCCAGCCCTGCTCGGCCAGAAAAAAGGTGTTGCGCCCCGGTCCGCAAGCCAGATCCAGCCCCGTGGGCATACGTCCCTGGGTGCGCACCCACTGGGCGCGCATGTGGACCATGTCCATATGCTCGGTCAGCCAAGAGCGGGCAGAGCGATGACCCTGAAATTCCTGGGCATAGCGTTGATTCCAATGGGTCTTGTGGGCGACGGTCATGGGATCTTCCTCGACGTTGGCAATAGAGAACGGGGGCGGGAAGATTGGAGTGATTGGTTGAATCGGGGAAAACCTTCACAAGTAGAGTAACATCAGACCCTACGCGTGTCAAACAAAATCGTACACGCAGGTGCGCACCATGCCCTTTGGACACGAAATGGACAATCCCGGAAAGGGCCGGTTCTTATTGGGTCAAGTCAGTAGTCCTGGCCCATTCCGGGATTGAACGGGCAGCCCCCACCATTCCCGGAATGTCCAAGAACCTTCAACGCCATCCTCCTGCACCCAAAATTCTCACCTCCAAAACATGGCCCACACCGCCCGCTTTGGCATCATGGTGACAGAACCCCAGCCCAACCTCCACTATCCTGAACCGAGATTGTACACTTTTTCCCAAACCAGCCCACCCACGGAGTCCGTGCCATGAACAACCCCAAACCCACCCTCATCACCCTGGACAACCTGAGCAAAGCCTACACCGAAGCCGGACGCAGCCATCCCGTGCTGGAGACCATCACCTGGAACTTCGCCGAAGGGGAATTTGTGGCCCTCTTCGGCAAGTCAGGCAGCGGCAAAAGCACCCTGCTCAACCTGATCTCCGGCATCGACAAGCCCAGCGCCGGCAGCGTGCGCATCCGCCAGAACGGCCGCATCGCCGACATCACCGGCATGAGCGACCGGGAGCGCACCCTCTTCCGCCGGGTGTATATCGGCATTATCTTCCAGTTCTTCAACCTGATCCCCACCCTCACCGTGCTGGAAAATGTCACCCTGCCCTTGGAATTAGCGGGCCGGGGGCGCCAGAGCCGGGTCCACGCCTCCGAATTGCTGGAGCGGGTGGGGCTGGGGGATCGACTGTCCACCTTCCCCGACAAACTGAGCGGAGGCGAGCAACAGCGGGTGGCGATTGCCCGAGCGTTGAGCCACGATCCGCTGCTGATTTTGGCGGATGAGCCGACCGGGAATCTGGACGAATCCACGGGCGATTCCGTGTTGTCCCTGCTTCTGGAATTGACCCGGGACGCGGGAAAAACCCTAATCATGGCCACCCACGCGCCGGAGATTGCAGAGTTGGCGGATCGGGTGTTGCATATTGAGCGTGGGAAATTGGTGGCGAACTCATGAAACTCCTCTTCAAACTAGCGGACCGCCACGCCCGCCGCCGCCCGTGGCAGAGTGTCTTTTTTGTGATCGGCGTGGCGATTGGCGTGGCCATGATTGTGGCGATTGATCTGGCCAACGCGTCCGCGGGGCGGGCGTTTGAGTTGGGCACGGAGTCCGTGGCGGGCAAGGCGACGCACCAGATTGTGGGCGGGCCGACGGGGCTGGACGAGCAGGTCTACACGGATCTGCGCCGGGAGGCAGGCTATCGGTTGAGCGCGCCCGTGGTGGTGGATTATGTGCAGGCCCCGGCGCTGGACGGTCAGCCCGTGCGATTGCTGGGCATCGATCCCTTTGCCGAGGCCCCTTTCCGTAGCTATTTGGGCACGGGAGACAGCGGCAGCACCTTTAGCCAGGGCTTTTTGGCCGCGCTGTTGACCGAGCCGAACACAGTCTTGATGAGCAGCGAGGTGGCCGCCCGCTATGGCCTGTCCGTGGGTGACACCACCCCCATCGTGATCGGCGGACGCACGGAGACCATGACCATCGTGGGTCTGCTGGCCCCGTCGGATGACTTGAGCCGTCGGTCGTTGGATGGTCTGTTGATCACGGACATCTCCACGGCCCAGGAGGTGTTGGGCCGGGTGGGGCGGATCGACCGCATCGACTTGATTGTGCCCAGCGGTGCGGCGGGTGAGGCGGATTTGGCCCGGATTCGGGCCATCCTGCCAACCGGGGCGCGGCTGGAATCCGCCGGGGCCCGGGCGGGGACGGTGGATCAGATGACGGCGGCGTTCCGGCTGAATTTGACGGCGCTGAGTCTGCTGGCGTTGGTGGTGGGGATGTTCCTGATCTACAACACGGTGACGTTCAGCGTGGTGCAGCGGCGGCCCGTGTTGGGCAGTCTGCGCGCCTTGGGCATGACCCGGCGGGAGATCTTCGGCACGATTTTGTTGGAAGCTGGCCTGCTTGGGTTGGTGGGCACGGTGCTGGGCTTGGGACTGGGCGTGGTCTTGGGCCAGGGGGCGGTTCGGGCTGTGACACAGACGGTCAACGACCTCTTCTTTGTGGTGGCCGTGCGGGAGAACAGCGTGCCTGTCTTCACCCTGGTGAAGGGGGGCGTGATCGGGCTGGCTGCGGCCTTGGGCGCGGCCATGATCCCGGCCTGGGAGGCGACCAATGTGCCCCCGGCCGGCGCATTGCAACGCAGCAACATGGAAGAACGGGTGCGTCAACTGATCCCGTGGTTGAGCGGAGCCGGGGTCGTTATGATTCTGATCGGTGCAGGATTGCTGATCCCGGCGTGGAGCCTGATCGTGACTTTTGCAGGCCTGTTCGCCATTGTGATCGGCATCGCCCTGCTAACCCCAGCCCTCATTTTGATCATGATGAGCGGGCTGCAAAAACTTGCCGAGGGGCGGCTGGGCGTCCTGGCCCGCATGGCCCCGCGGGACGTGATGCGCTCCCTCAGCCGCACGTCCGTGGCCGTGGCCGCGCTGATGGTGGCGGTCAGCGTGATCATCGGCGTGGGGGTGATGGTGGGCAGCTTTCGGCTGACCGTGACCAACTGGCTGGAGGACGTGCTGCGGGCGGACATCTTTGTGTCGCCCCCGGCCTTGGTGGCCAGCCGGGTGACTGCGCCCCTGCCCACGGGCCTGGTGGCGGAACTGGCTGCCTTCCCCGGCATCACCGGCACAGCCACCAGCCGAGAAGTGGAGATCGTCACCGACGCTTTCGGTCCCCTGCGCCTGACCGCCCTGACCAACGATCTGGCCAAGGAGAAGCGGCGCTATATCAACTCCGTGGGGGATTGGCAGACCACCTGGCAGGCGCTGCGGGACGGCGGGGTGATCATCAACGAGCCTATGGCCAACAAGCAGAAGCTGAAGACCGGGGACGCCCTCACCCTGCTCACGGACCGGGGGACGCACACCTTTATGATTGTGGGGGTGATGCTGGGCTTTGACGCCTCGTCCGTGGTGACGATTGACGATGGGGTCTATCGGCGCTTTTGGGACGACCCCAGTATCTCCGGGGTGGCGCTCTTTGTGGAGCTGGGGGAAGATGTGGACGCCAAGGTCAACGAGCTGCGGGCGGCCTATGCGGACAGCCCCAACGGGGTGGTCTTCCGCTCCAACCGGGGGCTGCGGGAGAATGCGTTGCTGGTCTTTGACCGCACCTTTGCCATCACCATCGCCCTGCAACTCCTGGCCACCATCGTGGCCTTTATCGGCATCCTCAGCACGCTGATGAGCCTGCAACTGGAGAAGCGCCGGGAGCTGGGCGTCCTGCGCTCCACGGGCATGACCCGGCGCCAACTCTGGCAGCTCACCCTGATGGAGACCGGGCTGATCGGGGGCAGCGCGGGGATCATCGCCATGCCCACGGGCTTCGTGCTGGCCATCATCCTGATCTACATCATCAACCTGCGCTCCTTCGGCTGGACATTGCAAATGCAGCTTCAGCCGGGCGAGTTCGGGCGGGCGTTTGCCGTGGCCTTGGTGGCCGCGCTGCTGGCGGGGATCTATCCGGCGTGGCGGATGGGGCAGACGCAGCCGGCGGATGCGTTGCGGTCAGAGTAGGGTACACAATCAAAAGGAGAACATGATGAAACTAAGAACAGTTCTGATCCTGGGCGTTTTACTGACGGGGACGGCGGGGAGTTTTTGGCGGTTTGGGGTCCAGCGCAGTGTGCTGGACGTGAGCCGGGACGATGTCCACTTTCCCACGGTTTCCGGCACCAATTTGGACCGACAGGAGATGACCTTCCCCGCGGATTTTGCAGGGGCGTTGAATATCCTGTTTGTGCCCTTCTTGCAGTCACAACAACCGGTGGTGGACACCTGGGTGCCCTTTGCCCAAGATGCCGAAGCCGCCTTCCCCGGCGTCGTCTACTATGAGCTGCCCACCATCAACAACATGCCCGGCCTGGCCCGCACGTTCATCAACGAAGGCATGCGGGCGGGCATCCCCGACCAAACGTCGAGGGAGCGCACGGTCACCCTCTATATCGACATGGCCAAGTTCATGGGGGCCACGGGCATCACCGGGCGGGACGAGGTCCACACCCTGCTGGTCAACCGGGACGGCGACATCCTGTGGCGGACGACGGGGGCGTTCGATGAGGAGAAGGGGGAGGGGTTGAAAGCTGCGATCTTGGCCAACCGGTAGGGGTGATTTTTGGGGCGATGGGGGACTGTTAGGAGAGACCTATCCGGCGTGGCGGATGGGGTAAGAGGGTTGTGGGGTGGGGAAAGGTGGGCTATAATTGAGCTACAGGTTGAATCCTTGAACAACGAACAGTCACTATCAGTCTATGGAATCGTTCACGTACTTTGGGGGCAGAAATGGCAATGCGTGTTGCGGATATGAGTGTGGATGAACTAAGAACGCTCATTCAGGAAACTGTCGGCCAGACTTTGTCAGACTTGTTGCGTGACCCGGATGAGGGCTTGGCTTTGCGCGAGGACTTTCAGAGTGCTTTACAACGCTCGCTTGAAATTCACAAGTCGGGTGGGGAAACCATCCCAGCGGATAGTGTTGCTGCAAGATTAGGATTGAGTTGGTAAAATGGCTCACGTCGTGTTTACCCCAACCGCCGAAGATGATTTGGCCCGCTTGAACAAGCCAGTCGCCCAGCGAGTCTTCAGCAAAATTCGCTGGCTGGCAGACAACTTCCAAACCCTGACACCCCTTCCATTAACGGGTCAATGGGAGGGGGTGTACAAGTTGCGCGTGGGAGATTATCGGGTGTTGTACACGTTTGACACAAGCCAAACCAGTATCACGATTCATTTTGTCCGACACCGTCGCGAAGTTTACAAGATCAAATAGGTAGCCGAAAATACTGCCAAATCAAGTTTCGCCCGATAGTTGGCCAGACCATTCATTGGCCATTGAACCGATGATGACAGCAGTGCTGCAAGACACAATAAACCATCGTTGATCTTCCCCAGGTAGGACTGCACGATAGCGTGATGCCAAAAACGCACGATTTTGCTTGAAGGGTTAACGCGAGATTTAGTACTTTTTTGGCTGCGGATACTATATAGCGGGTGATTCAGATAGCATTCCGTCCAAATCTGGCGTAATCGAAATCAAAGTGATCAGATCACGCTATCGTGCAGTCCTACCCTTCCCCATGCAGCCCAGAAATATGTTCTCAGCTATGGTCGCCACACAGAGCCAAGTTCCACTCAAAAGGTGAGGATATGATGGGAAACAAAGACAATCATGAATATCTAAAAATGGAATATGAGCAAACTGTACAAACTCTACGGAATTGGGATACGTTATTTTTCAATACATTCTCTGGTGTAATAATTGCTGGTGGAATTGGAAGCATCGTCGCGTGGGAGGGAACACAAGGAGCGATGCAGCTAAAGGCAATTCTGATTGCCATTCCTTCGGTACTCTATTTTATTGTCCTTTTATATTTTCTCTATAACCGATTGATTGCCCAACGAAAATTCCAAGTACTCAATGAAATTGAGAAACATCTTGACCTAATTGGTTCTTATCGTGAGCAGACATCAAAAGTCAAGAGAATAGTATATTTTGCCTTCTTTCCTCTGTTTACAGCACTGTATATAGGTTATCTGATTTTTGTCGTGGCATATACATAAATGAAAATCGTTTTCTGTAGCGCTATGTACAACGAAGAATCAGTTGCACAATTAGTAATGGATGGAATAATCGAGCTACTAGATGAGATAGAGATTATTAGCTTTGTGGTTGTAAACGATGGCTCAACTGATAGAACCAGTATTATACTTGAATCGTACGCTCACAAACATCTAAATATCATTAAACATAATAACCGTTCAGGGATCGGGGCTTGTATTTACACCGGCTTACAGCTCGCCCAATCTTCCGGTGCGACGCACTTCGGTTTTCTTCCAGGAAACGGTAGGATTGAAGTATCAGAAATTAAGAAACTGCTAAGTCTAGATAATCTCAATCAGCCCGAGTATTTGATGGGGAGTCGATTTCTACATACTGGTTATCATCAGGGGATACCTGGATATAGAAAGGTTTTGATTCAGATCTTTAGTGCATCCTTTAGCTTTCTGCTAAAGATCAAACTGACTGATATCAGTTGCGGGTTGAGGTTAATTAGCCTGCATAATTGGGACCATAGCTTGGATGTAAATTTTCTAAAATCCCAATATAGTGGCGAACAGATTCTTACGTTAGTAGCCATAGAGACTGAACTGATAATAAGAGAAGTTGGTATCAATCTAGTTTATTCCCCTTTAAGACCATATTCGCATCTTAAATTTCTCGATTTGCCTCAAATTATTTGGCCTTGGATACGCTATATCGTATGGAAAAAGGCAAAAATAGCCTTCTTGAAGCCAGTTTGGCTATACTCAACTCAATAACGATCAACCCTGTGTCTCTAGATACATGCCAAATCGATAATGCCGAGGGGTAAGCTTCACTTTTTCAGCATGTCGAACGCATGATTGACCACCAGGGGACAGCGCTACCCGACCCGTGTACTGTGCGAATTTCAGGGGAAGGAAGGGCAGGTTGTCCTCGACCAGATTCGCACCGTCGACAAATCCAGACTGGTGAAAAAGCTGGGCCGTATCAGCAAACTCACACAGAACGAAGTGCTTGGTACATTGGCTGATATGTTTGCGGAGTAGCCCCCAAAACCGTCGGATAAACACCTCCCCATCCCCACCCCATCTGATTCAATGAAAATCGCATGTGCATCCTCGCGCCCATCGGTCTGGGCAAGATGCCCCACGATTGGCGCATAGACAAACCCATCATGTTTTCAAAATTCCCTCTTGACAAGTTCAAAATATGTGCTATATTACGATCAATGTTACGCGTAACATATCTTGCTTGACAAGCCCACCCAACACCTACAATCCAGATTGCGACTCCCTATGGCGAACATCAGTGACGTGGCCAGGCGGGCCGGGGTGACGCCCATGACGGTCTCCCGGGTCATCAACAACTCGGACTATGTGAAGGATGAGACTCGACAGCGGGTCGAAGCGGCCATCGCTGAACTGAATTATATCCCCAACTTGCTGGGCCAGAGTCTGCGCAACAAGCAGACGAACACCATCGGGCTGCTGATTGCCGACATCTCCAATCCGTTCTGGATTCCCGTAATTCGGGGCGCTGAACGGATCGCCAGTGAAAATGGCTACAATGTGATCCTGTGTGACACCGACACGTCCGAAACAAAGGAGCAGGCCCAGTTAGAGAATCTGCTGCGGAAACAGGTGGACGGCATTCTGATTGCGCCGATTCGGAATGTGCCGGGACCGGTGGAGTTTACGCAAAAACAGCATGTGCCCATTGTGGTCATCGGCTATCCCATGCCGGGCGTGGATGTAGATATTGTGCGCTGCGACACGGAGGAGGCTGGCTACAATATTGTGCGGCTGCTGCTGGCCTTGGGGCACCGGCGGATTGCCGCCCTGACCGGCCCAGAAAACATTGTCACAGCGGTTGACCGGGTGGCGGGCTACAAGCGGGCGTTGAGCGAGGCCGGGATCCCCATTGAAGATGAACTGATCCAGTATGGCCATTTCTTGCCCGAAAAAGGCTACGAGATGGCCCAGAGAATGTTGAAACTGGACCCTCTCCCAACGGCGGTTGTGACGGGGAACAACTTTATCGCCATTGGGGCCACAAAGGCGCTGTACGAAGCGGGTATCCGCATCCCGGAAGATATGTCCGTGGTCACATTTGACGGGCCGCCGCCGGATCTGGTGATCGACCCGTTCTTTACAATGGTCTCCCAGCCTGGCTATGAGCTTGGCACGCAAGCCGCGGAGTTGTTGTTGCAACGCATCACCGGCCAGAAAGACCTCCCCCGCCGAGAGATTATCCTTCCTCATCAGATCATCACCTATAGTTCAACTGCATCGTATCAGTCTGAATAAAGTGGGGTTTGCCGTTTTTTTAGCCGATTATGTTACGGGTAACATGTCGTAAAAAAGGCATGACGAAGGGGGGTGAGAGAGCCAAAGAGAGATGATAGCCAAACCAGAAATATGCTTCTCGCATCTATGCTGATCAATCACGTTTTTTCTAAAGGAGAAAGACAATGTTGCGAAAACGCTTTTTGACCATTGGGTTAAGCCTGTTGGTAGTCGCCATCATGGCAGCCTGTGTTGCCCCGCCTGCGGCGACCCCGCCGGCGGCGGGTGAAGCCCCTGCTGCGGAAGTACAAAGCGCAGCACCGGCAGCAGTAGCGCCGGAAGCCGAGGCGGTCACTCTTCAATTTTGGACATGGTTCCCGCCCCTACCCATCACCGAGAAGATCATTGCGGCGTTTGAAGCCGAAAATCCTGGCATCAATGTCGAGGTGACGATCTTGGAAAGCACCGTCTACCAGGACAAGCTGCCCCTGTCCCTGGCTGGTGGGGAAGCCCTGGACTTGGTCGCCATCCAGACCGGTGCCATGGTCAACCAGGTGAAGGATGAGTTGATGCCCCTGGATGCGCTCTTGACCGAATATGTAGGCGCTGATTGGGCCAGCCGCGTCAACGAGAAGTCGGTTGCCCAAAGTCGTGCGCTGGCCGACGATGGCGACCTGTATATCCTGCCTATGGGTGGCCTGGGCTCGGTTGTGGGCTACTACAACGTGGAAATTTTGGCGGAGTACGGTCTGACTGTGCCGACCACCAACGAGGAATTCAAGGCGTTTGCGGCTGATTTGAAAGCTCAAAATCCTGATATGCTGCCCGTCGTCTTCACAGGGGCCAATTGGTTCCAGGATGAGATCCTGTTGACGCTGGTTGGCCAGACATCACCTTCGTTCTTCAACGACATCCGTTATGGGGATGGCAAATGGAACGACCCGGTGTATGTGCAGGCGTTGAAAGAGTACAAGCAGATGTACGATGATGGCATCTTGTCCATGGACGCCATCGATCTGGATTATAGTCGTTCCCTGGAAATCTTCTACTCCGGCGAGGCGGCGATTCTTCTGCAAGGCACCTGGGAGGCTGGCGTGTTGTCCGAGTCTTTCCGGCAAGATAGCGGGATTGACCTGGCAGACGTTGGCCTGATGCCCCTGCCCCTGATGACCGGCGCGGGTACGCCGTCGATTCGTTCCTTCATCGAGTTGGGCATGGCCGTGCCCCACAATGCCGCCCATCCCGCAGAGGCCATGAAGCTGCTTGAGTTTATGGTATTTGGCAATGGTGTGGATGCGTGGGCACCGGCGTTCATCGTCGTCCCCGGCAAGATTGGCTACGAGCTACCGGCCTCTGCCCTGACCTCTGATGCGGCCCGGGCTGGGTATGCGACGTTGGTTGACTTGGTGCAGAATCCTTCCAGCGACCGCAACAATGTGTCCGCCTTCTCCGCCGTGGTGGGTGATGGCATCATTGAAGTGCTGAATGGCGCGGACGCCCAAGAAGTTGCCGATGCGTTGCAAGCGGAATGGGAAAGCGGTCGGTACGCCCAGTAAGCAGTCCGTCTAGCTTTTAGCCCCCCACCCTCTCGCACAATCCCGACCTAAAAAAATCGGGATTGTGCGAGAGGGAAAGAAGTGTTTTTCTCATGCTTTGCCATTGGGCCTGTGTATGGGTCCACCGACAGCCGGCACTGTGTTACGGAGAGTTGTGATGTCCACCACCAAGAACAAGAGCAAGAGCAAGCATAACCTTATCGCTGTGTTTTTTCTTCTCCCCCTGGCCCTCTTTTATGGCCTTTTTTACCTGTACAGCTTCTACTTTCTGATCTCGACCAGCTTCCTGAAAACAACCCTTTCCATGCGTAACCCGGTTTTCATCGGGTTAAAAAACTACACTTTGTTGTTTACCCACGGCCAATTCTACAGTTCCATCTTCAACACCCTGCTTTTTGCCGCCATTGCGATTCTGGCGGGTTTGACCCTGGGCTTTTTCCTGGCGGTGATTCTCTCGCTGAAAATGCGGGGCAGCCGCTTCTTTTATGCGGTCTTCTTGTTGCCGTCCCTCATGCCAATGGCCTTGGTGGCCTCGGTTTTCAGCGTTATGCTGGAATATCGCTATGGCACCTTGAATGTGATTTTCCGAGCCATCGGGTTGGAGGCCCTGACCCAACGCTGGCTGGTTGACCCCACCTGGGCCTATGTCTCCGTGGCCGCCATCCTTGTCTATGTGATCGGTCTGCCCATCATGTATTATACGGCGGATCTTTCGACCTTGAATGTCTCCTTGCTGGAAGCAGCCGTGGTTGATGGGGCTGGCACTTCGCAGATGTTTCGCCTGATCCTCTTTCCGCTGCTCAGGGGCGCACACAAGACGATCACCCTCTCCCTTTTGCTCATGAGCTTTCGGGCTTTTGAGGTGGTCTACCTTTCCACCGGGGGCGGGCCATCGGGCAAAACAGAGATTGTGGGCACCTATTTGTATAACTTTGCCACTTCCGGCACGAATATCGGGTATGTCTCGGCTGCCTCGATTGTTGTCCTGCTGATGGCGTTGGGCATCTCCTTTGTCCAGTTGACCCTGTATGGTCGCAGCGAAGCCAAGTGAGGAAAAAATGAAAATTATCTTAACCAAAAAAACAGATTCGCTGATCATGGGTGCGTTTCTACTCATCTTTGCCGCACTCTGGTTGGTGCCGGTCTATTCGGCTGTGAACCGTTCGCTTGTTTTTAACGGCTGGCAAAATTACGTCTCTCTTTTCAGCGACCCGATTGGCGGCGTGACGATCTATCGTACCTATCTCAATTCGGCGGTGAATGCCCTGGGCCATGCATCTTTTGTGCTGACCATCAGCGCCCTATCGGGCTTTGCCTTTTCCAAGCTCTCGTTTTCGGGCAAGAACTTGATCTATTACATGGTGATTATTTGCCTGGCCGTGCCGGGAACCGCCATCATTGTGCCCCTGTTTCACACGCTCAAAACCTTCGGATTTCTCAACACCTATTGGGCGGTCATCCTGCCGGAAACTGCCCTGACCCTGCCCTTTGGCGTGCTGTTGATGCGCAATTACTACGACGGCTTGCCCAACGAATATCTGGAAGCCTCAACCATTGACGGGGCCACCATGTTCCAGGTTTTCTACAAGATCTATCTGCCCCTGTCCCGGTCAGCGCTGATCAACCTGGGCGTACTCGCCGTGATGTGGTCATTCCAAGATTTTCTGCTCCCCCTCATGTTTCTGACCAAAAGCAGCATGAGCACGGCGGCCGTGGCGGTGCAGAGTTTCAAAGAGTATCTGAGTTTCACGCCGGACAACATTGGCAAATACAACGCCAGTCTTGTTTTGCTGGCCGTCCCGGCGCTGCTCCTGCTTATTTTCGGCCAGCGTTTTATTACCCAAGGGCTGACCAGCGGCGGGATCAAAGAGTAGAATGCCCAGCCCCGCTTCTGAACTGCCTCGGCCCACCCGCCCATCAACCCCACAAGCCAAAGAAGAAAACCAAATGCAATTCGAGCCAACCTGGCAATCTCTCACACAACATGGCGTGCCGTCTTGGTTTGATGACGCCAAGTTGGGCGTGCTGATCCATTGGGGACCAGCAACGATCCCAGCCTGGGCGCCCATTGACGGCAATCTGCACCAATTGATCAATGAAAAAGGCTTTGAGTATTACTTCACTCACAACCCTTATGTCGAGTGGTATTACAACACTATTCGCATCCAGGGCAGCCCCTCCCAAAAACATCATCTGGAAACCTATGGCGCGGATTTTTCCTACTTTGACTTTGCGCCCCTGTTTAATCAAGGCATCGAGAGTTGGAACCCGGACGATTGGGCCGAACTGTTTCAACAATCCGGTATGCGCTATGCTATACTTGTTACAAAACATCACGATGGTTTCTTGCTTTGGCCCAGCCAACACCCCAATCCGCACCACAGGGATTACCAGACGGATCGTGATGTAACCGGCGAATTGACCGCTGCCATCCGCCAGCGGGGCATGAAAATGGGGCTTTACTATTCTGGCGGGCTGGATTGGACGTTCAACAATTCAGTTATCCGGGACATCCCCTCGCATTTTGGCAACGTGGCGCAAAGCCCAGAGTTTGTGGCCTATGTGGATGCCCATTGGCGAGAGTTGATCGACCGCTATCAGCCTTCCGTGCTGTGGGGTGACATTG
Organism: Caldilineaceae bacterium; assembly: GCA_018003515.1. Classification (GTDB taxonomy): domain Bacteria; phylum Chloroflexota; class Anaerolineae; order Caldilineales; family Caldilineaceae; genus JAGNDO01. The sequence goes on from JAGNDO010000003.1 coordinate 22,842, forward strand.
CCTACCCGGCCGCAGCCGACCTGCCAAGCCTTTTTGCCGATTATTACAACAGCATTCCAGATGGCGTCATCAACGACCGTTTTGCCCAGGAGTTACCCGATGACCTGGACTTCTCCGAGGCCGTGATCAATCCAACAAACAAGCATTTTGATTTTATTACGCCCGAATACAGTAGTTTTAACCAAATTAGACAAGCCAAATGGGAGTGTACCCGAGGCATCGGCTATTCCTATGCCTACAATCTCAACGAAACCCTGGACACCCACCTTTCCTTTGCCGAACTGGTGCATTTGTTAGTGGATGTGGTGAGCAAGAACGGCAATCTTTTGCTGGGGGTCGGCCCCATGAGTGACGGCACGATCCCTCCGTTGCAGAAACAGCGATTGGAAGAGCTTGGCGGCTGGCTCAACGTCAACGGGGAAGCCATCTTTGAAACCCGGCCCTGGGTCACCGCCGAGGCAGCGACCGCCGAAAACGTGTCGATTCGATTCACCCAAAAAGGCGATGCCCTCTATGCAATCATGCTTGGCATCCCAACCGAACAACGGATGACCATCAACTCCTTGCAGGTCAAGGACGAGACAACAATTCATCTATTGGGCCATGACGAAGCCCTGGCCTGGCGACAGCGGGACGACAGCTTGACCGTGATGCTGCCGGAGACCCTGCACCCCTCTCCGGCCTATGCGTTCAAAATCATTCCGACACCATGCGTTGGCCCAGGGATTCGAGCATGAGTCAACGACAACCATTTCTTCACCCATTTTATCGGAGCAAAAACACGTGAGCTACCAACTTCTGCACCCCCGTGACCAATTGGTCGATATCATGAACCGCATCTATCACAACGGCATGACCACCCTCAGCGGCGGCAACCTTTCCATCAAAGACAGCAATGGGGATGTCTGGATCACGCCGTCGGGCATCGACAAGGGGAAATTGACCGCCAAAGATATCATGTGCGTCAAGGCGGACGGCACCATCACCGGGCCGCACACGCCGTCGATTGAGTACCCGTTTCACCGCAAGATCTATGAGCTGCGGCCCGATTTCAACGCCATCGTCCATGCCCATCCACCGGCCCTGGTCTCCTTCAGCATCGTGCGCAAGGTGCCGGATACCCACATCATCCCCCAGGCCAATCGGGTGTGCGGCCCTGTGGGCTATGCGCCCTATGCCCTGCCCGGCAGCGAAAAGTTGGGCGAGAATATCGCCGCCACCTTTGCCGAGGGATACAACATCATCATCCTGGAAAACCACGGCATGGCCGCCGGGGGGACAACCCTGTTGGAGGCCTTCCAACGGCTGGAGACCCTGGATTTCTGCGCCCGCACCCTGATCCGGGCCCAGGGGCTGGGGCCGATCCACGCCCTTTCCGATGCCGAGTTGAATTTCTTCGACCATCGCCACAATCTGCTGCCCGACTATACCCCCATCGCCCATTCCAGCCAGGAGCTTGACTTGCGCCAGCAATTGGTGGACATCGTACGCAGGGCCTATGGGCGCTATCTGATGATCAGCACCGAGGGGGTCGCCTCGGCCCGGGTGGATGAAAACAGCTTCTTGATCACGCCCACGGGGGTGGACCGGGGCATGTTGAGCACGGAAGATCTGATCCTGGTCAAAAACGGGGTGCGCTCCCAGGGCAAGCTGCCCAGCCGCTCGGTGGATCTCCACGCCAGCATTTACGAGACCCATCCTGAGATCAACTGCATCATGACCGCCCAGTGTCCCAACATGATGGCCTATGCCATCACCGCCCACCCCTTCGATTCCCGCACCATCCCGGAGAGCTTCATCCTCCTGCGCGACGTGGCGCTGATCCCGTTCAAGACCCTCTATACCCACCCCCAGAGTGTGGCCGACAGCGTCTCCCTCAGCCGACCCGTGGCGCTGATCGAGAATGACTGTGTCCTCATCGTGGGCCAGAACGTGCTCCAGACCTTTGACCGGCTGGAGGTTGCCGAGTTCAGCGCCCGGTCCCTGATCGACACCAAGGGCATCGGCGAGCTTGTCCCCATCTGCGACGCTGAAATCCATGATCTGGAAGTGGCCTTTTCGCTGACGCAGCTTGCTGACAATTCCTTTTGGGCTGGCGACCAGTCTACGATCTGCACACGTTGATCGATGGGGCGTGGGCCTTTTAACGCGCGGACGATGATCCTCGAGTAGTTTGGTATCCGGGGTAAGTCCCCGCAATCATCACCGACAGCGAGGCGGATGGATTGGGAGTACACCTTCAAAGTGCCAGTCTTCCGTAATCGAGAGGATTGCACCCTGCAAGCATTTGGGTTACACTGCAAAAATGAATATGTACAATCCGCCCCATCCTGGGGATGTCATCAAAGGATTATGGTTAGATCCCATGGGCGCAAGCATCACCGATGCTGCGGAGGCCTTGGGTATCAGCCGGAACACGCTGTCCAAGATCGTCAATGGCAGAGGTCGTGTGACACCAGAAATGGCCGTCCGTCTATCCATCGCCTTGGGCAGCAGTCCAGAGAGTTGGCTTGGCCATCAAGCCGCATACGATCTGTGGCAGGTGGAGCAGAGTCAAGAAAAGCTCGAAGTCGTGCCGTTGCGTGTCTGACGAGGGGGGCAACACCTCTGACCTCCTCTCCAAAAACGACTCAGGAAAGCACGCTCACTCCGTCTGGCACCGTCTTTCTCACCACGGAACTCCCCAACCCACAACCCAACCCACCAAAAAGGAGCATCACATGCATGACATCGCGGTCATCGGCCTGGGCATGATGGGGGCTGCGGCCACCCGTCATCTGGCCAGCATGGGGGTCAACGTCCTGGGCGTCGGCCCCGGCGAACCCGCGGATTGGCAGGCCCACAACGGCGTCTTCGCCAGCCACTACGACCAAGGGCGCATCACCCGCATCCTGGACCCGGACCCGGTGTGGGGACGGCTGGCCCAGCGCTCCATCCCCCGCTATGCCGAGCTTGAGGCCAAAACTGGGGTCAAGCTCCACTTCCCCGTGGGCGGACTGCGGGCCACGCCGGACACCTCCGACCCCACGGACACGGTAGAGAGTGCCCAGCGCATCGGGCGGGAATGGGGGGTGGATTTTGACACCCTGGACCGGGCGGGCCTGGCCCAACACTTCCCCTATTGGGCTTTTCCGGAGACGGCCACGGGGCTGTGGGAACGGGGCGAGGCGGGCTATCTCAACCCCCGATCCCTGGTCAAGGCCCAGTTGATCGCCGCCATCCAAAACGGGGCCGAGTTGGTACAGGAAACCGTGGTGGGGTTGAAGAAGGAAGACGGCAGCTTTGTCATCACCACGGACCGGAGCAGCAGCTTTCGGGCAAACAAAGTGTTGATCGCTGGTGGCGGCTACACGAATCACCTGCTGGAACGCCCGCTGGATCTGCGCCCCAAGGCGGTCACAGTGCTGTTGGGCGAAGTGAACGAGGCCGAACAGGCGCGCCTGGCTGGAATGCCCACCCTGATCTACCGTCTGCCCCAGGATGACTATCTCTATTCCATCTACGCCCTGCCCCCCATCGCCTACCCCGACGGCAAAACCTATATCAAGATCGGCGGCATGGCCTGGGAATGCCCGCTGATCCATCACCCGGAACAATTCGTAGCGTGGTTTCACGGCGACGGCAACCCCACGGAGGTCGAAGCCCTGCATCGAGCCATGCTCTCCCTGATCCCCGATCTGCGGGTGGAGGCGTGGCGGACCACGCCCTGCGTTCTCACCTACACGGCCAGCGGCTTCCCCTACGCAGACCAGGTGGATGACAACCTCTTCGTGGTGGCCGGGGGCAACGGCTCCGCGGCCAAGTCGTCGGACGAGATCGGGCGGGTGGGCGCGCTGTTGGCAGCCAATGGATCGTGGACGTACGATCTGGACGCCGCCCACTTCAAAGCCCACCTGCGCCCGGATGGTCCCCTGCCCAAAACTGTGAAGAGATAGAGATAGAGATAGAGATAGAGATAGAGATAGAGATAGAGATAGAGATAGAGAGAAAAAATAGGCCACGGATGACACGGATTTGACGGATTAAAACGGATCTTTCTTTGATCAAAAAGAGATCCGTTTTAATCCGTTCGATCCGTCCAATCCGTGGCCTATTTTTCTATGCGAAGATTTGATCCCCGCGCAGGAAGGTGGGCGGGCGGCGGATGTGGGTCTGTTGTTCGAAGGCATAGGCCAGCTTGATCAGGGTCGGCTCTTGCCAGGCCCCGGCCATGAAGGTGAGGCCGATGGGCAGGCCATGCACAAAGCCGGCGGGGACGGTGATGGCCGGATAGCCCGCCACAGCCGCCGGGGACGAACTGCCGCCGCCGTGGTGATCGCTGTTCACCCAGTCCACCAGCCAGGCCGGGCCGCCAGTGGGGGCGATGAGGGCATCCAGGTTGTGCTGGGCCATGACGGCGTCGATGCCCTCTTTTCCGGCCAACGCCAGACTTTTCTTGCGAGCTTGAAGATAGTCATCTTCAAAAAGATCACCCTTTTCCTCAGCCAAAACAAGCAACTCTTGACCAAAGTACGGCATGACCTGGGTGCGGTGCCGGTGGTTGAACTCGATCAGCTCGGCCAGGGAATGGACAGGCAGTTGCGGCTCCACACCGGCAAGATAGGCGTTGAGATCCGTCTTGAATTCGTATAGCAGGACAGTGAATTCGTCGTCGTCAAACTGTTTGGCCGTGACGATATTGGCCGGATCTATCACCACGGCCCCGGCTGCACGCAAGGTCAGAATCGCTCGCTCCATGAGGGTGTCCACCAGGGGATGGAAGCCGAAGAAGTTACGGGCCACACCGATGCGCGCCCCTCGCAAACCGTCTCGATCCAAGAATTGGGCATAGTCATCCCTGGTTTGCGCTTGGCTGGCGGCTGTGGCAGGGTCCAGAACGTCCACGCCGATGAGGGCGGCGAGAAGGATGGCCGCATCCGCCACCGTGCGGGTCATGGGACCGGCGGTATCTTGACTATGCGATATGGGAACAATTCCGGCCCGGCTGACCAAGCCGACGGTGGGTTTGAGGCCCACGATGCCGGCGTGGTGGGACGGGCAGACGATGGAGCCGTCGGTCTCGGTGCCGATGGCGGCGGCGCACAGGTTGGCCGACACCGCCACGCCGGAGCCGGAACTGGAGCCGCAAGGGGTACGGTCCAGGGCGTAGGGGTTGCGGGTCTGGCCGCCCCGGCTGCTCCATCCGCTGGAGGATTTGGACGAGCGAAAGTTGGCCCATTCGCTCAGGTTGGTCTTGCCCAGGATGATGGCCCCGGCTCGGCGCAGATTGGCCGCCACGGTGCTGTCCTGGGCGGCGTGATGATCGGCCAGGGCCAGGGAACCGGCGCTGGTCGCTATGCGATCCCCGGTGTCGATGTTGTCCTTGAGCAGGATGGGGATGCCGTGGAGCGGGCCACGCACGTCCCCAGCGGCCCGTTCGGCGTCCAACTGGGTGGCGATGGCGAGGGCGTCCGGGTTGAGTTCGATGATGGCGTTGAGGGCAGGACCGGCCCGGTCGATGGCCTCGATGCGGGCCAGGTAGCCCTCGGTCAGTTCCACGGCGGTCAGATCCCCGACGGCCATGAGGCGCTGCATGTCGGCGATGGTCAGTTCTTCGAGGATGATGGACATGGGATTCCTTTCCAGGATAGTAAAATGGAGGTTGTGGGCGGTTCATCAATTATCGACAAAGTTCAAGCCAAGGTCAAAGTCCATGTCGCCAGAGATTTCCTCACAACTGACCATTTTGACCGATCCAGCCCAAGACGCGCCGACGCCCGGCGGGGTCTATTTGCTGCGCATCCAAATAGCCGAGCCGTTGTCCGTGGTTTTTGGAAGATTTCGGAAGGGTGCGGTTATCTCCCTCTCGGCTGGCGAATATGTTTATGTGGGGTCTGCTCTGGTCGGCCTGGGACGGCGGCTGCTTCGCCATGCCACCCGCTTGGACGGCAGCGCGCATCCCGTGCGTCCGGTCTTGGTCGACCACTTCGGCCTCACCCCGCCCTCGGCCAAACGGCTGCGCTGGCATGTGGATTATCTGCTGGATCGGCCCGAGGCGTCCTTGACCCACATCGTCGCCATAAAAACGGAACGACCGATCGAGTCATCCATCGCCGGATGGCTCATGGCACACCCAGACACATGGATTCCCGCAACCGGGCTAGGCGCGTCGGACGACAAAGGCCACACCCATTTGCTGGGTGTGGCCTTTGGGTCAAGTTTGTGGCAGGAATTGGGGGTGGGAGATTGGGAGAGTGGGAGAGTGGGAGAGTGAGTCGTGGCAATCCTCCGAACCAATCAATCGCCCAATCACTTAATCTCCCACCCTCTCAAATATACAGATCCCGTTTGGCATAGGCCCAATACGCGCCGATCATGCAGACAACGACGATGACGATGGACAATCCAACATAGGGCATGTCCAATTTGGCCTGGTGGAAGATGGCCGCGGCGTCAAAATATTTGAAGGGGGTCAACACCTTCAACGAACTCAGCTTGTCGTTCAGGCCGAGGATGATAGACAGGAAGAAGGTAGCCAGCAGCAGGAAGATAGCGGCGGAACCGGCCTGTTTATAGCGTTTCATAGCGCTGCCCAGGAGGATGCCCACGGCCAGAAAGATCAGTTGCAGGATGAAAAGGGCGACCATGGACAGCGCCACAAAGGCGTAGAACTCGCTGTCTGGCCCGTAGGAAGCGGCCCCGGCCAGGGTAGCGCCCCAGGTGATCAACAGCAAGACAAAGCTGTAGACAACTGCCGCCAGCGCCTTGCCCGTGATCAATTGGGAACGGCGGATGGGCAGGGTGAGGATGAACTCCACCGTCTTGTCCCGCTCTTCCTTGACGATGATGTCGCTGCCCCACATCACCGCGCAGACGGACAGCAGCACGGCAAAGTAGAGAAACATGATGCCATAGAAGCCAGAGACCGTGGTCAGGTTGAAGGCGTTCATGTTCAACGCCGACAGCATCGCCTCTGGCAGATCGTCCAAGATGGCCAGCATCTGGGGATCCCCGGCAAAGGCGGAGAACTTGGAAAAGCCCACCACCACAAACAAGATCACGATCCCGCCCCAGATGAGCAGGGATCGGAAGTTCGCTTTCAACTCTCGCAAGAATATGTTCATGACTTCCTCCTATGCGGCTGTTTGGACGTTGCGTTTCGTGTAGAGCATATAGCTCCCCACGACGGCAAGCACAATGTAGACCAGGCTGATCATCACCAAGGGCATGTCCAGAGCGGCGTTGCTGATGATGTGGTTGGGTTCAAAGTGCTTGAAAGGCGTGATCAGCTCCAGCTTGACATCACCCACCAACCCGCCAAAGGCACTCAACACGTACATGCCAAAGGCCAACCCCATTGAATAGGGCATGACGCTGCGCATGCGCTTCGTCATCAACGAGAAGACCACGCCCAGGGTGAGGAAGACCACCTGAAAGACGACAATACTCCCAAGCAGTAGGAGTAGCGTACTCATTTCGTAGGGTCGGCCGCCGTTGAACATGGCGACAGACAAGAGGCTGGCGATCCAGACCACGGCGTTGGTGATGGTGAGGCTGGTGAAGACGGCCAGCAGCTTGGCGGTCAGGATCTGGGGGCGGGTGATGGGCTTGGCCAACAGGAAGTCCGCGGTCATCTCGGTCTCTTCGATGGAAACCAGGGAGAAGCCATAGTTGGCGGCCTGGATGGCCAAACAGATCTGGACAAAGGTGAAGGCCAGGGCATAGAAGCCCAACACGGTGGACATATCCAGCCCCGTCATGCCAAAGGCCATCATCAGCTCCTTGGGGAAGTTGGCCATCATCTCGTTGATCAGTTCGGCATCCACGGCAATGGCGCTGAACATGGACATGAAGACCCCGATCAGCACGACGATGGACAGAGACCAGGTGATCACGGAGCCGATCTTCATCTTGAACTCGTGTTTATAGATATTCATACGATTCTCCTCTCTCACCTATTCGTAGTAGTGCATGAAAATTTCTTCCAAGGACGGCTCCTCGATGATCAGATCGGAGACATGCTGCTCACTGATCAGCCGTGTCATCGTGTTGATGTCGCCCTTGTAAAAGAATTTGACGGCCCCGTTTTCCCGTTCCATGTTGGTCACACCGGGGATGGCGAAGCGTTTTTCGTCCAGGGCGTCGGCGGTTACGCGGATCTTCTTGTAGTTGTCTCGGCGCATGACGCTGATGTCCTCGATCTCCACGATACCGCCGTCCTTGATGATGGCGACCCGGGAGCAAAGCTTCTGCACTTCGCCCAGGATGTGGGAGGAGAAGAAGATGGTGGCCCCCCGCTGGTTCTCTTCCTGGATCAGCTTGAAGAACTTCTGCTGCATCAGGGGGTCCAGCCCGCTGGTCGGCTCATCCAACATGATCAGCTTGGGCTGGTGGAGCAACCCCTGCACAATGCCGACCTTCTTTTTGTTGCCATAGGAGAGGTCGTCAATGCGCCGCTTCAGATCAAGTTCCATGATGCCGGCCAGTTCTTGAATGCGCTTGGTGCAATCTTTTTTGTAGAAACTGGCCGAATACTTGAGCAGATCGATCACCCGCATACGCTCGTAGTAGAAGACCTCCGAGGGCAGATAGCCGATCTCCTGACGGATCTCCGGGCCGAACTTGATGCAGTCCTTGCCGAAAATCTTGGCCTCGCCGGATGTGGGGTAGATCAGAGACAAAAACAGCCGGATGGTGGTCGATTTCCCGGCCCCGTTCGGCCCGATAAAGCCGAAGATCTCTCCTTCCTTCACATCGAAGGAGACATTTTCGATGCCCCTGGCCTTGCCGTAGTACTTGGTTAATTTATTGACTTCAATAATGCTCATAGCTTCGCTCCTCTTTAATGGGTGATGCTCTAATGCGAGCAAATCAAGAAAAACTCGCTAACTTCTGGGTTGTATCCCAGAGTTTGCGCCAGGTCTCTTTGTTGTAGGCGTTCTTGTTGGCCTTCACGGCCACATTGGGGGCGTCCCAATAGCCGCCGGTAACGTCCACCAAAGCTGGGTCCGCCGCCAGCCAGGTGTAGGTCTCGGCCATCTTCTCCGGCGTCATGGCAAACTTGCTCTTGAGACGATAGATCTTCAGCATCCAGCCGGGCACTTTGGGCAGACGATTATCCGGGATGATGACGTTGCCCACCCGCACACAATTGACCGTCACCCCTGTGCCTCGCAGCCGCTCGGCCAGATCAAAGGTGAACATCACCTGGGCCTGTTTGGACTGATAATAGGCGTGCTGTGTGCTGAACTTCTTCTCGCCGGCCAAGTTGTCAAAATCTACATCCAGGAATGGGTACGTAATCAACCCTTTGCTGGCCACAGTGATGATGCGGCTGGGCGCACTGGCTTTGAGCGTCTCCAACAGCAACTGGGTCATCAAGAAGATGTTGACATGGTTGGTGGCGAAGACGGTTTCCATGCCGTCGGCTGTGGGCACCGGCTTCTTCACGGTCAGGTCGAATGTGGCGGCGTTGTGGATCAGCACGCCCAGGCGGTCGCGACGGCTGCGGAACTCGTCCACGGCCCGGCGCACGCTGGACTGGTCGGCCATATCCACCTGAAGCAGCTCAACTTTGTCGCTGTTGGCCGCCCGGCGCACCTCCGCCAGGGCGATTGCGCCCCGTTCGGCACTGCGGCACATCATCATCACCTGCGCGCCCGCTTGGGCCAGTTGAATCGCTGCCGCCTTGCCAATCCCGGCGTTGGCCCCGGTGACCATGACTATCTTGTCTTTCAAATCGTACCTCATGATACTTGTTCCCTTTGCACGCCGATCCCGAACTTGATAAAGTCGAGAAAAAGGTTGACCGTCTCCATGACATCATCGTCCATTCTGGAAAAATCAAATCCCTCCCCCTTGACCACATCAAAATAGTATTCGATCGTGTTGGTGTTCATCTGCATAAGCAGGAAGGCGGCAAATCGGATAGGGATGTCCGGTCTGACTTCGCCCCGATCGATAGCGGCCTCCAGAAGGCGGGCGTAGAAATCTATGGCCATGCCCTTGCCATCGGCCATGATTTCTTTGTGAACCGGATGATCTAGATTTTTATAAACCTGGTTTCCAATTAGGGCGGCCTTGGGATGACTGCGGGCAAAGGCCAGGCCTGCCCGATACATAGCTGCCAATTGGACAAAAAGGTCGCTCCCCTCCCCGTTCAGGGTGACTGGGGAAAGAAAGGTCAATTTTTCCTCCCCGATATGCATGATCAAATAGGTGTAGAGATCCTTTTTGTCCTCGAAGTACTGGTAAAAGCTGCCCTTGGCAATCTGGCACGCTATGACAATGCGGGTGATGCTGGCGTTGTCATAGCCCCACGCCGCAAACTCGTCGATGGCGGCTTCCTCGATCATCTGACGCTTCTGTTCGGGCAGATTAAAGAAGGTCTCTTTCGGCATACAGGAGCCTCGCATGGGTCATTTGGATAGATGACTCTATAGTCACGTGACCAAAAAGTCACATGACCACGGAGTCATAGTGTACGCCCGTTTGTGCCCAATGTCAAGCACATTCCCAGCGAAGTCAGGCAGAAGTCAGCTTCAAGAAAGGCCTGCACGACAAAAAGCATTCAACCGCCGAGGGCGCAGAGGACCGCGGAGGACCGGCTCTATTTTTCTTTGTGTTCTCTGTGTTCCATGTGGTGAATTCGACTAAGGTTGCGTCTTTGCATCTTTCCCCGCAGATCGTTTAAGATGGCACGGGGCTATCCTATACCGGTTTAGGCACACCCCATTTTTACCCATTTCAACCCAGAAGAGGAGACCACCATGTTCCAACAATACAGCCAGCGCGTTGAAGAACGTTTGTTACGTTATGTCAAAATAGACACCCAAAGCGACGAGAGTTCGAACAGCGTGCCCACCACGGCCAAGCAGTTTGATCTGTTGCGCCCGTTGATGGACGAGCTGACCGCCATCGGGGCCGCGGACGTCACCCTGACCGACTACGCCACAGTCCTGGCCACCATTCCCGCCACCGTGCCCAACGCCGATGCTATCCCCACCATCGCCTTTCTGGCCCATGTGGACACGGCCCCGGCCTTCAGCGGTACGGGCGTGAAGCCACGTATGCACCGCAATTACGACGGCGGCCCCATCACCTATCCCGACGCGCCGGATCTGGTCCTCAGCCCGGCCGGCTCCCCCTATTTGGGCGAGAAGGTGGGCGAGGACATCATGACCGCCAGCGGGGCCACCCTGCTGGGCGCGGACGACAAGTCCGGCGTGGCGGTGATCATGACAATGGCCGAGGCATTGTTGGCCGACCCATCCATCCCCCACGGCACCATCCGCATCGCCTTCACCCCGGACGAGGAAGTGGGGATGGGGGTGAAGCGACTTACCCCTGCCGACTTGGGCGCGGATTTCGCATACACCCTGGACGGCGGCGACGCCGGGGAGATCTCCTTCGAGACCTTCAGCGCGGACAAGGCGGTGGTCACCCTCACCGGCGTCTCCATCCATCCGGGCACGGCCTATGGCAAGCTGGTCAACGCCCTGACCTGGGCGGCCAAGTTCGTCAACCTGCTGCCCGAAGCCACCCGCACGCCGGAGACCACCCAGAATCGGGCCGGATTCATCCTGCTCTACGCCATGACAGGCACGGCCGCCGAGGCCAAGCTGCATTTCATCCTGCGGGACTTCGAGCGGGAAGGCTTGGCCGCCCACGGTGAGTTGCTGGAATCTCTGTGCGCCACGGTGCGAGCGGCGGAACCCCGGCTGAAGGTGGATTGCCAGATCACCCCCCAATATCGCAACATGCGCTATTGGCTGGAGGACGACACCCGCCCGGTGGATCTGGCGGTCAAGGCCATCGAAGCCCAGGGGCTGGCCCCCATCTATCGCACGGTCCGGGGCGGCACGGATGGCTCGATTATGACCGAAAAGGGCGTGCCCACCCCCAATCTCTTCACCGGCCAGCAGGATCTCCACGGCCCGTTGGAGTGGATCAGCATCCAGGACATGGCCCGCTCCGTGGCCGTGTGCATCGAAATTGTGAAACAAGCGGCCAAGAACTAAAACGCAAAGAGCGCAGAGGGGCGCGGAGTGCGCAGAGGTTTTTCTGAATCCTCTGCGCACTCCGCGCCCCTTTGCGTTCTTTGCGTTTTGTTTTTTCTGAATGAAGGGGAGCGCATGAGCAACAACCAATATTGGCGATTGGTGCGGGACAACGCCAATTTCCGCAATTTGTGGTTCGGCCAGATCATCAGTTCGCTGGGGGATTGGTTCAACCTGATCGCATCGGCCACGTTGATCGCCATGCTGACCGGCTCTGGCACCGCGGTGGGGGGATTGTTTGTGGTGCGAATGTTGGCCCCCTTCGTGGTCAGCCCCTTTGCCGGCGTGCTGGCGGACCGGGTGAACCGCAAGCATTTGCTGATCGCCACGGATCTGGTACGGGGTGTGGTGGTTCTGGGCTTCTTTTTGGTGCGGGAGCCGGGGGATGTGTGGCTGCTCTATACGTTGACCGCGGTGCAACTGGGGATCAGCGGCTTCTTCTTCCCCACACGCACGGCCATCCTGCCCGACTTGGTGGATCGGGAAGATCTGGGCGCGGCCAACGCCCTCAGCTCCGCCACCTGGTCGGTGATGCTGGCCTTGGGCACGGCCTTGGGCGGCTTCGTGGCCGGGGGCTTTGGCGTCACAATCGCCTTTGCCGTGGACGCCATCACATTTTTCTTGTCAGCCTTCTTCATCCTGCGCATCGTCTACACGCCGGACGTCAACCTTTCGTCCAAAGACCGAAAAACCAGGGGTTTCGAGAATCCCTTGGGCCAATATATCGAAGGGCTACGTTATCTGCGCGCGCACCATGATGTGTTGATCTATGCCGTGCAGAAGGCCATTGTGGCCCTGCTGGTGTGGGGGAGTTTTCAAGTCTTGCAGGTGAACATCGCCGAGCAGGTTTTTGTGATTGGAGAGGGGGGCGGGATCGGCCTGGGTTTCATCTTTGCCGTGTCGGGGATCGGGACCGGGTTGGGACCAATCTTCGTGCGCTGGCTGACCGGGGATCGGGATGGTCCCCTGCGCCGGGCCATGATTCTCAACTATCTGGTGGCCGCGGTGGGCATCGCCATGATTGCGCCTTTGGGCGGCTTTGGCTGGGTCTTGCTGGGGACTTTCCTGCGGGGTTTTGGCTCAGGCGTGGCGTGGGTCTTCTCCACCCAACTCCTGTTGCAAAGCGTGCCGGACAAGATGCGGGGCCGGGTCTTCGCCACGGAATTCGCCCTCTTCACCCTGGCCGGGGCGGCGGGGGCCTATTTGGTCGGCTTCGGCGCGGACAGCTTGGGGCTGTCCCCGCTGATCTGGTTGCTGGCCGGGTTGACGATGTTGCCGGGCTTGTTCTTTCTGCCCTGGGCCATGCGGAAGGTGAAGGGATCCCAAACGTAGGCGCGGTTTTCAACCGCACAATTTGCTCAAACACGGTAGGGGCATGAGGTGGGATGGCGGAAGGATCTCCGCGAAGGAAACTACTGTCATCGCCATCCTACCTCGTGTCCGGTTTACCATTCATTCACATGTTCTGCGCGATGCCGGGCACGAGGTGTGGCGGATGTAAAATTTGCCGTTGCAGGATGATCTTTGCCGCCACACCTCATGCCCCTACCGAATCGGGCGTGGGGGGAGGGTTGTGCGGTTGAAAACCGCACCTACGTGATGATTTTTCCGGGGTTGAGGATGCCTTTGGGGTCCAAGGTCTGCTTGAGAGTGCGCATGAGGGCCAGCGTGGCCGGCGTGACCTCGGCGGCGAGGTAGCGTTGTTTGCCCATGCCGACGCCGTGTTCGCCGGTGCAGGTGCCTTCCATGCTTTGGGCGGCGGCGACCAGGCGGTCGTTGAACGCTTTGGCCCGGGCGTAGTGGGTTTCCTCCGGGGGGAAGAAGAGGACCGAGTGCAGGTTGCCGTCCCCGGCGTGGCCGAAGAGGCTGCCGTGGACATCCAGTTCCACCATGAGGTCGGCACCCACGGCCACCAGATCGGGATAGCGGGAGATGGGCACGGCCACGTCGGTGATCAGGTAGGAGTGGCCCACGTAGTTGCGCTGTTGGATCTCGAAGAGACGGTGACGGCCTTCCCAAAGCTGGTTGCGGGCGGCCCGACCCATGCCCACGTTGACCGTCACCGCGCCCCGCTCCCGGCACACTTCCCCGGCCAGGGCCAAAATTTCTTCCAACGAAGCTTCGCTAGGACCGATGAACTCCATGAAGAGATGGGGCAGGAGGGGAAAGTCGAACTCCGGCTCGGTGTTGAGGATGCGCATGGCGTCCACGTCCATCAGTTCCAGGGCGGCGGGACCGAGGCCGGCACCGATGATGTCGAAGACGGCCTGGGCCGCGGCCTTCACATCCGGGAAGGCGGCGGTGGCGGCGCTGAAATGTTCGGGGAGAGGGGCCAGTTTGAGGGTGGCCTGGGTGATCACGCCCAGGGTGCCTTCGGAGCCGACGAAGAGGTGGGTGAGGTCGTAACCGGCGGACTGTTTGACCGAGCGGTTGCCCGTGCGGATCACCGTGCCGTCGGCCAGGACGACTTCCAGGGCCAGGACGTTGTCACGGGTGGCTCCATACTTGACCGTGCGGCTTCCCGCGGCATTATTTGCAAGCATGCCCCCGATGCTTGCGTTGGCACCCGGGTCCGGTGCGAAAAAAAGTCCCACGCGGGCGAGAATTTTGTTCATATCTTTATAAAAAATCCCCGGCTGCACTGTGACCTGAAAGTCTTGTTCATGAACTTTCAGGATCTGGTCCATGCGCTGAAAATTTAGCACGATGCCGCCGCCCAGGGGGATGGTGTTGCCCTCCAAACTGGTCCCCGCGCCCCAGGGGGTGACGGGGATTCCGTGGGCGTGGGCGATGGCCAGGACGGCGCTGACCTCGGCGGTGGAGGTCGGCCAAATCACCACGTCGGGCAGATGAGCGGCGTGGGAAGATTGGTCCTTGGCGTGGAGATCCCGCTGGGCCTGGGTGGTGGAGAGACGGTCGGCGGGGATGAGGGCGGCCAGTTCGGCGAGGAGTTCGGGATTCATGGTGACTCCAAATCGTTGATTGGTTGATTGGTTGATTTTTTGGGGTAGCGGCTATGATGATCCTATGGGATTTATGTGTACAAGTCAACCATGAAAGATCCACAATCAACGAATCAACAAAAAGGAGCAGTTTTATGGCGCGCCAACGCCTGCGTGACCTGGGCATCAAAGTCGGCACCATGCCCACGGGTCCACTCAACGCTATCACCGATGTGGACGGCATTTGGGTCGGCCACACGACGCTGAACTATGACGAACCCCGCATCGCCCGCACGGGGGTGACGGTGATTGTGCCCAGAGAGGACAAGATCCGCCAGGATTATTGTTATGCGGGCTACCATTCCTTCAACGGCAATGGGGAGATGACCGGTCTGCTCTGGCTGGAGGAGTCGGGGATGCTGGGGTCGCCCATCGCCATCACCAACACCCACCAGGTGGGCGTGGTGCGGGATGCTTTGGTGGAGAACGCCATCGTCCATCATGGGGGCCGGGGCTTCTTTTTGCCCGTGGTGGCCGAGACATATGACGGCCATCTCAACGACATCGCCGCCTTTCATGTCACCAAGGAGCATGTCTTTGAGGCCTTGGAGAAGGCTGGACCGGGTCCCGTGGCTGAGGGAAATGTGGGGGGCGGCACGGGGATGATCTGTCATGAATTCAAGGGGGGGATCGGTACCTCGTCTAGGGTGGCGACGTGTCCGTGCGGAACCTTTACGGTGGGCGCGCTGGTGCAGGCAAACTATGGGCGGCGCAACCATCTGCGTATGAACGGCTTCCCCATGGGCAACGTGCTGGACGCCGAAAAGGTGCCCCTGCCCAAGGACAAGCGGGAGACCGACGGCTCCATCATCGTGATCGTGGCCACGGATGCGCCCTTGCTGCCCTTCCAGTGCAAGCGGCTGGCCCAGCGGGCGACCGTGGGGCTGGCCCGAGTGGGGGGGATCGGCCACAACAGCAGCGGAGACATCTTCCTGGCCTTTGCCACGGGCAACCACATCCCCGCCCGCACGGTGGAGCCGGTGGATGTGGTGATGATCCCCAACAACCAGATGGACGCCTTCTTCGAGGCCACCGCCGAAGCCGTGGAGGAGGCCATCCTCAACGCCATGGCCGCGGCGGAGACCATGACCGGCTTCATGGGCCGCACCGTCCACGCCATGCCCCAAGAGGAGTTGGCCGGGCTGATGGCGAAGTGGTGAGGAGGTAGAGGGTAGAGATAGAGATAGAGGTAGAGATAGAGATAGAGATAGAGGGGGGCATCTCTACCCTCTATCTCTATCTCACCCCTCTATCTCTATCTCACCCCTCTATCTCTATCTCACCCCTCTATCTCTATCTCACCCCTCTATCTCTACCCTAGACGATGGCCAGCATCACGGTCAGGGTGACGACGCTGGCCAGGGTGGAGAAGAGGACGGTGGTGGTGACGAAGTCGGGCAGCAGATCGTGTTGCAGGGCGATCAGGGAGGCCAGGATGGCCGTGGGCATGCTGGTTTGCAGGATGCCCGCCCCCCGTTCGATGCCTGTGAGGCCAAAGGGGACGGCCAACAAGAGGGCCAGAGCCGGGCCGATCAAGAGCCTCACCCCGCTGGAGATGATCACGTCCGGCGTGAATTTGATGACTTTGATCCCGGCCAACTGCACGCCCAGGGTCAGGATCATGACCGGGATCATGGCCGATCCGATCAGGCTGATGGGGCGGGAGACGGCCAGGGGCAGGGTGATGTTGAGGGCGTTGACCAGCAACGCCGGGGGCACGGCCAACAGCGCCGGGGTTTTGAGGACAGCCCACAGGGCCCCCAGCCCACCCCCCTTGTGCCAGTTGGCCACGGTGACGCCGATGGCGAAGGAGATGAAGACGCTGGCCACAAAGAAGACCGTGGCCGCCTCCAACCCCCGTTCGCCCAGGCGGAAGTTGATGATGGGCAGGCCAAAGTTGCCCACGTTGGCAAAGGACGCAATCAGGATATAGGCCGCGGTCACTTCGGGCGAGCGGCGCAACAATTTGGCCACCACCCAGGCGGCCACCGCACAGGCCACAAAGATCACCTGCACAAAAAGCACCATGCGCACAGCCAGCCCGGCGGGGAAGTCTGCCTTGCTGATCACGTCGAAAACAAAGGCCGGGACCAGCACCGTATAGGCCAGCCGGGTCAGGCTCGGCACATCCAGCTTGAGCCGGGGGCCGGCAAAATAGCCCACCAGAATCACGGTGAAGACCGGGGTGAGGACGTTGAAGAAGATGCTGGGTAGTTCGTTCATGGGCGGTTGAATTGAAAATTGAGCGTTGAAAAGTTTTATTGCTCGTTCCCACGCTCTGCGTGGGAATGGAAACCGGCGCTCTGCGCCACGGGACGCAGAGCGTCCGTCCGCATTCCCACGCAGAGCGTGGGAACGAGGAGATGGTTTGATTTTAGGGGTCGGGATCTGGAATGTCAATCGGGGAGGGGTGTGAAACGATGATTGGGGGCAAGGATGGGGCGAAGAAGTTCGACTTTTGGCAAAAGTCGAATTTCTGGGTCGTGCTAACCCTCCTCTTTGGCGCGACCCTGCGTCTGCTCTGGCTGGGGGAGAAGTCCCTGTGGCTGGATGAGGCGTTCAGTTTGTGGGTGGCAAACCGGCCCTGGGCCGAAATTTGGGGGCAGCTTGTGGCCCTGGATCAGCACCCGCCCGCCTATTATCTGCTCCTGTCCGCGTGGACGGGCTGGGCGGGGCAGAGGGAAGTCGGCCTGCGTCTGCTCTCCGTGCTGGCCGGAATCAGCACAATCCCGGTGGTCTATGCCGCCACGTCCCGCTTCCTGACCCGCCCGACCGCCGGGATCGCCACCCTGCTTTTGGCCCTGTCCCCCTTTCACATCGCCTACGCCCAAGAGGCCCGCATGTATGGCTGGCTGGGGCTGGCCGGGGCCGGGGCCATGTGGGGGCTGGCCGAACTGTGGCGGGCAGAGTGGCCGCCCCTGCGCCGGGGTTGGTGGACGCTACTGATCCTGGCCGAGGCCGGGGCGATGTGGCTGCACAACAGCGCGCTGCTCCTCCCCGTGGCGCTGACTTTGGCCGCCCTGGCCTTGGGTGCCCGGCCCCGGCGCTGGTTTCTTAGCCAACTCCTCGTGGGTCTGCTCTGGCTGCCCTGGCTGCCCGGCTTCCTGGCCCAGGCCCGCTCGGTGGCAGACGGTTTCTGGATCGCCCCGCCCACGTGGATGACCGTGGCCGAGACTTTCGCCAATTTCGGCATGAGCTTCCTGCCCTATTGGCTGCCCGGACGTCTGCTGTGGGCCATGCCCCTCACCGCCCTGGCCGCGTGGGGAGCCATCGTCCTCCTGCGCCACCCCCAAACCCGCCGGGTGGGGATGGCCCTGATCGCCCTCCTGCTCACCCCGATTTTGGGCCAACTGGCGGCCAGCCTGATCCGCCCCATCTACGGGGATCGCACCATGATTTGGGCTGGGTTGCCCTTTTTGATGCTGGCGGCCCACGGGTGGATAAACCTGGGGCGAACAGGCGCAGCCCCCCGCTCTAGCCAGGTCCGTGACCTGGCGGGTCCGCCGCAGAAGATCCTGGGATCAACCCGCCGGGTCACGGACCCGGCTAGAGCGAGGGGAACTTGGCTGCGCTGGGTGGTGGCGGGGGCGTTTTTTACCCTCACCACGCTTGCCCTGTTTAATTATTATGTCGATTCGCCCAAAGAAGAGTGGCGAGAGGCGGCGGTCTTGGTGGCGGCCCACATCCAGCCGGGGGAAGGGGTGATCTTCAATGCCGGGTGGACCCGGATCCCCTTTGACTACTATTTTGACCAGACTTCCCAGGGGGCGTCCACACCCCGCTTTGGTCTGCCCGTAGACCCCTTTGAGCGGGGCGAGTTGGAACCGGTGATGGCGGAGTCCGATCTGCCCCATCTGGATGGGTTGATCCGGGATCGGCCAGGGGTGTGGTTGATCTATTCCCACGAGGCATATACGGACCCGGATGGACTGATCTTGGCTGCGCTAAATCGGCAGATGCGATTATCTGGGGAATGGTCCTTTGTGGGGGTGCGGGTGATGCGGTTTACGCCGTAGAGACGCAAGATTTTGCGTCTCTACATTTCCCGCAATTGACAACAGCCCCCATTTCGCCTAAAGTTCCCCCACCCACAAAAACATCAACCAATCCACCCATCCACCCTTTAGGAACCCGCCATGCAACCAGCCCACCGCGTCACCCGCTTCAAAGAGTCTACCATCCGCGAGATGACCCGGGTGGCTATGCAGAACAACGCCGTCAACCTCAGCCAGGGCTTCCCGGACTATGACACGCCGCCAGAGATCATCCAGGCCGCGGTGGAGGCCATCCAAGGCGGGCTGAACCAGTATACGGTGACGTGGGGCTATCCGCCTTTGCGCAAGAAGCTGGCCCAGATCTACGCCGCCCGCCTGGGCTGGGATGTGGACCCGGATGTGCATGTGACCGTGGTCTGCGGTGTGACCGAGGCGATTGTGGTCTCGGCCCTGGCTGTGCTGGATCCCGGCGACGAGCTGATCATCATTGAGCCGGCCCACGAGAACTTCCGTCCGGCGGCGATCCTGGCCGGGGCCACCCCGGTGCCCGTGCCCTTGGACGCCCCCGGCTATCGCCTGGACCCAGCGCGCCTGGCCGCGGCCATCACCCCCCGCACCAAGGCCATGATCCTCAACACGCCCCACAACCCCTCGGGCCGGGTCTTTGATGAGGAAGAGATGGCCGGGGTGATCGACCTGGTACTCAAACACGATCTGGTGCTGATCACCGATGAGATCTACGACAAGCTGCTCTACGATGGCCGGGTCCACATCTCCCCGGGCAGCCGGGAGGCGTTGCGGGATCGCACCATCACCTGCGGCGGGTTGGGCAAGACCTTTGCCATCACCGGCTGGCGGCTGGGCTATGTGATTGCCCCCACCCGCTTTGCCCTGGCCATCCGCTCCCTCCACGACTACATGACCATCTGCGCGGCCACCCCCCTTCAAGCCGCGGCCGTGGCCGCGCTGGATCTGCCGGAGAGCTATTTTGCCCAGCAGCTTGCGGACTATCACCGGCGGCGGGATGTGATGATGGGGATCTTGGAGGAGGTGGGCTTTGTGGCCCCCACGCCGGAGGGCGCGTACTATACGTTGGCGGATTACAGCCGTCTGCCCATCCCTCAGGCCACCCTCGCCCCCCTGGACTTTGCCCTGTGGATGGCCAGCGAGGTGAAGGTGGCCGTGGTGCCGGGGAACAACTTCTACTCCGTCCCCGGCTATGGGGAAAGCGTCGTCCGCTTCGCCTTCCCCAAGAAGTTTAGCACGTTGGAAGAGGCCGGGCGGCGCATGCGGGCGGCGATCTTAGGGCGCTAAAATGCACACTGCACCTCGTCTGCTCGTAGCCGGTCACAGACCGGCTACGAGCAGGCTGTGCGCCAATCAACCAATCAACATATCAACCAACACCCAGGAGCAAGCCATGCAATTCCCAGACATTATTCACAATTTACCCGAAGCCATTATACCGGTGGAGGGACTGCGGGGATGGTTGACCCAGTCGCCGTCCGGGGTGGTGGTCTTTTTTGTGGCCGAGGAGACATGCGTGGTGCCAGCCCACAGTCACAAAGGCCAGTGGGGCACGGTGGTGGACGGCGAGGCCACCCTCACCGCGGACGGCGTCACCCAGGTCTACGGGCCGGGCGAGTCCTATTTCATCCCCGCCGGTGTCGTCCACAGTGCCAACCTGCCCAAAGGCACGAAGTTGGTGGAGTTTTTTGAAGAGTCGGAGCGGTTTAGGGTGATCGGGGATTAGTACCTACCCAGCGAAATCCTTGTTTTTTGTGCAAGAATTTTTACCACAAAGGACACAAAGAACACAAAGAGGGATTTATTCTTTTGAAATCTTTGTGTTCTCTGTGATCTTTGTGGTAAATCTTTTTGGTTCTGGCTAGGCCAGGTTGGGGATTTGGGATTGGGGATTAGGGATTGGGGGTTATCCGACACCCAATCCCCAATCCCCAATCCCCAATCCCCAATCCCTACACCAGCCAGGCCAGGAAATAGGTGGCGAGGCCGAGGAAGAGGGAGAAGCCTAGGACGTCCGTGGCGGTGGTGACGAAGACGCTGGAGGCCAGGGCGGGGTCGATTTTGAGCCAGCGCAGGGTCATGGGGACGAGTACCCCGGCCAGGGCCGCCACCATCATGTTGCCCAGCATGGCGATGCCGATCACCAATCCCAGCACGGGGATGCCCTTCCACAGCCACGCAATCAACCCCACCAGCAGGCCCAACACAATACCGTTGGTGATGCCCACCTTGGCCTCGTGCCAGAGGGCCTTCAACGTGTCGCCGCCATCCAATTCGCCCAGGGCCAGGGAACGCACGACGATGGTCATGGTCTGGGTGCCGGCGTTGCCCCCTTGACCGGCCACGATGGGCATAAAGGCGGCCAGGATGGCGGCTTGGGCGATGGTGTTTTCAAATTGGGAGACCACGGTAGAGGCCAAAAAGGCCGTGCCCAGGTTGACGATCATCCACGGCATGCGGTTGCGGATGGCCCGGGGCAGGGGGCTGAAGATCTCCGCCTCGCCGCTGACCTGGGCTAGGCGATAGATGTCCTCCGTGGCCTCCTCTTCCAACACATCCACCACATCATCCACGGTGACCACGCCCACCAGCCGCTCTTCCCAATCCACCACGGGCAGGGAGAGCAGGTCATAGCGGGAGAGCAGATTGGCCACCTCTTCCTGGTCCACATCCACCCGCACGGAGAGTACTTCCCGGTTCATGATCTCGTCGATGGTGGTATCGGGCTGGGCCATGATCAGGTTGCGCAGACTCACCACCCCGGCCAGTCGGCCATGACGGTCCACCACGTAGATATAATAGAGGGTCTCCTCGTCCTCGGCGTATTGCTCCCGCAGAAAATCCAGGGCCTGGCTCGCCCGCCACTGGCGGCGCAGGGCATAGGGCAGGCTGTTCATGATGCCGCCGGCCGTGTCCTCCTCGTGGCTGAGGAGGGGGGCCACGTCCTCGGACTCTTCCATCTCCTCAAGCAGCTCCGCGGCCCGGGCTTCGTCCAACTCCCCCAAGAAGTCGGCGGCCATGTCGGATTCCATCTCGTCCAACACATCGGCCAACACCGTCATCTCCATGCCCTGGGACATCTCCACCATCTCATCCTCGTCCAACTGCTCGAAGATGCTGGCCAGGGTCTCCACGCCCAGGCGGTCCACCAGGGATTGCTGATCCGATCCCTCCATGTTGGACAAAATCTCCGCGCCGTCCGCCGGGTGCAGATCGTTGATGAAGGCGGCGGCTTCATCATACGAATCCTGCTCCATCAAGTTGTTTACATGGGTGAGGGCGTCATCAAAGACAATGGGATCGACCATGAGCTTTTCCTCCTGCTGATAGGCTACGAATAAATGACTCACCGGCAAAAACTTTTTAACCGCAGAGCCGCAGAGGGTTTGCGGTTAAAAAGTTTTTTACAGTTGGCACGGTCCAGGAAGAAAGCAGTGGGGATCAAAAACACCGACGCAGTGCCGGTGTCCGTAAAACTATAGACGGAGAGGAAAACGAGGAGAGGGGGAACGGTCAAACAGGCGACAGCCTCCGGGGGAATCCCGAACGCTGCCCCAAGGTCAGGTCGGAAGATCCCACAGAGGCCCGCCTGCATCCCCCCAGCCAAGCCCAGCCGTCCAGGACGCCGGATTCAGTGTGGATGCCCAGTGGGCTTTCTCGGAACGCGTAGACCGTGCCCCGATGTGGCGGTCAAGGCCGCCAACGATTTGTTGGTTCTGACGGCATACGCCCGAACCTGGATTCCGCGCCGCAAGGCGCGAGAATTGCCCAGGTATGGGCACAGTACTGTCAGGGTCGGGCTGATTGTCAGCCGCTGGTTTAACGCTGTGTATTGGGTTCATTATGCCTGATGGGAACTGGCCTGGACGATAGCGGAAGATAGCATCCGATACCACATTCCAGGCTACAAAGTTGACAAAGGAAGCATAGCATTGACAGAATCTTGTGTCAATTGCCGGGAGACTACGTCTGTTGGGGGCAATAAATAAGCGACTGGCTCACCATCCCATCGAGCCAGTCGCTTGTTTCTGCTTGCCGTCCAATTTTTGGCGGGAACTTTTTGCGATCCCCCCACCCCTCAGAATTGGGGCCAGCGGTCGGATCCTATTCCTATAGCCTATTCCCCCACCTCAATCGGGGCCATGATGGGAAAGAATGTGCGATACAGATTTTCAAGCACATACAGCTGATCACGATAGATCACGCGGCCACTGGAGAGCGCCCCACCGGCTTCGGTGACCCGTAATTGTACGGAATAGGCGGCGGGTGCCAGATCCGAGAGCGGCACACTGATGCCCCACGGGGTGGCAACGGCCGCACAGCCTTCCGTTTCAGCCGGCGACATCACCTCAATATAGACCAGATCATTCACCAAGGTGCGACCTTGAAATTCCGGCACACAAGTGGTGGCGGCCATGTCCGAAACGATGACCGTGATGGGATCCCCCAGGGCCACAATAGCCGGAGAGAGACGCATCCCTCCCTTGACATCGATCACGGTGGCGGCCACCAACGCCGGCTGTCCGGCAGCCCCCTCCTTCACATAGAGAAAGACCTGATAGGATCCGACTCGCTCGAAGAAGGTGCTGGCTTGCCAATCAAAGGGGGTCACGGACTGGGTGCAGGCCATGTCATTCGGGTTGGACACGGCGTCAATACGCACGACATGGTCCGTGGGGAAGATGGCCAAGCTGGAAAATTCCGGGGTGCAGCCGTTCTGCCACTCCCCGGCCACGAAAAAGTTGACCGAATCAGCAATAGAAGGAGAAGCGGGAGAGAATGAGAGGGCAATAGGCAGATCGGCCGAGCGGGGCGAGTGCGCAACCGTGGCAAAGCCTGTGGCCATCAGCCAGATCAGTAGTAGTGACCCCGCAGCAAGGGCGCGAGCCGACTTTTTTACTCCGTTAAGGGTCAGAGACCGTTTGGACATCTGTGATCACTCCGTGTCAGGAAAATCAACCGTTTTTCGAGAATTGCTAGCCGATTTTGGCCGAGAGGCGAAGAGAGTGTGATGGGGCCAGATGAGCAGGGGCACGCAGGTGTGGAAATTCAGGATAGGTACATAGCAATTTCCCACAGTATACCACGAATTTCCAGAAAACAACCATCAAATTTTTGTAACAATCAAGACAGTCGAATAGAACACGAATTTCCTCCCATCACAGGCATCAAATTGCCAAAAATCTAGAACAAGGCAAAAGGCAAAGTGCAAAAGGCAAAAGTGTGAATATGGAGAATGAGATTTGTGGACTTCGTGGGTAAACAGTACTGTTTACGAAGCCCACAAATCCTGTCAACGCCCACACTTTTGCCTTTTGCACTTTGCCTTTTGCCTTTTGCCTTTTGTTATTTTGTGTAAACCCCGTCTCAGGCTACAATACTCTTTATGCCTTTGACCATTCATGCAGCCTGGCTGCGCAAAAATCAACCTTTTCCCACCGGCCAACTCTTTATTTGGGCCGAGGATCCCATACCGGATCTGTCTATTGGGACGACGCCCCATGGAACAGCGTCCAGTGGAGACGCCGATCCCACCGCCCTGGGTTCGCCCGATCCCGGCAATGGCCGCGCCCGCTCCATCAAGATTCCCTCCCATCCCGTGCAGGTGCCCATCGGTGCCCTGCGCACCCTGCTGATAGAACTGCTTCCCGACCCGGTGGCGAAGCTGGGCACGCCGGCCAGCACCACGGTCTGGCTGCCCAGCCAGGATTCAGGCCCCCTGGCCCGCCAAAGCCATTTCCAGCGCCGCAACGGGGCCGGAAACGGAAAGACCGACAACGCGGATCTCCAAACCAGCCCCGACCTCACCCCCTGGCAGATCGCCGGCCTCACCCTGCCGCCGGTGGCCGCCCTGGGCCTGCTCACCAGCCTGGACACCCACCAGGCCACCGCCAGCACCCAGCTTTCCCCCACCCTGCGCCATATGCGTTTGGGCACGGATCTGCTTTTTTGGAGCAATGGGGCAAAATTAGTGTTGGAGATCCTGGCCGGGCAACACTTTCTGCCCGGTCTACTCCCCGTCGGCCCTGCCCACTTTGAGGCAATTTGGCGACCCAGTTTGATGGAGTCCACCATCTATCACCGGGTGGCCCGTTGGATCCGCATCATGCCCGCCCTGTGCCGGGCCTATGATCTGGCCCAGCCGGCGGACGCCCCCCCTCGGGCCGATCTGGCCGATCACTTCATCACCAGCCTGTTGGACGCCACCGTGCGGGCCTGGGGCGCGCATCCTGAGACGACCCTGCCGCTGCCCTCCTCGTCGGGCACCCAGTGGGTGCGCGCCCTGACCAATGAGCATCCCCAACTGCCTTTGCCGCCCAAGCCTGCCCATCAACTCTACCAAGAGTGGCGGGCATGGACAGACCAACTCTATGCCACCAACGATGCCAACTTCCGCATCTGCCTCAAATTAGAGGAACCCGCGGGCGTGGATGAGGGCGAGCGGTCCTGGACCTTGCGCTACCTGCTGCAAGCCAGGGATGACGCGGCGCTACAAATTCCCGCCGCCTATGTGTGGCAAGAACGTAGCAGCACCCTGCGTTTCCACAACCGCCGCTTCGACCAACCCCAAGAGCGGCTGCTGGCCGGTCTGGGGATTGCCAGCCGTCTCTTTGCGCCCATCAAACGCAGCCTGCGCTCCACCCAGCCAGAGCAGGCCCAACTTTCCACCGAAGAGGCCCACCTTTTCCTGCGCGAGATCGGGCCGCTGCTCCAGAGCAGTGGCTTTGGCGTCATCACCCCGGAGTGGTGGGATCCCCGCAACCGGGCCAGCCTGGGGCTGCGTCTGCGTCTCAGCGCGCCAGGGGAAGCCCAGGGTGACACCCGATCCAAGCCCCGGGCCAACCGTGGCGGGGGCAAGGTACGCTATGGCTGGGATCTGACCCTGGGGGCCAATCCCCTGGATTCAGCTTCCTTTGACAAGCTGGTCGATCTGCACAGCCCGTTGATCCGCATCCAAAACCGCTGGATCGAGTTGGACCCGGAGCAGGTGGCCGCGGCCCGCCGCTTTTTGGCCGACCATGCCGAGGGCGGGACGGTCAATCTGCTTCAGGCGGTGCGCATGGCCCAGGGCAATTTGGAAGACCAATTGCGCATTGCCGGGGAGACCCAATCTCAGCCCATGCCCCCCGGCGCGGTGCAACTGCCCGGCCTGCCTCTGGACGCCGTGGCGCTGGAGGGCTGGGTGGATGAGGCCTTGGGCCGTCTGCACCATGTGGATTCCATGACCGCCCTGGCCGAGCCTGCCGGCTTCACCGGGGATCTGCGTCCCTATCAGCAGCGGGGATTGGGCTGGCTCTGGTATTTGCGTCAGCTTGGCCTGGGGGCCTGTCTGGCCGATGACATGGGATTGGGAAAAACTATCCAGACCATCGCCCTCTTCCTGCACGCTCGGCAGATCGCCAAATTGGCTTCCGCGCAAAATAACGGCGAGGACGACTATGACCAGGACGCCGGCCCAGTCCTGCTGATCTGCCCGACCAGCGTGGTCAGCAACTGGCGGCGGGAGATGGAACGCTTCGCCCCCAGTCTGCGCTCCCTGATCCACCACGGCAGTGGACGGCTGACCGGGCAGGATTTTGAGCGGGCGGTGCAGAGCCACGACCTGATCATCACCAGCTATGGCACGGCCCGCCGGGACATTGACCTGTTGCGCACCGTGGAGTGGACCGACCTGATCCTGGACGAAGCCCAGAACATCAAAAATCCGGCGGCCAAACAGTCCCAGGCCGTGCGCCGTATCTCCGCCGGCAACCGCATCGCCCTCACCGGCACGCCCGTGGAGAACCGGCTGTTGGAGCTGTGGAGCATCATGGAGTTCCTCAACCCAGGCTATTTGGGGCCACGGGAACGCTTCCGGCGCAACTTTATCCTGCCTATCGAGCGCTACAACGACCCGGAGCAGTTGGCCCAACTGCGCCGCCTGGTCCAACCCTTCCTTCTGCGCCGGCTCAAGACCGACCCCACCATCATCCCGGACCTGCCGGAGAAGAACGAGATGATCGTCTACTGTCCCCTGACCCCGGAACAGAGCGCCCTCTATCAGGTGGTGGCCGGGGAGATCCTGGGTCAATTGGATGCCAGCCAGGGCATCCAACGCCGGGGATTGGTGCTAAAACTGCTCACCAAGCTCAAACAGGTCTGCAACCATCCCGCCCACTTCCTCAAACAGGAGACCCCCCTGGTGGGACGTAGCGGCAAACTCAGCCGTCTGACCGAGATGTTGGAAGAGGCCCTGAGCGTGGGGGATCGGGCGCTGATCTTCACCCAATTTGTAGAGATGGGCCATCTGCTCAAGAGCCATCTGACCAAGACCTTTGGCGCGGAGGTACTCTTTCTCCACGGCGGCACCCCGGCCCTCAAACGGGACGAGATGGTGCAAACTTTCCAACAAGAGAGCGGCGGCCCGGCCATCTTTATCCTCAGCCTGCGGGCTGGGGGCGTGGGGTTGAACCTGACCAACGCCAACCATGTCTTCCACTTTGACCGCTGGTGGAACCCGGCGGTGGAAAACCAGGCCACGGACCGGGCCTTTCGCATCGGCCAGACCCGCAACGTGCAAGTCTATAAATTTGTCACCGCCGGCACCCTGGAAGAGCGCATCCACGAGATGATCCTGGGCAAAATGGCCCTGGCCGAGAACATCATCGGCGGCGGCGAAGAGTGGCTGACCGAGCTGGACACGGCCCAACTGCGGGATCTGCTCACCCTGCGCCGGGATGAGGAGATGGTGGCCGAGGAGGACGAGTTGGAGGCCGCCGGGGAGATTGAAGAAACCGACGAGGCCGACGCGCCACAAAGCTTGAGCAAAACAGGGGGTGTCCTGTGGTAGAGTCCACCCTGCGCAACAATCGAGGCCGCAACAGTTGGTGGGCGGACCAATGGCTGGCCCTGCTTTTCGAGATCGACCCCACCTATCAATCCAGCCAAGGTCCAGGCAGCGGACGGGGCGGCTCCCGGCGCAGCCGAGTGCAGCGCCTGGACATGCTGCCCGGCTCCATCAACGCCCAAGTCCGGGACCGCGAACACGGCATCTGCCACGTGACTGTGGAGATACCCCGGTTGACCCCGAAACAGTGGCAACAAGTCATCGACGGTCTGGCCGACCAGGCCATCTTTGCCGCCCAACTCCTGGCCGGGGATCTGCCCGTGGAGATCGAGCAGCTCTTTGCCGAGGCCGGGGTCTCCTTGTTGCCCGCCTCCGCCGCGGATTTGCGCGTCACCTGTTCCGAGTGCGGGGATGCGGGGGAATCGCCCGATCTGTCCGGCACACATAAACCCGTTTGCCCCCATGTGGAGCAGATTTTTCAACAGGTGGGGGAAATGCTGGCCGACGACCCGTGGCTGCTCTTCCAGTTGCGGGGCATGGAGCGCCCCCAGATCCTGCAAGCCCTGCGCGAACGGCGTCTCAGCCGCCAGCCCCAGGAGCGTAGTCCCCTGCCCACCCAGCCCCTGGGTCCGGCCACCCCAGAGAACCACGCCTTCTTCCGCCTCAACCCAGAGCCGGAAGGCCCCCGCTGGTTTGAGACCCAATCCGACACCCTGGACAGGGAGACGGACCGTTTCTGGGGCAATGCCCAACAGTTGGAGGCCATCCAGCACCAGATCAGCCCCCCGGTCATCGATCTCACCCTCTTGCGCCGTCTCGGCTATCCGCCCTTCTCCAGCCAGAGCGTAGAAAGCTACGAAGCCCTGGCCCAAATCTATCGCCGGGTCACCGCCCAGGCCCTGAAATTGGCTTTTGGCGAGGCGGGTAGCGAGGAGGCGGAAAACGGGGAGACATGGCGATGAGGAATTTTGGAAAAAAAGGGCGGCGGGGGCTGGTATGCGGCGTGTGGGCGGTGGGCATCTGGTTTCTGCTCTCGGTCGGGGTTCACACGGGTGTGTCCGCCGCCGCCAACCTGCCCCTGACCATCCCCCAACTCAGCAACAGCAGCAGCGTGGACGCCCTCACCCACGGCGACCTGCCCCGTTTCAGCAGCCACATCCAGATCCCCATCTACATAGTCCAAGACGGGGACACCCTGTGGAGCATCGGTACCGACCACGGCCTGACCCTGGACACCATCCGCTTTGCCAACCCGGAATTTCGCCGCAACCCGGATATCCTCCTCAGCATCGGCCAGCGCCTGCGCATCCCACCCCTGGACGGTGCCCTCCACGACGTGGTGGCCGGGGACACCGTGGAGAGCATGGCCACCCGCTGGAACGTCACCCCAGCCGAGATTCGCAGCTTTGTGCCCAACGGCCTGGCCGGGGATGCCCAACCTATCCCCGGCTCCGTAGTCGTCGTCCCCCACGGCACGCTGGAGGTCAACCTGCCCCATCCTGGGGCGACCGCTGGCTATGCCTTTGCCTGGCCCATCTCCGGCCCGGTCAGCCAGGGCTATGGCGGCGGCCACCAAGCCGTTGACCTGGCCGGTCCCTACGGGGCCTCGGTCTTCGCCAGCCGGGGGGGCACCATCCTCTCCACCGGCTGGGCCGAAACCGGTTATGGCTACCTGATCATCCTGCAACACGCTGGCGGCTACATCACCTACTACAGCCACCTCAAAGGCCACTGGGTGGAAGCCGGCCAATGGGTCAACCAAGGCGACCTGATCGGGGCCATCGGCTCCACCGGCAACAGCACCGGTCCCCATGTGCATTTTGAGATCCGACTCAACGACGTGCGCCAAAATCCGTTGGCCTATTTGCCGCCGCGGTAGGGGTGGTTTTTAAAATCATCAAGCAAGAACGAAAAGGGGCCGCCCGATCAAAAAATCAGGCGGCCCTTTTGTGTTCTGCGATCAAAATGAGTTTGAGAAGTTCGCATCCCCTGGTGCGAACGGGTCTGCGCCTCAACTCGTTTTATTCACACCCAAATCCAATAGCCCTGTTCAGCCTAGCAGAGTGTCCACTTCTGTTTTCACTTCACCCCACACACGACGCAGATCAAGCCGATCCAACCAAGAATCAAAATAGTGCCAATCAATCTGATCGTCGGACATCAACAGGATGCTGCCGATATCTCGGATATGCTTGGATTGTTTGCTCAATCCGTAATAGACGATCTTGTTCAGGATTAAGTCTTCCGGCGCATGGACATACACTTGATCAAGTGGATCACCCAAGTCGACAAGACGTCGGCGTTCCAGCGCCGCGGCCCGAAAAGGATCGTTCGGGCGGAGCAGAAAGAGTTCCGCCTTGTGACCGCTGTCTAAATGGATGGCATTAACGGCCAGGTCGCCTTCGGGCTGAATAAGTAGATCGAGGAGAATGTCCGGCGGCACCAACATCCGACGTTTCTCCAGCTCTTGGGACAGCAATCGGATCCGATTTCCTGGCAGGTGGACAACCAAGTCAAAATCTTGGGTGGTGCGTGGTTCACCCCAGGCCCACAGAGCGACCGCGCCACCGATACAATAGTCCAGTTTGGCAGCATCCAAAGCGTCGAGAACAAGCCTTGAAAATGCCAGAAATGAGATGCGCTCACTCGGCATGAGGAACCTCATTCGGCTGACGCGCCTTGTTGCTATAATAAGCAATCAGCCCTCCACGTACGATGCGCAGCGCCTCCAATTCCTCCAAGTCAGGTTCCCGCTGTCGTAACTGATGGACGCCAGCCCGCTCAGCCGCATCGATCATCGAGGCAGCCTGCTGCACCCGCTCGGCGGGGGTGAGTCGTTTTGTGATGGCAAGCTGCTTGGGGTCAAGCTCCGCAATCGCACCGACAATCTGTCGGCGCATCCGCTCGGTCACAATAAAAGGTTCTTTTGGCTGGTCGTTTAGACTTGGCATGGTTCTATTATAGTGGGTTTGTGGTGAAGTGACAATCAGGGTTTTTGGCGTTGCGGTACCCGATCCAATCGCGCACAGACCTCAAAATAATCATCAACCGCCTCCTCAAAAGCCACTCGCAACTCGACCACCGAATCGCCATGAAAGCCGATCAGATCGTCGATTCCCGCCAAATGCCCCACAAAGCAACCGTCGTCTTCGCTGTACTCGATTTGTGCTGAGAAGTCTCGATAGGTCATGGTGTTCATGGTTTTACCTCCGTTTCGTCATCAATCGCAAGCCGTACTTCCGCCAAATTCTCAAATCCTCCCTCCACCGCCCGGTAGAGGATCACCATGATCCCGTCCACGTCGGGTGCAGCGGGCAACCGATAGGCATCGGCCACGGGCACCCCGGCGGGCAGGCGGCTGAAGGTCACCAGCCCGGCCACCGGCCCAGGCCGATCCTGTTGCAGAATGGCCCCGCCTTCCCCCGCCGGGTCGGGGATGAACCCTCCGCCGACCGTGGGGCGCACGCTGATGGACCAATCATGGGGCTGCATCGTCGGGTCGATCTGCCAGTACAGGGTCAGGTCCATGCTGGCCGGGGCGTCGAAGACCGGCGCACCGTCGGGGCCGGGTTGCACGGCGTAGCCGAGCAGGGTGATGCCATCCCCCACGGGCTGGTTGAGGATGGTTTGCGGCGTCGGCGCAGCTTCCCCACCAACCGCACTCAGGGCCACCCAATCTGGACTGTGGGCGGTGAGGGTGATCGTCCCGCCCCCATCCCCCAACTCCGAAAGCAGCAGGGGGACCACGCCGATCTCGGCCAAGATCGTGCGCCCCTCGGCCAAGCCCTGGGCCACCTGCGCCCGGTTGAGGATTTCCACATCTGGGCGGATGGCCCAAATCTCGCTCAAATAGGTCAATCCCAAGGCTTCCCCCACGGGGGCGAAGAGACCCACATCCGCGGGCAAAGGCTGGGTCAGCAACACCGCCGCCCGGTCCAGAGCCGTGTCCGCCACGCGTCCCCGACTGTCCGCGCCCGGCAGGGAGGCCGTCACCCGCCAGAGGATGGCGAGGATGAGGACGGCGGTGAGGAGGTGAGCGGGTGAAGGGGTGAGGGGGTGAGCGGGTGATTTGGCCCTCCGCCAGCGCCCCGCCATTCGCCATTCGCCATTTGCGATCCCAACCAGCCCCAACAAAACCAGGGGATACGCGGGCAGGATCACCTGATACCAGTTGCCAAAGCGGTCGATCCAGACAAAGACGGCGTAGATCAGGATGGTTGAATAGAGCAGGAAGGCCAGGCGGCGGCCCAAAAACCAGATGCCGATCAGCCCCAGGAGGATCAAGGGCATGCTCAATTCCTGCCAGATCAGGTCGGGAAAGCCCACCCCGTCCCAAAAGCCCCGGGTGAAATCCAGCCCCCAACTCAACTCGTCCCG
Source organism: Caldilineaceae bacterium (assembly GCA_018003515.1). Taxonomy (GTDB): domain Bacteria; phylum Chloroflexota; class Anaerolineae; order Caldilineales; family Caldilineaceae; genus JAGNDO01. The sequence continues at coordinate 55,108 of JAGNDO010000003.1, forward strand.
CCCCTGGGCCGTGGAGACAAAGGCCCAAAACCATTCGCCGGTGGTTTGCCACGCCCCCTGCCCCCACCACTCAGGGTGCGCGCTGCCCCGCACATAGACATAAACATAGCTCACCAAAGGCAGGGCCGCCGAAACCACCGCCCCCACCACGGTCAGCGGACGGCGCAACAGATGCGGACGATCCACCAGCACCAAGATCATCACGGCCGGCACAATAAAGGCCACCGTCACCATGTGGGCCAAGCTCAACCCGCACAGGAAGGCGAGGGTTAACAAATGGCGAATGGCGAATGGCGAATGGTGGGGTTGGGGAGCGGGGATTGGTTGATTGGTTGATTGGCTGATTGGTCGATTGTCGTCGCCATCCGCCCCCCGCCTCCCGCCATTCGCCATTCGCCATTCGCCCCTCGCCCCTCGTCCCCCGCCCCACAACAAATACACATACACAATCCCCAGAGTCTGGGCAATGGCGCTGCTGTATTGCTCGGTGGTGGTGGCGTAATACCAGAAAAAGTAGGTGGTGGCGTAGAAGGCGGTGAGGAGGGTGGCGAAGAGGCGATCCCCGTGGGGGCGTTCTGCGTGCCGGGTCAGGCGGATGATGATGGCATAGAAGAGGGCCAGGGAGAGCAAGGCCCATAGGGTGCTGTAGCTGCTCAGGATTGGGATGGGGTTGGGTAGGGGATTACCCAACAGACGGGCCACCCCGCGCAGACCATGAAACCAGAGCCAGCCGCCCATCGTGTACAGGGGATACCCCGGCGCGTTGCTGGGCCGGGCCTGGACCTGGGCATATTGGTGGGTGATCAGATCCCCGCCCTCCAATTCCCTGGGCTGAAATCCCGTGTCCAAGGTGGCAATATAGATGAAAAGCGCCGCCATCAAGAGCAGCGCCAAGGGCCAATGTGGAAATTTTCGCATAGTTTATGTTGTCAGAGGGATGCGAGGGGCGAGGGGCGAATGGCGAGGGGCGGCGACAATCCCCAATCCCTAATCCCCTACCCCCAATCCCCTACCCCGTGATTTCAATACCACCCGCGTCGAACGCATCGTGGATCAGGCTGAGAAGCTGGGTGCGGCTGGACGCGCCCCGGCCATATTGGGTGCGGGCCACCAGACTCAGCCCGGTGTGGATGCCCATTTCGCCCCGTTCGCTGATCAGCTCGGGCACTTCCAGCAGATCCGGTACGGCCTTCATCAGGGTGGGCACCACTTGGTTGAGGATGATCATGGCCTCGTCCAACTGGGCGGTCTTGATCTGGAGGCGGATGGTGCCGATGCTGAAGGTGCCCCGGGCAAAGTTGCGCACGTTGCGCACCTCGCCGTTGGGGATCACGTAAAACTCCCCGCTGGGCGCGCGCAGATGGGTGGTGCGCAGGTTGAGATCCTCGACCATACCCTCCACCCCGTTGATCTCTACCTTTTCGCCGATGGTGTACTGATCTTCAAAGAGAAAGACCATGCCGCTGATATAATCGCTGACCAAAGGCCGGGCACCCAGACCAAAAGCGGCGCTAAATAGCCCCAAAAAAGTGAGCAGCCCTCTGGAATCCACAAAGAGGCTGAGGGCGGCCACCGTGGCGATGATGTAGACCAGGACGCGCAACACATCCTGGGTCAACCCGCCCAAGGTCTCGGCCCGGCGCTCGCTATAGCGGCGACTGCGTCCCCAGCCGCCGCTGCTGATCACGGCCCGCCGCACAACCGGCGACAGAATCTGGATCGCTACCCAGGCCACGACATAGTAGATGACCACGAAATAGCCCCGTCGCAACCCTGGGTCGGTGGTAATCCATGTGAGTAAATTGAGAAACCAGTCATTGATCATAGAAACCGATGCTAACATGAGCAAGAATCGCTGTCAAAGCTGGCTCACCACCCGCCCACACTTTTGGCGATGGACCAGGGCCACCGTATAATTCAGGGATGCTTTTTTGATGAACCGCTATAGTGGATAGGATCGATTATGCACCGAGAATTGCACAAACGCGACGAGCTTCCCGATCTCCAGCCTATGCCGTCTGAAGATTCCCCCAAGAAGCGCCCGCTGATCGGCGTCCCCACCGGGCGCGAACGGTCTCAGCGTTTTTATGGGTTGCCCCTCTATATCATGAACCAGACCTACATCCGTACCCTGGAAAAGCTGGGCGCGCTGCCGGTGATGATCCCCTTGCAGATGACCGACGAGACCCTGCGGGGCATCTTCGAGCGGCTGGACGGCATCTTCCTGCCCGGCGGCGAGGACATGGACCCCGGCACCTACGACGAAGAGCGCCATCCCCAACTGGGCGCGGTGGACAAGGAGCGGGACCGCACGGAACTGCTCCTCACCCGCTGGGCCTTGGCCGAGGGCATGCCCTTCTTTGGCATCTGCCGGGGGGTGCAAGTGCTCAACGTGGCCTGTGGGGGCGCGCTCTACCAGGATCTGCACAGCCAGCGCCCGGATCTGGAAAAGCACGACTATTTCCCGCCCAAGTTCGAACGCTTCCGCATCAGCCATCAGATCGACATTGAGGCGGACAGCCGGGTGGGCAGCGCTTTGGGCAAGGTACACGAGATCAACTCCATGCACCACCAGGGCATCAAGCGGGTGGGCAACGGTCTGCGGGTGGTCGCCACCGCCCCGGACGGTCTGGCCGAGGCCCTGGAAATGCCCGCCTTGCCCTTTGCCGTGGGCGTGCAGTGGCATCCCGAAGAATTGGCCAAGACCGACCAGCACAGCGCCAACCTCTTTTATCGATTTGTGGAAACTGCGGCCTCGGACTGGCAAGATCAGGTGCCGTCAAGCTGGCCCGGCCATTTCCGCCAACTGCTTGCCGACGCCGAGAGCCGCCGACCGGAGAAACCCCTGGCCGTCTCGCTCCCCAACCCGGCCTACGCCAACGGCGTCACCCTGACCCCGGTGGTCGTGGTCAATGGGGGCAATGGCAGCAACGGTCATGGGGTGCTGCAAGTGGCCATCAACGGCGGCAATGGCAACGGCCTGCCCGCCCCGGTGGACGAACTTGACAGCGAAGCGCTGATCACCCACTGCGCCTAACGAGTCAGAGGAGTTCGCACCCCCTGGTGCGAACGGGTCGGCGGCAAGGGGTGCCGACTCCTCCAACTCAAAAAAAGCCCCCAGTCAACTACACCCCAAACGAAAAGACGGCACTGCTCAAAAGCAGTGCCGTCTTTTCGTTTGGTAGCGCATACGGGATTCGAACCCGTGTCTCGGCCTTGAGAGGGCCGTGTCCTGGGCCCCTAGACGAATGCGCCACGCAAGGTGCTGCATGTTTCGGGTGATGGGGCCCTTGCCTCTTTCAAGGCAACGTTCCGAATTATAGGAAAAAGTGGACAAAATGTCAAATTTGGGTGGCATTGGGACATGCCAAAGTCCAGTTCGGCCCACCCCCTACCCTGTGCTATAATCCACCCTCAACCTGTCCCAACGCGGGTTCAAACCCCGCCCGTTCTGTGAGCGGGTGAAGGGGTGAGCGGGTGAAGGGGTGAAAATCACCCGTTCACCCCTTCACCCGCTCACCCCCTCATAAAACGGCAACCGAGAGCAAACGGAGACACCCATGCTATCCTCGCCCAAACAGATCACCCGCGCCTTGGACCGTACTTTGCACAAGGTGGTGCAGCCCGCCCGCTATACTGGCGGGGAGCTAAATTCTATCACCAAGGACTGGTCCGATCCTCGCATCCGCAGCAAGATTGCCCTGGCTTTTCCCGATATTTACGAATTGGGCGGCTCCAATTTGGGGCTGGCTTTGCTCTATGACCTGATCAACAAGCGGGACGATCTGCTGGCCGAGCGGGTCTATTGTCCGTGGACCGACTTCGAGGCCATCATGCGCCGGGACGGCATCCCCCTCTATGGGCTGGAGAGCCGCCACCCCGTGGCCGACTTCGACCTCTTCGCCTTCAGCCTGCCCTACGAGCAACTCTATACCAACGTCCTCACCATGCTGGATCTGGCCGGCATCCCTCTGCGCGCCGAGGAGCGGGGGATCGAGCATCCCCTGGTCATCGCCGGCGGCTCCGGCTGTTACAATCCCGAACCCATGAGCGCTTTTTTTGATGCAATGGTGATTGGCGAGGGGGAAGAGGTGATCTTTGAGGTGATTGAGGCGTTTGGCGAATGGCGAATGGCGAATGGCGAGGGGCGAGGGGCGGGGGGCGAAAAAACATCCGATGCCCAAGCCCGCCATTCGCCATTCGCCATTCGTCATTCGCTCTGGACCCGCCTGGCCCGCATCCCTGGCGTCTATGTGCCCGCGCTGTACGATGTGAGCTATGCGGCGGATGGGTCGATTGCGGCCACGGTGCCCACCCATCCCAGCGCACCGGCGGAGGTGATGAAGCGGGTGGTGACGGTGTTGCCGGAGCCGGTGACCCGCTTCATCGTGCCCTATATCGATGTGGTCCACAACCGGGCGGCCATCGAGATCATGCGGGGATGCACCCGGGGCTGCCGCTTCTGCCAGGCCGGGATGATCTTCCGCCCGGTGCGAGAGCGGCCGGTGGAGGAGACCCTGCGCGCCGTGGACGAGATGATTGCCCATTGCGGCTTCGAGGAGGTCAGCTTTCTCAGCCTGAGCAGCAGCGACTATACCCATGTGGCCGAGTTGGTGCGGCGGACCATGGAAAAGCACGGGGCCAAGAAGTTGAGTATCGGCCTGCCCTCCCTGCGCATCGAGAGCTTCAGCGTGGATCTGATGGACCTGCTGGAGCAGGGCCGCCGGCGCTCCGGCTTCACCTTTGCGCCCGAAGCCGCCACAGACCGCCTGCGGGATGTGATCAACAAGCCCATCGCCTCGGCGGATCTGCTGGCCACCGCGGAGGAGGTCTACAAGCGGGGCTGGACCACTATCAAGATGTACTTTATGATCGGTCACCCCACCCAGACCTTGGACGATGTGCAGGCCATCGCAGATCTGTCCAAGGCGGTGCTGGCCGTGGGTCGCCGGGTGCTGGGCAAGAAGGCCAACGTGCGTATCGGCGTCAGCACCTTGGTGCCCAAGCCCCACACCCCGTTTCAATGGGTGCCCATGGAGGACGAGGCGGTGATTCGAGCGCAGATCGACCTCCTGCGCCGGGAGTTGCGCGGGCCGGGGGTGAAATTCACCTGGAACAACCCGGAGGAGACCCTGGTTGAGGCCTTCCTGACCCGGGGCGACCGCAAGCTGGGCGATGTGATCCAGCGGGCCTGGGCATTGGGGGCCAAGCTGGACGCCTGGGGCGAGCACTTCCGCTTCGACCTGTGGCAGCGGGCCTTTGCCGAGAGCGGGCTGGACATGGATTGGTACGCCCGCCGCGCCCGGCCCACGGACGAGATTCTGCCCTGGGAGCATATCTCCGCCGGGCTGAAGAAGCAGTTTTTGTTGGAGGAGTACACAAACACCTATGCCGGCGGGGTGGTGGACGACTGTCGGGAACATTGCTTCTCTTGCGGGATTTTGGGTCACTTCAAGGAGCAGCGCCGGGACGCGCCGGACGACGGCTGGTGCTGTCCGCCCCTGGGCAAGGGCAAAAGCCGCCAGCCCGTGGACATCCACCCCGTGCCCCTCTACTTCAACGACGATATGTCCCCAGGCAAGGTGGGCCAATTCGATCACCGAGTCCCCCAGCGCCGGGCAGGGACGGTGGTGCAGCGGGTTGAGGTGGGAGATTGAAGATTGAAGATTGAAGATTGAAGATTGAAGATTGAAGATTGAAGATTGACCGGGGATCCTGGGAACGGTAAAATGGAGACTGACCCACGTGCAATGATGTGGTGCCTTGCAAGGAAAGGAAGACCATGAATACACAGACTGTTGACTGGATTGACCGGGTGGCAAATGTCCTTTCGCTCTCCTCGGATGATGTGATCTTTGAGAGTATCGAGAGCTTGCTCGAATACCGACTGTTGCAACTAAACAGCCAGGTCATCGCCTTTGCCGACAAGTATGAAGTTGCGTCCGTCACAGAAATGGAAACGCGCTATCAAGATGGCACGTTGAGTGAACTTGATTCCTGGGATGATTTTCAGCAGTTCGACCATCTGGAATATGACCGGGATCGGGTACAGGAACTGTTGACCACGCTTCGGGCAACGGCGCGCAAGCACGAGGTACCTGTTCTGGCATGAATACCATGGACGTTGAACCCCTAAGATCCCTTGCTGTCAGGGAATATCCAGACATCGTTCGGGCCACCTCTGTGGCACACAAGAACGATCTCAGGCTTTTCTTGGCCGACGGCAGTTTCATCAAGGTGTGGTTTTCGTTGCGAGTGGCAGGCCGGTATAGCTATCACTGGGAACGGCGCACGATCGACGGAACGATTTACCGGCATGATAATGCGCCAGATAGAGAGTGGAAATCCGTGTCAACATGGCCGAAGCATTTCCACGCGGGCAGTCAGGAATCGGTTATTGAGAGCCATTTAGACGACGATCCGCTGATAGCATTGCGGCAATTCCTGACATTTGTACGTGGCATATTCAACACCAAGCAACAGGGTAATTCATGACAGAAGAAATCGAAACCACTCTCCCAGACCGCCAACGCGTCCGCATCACCTACGCCAAGGGCGAACCGATTAAGTTTATCTCTCACCAGGACGAGTTCCGCCTGTGGGAGCGCACCCTGCGCCGGGCAGATCTGCCCCTGCTCTACAAGCGGGGCTTCAACCCGCAGCCCCACATGCAGTTTGCCTCGCCCCTGGGCGTGGGCATTACCGGCGACCGGGAATTTATCGACATCACCTTCGAGCCGAGCCTGCCCGTGGACGAACTGACCGCCCGCATCCGTGCCAAGCTGACGCCGGGGGTGGCGGTTCATGCCATCGCCGAAGTGCCGGTCAAGACGCCCTCCCTGCAAAGCCTGCTCCTGGGATCCGACTACACCATCCTGATCTACGCCGAGCCGGGGGAGATCCCCGACGGGCTGATCCAGACCCGGATCGACGACTTTTTGGCCCAGGAGACCGTGTGGCGAGAACGGCAGCGTAAGGGCAGCCACTATCGCTACAATCTGCGACCGTTGGTTTTTGAGTTAACTTACGAAGGGTATGACCCCGCTGCCGAGGAACACCGCATCTTCTTGCGGGTGCAGCAGCGGGATGGGGCCACGGGCCGCCCGGACGAGGTGGTGGGGGCCTTGGGCTTCGACGACTTCGCCCGCACCCTGCGCCGGGATGTCATCCACATGGCCGACGACCCGGAGGCCGTGGCGTTGATGGCTGGTTATCCGCTGATCGAACAGGCGGAGATCGACCATCCCGACAATGTGCGGCCTTCAAAAAAGCGAGGCAAGCAACGCAGCAAACGCCGGGGCAAGCCAGACAAGGCTCACTCCGGCGAACGCCCGGAGATCAAGCCCCAGTCCTTTGCGGAGAAGGCAGGGGATGAGTTTGTGTAGGGGTGGGGGGACGTTGCCGTAAATGCAATTTGGAAAAGAGAACTAATTCGGATAAAATAGAATCATAATGATTCAGAATGCTTCGCTCGATACATCATTTTGGAATATTGCCAGTCAAGCTGGCGTCGTTCCTTATCTGTTTGACTATTTTCGTGTCCATTACTGTCAAAGTGTGGCCCAGGAAATCGTGACGACGGATCCCAATGAGACGCCACTGATATATCCTCAGGCGATGTTATTCAAAGTGCTACGTGAAGATGGCCGGCTACACACGACCGAGCCTCAAGAGCCTTTGGTTCTCTTTGGTAGTGGTGAGGCTCATGCCATCGCTTTGGCACGTGAGCAGGGTTGGTGGTTGCTGATCAATGATTCTCGTCCACTTGCTTATGCTAAAGCTCTGGGAATCCCTTGTGTCAGTGTGCCGGATTTTTGTGTCTTGCTTTTTAGCCAAGGGCGCATCACTGAATCGGCGGCAAACGGCATTCTTAAACGTCTTCAGGCGACTACGGCTTCGTCCTTGATTACTCAGGCCAATATTTTAGTAGAACGCATTGCTTTATTGCGTGGAGAAACAAAATGAGCGCGAATACAATTACCAAATCTATCCGGCTTTCAACGACTGAATCCGCCGAAATCGGACAGTTGAGTACACAGACTGCCCTGTCGGAGGCTGCGCTCATGAAGAAGTGGGTCATGGAAGGTATGCAGGCGCAGAAAATGGATCTGGCTGTTTATGCCTACATGCGCAATCAAGTCGATCTGCGTGGCGGGGCGATTATGGCAGACGTGGCCTATAATCGTTTCTTGCGCGAGCTTCAAACCCGGCGTGTGGTGATCTTGGAGGATGAAACCTTTCTGGATAGGTTGCCTGGTTTGGCCGAGGCATTTAACGACGATCTGTTGAGGCAGGCGTTGGCTGATTTGGCGGGATCGACGATGTCGGCAGCCTTGGTCGAGAATAAAACGCTGAACGCTGTGTAACCGCCACCTCTGAATTCTTCACCTCATCCCATCAAAAACAACCCAAAAAGCTCAACCATCCTGGAAAATATCAGCTTCCAGGATGGTTTGTGTTTACGCGCTCGCCGCCCACGCCCGGATCGTCGGCTCCGTGGCCGAGTCCAGCAGATCCAGGGCGGCGGTGAGGACGGCGCGGTGAGTGGCGGCATCCCCAGGACGGCCCAGGGGGCGGCCCAGCCAGAAGGGGGTGGTGAGGAGGCGGGGGGGTGACATGGCGATCAGGCGGTCTTGGAAGATGGCGGCGGCGATGATCACGGTGGGCAGACCGGCGGCCTCGAAGACCCGGGCGACGTGTCCCACGGACACGTGGCAGACCGGTCAGACCGGCACCAGGACCACGGCCTCTACGCCGTCGGCCAGGAGGTCGGCGGCCCAGGCCGGGGCCAGCCGTTTGGTGAGGCGGGTTTGGGCGGAGGCCCCCACAAAGCTGTAGGCCGTGGGGTGAAATGTGCCCATGACCCCGGCCGCGGCCAGCTCGCCCATGCGGTCAAGCGGGAAGACCACGTTGGAGTCGGCCAAGGCGCCGCGGATGTCGTAGCCGGGATGCCGCACCCGCAGCTGATCTTTGGGGGTGTCCACGGGGATGTGGGAGAGGGCGGGGGTGTCCTTGAGGAAATCGTCCACCCGGGCTTCGGCCTCGGCCTGGGTCATGGCTTCCAGACCGAAGGGCTTGGGGTCGTCCCCGGCGACGAAGTGGCCGCTGGAGGTGAAGAGGGCGATGCGGCTGTGGGCCACGGGTTTGGGCAGGGGGGTGAAGGGGCCGTCGTCGTGGGTGAAGCGGCTGGGGCCGGCGTAGGCACGGGCCTGGGCGGATTGGACGTGGGCGATCACCGCGTCCCAATTCTGGCTGTCGTGGGCATCGCCGATCTGCCGGAGCAGGGTTTGCAGGAAGTCGGCGGCCTGCTCGTCGTCCAGGTTCTTGAGGAACTTGAAGTTCATGTCGCTGCGGCTGCCGTAGTAAAAGGACTCCCGGAACTCGGCAAAGCTGTCTGGGGCGGTGGGCATGTGGGTTTTCTCCTGGGTGGTGAAGGGTTGAAGAGAAGATTCGGTCTCGCTCTCGTTCTCGTTCCCACGCTCTGCGTGGGAATGCAGTTGGGCGCTCTGCGCCCCTCGGCGCAGAGCGCCGATTGGACGCTCCCACGCAGAGCGTGGGAGCGAGACCGGAGCGTGGGAGCGAGACCGGGGTCTGGGTCTGGGTTTGGGTCGCTCTCGTTTCCACGCTCTGCGTGGGAATGCGGTTGGGCGCTCTGCGCCCCTCGGCGCAGAGCGCCGATTGGACGCTCCCACGCAGAGCGTGGGAGCGAGACTGGGGTCTGGGTCTGGGTTTAGGTCGTTCTCGTTCCCACGCTCTGCGTGGGAATGCGGTTGGGCGCTCTGCGCCCCTCGGCGCAGAGCGCCGATTGGACGCTCCCACGCAGAGCGTGGGAGCGAGACTGGGGTCTGGGTCTGGGCTTGGGTCGTTCTCGTTCCCACGCTCTGCGTGGGAATGCGGCTGGGCGCTCTGCGCCCCTCGGCGCAGAGCGCCGATTGGACGCTCCCACGCAGAGCGTGGGAGCGAGAACGTGGGAGCGAGAACGGGATGCAATGGGTCTGGGTCTGGGCTTGGTTTGGCCATTATCTCAGCTTTTGGGCCAAATAGGTAATTTGTACTGCACAGTTCGTCCGTTCGGCCCGTTTTTTCATCTTTTCATCCACTTGATTGCCTGAAGTCATGATATACTATAAAATGATCTGGCCGACAGGCTGATAGATTTGTGAGTCGCCTCTTTTGCCTTTGCGTGAATTGACTATCCGGCGTTGAGCTTCCCCCGTCCCCCCCCCCACTTCCTTTACCCAACTGCTTGCCTACAGACGTCGATAAAGGTGTCTTATGAAAAAGGAACCTCAATTCTCCGCCAGGGGAAATAGAACCCGTTGCTGCGCCGATACCCGCTGCGGAAATTGAAGAGGCTGAACCCCTGGAGAGCGAGGAGGGGCACGTGGATCCTGCGTCCGCTGAAGTGGCGATTGGGGTGGACCAGGAAGCGGAAGGCGCGGTGCAGGCGACGCCTTCCTTCCCCGTGGTGGGGATTGGGGCGTCCGCTGGCGGGTTGGCGGCGATCGAGGAGTTTTTGGCCGCCATGCCGGCCAAAGCCCAGATGGGCATGGCCTTTGTGTTGGTGCAACATTTGGACCCGGATCACAAGTCGATTCTGGTGGATCTGGTGCGTAAATATACCACCATGCCGGTGGATGTGGTGGAGGACGGCATGATCATCCACCCGGACCATGTCTATATTATTCCGCCCAACCGGGACATGGCCTTGCTGCATGGCAAGCTGCATCTCTTTGAACCGGCGGCTCCCCGGGGGCTGCGCTTGCCCATCGACTATTTTTTCCGCTCCCTGGCCCAGGATCTACAGGAACGGGCCATCTGCATTGTGCTTTCGGGCACGGGGACCGATGGCACCTTGGGGCTGCGGACGATCAAGGGGGCGGGGGGCATGGCCATGGTCCAAGATCCCCAATCGGCCCGCTATGACGGCATGCCCCGCAGCGCGCTCTCCACGGGCATGGTCGATTTTATGCTGGCCGCGGCCAAGATGCCAGCCCAGTTGCTCACCTTCGCCAGCCGGGCCCGGGGGGCTCTTGTCCCTCTCCCCCCGGATGTGGAAACCAAGGTGACGGATCTCTATCGCAAGATCTTTATCCTGTTGCGCGCCCAAACCGGCCATGATTTCTCCTTTTACAAGCAAAATACCATCCATCGACGCATCGAGCGGCGCATGACCATCAACCAGATCGACCATCTGGCCGACTATGTGCGCTATTTGCAGCAAAGCCCGGTGGAGATCGACACGCTCTTTCGGGAATTGCTGATTGGGGTGACCAACTTCTTTCGGGATACGGATGGCTTTGCCGTGTTGCAGAGCCAGGCCATCACCCAGATCTTTCAGGACCGACCGGCCGGGGTGCCCGTGCGGGTGTGGGTGGCCGGCTGCTCCACGGGCGAGGAGGCCTTCTCCATCGCCATCCTGATGCGGGAGGAGATGAGCCGGCTGCAAAAGGAGTACAAGGTGCAGATCTTTGCCACGGATATTGATGATGTGGCGATTGAAAAGGCCCGGCAAGCCGTCTATCCCGACAGCATCGCCGGGGATGTGTCTGTGGAGCGGCTGGCGGAATTTTTTAGCAGAAACGGCAATGCCTATCGCTTGGGCAAAGAGATCCGGGAGATGGTGATCTTTGCCGAACAAAACCTGACTGCAGACCCGCCCTTTTCCCGGCTGGATCTGATCAGTTGTCGCAACCTCTTGATCTACATGGGCAACGAACTGCAAAAGCGGGTATTGCCCATCTTCCACTATGCCCTCAACCCCGAAGGCTGGCTCTTTTTGGGCAACAGCGAAAGCATCGGCGACTATCTGGACATTTTTGAGGCCGTGGACCGCAAATGGAAGCTCTATCGTAGCAAGGTGGGCCCTTCTCGATTGCGGGAGGCCAAGGTCGATTTTTTCCAGGCGGCGGTCATGCCAGCTTTTGGTGATGGCGAGAAGATGGCCACCGCGCAAAATGCCGGGAAGATGGAGCTGGCCGAGGTCAAGGTCGATCTGCGGGCGGTGGTGGAACGGGCGATTTTGGCTGAGTTCAGCCCCACCAGCCTTATCATCAACGGGAAGGGGGACATTCTTTTTATTCATGGGCGCACGGGGCGCTATTTGGAAGCCGCGCCCGGCGAACCCAGCCTCAACATCATCCGCATGGCCCGGAATGGGCTGCGCATGGAGTTGACCGCGGCCCTGCATCGGATATTGATTCAACGAGAGGCTGTGCGCTGCCCGGGTCTGCGAATTTTGGGTGAGGGGCCGACCACGATTGTGGATCTGACCCTCACCCCCCTCACCAAGCCCGATGTCCTGTCCGGCCTCTTTCTGGTGGTGTTGCAGGATGTGACCCCAACGGTGCAGGCCCTGGCTCTGGATGACGAATCCGGCTCCACGGATATGCGCCAGCGGGTGGCCGAACTGGAATACGAGTTGCGCACCAAAGAAGAGTATTTGCAGACCGCCATCGAAGAGTTGGAGACCTCGAACGAAGAGTTGAAATCGGCCAACGAGGAGCTGCAATCGGCCAACGAAGAGTTGCAAAGCACCAACGAAGAGTTGGAAACCTCCAAAGAAGAGCTACAATCGGTCAACGAAGAGTTGATGACCGTCAACACGGAATTGCAGGAGAAGATGAGCGCCCTCTCTCAGGCCAACGACGATCTGAACAACCTGATGTCCGGCACGGGGGTGGGCACGGTTTTTGTGGATTATGACCTGAAGATCCAGCGCTTCACCCCCCTGGTCACAGAGGTGATCAACCTGATCTCCACGGATGTGGGCCGCCCTGTCCACCACATCGTCACCAATTTGCTCGACTATGACCGCCTGGTTCCCGATATTCAGTCCGTGTTGCGCACCTTGCAGCCCAAGGAGGTGACTGTGGCCACCCAGGATGGCCACTGGTATCTCATGCGCATTTTGCCCTATCGCACCCTGAACAATGTGATCAACGGGGTTGTGATCACCTTTGTGGAGATCACCCAACAGAAGAAAATACAAGAGCAACTGGAACAGTTATCCGCTGACCTTGAGGACGCCCGGGATCTGGCCGAAAGTGTGATCGAGACCGTGCGCACCCCCTTGCTGGTTTTGGATGATCGGTTCTGTGTGATGTCGGCCAACCAAGCCTTTTACACCTGTTTCCCCACCCAAGACAAGATGGTGAAGGGCCGAACGATCTTTGAATTGAACCGGGGCCAATGGGACATCCCCGAACTGCGTCAATTGCTTGGGGATATTCTGCCCAAGCAGCAGGTTTTGCATGACTATGGACTCACCTTGGTCTCGACCGAATCCGAAAGACGCACTTTTCTGATCAATGCACGGGAAATTCGCCAACAAACCGGCAAGGAGCGGCTTATTCTCTTAGGATTGGAGACGAAATGAGCGCACTGAAAAATGACCCAAGCAACCAGAGCGATCTTCGCCAACAGGCCGAACAATTTCTGCAATCAGAAGACGATGATCAAATACGCTCCCAGGATCTGACCGGGGATGAAGCCCGCCGGTTGGTCCACGAACTGCGCGTCCACCAGATCGAGCTGGAGATGCAGAACGAGGCCCTACAGGAGAGCCGGATTGCCCTGGAACGATCTCAGGCCAAGTATTTTGATCTCTACGAACTGGCCCCCGTGGGCTACTTTACCGTCAGCGATAAGGGCATCATCCTTGAGGCCAACCTGACCGGGGCCAGCATGTTGCGGATAAATCGAAGCCAATTGATCGGTAGAGGCATGGGGAGCCTCATCGCTGGGCCGTATCAAGATCACTATTATGCCCAGCGCAACCAACTCCTGCGGGGACATGCCGCCCCGGCCTGTCAGGTGCAGATGCTCCGATCCACCGGCTTCCCTCTGTTTGTGCAACTCGACTCTCTTGTTGTCAACCCACACCCAGAAGACCCGCAGCCGTCGGCCATCACTTTTCGCATTGCCCTGACCGATGTCAGCGACGAAGTTGCCATCAAGATGTCCCTGCGGGAGGCCAACGCGGGGCTGGAAACTGCCCTGGTTCAGCTCAAGGCCAGCCAAAAGGCCCGGCATGAACAGGAACAATTCGCCACCCTGGGCCAAATGGCGGCGGGCATCGCCCACGAATTCAACAACATGCTGGCGGCCATTCTGCTGTTGACCCAACTTTCCCTGCGCGGGATCATGGGCGCATCGGCGGAGAAACAGATCAAGATTCATGACAACCTGAAGCTGGTGGAGGCCGAAACCCTGCGCGCCACAAACATGGTGCGGTCGATCCTGGATTTCAGTCAGCAGGCCATCTTGCAGAAGAGCGCGCTGGATCTTGTCACCTTTTTAGGCGATCTGACCCGCTCTTTGCAGAGTACCTTGCCTCCCACCATCCACTGCACCTTTACCACCCAGGCAGAAGATGCCGTCATCTGGGCAGATGCAGACAGGCTACGCCAGGGGATCGTCAACGTGATCACCAACGCCCAGCATGCCATGCCAAACGGGGGCGACCTCCACCTTGAACTGACCCAATTTACCGTCACCCTCCCCACCCAGGCCCCCATCCCCGGCATGAAAACGGGCACATGGTTCCGTATCACCGCCACGGACACGGGCCAGGGCATGACGGCAGAAACCCTGGCCCATCTCTACGAACCTTTCTTCACCACCCGCTCCCCCCTGGGCACCGGTCTGGGGCTGGCCCAGCTCCAGGGCACCATCATCCAACAGAACGGCCATGTCCAGATCACCTCGCAACCGGGCCAAGGCACCCTGGTCACCCTCTACCTCCCCGCGGCCGATCTTGCCCATCCCGATGCGGGGTGAGGGGTGGATTTTTCAAATCAGCCAAGTCTTGACAGCAAGATCAAATCTACCTATACTGATTGACCATTGGGGAGTAGCCACCGCCACAGGCGGGACAATCAATCGTCAAGACGAGTATGGGGCCACCACCTTCGGGTCCATCTCCGGTTGATTGGCAGTGAGCGTCAGCGCATCCACTGAAGGCGAGACCAACGGTCTCTGAACCGTGGTCTCGTCTTTTTTGTGTATTTTTTGTTAGCGCGGATAAGTTCTGGGTCAACCAAGGTTGGTTAATTGGGTGGGGCGATTCCCTTACCCCAAGACTTATTCGCGCTAACAACCTTTTTGAAGTAGTGGGAGACCTTTGATGGCGACAAGTATCTGGTTTTGGATTATTTTTAATGTGGCGATTTTGGGCTTGCTGGCTCTGGATCTGGGGGTTTTTCATCGCAAGGCCCATGCGGTATCGGTCAAGGAGGCCGCCATTTGGTCGGTGGTCTGGATCTCCCTCTCCCTGCTCTTTAACCTGGGCATCTTTCTTTTCGAGGGCAAAGAGATCGCCATGCAGTTTCTGGCTGGCTATCTGATCGAAAAATCCCTGAGTGTGGACAATATTTTTGTCTTTATCATGCTATTCTCCTTTTTCCAGGTGCCGGCGGCCTATCAACACCGGGTACTCTTTTGGGGCATTTTGGGGGCGTTGATCATGCGTGGGGCATTGATCGGGGCCGGGGCCTTTCTGATCGCCCAGTTTAGTTGGGTACTCTACATTTTTGGCGCGTTCCTGGTCTATACCGGCATCCGCATGGCCCTGCAAAAGGACGATATCCATGTGGATGTGGATTCCAACCAGGCGGTGAAGCTTTTGCGCCGCATCTTCCCCATCACCGATGGCTATCGGGGACAGAAATTCATGACCGTGGAGAACGGGGTGCGCATGGCCACGCCCCTGCTGGTGGTCTTGCTGATTGTGGAGACCACAGACCTGATCTTCGCCCTGGACTCCATCCCGGCCATCTTCGCCGTCACCCAGGATCCCTTTATCGTCTACACCTCCAACGTCTGCGCCATTCTGGGCCTGCGGGCGCTCTATTTCCTCCTGGCCGGGGTGATGCAGAGCTTCCACTATCTTAAATATGGTCTCTCGTTGGTGCTGGTCTTCGTGGGCGTCAAAATGCTGATCGCCGACTTCTACCACGTCTCCATCGGTCTCTCGTTGAGCGTGATCGGGGTCGTTTTGACCGTCAGCATCCTGGCCTCCCTTCTGTTCCCCCGGCCTGGCGTAGCGACTATTTCGTCCGTGGAATAGATCTTGATCTATTTGGGCATCAAAAGGGGTACTCGTTCATCCCCGCCCCCCAATTCCGGGGGGCCGAGGGGAGGGGCTGAACAGCCCCTCCCCTCTTTTGATGCCCAAATAGCCCTTATCATTCCTTACGCCAGGGATCCCTGCAAACGCCCTGGCGGTCGGGTGCGGATCAGCCCGGCGATCAACACCCCGGCCACGACCGCAACCATCGCCCCAGCTGTGCCCATCACCAAGGCTGTCCCCGTATATTTGACGATGATGCCCACATAGGCCCAGATCACCACCCCGGCGAAGGCCACATCCCGGCGGGTGTAGACCACAATGCCGGTGATGGCCGCGCCCACTACAATCACAAAGGCCGACCAGAACGGCCCGGAAAGGGGGGCACCTTCCCAGCCCAAGTTCTGCAAGAAGACTGTGGTGTTGGCGATGGTGGCCACGGTGATCCAGGCGGTGTAGATGCTGAAGGGCACGTTGATCAGCCACATCTCCCGGCGGTTGGTGGGCTTGATGCCCGTGCCGATGCGTGCGTAGAGGGTCAGCAGGGTGGCGAGGATGCCCAACATGATCACCCAACTAATATTGACGTAAAGATATTGCCAGGCCACAATCCAGGCGCTGTTGAAGAGGTTGGAGGCCACAAAGAGCCAGCCAATCGAGCGCAGCCGGGGGTTTTCCCTCTGGCTGGGCAGGGAATGATAGAGCGTGAAGGCGGCCAGCCCCAGGTAGATCACGCCCCAGATGGCAAAGACATAGCCCGCCGGGGTGAAGTAGTTGACCCACCTATCCGAAATTTCCCCGGTGGTGATGTTGTTGAGGGGCAGGCCCGTGGCCAGCCCATTCATCACCAGGGTCAAGAGGGTGGTAAAAATCACAGCAAATTGTCGCCATAGGTCACGGTTCATGGTGGATCTCCTTGTTGGGTTAGAAAGCGTTCAGTTCGGCAGAATTTTAATCAAGCGTCGGCAAGCACTTGTTGGCGTTTGAGAATTCAAATGGGTGTGTTCAAAATGAGTTAGAGATACTGGCTACCGCCCTGGGCTGAAAGCCAACTTATTTTGAACACATCCAATTCAAATTTGTACATTGTTTCTGTATTGTACAACTATTGTCCATGCATTGCAAATGCGAGGATTACTGAATCAAGCTAAGGGATCGGGTGTGGGTCAGCGTTTTGGAAACGAGCTGGGCAATCCCGGAATGGGCCGGTTCCTCTTGGGTTCATGTAGATTTGTTGGCCCATTCCGGGATTGGTGGGGCGCTCTCGTCCATTGAACCCAGAGCGGTTTATACCCAAAATTTCGGCACGCTTTATCACAGCTTACTATTTCGGTGAACTGTAGGTGCGGTTTTCAACCGCACAACTTTGCTGCGGTCGGTTGTGCGGTTGAAAACCGCACCTACTCAACCCAAGGATTGGGGAGGGGACAGAGTAGGTTGACCGGCACGTCTACGGCGATTCTGCTCCTCCCCCAAACTGGGGGAGGCTGGGAGGGGGTGGGTTGGCAGCTTCCCAGATCGTTTGACGTCGAACCAGCCCCCTGATTTTTTGACGTACCCGCCCATCTTGGCTATACTATACATTCGTGGGCATTGTGCGTCGCCCACGTTCTTGTTGTCTTGACAAAGTGTTTTTCGGAAAAATCCGGAGACCCGGTAGCCAGCCTTTGCAGATCTCACAAGTTGAGATCCCACTGGGCAGGGCCGCAACACCAAAGTTCCGCCAGGCACATAGCCCAGCGGACGCGGCAGAAAGGGAAACTATATGTACGCAGTGATCCGAACCGGAGGCAAGCAGTATCGGGTTGCCCTGGGTCAGCAGGTCGAAGTTGAAAAATTGGAAGGCGTAGTGGGTGACACCATCACCCTGGACGATGTGCTGATGGTCGCCAACGGTGACGCGGTCACCATCGGTCAGCCCACAGTCGCCGGGGCCACGGTGGAATGTCGTATCACCGGCCAATATCGGGGTGACAAAATCCTGGTCTTCCGCTATCGCCCCAAAAAGCGCATTCGCGTGCGTCGGGGTCATCGCCAATACATCACCCGTCTTCAGATCAACGCCATCAACGCCTAATCCAATCCAAAAACCAGTATCGGGCGCTACAATAGAGTGCTACAGAGGAGAAAACCCTTATGGCTCACAAAAAAGGCGGCGGTTCTAGCCGCAACAACCGAGACTCCAACGGTCAACGACTGGGCGTCAAGGCTTATGGCGGTGAATTTGTGACCGCCGGTTCCATCATCATCCGCCAACGCGGCACCCGCATCCACCCTGGCGACAATGTCGGCAAGGGCAAGGACGACACCCTGTTCGCCATGAACGACGGCTTTGTGACGTTTGAGTGGGCGAAGAAGAATCGCAAAAAGGTCAGTGTTCATTCCGAAAAGGTTAACTAACATGCGCGAAGGCATTCATCCTAAATATTATCCCACGGCCAGAGTGACCTGCTCTTGTGGCGTCTCTTGGCTGACCGGCAGCACCCAGCCGGAGATCCGCACGGACGTGTGCAGCAGTTGCCACCCCTTCTACACGGGTGAGCAGCGCATCGTGGACACGGCCGGCCAGGTGGAACGCTTCATGAAGCGGCTGGAAGCGCGCCAGAGCAGCGTCGCCCGCAAGGAGATCGAAGCCACGGCCCGCAAGGAAGCCGACGACGCCGCCCGCAAGGCCCGCTCCCGGGGCGATGATCCCGAAGCCGCCGCCGCCAAGGTAATGGCCAAGTACGAACTGGCCGCCGAAGCCTAAGTCTTCTGGCAGGCATCTTCAATGCACAAGGCACTATAAGACCAACAAAGGGCAGAGACTGTGGTCTCTGCCCTTTGCTTTGGGGGGGGTTGGGGATTTGGGATTGGGGATTGGGGATTGGGGATTTGGGAGATTTAGGATTGGGCGATTACACAAAGTCGTCGTGCTAACCACCAAATCCCCAACCCCCAATCCCAAATCCCCAACCCCCAATCCCCAACCCCCAATCCCTAATCCCGGAGAAACCCTATGCACTATCAACCCAACGGCGGCTGGATCGAACTGGTCTGCGGCTCCATGTTCAGCGGCAAGACCGAAGAGCTTCTGCGCCGCATTCGCCGGGCCGAGATCGCCCGCAAACGGCTTCAGGTCTTCAAGCCCCGCATGGATGACCGCTATGGCATGGTGCGGGTGGCCTCCCATGATGGGGTGGCCCATGAAAATGTGGTGGTGGTTGAAAAAGCGGTGGAAATTTTGGCCCATGTGGCCCCGGACACGGAGGTGGTGGCCATCGACGAGATCCAGTTTTACGATTGGGCCATTGCCGATGTCTGCACCACCCTGGCCGACCGGGGGATGCGGGTGATCGGGGCCGGGCTGGACCAGGACTTCCGGGGCGAGCCCTTTGGCCCCATGCCCCTGCTCCTGGCCCTGGCCGAGCGCATCGACAAGCTGCACGCCATCTGCGTGATCTGCGGGGCCTCGGCCAGCCGCACCCAGCGCTTGATCGATGGCCGCCCGGCCAACTATCACGATCCCATCATCCTGGTGGGGGGCAGCGAGAGCTATGAGGCCCGCTGTCGCACCTGTCACCAAGTGCCGGGCAAGGGCGGGGAGATAGAGATAGAGAGGGGAGATAGAGAGGGGAGATAGAGAGGGGAGATAGAGCAAGACTAAAGTTGGGGGGTAGGGGGGCGGGGGGGATCTGAGGGGGTGAACGTCCCCGGCACTCGCCAAAACGGGGTTCATGTTCGAGACCGCTGGTGGCGAGTGCCGGGGATGTGGCTTGACCCCCTGAGATCCCAAAGAATCCATTCCCTACCGCGTTCTATCCGACGCTGCACAGAAAATCCCCGCCGATGATCGGCGGGGATTTTCTGTGCAGCGTCGGTGTGGATGGGTCTGAGGCTTCTGCTTACCCAGGGCTGGCCGGATCTGGGGCGGATGGCCCCAACAGGTCGCGGATGCGGTCGGAGAGTGTGTCCATCTTAAAGGGTTTCTGGATCCATGCCCCCTTCCCCATCTGTTGCAATAGCTGGTGGCCATCGTTCAGGGGATGACCGGTCATGATCAGGATTTTAATGGTTGGATAGCGCAGCGCCAGGGCAGTGGTCAGTTCTGCCCCCCCCATGCGGGGCATGACCAGATCGCTCAAGACCAGATCGACCCCGGCCCCGCTGCTGGCCTCTTCTTGCGCAAGGACTTCCAGCGCCGCCACCCCATCCTCCGCACACAGAACCCGGTATCCCAGTCCCTCCAAAGAATCCGCCACAGATTGACGCATGGCCGGGTTGTCCTCCACCAGCAGGATGGTCTCGCTGCCCCGGGAGATGACCGCATCCTCCTTGCTCTCCTGCAAGAGAGGCTGGGGAGAATTGAAGAGGGGCAGGTAAATGATAAAGGTCGTGCCCTGCTTCACCTGGCTGTTGACCGTGAGAAAGCCGTCGTGCTGCTTGACAATCCCATAGACCTGGGCCAACCCCAACCCGGTGCCCTGGCCAGGGAACTTTGTGGTGAAAAAAGGCTCGAAGATATGGGGCAGATCCGCCGCATCAATCCCCGCACCCGTGTCCGAAACCATCAGGCAGACCCACTCTCCGGCGGTCATGTCGGGCAGGGGAGGGGGCTGGTGCGGGGTGGTGGAGATGACCGAGAGAGCAAAGCGCAGATCTCCGCCGCTGGGCATGGCGTCCCGGGCGTTGAGGGCCAGGTTCATCAACACCTGCTGTAGCCGGGTGGCATCGCCAAAGACAGCGTATTCGTTGCGGTCGTAGTCCAGGGTTGACCGTATGTTCTCCGGCAGGGTGCGCTCCAGGAGCTTGATCAATTCCTTGACCAGGGGAGAGAGATCCACCGGGGCTTTTTCCATCACAGAACGCCGGCTAAAGTCCAGAATCTGGCGGATCAGGTTGGTGGCGTGGTGGGCCTGGTCTTGGATGGTGGCAAGCTGGCCTTGCTGGCGGTCGGTAAGGTTGGGCGACTTGCGCAACATCTGGGCATAGAGCACAATGGCCCCCATGATATTGTTAAAGTCATGGGCGATGCCGGCGGCCATCTGCCCCACGGTGGCCAGCCGCTCTTGGGCCTGTTGATAGCGTTGCTGCGTCCGCTCGGCGGTCACATCCCACATCACCAACAGCTTGCCGCCGCTGTGGGGACCAGCGGTCAAGGGCTGGGTCGCCACCTCAAGGATGCGCAGGGGCTGATTCAGGGTCAGTTCGTGCCGGAGTTGACCGCTACCAAGCTCAGGCAGGAAGGCGGAGAGGGGCTGATCGTCCAGGGCCGTCACCAGATCCCCCGTGGCCAGTTGGGCCAAGGCGGGCACAATGGCCAGGGCCGTGGGGTTGGCCAACACCAGGCGCTGTTCCCGATCCAACAGCACCATGCCCTCGGGGGCATTGTCGATGATCTGCTGGGTCAACTGGACCTGGGCCTGGATTTCGGCAAAGAGGGTGGCATTGTCCACGGCAATGGCGGCCTGGCCGGCCAGGGTTTCCAAAAAGCTGCGCCACTCCGCGTCGCTTGCACGCGGGGTGCGGCGGAAGACTTCCATCAAGCCGATGATGCGATCTTTGGCGATCAGGGGGATGCCATGATAGACAGAAAAGCCTTCGTCGGCCCACATGGCCGTAAGGCGCGGGCTATCCTGGACTTGGCTGATCTCATCCGCCCAAACTACACGTCCTTCCATAACCGCTTGCCCCATCAACCCCTGGCCCAGAATGACGGGCTTCTCCTCGGACAGAGAGGTGCGAAAACCACGCCCGGCCACATGGGTCAGGGTTTGGTTGTTCGAATCAATCAGCAACACACAGGCGGCGTCCAGACCCAGGTGGGTGATGGCCTGTTCCAGGGCCACATCCAGGGTTTGGGCCAGATCTCGGTTGCTGGTGATGGCAACATCGATGGCGTGCAGGGCAGCCAGACGCTCCAGTTGGGTTTCGATGCGGGCTTGCGCCCGCCTGCGTTCGGTGATGTCGTGGCCGATCCCCACCAGGCCGATGATATTGCCCTGAAGGTCGCGCAGGGGAACCTTGGTGGTTGAAAGCCAGGTTGAATGGCCCGTGGCCCCGGTCACCAGCTCCTCGTGGTTGATGATGGATTGGCCAGATTGGATGACGGATTGATCGTCGGCGTAGAATTCGGCGGCCATTTCCGGGGCATAAAAGTCAAAATCGGTCTTGCCAATCGCCTCGTCGGGGGTGGCGGCCCCCAGCAGGCCCGCTCCGGCTATATTCTTGAGGATAAAGCGGCCTTCGATATCCTTGGCATAGATCGAATCCGGCAGATGATCGATCAGCGTGCGCAACAGTTTTTTTTCGTTGGCTAATGCCTCTTCCGCCCGCAACTGTTCGGTGATATCTCTGGCACTGTTGCGCACGATTGGCTCATGCACGCCTTCAGTGCGCAGGGTGCTGTCATACGCCCAGACGCGCTGCTCGCCGCTCTTTGTCAAGATGGCCATCCGGTGGCTAGCGCTGCCTGTGGCCTGGATCGCGGCCAGATAGGTCGGAAAGTCTTTGCGGTCTACGGGGGCCAGGATATCAAATACGTTCATGCCCAAGAGTTCTTCAACCGAGTAGCCGCTGATCCTGGCCGTCGCTGGGTTCACCGAAAGCATGTTTCCCTGAAGATCGTGGGTGCAGATCAAATCCTGGCTATTTTCCACCAAGTCACGATAGCGGTCTTCGCTTTCATGCAAGGCGTCCTCCGCCAGCTTGCGTTCGGTGATGTCGGTGATCGTGCCCACATAGCCGACGATCTGATTCTCAAGATTCAGTTCCGGGACCGCCTGCCCCATCACCCAGGCAATTGTGCCATCCGGGTGCATAAAACGATACTCTGACAGAGATGTCTGCTGCTGTTCGGTTGATGCTTGCCAGCCTTGGATAAGAGTCTTTTTGTCATCGGGGTGAACTGCGTCCAGCCAGCCATCCCCCAGGGCCTCTTCAGCCGACAAGCCGGAGATGGTACACCATTTCGGGTTCACATAGGTAGTGGAGCCAGTTGCGTCCGTGCGAAAGATGCCAACGGGCGACACCCTGGCCAGGGTTTGAAAGCGCTGTTCGCTTTCACGCAAGCGTGCTTCCGCCTGGTTGCGTTCGGTGACGTCCCGCACGATGGCCGTAAATAGCCGCTTGCCGCCGATATTCAGTTGCGAGATGGAAACCTCGCTGGCAAACGGCTCCCCGTCGGCCCGCAGACAGGTCAGGGCCAGGGCGGAACTTTTCATGGTGCGAGCGGTTGAATTTGCTTCTCCAAAACTGTACAAAAGCGCTGTGTGATCAGGGCGCACGAATTCGGGCAGAAAGCGTTCCAGAGAGTGACCGATCACCTCGCTGGCCTTGCACCGATACATCTGCTCGGCGGCCGGATTGAAGGCGACGATGATCTGCTCTTCATCCACCGTGATCAGGGCATCCATCATGGTGTCGAAGATGCCCGCCATCTGGGCGCGGCTGTCGTGCAGCGCCCGATCGGCCCGCCTCTTTTCCAGCACGGCGTGGATGGCCAGGGGCAGACGGCGGATGTGGGCCGGGGTCTTGATCACATAATCCGCCGCCCCCCGCTTCAACGCCTCCACCGCGATGATCTCGGAGCCCGTGCCGGTGACGATGATCACGGGCAGCTCCGGCTTCTGGGCGTGGACTAAGTCGATCACTTGCAAGCCGTCAAAGCCCAGAATGTTGAAATCACTCAGGATCAGGTCAAAGCCGCCCCCGGCCAAGGTGCCCTCGAAGTCCAGGCGCGAAGCGACCGTGGTCAAGTCAAAGCCGCCGTGTTCTTTTTCCAGGGCGTCTCGCACCAGATCCCGGTCAAACGGATTGTCATCCACATAGAGAATGCGAATCGCTCTGCTCATGCAATTATCTCCGGGGGAGCCACATTGAGTGACACCCAATAGCCTTCAATTTGACGCACTACGCCCAAGAAGCCCTCGAATGAGACCGGTTTGACCAGGTAACTGTTGGCCCCGCTGTCATAACAGAGGGCACGGTCGCCCTCTTCTTTCGAGGAGGTAAGAATGATCACAGGGATGCGCTTGATGAGGGGGGTGGCTTTGACCTGGCGCAGGACTTCAAAACCATCGATGCCCGGCAGCTTCAAATCCAGCAGAATCAAGTTTGGCAGGGGGTATTGTTTGCGGTCGGCATACGCATCACGCCCAAAGAGATAATCCAGGGCCTGTTGGCCGCTGGTCGCCACCTGAACAGTGTTGACCAGCTTCGCCTCGCGGAAGGCGTCAAGGGTCAACTCCACATCCATGCGGTTGTCTTCCACAAGCAGAATAACGGCGCTCTTTCCCATACACGCTTACTCCTTGGGTAGCTTTACCCAGAACGTGCTGCCCTTGCCGACCTGGGATTCGACCCAGACCTGGCCACCCAACAGGTCAACCGCCTTCTTGACGGTTGCCAGACCAATCCCGGTGCCGGGGTAGGCTTCTTCTGAGTGCAGACGCTGAAAAATATTGAAGATTTTATCCCCATATTCGGGGGGAACGCCGATGCCGTTGTCGGTCACACTGATCAGAGCATAGAGATCGTCGGTGTCGTCACCATGCAGATCGATCACGATTTGGGGCGGAGCGTCGGGTTGATGATATTTTAGGGCGTTTTCCACCAAGTTGGTGAAAATCTGGTTGAGCAAGGTCTGATCGCCCATCACCGTGGGCAAGTTCTGCGTAATTTTGAGTGTACCACGGCTTTCACTGACAAGCGATCCCATATTGGTACTAATCTCATGCATGAGATCGGCCAGAGAAACCGGCTCTCGGCGCACGCCGGCGCGCCCCAATCGGGAATAGGTGAGCAGATCGTCGATCAGCTGGCCCATGCGGGCGCTGGCCTGGATGATATTGCCCAGATAGTGTTGGGCCTCGGCGTTCAAGTCGGCTTGGTGGCGGCGGGCGATGATCTCGGAGAAGCCGCTGATGGCCCGCAGGGGGGCACGCAGATCGTGGGAGACCGAGTAGGAGAAGGTTTCCAGCTCTTTGTTGGCCTCTTGTAATTGGGCGCCGGTTCGTGTCAATTCCTGGTTCGCGGCCCGCAGATCGTCGAACAAGCGCACCCGGTCGATGGCCGTGGCCGCCCGGGCCGCCAAGGCGCTCAGGAAGTCCATGTCCGCCGTAGAATAGACCCGGGGATCTTTATCCAGCGCGTAGATGACGCCGACGGCCTTTTGGTTGGCCAGCAAGGGGACGCCGGCATAGGCACGTAACGCATATTCCCGCAGCATAGGGTTGGCCCCAAAGGGATCATCTTGAATATCGGACACGATCAAGGGTGCCTGATGGTCGATAATCCAGCGGGTGGCCCCTTCTGACTTGCGCAGACGCGGCCGCGTGGCGTCGAGTTGCTGGCCGGGCACGGTCGTCGATCTGAGTGAGTAGGACTCCGTGTCGGCATCCCAGATGGCGATGCTGGCACCGCCGGTGGCGGGCAGGAGGTCCGTGGCCAGACGCGTAATCTGGTCGAGGACAGATTGAAGCTCATACTGTTGACTAATCGCCAGTTCGATGGTTGCCAGGGCACTTTGGCGGCGGAGAAGTTGCTGTAGCTGGTCTGTCCGCTCAACCACCCGGGCTTCCAACCCGGCGGCGTACTGTTGGATCTGCTCAAGCAGCCGGGCGTTTTGGATGGCGACCACGATCTGGGCCGCAATGGTCTCCAGCACCCGCTGGTCGGTTTCGGAATAGGCGTTCGGTGTCGGCGTTTCGGTGTTCACCACGCCGATAATCTGATCCCCGGCCCGCAAGGGCACACAGAACTCGGACCGAATGTGTGAGCGCATGGAGGTGTAGCGGGGATCTTCACGCACATCTCCCAGGCGGATGCTCTCCCCGCTTTGGGCCACCCACCCGGTGATCCCCTTGCCCACCCGCACGCCTTTCGAACGCACATAGGCCATGTCCTGCTGGATAAACTCCCTATCTTGGCCTTGGTCGCTGAGGGCAAAGGGGACCAGGGCATCGCTCTCTTCTTCCACCAAAAGAATCGCGCTATAGTCATAGCCCAGCTCGGTTTCAAGCAGGCGAATCAACGTTTGGGCAAGGGCTTGGGGAGGCTGGACTACCTGCAATTGTTGGGCCGCCCGGTGAACCGTGGTGAGGTCGCCCAAGCGTTTTTGTGTCTCGGTATAGAGCAAGGCATTGCCCAGGCTGACGGCGATGGTGCTGGTCAGGGTTTCCAAAAGCCCGGCCTGGGCCTCAAAGTCCCGCTGAGTCTTGGTGGCCAGCCCGATCACACCGATCGCTTCCCCACCGCTGAACAGGGGCAGGGCGGCGAAGGAGTGGATGCCGGCCTGTTGACATCGCTCAAAATCACACCGCCCATCGTCAAAGATATCCGGCACATACAGCGCTTTCTTCTGGGCCAAGGCCAGCCCGCAAAGCGCTTTCCCCGCGCACCCTTCAGGTTCGTCCCCCAAGAGGGCGGCGACATCGGCGGACCCACTGCCCTTCAGTTGCAACGTCTCGCCATCCCACAGGAAGAAGATTGCCAGGTCGGGGCCAGTTGCCTTCAGCATACCTTGGATCCCGGCGGCGATCACCTCATCCAGAGCAAGGGTCTGGCCCACATCCCGGCCCAGGGCGTTGAGCGCGGCCAGTTCTTCCACGCGCTGGCGGACTTCGGTTTCCGCCTGTTTGCGCTCGGTCGTGTCAAGGGCAATGCCGATCTTCTCCTTGACTGTCCGATCTGGATTTCTGCGGAAGGGGCGTTCGTAGCTGAGATGGGTCTGCCATGCCCCGTTCTTGTGGCGCATGCGATAGTCCAGCGTCAGAATCTCGTCGTCTCTGGCCGCGGCCACCTTGGCCTGAAAGTCCATCACCTGGGCCAGATCATCCGGGTGGACCAGCCGGGGGAACAGATCGGCCCCCATGGTTTGGATCTCAACCGAGGAATAGCCCAAAAGCCGCTCGACCCCAGAGTTAGCGTACACATTGCGCTGGCTTTCCATATCATAGACATAGATGATGGCAGGGAAGGTCTCTGCCACAGCATTTGTAAACCGCTGCTGCTCCTGCAAAGCTGCCTCAGCCTCTTTAAGGATAGTAATATCCGTGCTGATTGCAGAGATGCCAGTGACCGTATCGCCTGTATAGATGGGGTTCAGCGAAGTCAAAAAATGGCGAAGATGGCCCTCCAGGGTATGGGAAAATTCAAAAGCAACATTCTTGCCACCAAAGACAGGCTGACACGTTGAGGTCCAGAACTCGTACTCTTCCGCTGTCAGGTGGGCCGTTGCCTCCATCCCTTTCTCAATTGCGACCTTATGGGACGTTAGATACATCCTGGCATAGGTTTTGTTAAAGAACAGGAAGCGATAGTCATTGTCAAACGACCAGATATGATCCGCCCTGTTGTCGATCAAAGACTTAAAATTGGCTTCCGATTCCCTGGCGAGATCCTCCAACCGCTTGCGCTCGGTGATGTCCCGATTGACCGCCACCGAACCGGTCGGATTTCCCTCCCTGTCCCGAATCAGGGAGACAGAGGAGAGGATGTTGCGCGGCGTCCCCTCCTTGTTTTGCTGGATCACATCCCCTTTCCAAAAGCCGACGCTGCGGAATGTCTGAAGCACTTCGGCCCCGTTGTCATCGGGATAGACTGTGGGGAGGACAGCGGCCACGGGCTGGCCAATCGCCTCGGCGGCTGACCAGCCATAGATGCGCTCGGCCGCCTTGTTCCAACTGCGGATGCCAAAGGTCATATCCGTGGAGATGATGGCGTCGGATACAGTTTCGATCAGATTGGCCTGATAGCGAAGCTGTCCTTCCGTCTGCTTGCGCTCGGTGATGTCTCGGACGACGCTGATGATATGAGGGGCACCATCCAGATCGATCAGGCTGGCCGAAATCAGGCCATCAGCCAAGCTGCCATCCGCTTTGCGAAACTGCGCTTCCAGATTGCGCACTTCCCCGTCCCGCTGTAATCTCGCTCTAAACTGCTCTCTGGCCTTCGGGTCAGCCCAAATGCCAAACTCTGGGGCGGTCCTGCCGACTACTTCGGCTTCGCTATAGCCGGTGGCCTGACTAAAACCGCCATTGGCCGCCATATACACCCCATCTTCCAGGCGGTTGACGGTGATGGAATCCGAACTGGTGTAGAAGATTTTGCGGAATTTCTCTTCGCTTTTGGCCAGGGCATCCGTACGCTTGGCCACAGCGGATTGTAGCCGTACGGTCTGGGTCCAGATACGGTCAGTGATGAAGAGCAGACTCAACAACAGCAAGCCACCCCCGATCCAGATTAACCCGAACACGAAAGGTGCGGGCTGGGGCTCATGGGTCAGCCAACCCACAGTCACGCTCCATATATTGTCCCCGACCGGAACCACAATCATGTTGGTGTCGCCAAGCAGATCTTCGACTCCCCAAAAGCGCCTCCCCATAGCATCCACCACTTGGACGGCGAAGCGTGGGTCGGCGGTGCCTAGCGCCTCTTGCAGCAGGGCGTCAATGTCGAACACCCCTTGAACCATGCCGAGAAAGTCAGTTTTCTTGAACAGCGGATCCCTGGCCACGATGGCTAACGATCCCTGGACGGTCAATATGGGGTCGCTGACGGTCATGCGCCGTTCCTGGATGGCCTTTTCGACAAAAGGAACCACCTCAGGCAGGCTCATCAAATCCAAGCCGACGGCTGGCTCGTTTGTGGCCAAGGGGTACACGTATCGGATGATGTGATCGGGATCGACATATTGCAGCGCCCGGATGGTGGGGTAACTGGTAAGGACGGTGGCGGCATAGCGGTTAAAGAGATCCTCGTCTGGCAAGGTGGCGGGGACGAGCATGAAGGCCCGCAAATCTCTCACCGCGGGTAGGCGCAACGTGACGGCCGTCTCCATATTGTTCTGAAACTCGGCGCTGGCTTGGGTCAGTAACCGACTGTTTTCTATGTGTACCTGGGATCGATACTCCCGATCCGTGAGGACAAGGCAGGTCAGCCCGAACCCAAACAGGACGGCT
Organism: Caldilineaceae bacterium; assembly: GCA_018003515.1. Lineage (GTDB taxonomy): Bacteria > Chloroflexota > Anaerolineae > Caldilineales > Caldilineaceae > JAGNDO01. Next base: position 84,118 of record JAGNDO010000003.1, read on the forward strand.
AGCGCTATCCATCGTTTCAAAATAACCTCCTTGTGCTACGGTTCGTCGATTGGGCAATCTGGGGGGTCAGGCCGTACCGCTGTAACCCATCCAAGCCATCTCAGTATAGCACGTTCCTGGACAGAGTAAACCGGAGATAACCCAAGCCGGGGGGACAACCACCCTTTCGTCAAACTGGGGACTCTGGTCATACCAGTAGAAGGGGTCACGCAACATCAATCCATCAGCGGATTGGCGACAGTTGCAGTAGGCGTAACCACTCACTTCCTCGCCCCTTAGCCCCCAACCTTGGGGGATCTGTCCACGACCTCCCCCAGAATTGGAGGTCGGGCTTCGACGTGAGACTTCGGCCGAACGGGGCAGAGGGGGTGGACGATTGCTTTTGAACACACTTTTGAGAACTGCTATCATCCAAGCAGTCACCTTCGTCGCTTCTTCGATCTATCTATATGGTAGCTATATCCTATCTATAAGGTAGCTATATCCTACCCATATCGGAAGTTCGTATAACCGCCATACAACCCTCGTTGTTCCTGCACTCGACCAGCCAGGCCGGTCTCGTTCCCACGCTCTGCGTGGGAATGCAACTGGGCGCTCTGCGCCCCTCGGCGCAGGAGCGCCGAATAACCGCTCCCACGCTCTGCGTGGGAGCGAGTACCCGATTCCAGTCTCGCAGTCTCGTTCCCACGCTCTGCGTGGGAATGCAACTGGGCGCTCTGCGCCCCTCGGGGGTGTGCGTCAGATTTTTGGAAACGGGGCGGTCAATCCCGGAATGGACCAGTTCTTGTTGGGCCGAGCCAGTAGTTTTGGCCCATTCCGGGATTGGTAGACGGATCTCGACCTTTCCGGGAATGGGCCAAAACTACTCGCTCGACCCCTAAACGCCCTGGCCCATTCCCGGAAAGCCCAGTCACATGCAACCCTGGGCGTCCCGCACCCAAAAACCCCGTTTCCAAAAACCTGACGCACACCCGCCCCTCGGGGGTGTGCGTCAGATTTTTGGAAACGGGGCGGTCATTCCCGGAATGGGCCAGTTCTTGTTGGGCCGAGCCAGTAGTTTTGGCCCATTCCGGGATTGGTAGACGGATCTCGACCTTTCCGGGAATGGGCCAAAACTACTCGCTCGACCCCTAAACGCCCTGGCCCATTCCCGGAATGCCCAGTCACATGCAACCCTGGGCGTCCCGCACCCAAAAACCCCGTTTCCAAAAACCTGGGCGCTCTGCGCCCCTCGGGGGTGTGTGTCAGATTTTTGGAAACGGGGCGGTCAATCCCGGAATGGGCCAGTTCTTGTTAAGCCGAGCCAGTAGTTTTGGCCCATTCCAGGATTGGTAGACAGATCTCGACCTTTCCGGGAATGGGCCAAAACTACTCGCTCGACCCCTAAACGCCCTGGCCCTTTCCCGGAAAGCCCAGTCACATGCAACCCTGGGCGTCCCGCACCCAAAAACCCCGTCTCCAAAAACCTGGGCGCTCTGCGCCCCTCGGCGCGGTCTTGACGCCGACCGGGGAAAGTGCTATTGTTCTCCATCAGATTTATCAACAGTTTGCCCTTTTAACCCTGGGAGGTGGAGCCATGAAATTAGCAGAGGCCCTGATTTTACGGGCGGATACACAGAAACGTATTGTAGAAATTCGTCAGCGCGCCGTGCGCAACGCCAAGGTGCAGGAAGGCAGCCACCCCTCGGAAGATCCCCAGGCCCTGTTGACCCAACTGCGAGAGATGTACACCCAACTCACCTCCCTGATCCAGCGCATCAACCGCACCAACACGGTCACATCCTTTGATGAGACCCTGTCCATGGCGGACGCCCTGGCCGTGCGCGACACAATGGGTTCCCGGCAAGCCATGCTGCGGGAATTGGCCCAAGCCTCCACGCCCAGCCAGGATCGCTTCACCCGCACAGAGATCCGCTTTGAAAGCGTTTTGGATGCCGGGGCCTTGCAACAAGAGGCCGACCAACTGGCCCGCCAACGCCGGGAACTGGATACCCGGGTTCAGGAACTGAACTGGCTGACCGATCTGGTAGCATAGTCATACACCCCCTCTGCCCCCCGGCCCCCAATGCTGGGGGAGGTCGTGGACCGTCCCCCCAAGGTTGGGGGGTCAGGGGGGCGCAGAGTTGGATGACTCGATTCGTATGTTGGTAGCGATGGGACCAGAGGCGAGCACAAACTCCCCCGGCGGAGGAGCGTATCCGCCTCCCTGGCGCAAGGGGCAGCGCTTTCTTTACCGTGATGCCCAGTATTGTCACAAGCGTACAGGGTATTGTCATTGTTATAACCATGTGCAGATCTGATCTCGACGTGAGGGTGGGGCAGGGGACAATACGAATCGTGAATTAAAAAGACGCCCGAACCAGTTGGTTCGGGCGTCTTTTTTGATCGCTCTGGCGTGTGACTCACCCCACCCGCACGGCCACCCGGTTGCCCGCCGGATCGGTGACGAAGACCCCGCCCTCGACCTCTTCAAAGGCGATGTGGCTGGCGGCCAAGTGGGCGGTGAACTCTGCCAGATCCGCCGGGCCGGGCAGGAGGAGGGTCCAGTGGTCCAAGCCGGGGGCGTCCGCCGGGGTGGGGGGCGCGCCGACCCCGGCCCAAACGTTTGCCCCCAAGTGATGGTGATAGCCGCCGGCGGCCAAGAAGATGGCCGATCCGCCAAAGCGCAGCATGAGATCAAGCCCCAGCACCTGACGATAGAACCGTTCGGCCGCGGCAATGTGGGCCACATGCAGATGCACATGGCCCATGACGGTGGAGGCGGGGACGCTCGTCCACGCCTCGGCCCGCCGACCGTCGGCGATCAGATCGTCCAGGTCCAGGGGCAGGCTGTCCATGCGGATCTGCTCGCCCAGCCGGGGCCAGACGGTGCGGGGCCGGTCCCAATACAGCTCAATGCCGTTGCCGTCCGGGTCGGCCAGATAGAGGGCTTCGCTGACCAAATGATCCGACGCCCCCTGGAGCGGATAGCGCGTTTGAAGCAGACGGGTCAAGGCGCGACCCAGGTCCGCTCTTTTGGCAAAGAGAATGGCGAAGTGATAGAGTCCCGTGGCCCTCCCTGGTTTGGGTCGGGGAGCGGGCAACTCGGTCAACACCAGCAGGGGATCGACCTGGTTGGCCGTCAACACGGCCTGGCCGGGTGGGTCGGGCGTGTCCTCCAAGGGGGCCAACCCCAAGGTATTTGTATAAAAGTCCACGGAACGGGCCAAATTCGCCACCCTCACCTGCACCGCGCCCAGACGCATCTGGGCGGGCAGGGTATAGTCAGGGGTGGGGCGGGGCGGCTGGGATACGGTTGACATGCTCGAAGTCCTTTCGCAAAAGCAAATCAGTGGGGGCGATTTGTGTCAACTCACTCTACTCGCAAAGCCAGATTCAGCGCTGTACGCCCGCTCCCAAATCGATCCAGGGCGAAAAAGCCCCCCTTTCCCGCATGACATATGTCCCGAATATCAGGGGAACCTATCCATTTCAGCACAAAACAGCTATTTTGGGACTAGACGAACCACCCAAATTGTGGTTTGATCAGTAGTTGTATCGGTAGATCAATGTTGTTAGCCATTCCTATTTTTTTGGGAATCTGAACCGGTAAAGCTTTGGCTATACCGGTTGCTTCCCTTTCAAACCGTAATCGTTCACCCCCTCGGCCCCCCGGCCCCCCATTCTGGGGGAGGTCGTGGACCGTTCCCCCCAAAGTTGGGGGGGGCAAGGGGGGCGGGGAGTGAACGACTACTTCAAACAAAAGGAGCGAACCATGTCTTTCACAGATCAAGATGCCCTGGACTATCATTCCGAAGGCAGGCCCGGCAAACTTAAGATTGTCCCCACCAAGCCAATGGCCACGCAACGGGATCTCTCCTTGGCCTATTCGCCCGGCGTCGCCATCCCCGTGCTGGAAATTGCCAAACACCCGGAGACCGCCTATGACTACACGGCCAAGGGCAACCTGGTTGCCGTGATCAGCAACGGGACGGCCATTCTGGGTCTGGGTAATCTGGGCCCCCTGGCGTCCAAACCGGTGATGGAGGGCAAAGCCGTCCTCTTCAAGCGCTTTGCCGACATTGATGTCTTTGACATTGAAGTCAACAGCCTGATCCCCGACGAGATCATCCGCACCTCCGAACTGATCGCCCCCACCTTTGGCGGCATCAACCTGGAGGACATCAAGGCCCCGGAATGTTTCTACATCGAGCGCGAGCTGCAATCCCGTCTGGAGATCCCCGTCTTTCACGATGACCAGCACGGCACAGCCATCATCTCCGGTGCCGGGCTGATCAACGCCCTGGAGATCATCAACAAGCAGATCCAGGACATCCGCATTGTGATCAACGGGGCCGGCGCCGCCGGCATCGCCTGTGCCGACTTCTATGTGGCCTTGGGCGCCAGACACGAGAGCATCATGCTGTGCGATTCCAAGGGTGTGGTCTACAAAGGCCGCACGGCCGGCATGAACGAATACAAAGAGAAGTATGCGGTTGAAACGGATGCACGTAGTTTGGCCGACGCCCTGGTGGGCGCAGACGCCTTCATGGGTCTCTCGGCGGCCAATTGTGTCAGCCAAGAGATGGTGCGCAGCATGGCAGCCAACCCCATCATCTTTGCCATGGCCAACCCGGACCCGGAAATCACCTATCCCCTGGCCATGTCGGCCCGAGAAGACACGGTGATCATGGGCACGGGGCGCAGCGACTATCCCAACCAGGTCAACAATGTGCTGGGCTTCCCCTTCATCTTCCGGGGTGCCCTGGATGTGCGGGCAAGGGCCATCAACATGGAGATGAAGCTGGCCGCGGCCAAGGCCCTGGCCGCCCTCACCAAAGAGGATGTGTCGGACGCCGTGATCAAGGCCTATGGCGTGGAGAGCATGGAGTTCGGCCCGGATTACATCATCCCCAAACCCCTGGATCCCCGGGTGTTGATGTGGGTGGCCCCCGCCGTGGCCCAGGCCGCCATGGATACGGGTGTGGCCCGCATCCAGTTGGACATGAGCGCGTACATGGATCAGTTGGCCGGTCGCTTGGGCAAGGGCACCCAGATCATGCGCCTGATGCAACACAAGGCCGAATCCAACCCCAAGCGGGTGGTCTTTGGCGAAGGTGAGCAGCCCAAGGTGATCCGGGCCGCCCATGCCCTGCAAAGCCAGGGCATCGCCAAGCCAATTCTGCTGGGCCGCCCGGAGAAGATCGCCCAGGCCATCGCCGAAATGAAGCTGGCCTATGAACCCACTGTCGTCGATCCCAACGATCTGGAACGCCGGCGCACCTATGCCAAAGCGTTCACCGAACAGCGCAAACGCAAGGGCATGAACCTGGATGTAGCCCTTGACATGCTGCGCCAGAGCAGCTACTTTGGCCCCATGATGGTTGAAATGGGCGAAGGGGACGCCTTCATCTCCGGTCTGACCCAGAACTATCCCGCAGTCCTGCGCCCGGCCATGCAAGTGGTGGGCACCCAGAAAGGCCGGGGCCTGGTCAGCGGTGTGCATGTGATCATCGCCCACGACCAGATCTTCTTCTTCACCGACCCCACGGTCAACATCGAGCCGAGCGTGGACGACCTGGCCACCATCGCCATCAACGCCGCGGATGTGGCCAAACAGTTTGATGTGGCCCCCCGCATCGCCATGCTCAGTTTCTCCACCTTCGGCAGCACGCGCCATCCTCTCTCCGAAAAGGTGCGCCTGGCCACAGAGAAGGTCAAGGCCCTGCGCCCGGACCTGATGGTGGACGGCGAGATGCAGGCCGATGTGGCCGTGGTGGCCGACATGGTGACGGGACACTACCCCTTCAGCCAGGTCAAGAACGCCAATGTGCTGGTCTTCCCGGACCTGACTTCGGCCAATACTTCGTACAAACTCATGGCCCGGCTGGGCGATGCCGAATCCATCGGCCCCATCCTGGTGGGCATGGGCAAACCCGTCCACGTCCTGGAGCGGGGCTGCGAAGTGCGGGACATCGTCAACGTGGCGATCCTGGCCGTGGTGGATGTGCAGTATCGCGAATCTCAGATCAAACAGGGCGCGTAGAGTCTGGCGTCCTTGGCGGAATCCCACGGTAGGGCGCAGAGTGTGTGAATTAAGGTAATCGTTCACCCCCGCCCCCCTACCCCCCAACTTTGGGGGGAACGGTCCACCACCTCCCCCAGAATTGGGGGGCGGGGGGCTGAGGGGGGTGAACGATTACCCCAAGAAATGGGAATCTACATGGAAAAATCATTCATCTTTTCGGGGTTTGGCGGCCAGGGGGCGCTCTTTGCCGGGCAGCTCTTGGCCTATGCGGCCATGGATGCGGGCAAGCATGTGACCTGGATCCCCTCCTACGGGCCGGAGATGCGGGGGGGCACGGCCCACTGCACCGTGCTGATCGGGGATGACCCCATCGGCTCGCCCCTGGTTCGCCACCCAGACGCGGTGGTGGCCATGAACCTGCCCTCCGCGGACAAGTACGAGCCGATTGTGATCGAGGGCGGACTGTTGGTGGTCAACAGTTCGTTGGTCTCCCACCCCATCCAGCGCACGGACATCCAGTTGATCAGCGTGCCGGCCAATGGCATGGCCGAGAAGTTGGGCAATGTACGCCTGGCCAATGTGATCCTGCTGGGCGCGTTGGTGGAAGCCACCCAGATCCTGCCTATGGCTGCGCTGGAACAGGCCCTGCGGGATCATCTGCCCAAGCGCCACATGCGTCTGCTGGACGCCAACCTGGTGGCCCTGGCGCAGGGGGCGGTGTTGGGGGTGGGGTGAGGGGGTGAGGGGGTGAAGGGGTGAAGGAAATGGAGAGGCCCGGCAGACAACCATCTGCCGGGCCTTTTGTATTGATGACAAGCAGCTCGCACCTCCTACTCAAACTGTTCCTGAAGCATACTGAAGTAGCGCAAGATCGATCCGCCCACAAACTCGCGCAAGATGGAGTTGTCGGGCAACAGGTCGGGGCTGGAGGGGCGCACCCATTGCAGGAAGGCCAGCAACCGCCGGGCCTCGGTGTAGATGGGGATGTCCCGGTCGATCTGGAGCAGAAGCGGCTCGACCAGAGGGCGCAAGACCGAGACTTCGTAGAGCAGGGCCGAGTTGAAGATGGCATCGGCGTGGATCTTGAAGGGCAGAATCCACTTTTCCTCGCCCTGACGCACCCGATCCCAGCGCAGCAGGGTGTCCGTGGCGGTGTAGCCCCGGTGACCGTGGTCCCGCACAATCCGGCGCAGAAGACGCACATCCGACGGGGGCAGGCGGTTGTGCCGGTCCAGGTTGAGGTGGGTGAGGACGCTGATGAAGACTTTGAAGAGCTGGCTCTGATCCACGTGGGAGGTGAGCCGGGGGTTTAGCCCGTGGATGCCCTCGACGATCAGGATTTGGTCTGGGCCAAGCTGGACAGTTTCGCCCATCTCCCGTTTGCCGCTGACGAAATTATAACTGGGCAGATCGGTCTTTTTGCCCTGTAAAAGAGTCTCCAAACAGCGACCAAAGAGGTCGAGATCCACGGCTTCCAGGGCTTCAAAGTCAAAATCTCCGTCCGCGCCGCGGGGCGTGAGTTCCCGATCCACGAAGAAGTTGTCCAGGCTGAGGGCATAGGGACGCAGACCGTTGGCCAAGAGTTGGATGCCCAGGCGTTTGGAGAAGGTGGTCTTGCCGCTGCTGCTGGGGCCGGCGATAAAGACCGCCTGGACACGTTTACGCGCCAGTGGCCCTGGGCTGGGCTGAGTTGAGCCCTTGTGACCGTTGAAGCCGGGGCGGGCGGCAGCGGTCCATGTGCTGGCGATGGCCCCAGCGATGGCCGCGATGCGCCGTTCGTGCAGGGCCTCGCTGATCAGGATCACTTCGGAGATGCGCTGATCCATCACCGCACTGTTCAGAGATCCCAGATGGCGCAGGTTGAGGCTGTGCATCCACTGGGTATACTCTTGAAAGATGGGGCCAAGGATGGTGTCGTTGTCGATGGGCTGGAGAAGTGCTGGCCTGTCCCGGCGGGGGAAGCGCAGGAGAAAGCCCACGCTGTAGGGGGCCAACCCAAACCAGGGCAGATAGCCGGAACTGGGCACCATGTAGCCGTGGAAGTAGTTGGTGATCCCGTCCAGGGTGTAGAGGGCCAGCTCATCTTTGCGCCGGTGGGCCAAGAGTTCCACCTTGCTGCGATCCCCATTTTCCTGAAAATAAGCCTGGGCCTCTTCCAGGGGGACATGCTTTTTGGTGATCGGCAGATCCGCGGTCACCAGGGCCATCATTTCGGCCTGGATGGTATTGAGTTCGTCTGGGGTGAAGGGCGGGCGGTTTTCGGCCACGCAGTAATAGGCCCCGAAGTCCAGCACATGGTCCACGGAGATGATGGTGCCGGGGAAGGTGCGATGGACCGCGGCCAGCAGCAACAGGGTGAGGGAGCGGCGATAGATGCGACCGCCATCCCGCTGGCCCGTATCCACGATGCGCGCTTGCACATCCCAGGAGACGGGCACACTCAGTTCGTTGAGACGGCCATTGAGCAGGACAGCCACGGGTTCGGCCTGGTTGGGGAGGGGTTGATCTTGGACCGCCCGGCAGACGAAGGCTTCCACGGGCGTGCCGATGGGGCCGGCGTAGGAGCGGCCATCATCAAAGCGGACCAAGACATTTTCCCGCCCAGGGGTGGGCAAAATATCACCGGCTGCGGCGTGGCGGGACAGAATCAGGTTGGCCGGCGCGGAGCCGGGAACGAAGGGCAGAGCGTCTTTGTTCATAGTTGCAATCATCAATTTGCATAAACGGATGGACGCGACCTAATACCCCCAGTCATCGTCTCCGTCGTCGTCATCATCCAACAGTTCAAGTTCGTCGTCTTCGTCATCGCCATCATCGGTTTCGTACAGGCTTTCATCCAGATCCTCTTCGAAGATCGACTCATCATCATCCCATTCCAATTCGTCGTCTTCGTCCAAGCCATCGCCCAGATCGATCAAGGGCGGTCCGGCATCCTCAAAGGTCATACAGGTGAGGGTTTCAATATCCAGCTCGATTTCTGCGGCGCTGCATAGGCCTGCATCCCAATTCAAACAACGGGTTTGCGGGCAACGGATGCGAGTCATACCCTGCCTCCTCAAGGGGTTGTAATAGGTTGAAATTCAACCGGAAAGTGGAACAGAAAATTGATTACGCTTGGTTGACCAATTGGTGGTTAGCCTGTATGCTGAGATAGGCTGTACGCATGGTCCCTATTGGCAGTATACCATAGTTTTTGGGGCCGTCAACAGGTTGCAACTTTTTGCCCGTGGCCCACGTACTTTAGGCGACCTACGGGTCACAAATCAACCCATCAACTTCCGCTTCAAGGAGAACAACTTTTGAGCACTATCGGCAACCTACTCTGGCTCATTTTTGGCGGGTTTTTGACCGGCCTGGGCTATATTATCGGCGGATTGGGTCTCATGCTCACCATTGTGGGCATCCCTTTCGGCATCCAATCCGTCAAACTGGGCTTTGCCACCTTTGCCCCCTTTGGCAAAGAGGTGGTGGAGGCAGACAACGCCAACAGCCCCCTGCGGGTGATCTTCAACCTGATCTGGCTGATCTTCTTCGGCTGGGAGATTGCCCTGGCCCACCTGATCCACGCCGTGATCCTGGCCATCACCATTGTCGGCATCCCCTTCGCCAAGCAGCACATCAAACTAATCCCCGTCGCCCTGTTTCCCCTGGGGCGGCGGCTGGAGTAGTGAGGGGGTGAGGGGGTGAAAGGGTGAAAGGGTGAAATCAGCGCAGGTTGAGTAGCCGCCGCCGAGATCTCCGCTGACCCTTCAAGCGCTGGCGGCGTATCGAAACCGGAGCGGGTTGACCCACTCCGGTTTCGATACGCCCTCCCTTTTTGGATCGTGTCACTGATTGGGCCAAGCCGGGCTACTCAACCTGCGTTGGCCTTTGGCGGGAGGAGCGCAGGTTGAGCAGCGTAATGCCGGCAAAGATGATCACCATGCCCACCAGCATGAGGGGGGTGATCTGTTCGCCGAGGAGCAGGGCACCCAGGCCCGTGGCGACCACGGGGATGACGTAGGAGACTTGGGAGGCTGGGGTGGCTCCGTGGTGCTTGATGATGTAGAAGTTGAGGATCATGCCGCTAAAGGTGCCGAAGATGGCGGCGTAGATCAGGGCCATCACCCCCGCGGCGTCCACCCGGCTGAGGTCATAGCCGACAGTCAGGCTGGTGACTGGAATCAGGACGAGGGCCGCCACGGTCATACGCACAGCGGCCACGTCGATGGCATCCTCAAAGCGCAACATGCGCCGGGCATAGACCGTGGCCGACGCGCCCCCCAGGATGCCCACGCTGACCCACGCATAGCCCCGCCAATCCGCCTGGACCAGATTGGCCAGCCCCGTCTCTCCCCGCATGAGCAGCAGCCCCGCCCCGCCAAAGGCAATCAACACCCCGGCTATCCTGCGCCAGGTCATCGGCTCGTCGGCCAAAAAGATCTGGGCCAAGATGACCACCACCGCGGGATTCAGGGTGAGAAGCAAACTGGTCACCCCGGAAGATTGATATTGCAACGAGGAGACAATCGCGGTCATGGGCAGGGCGGTGCCCAGCACGCCCAAGATGCCAGCCCGCACCCACAAGCTGGGGTCTGTGGGCCAGCGTCGGGTGCGGCTGAAGGCATAGACCAGGGCATGGGCCAACGCGGCGAGCATCAAGCGCAAGGAGATGTAGACCCGGGGGTCATATTGACCTACACTAAAACGGGAGACGACCAGGGTTGAGCCGTAGAAGGTGCCTAATAGCAGGACAAGCATTGCCGCTTGGCGATTGATCATAATAGCGTCTTTCAGTTCAGGGTGCGGTGCATGATGCGGGTCATATGGGTCATCTGGATCTTTGCTGATTCCCCAAAAAACGGATACACTATTCTAGTTTGTGCTCGCATTTGAACGTTGGTCATCGAAGACCCTCGCAAATTCAGTTTGGATCCCCTTGCCCGCTACGGCGGGTCCCCTGCACAGACGGCACATTGTAGTCCAAGCTCACACAATTGACAATCTGACTACTAAACCGCTTTACTTTGGATACTCAAGACCCTGTCAAGCTGGTAATCGGCGCTTTAACGCCACCTATCACCTTTAGATCTGGATTAGCCCGCCTATGCTTGCCCTAGCCCTCATCCTGCTCTTTGCGACCAGCCTCTTTTTATGGTTGATTCGTCCCCACCGTCTGGCCTTGGGCGGATGGGTGGCAGCGCTCCCCCCAGCGGCCATCGCCGCATGGTTGATCAGCCAGATCCCCAGCCTCAATGCCGGAAAGACCCTCACCGAAGTCTATGCGTGGATTCCCAGCTTTGGGCTGGACATCTCTCTGCGTCTGGATGGATTGGGCCTGCTCTTCGGGCTGATCATCACGGTGATCGGGGCGGCCATCGCGTTTTATACCCATTACTATCTGGCAAATGATGAGAGCCAAGGGCTTTTTTATGCCTACCTTTTCGCCTTTATGGCCAGCATGTTGGGGATCGTGTGGAGCGACAATGTGATCGCCCTCTTTGTCTTTTGGGAGGGCACCAGTCTGACATCGTATCTGCTGATCGGATTCAAGCACAAGGAGAGCCAAGCCCAGACCGGGGCCAACACAGCCCTGGTGATCACGGGCTTTGGTGGCATCTTTATGTTGATGGGATTGTTGCTGTTGGGTCAGGCCGTGGGAAGCTTTCGCATCAGCGAGATCCTGGCCATCTCCCAGTTGACCAGCCTGCCCATTTTCCCCGCAGCCCTGGCCCTGATCTTGCTGGGGGCCTTTACCAAATCGGCCCAATTCCCCTTCCATTTCTGGCTGCCTGGGGCCATGAGCGCGCCCACCCCGGCGTCGGCCTACCTGCACTCGGCCACCATGGTGAAGGCCGGGGTCTTCCTGCTGGCCCGCTTCCACCCGGCCATGAGCGACAGCCCGATCTGGTTCTGGAGCCTGCTGAGTGTGGGCGGGATCACGGCCTTGGTGGGGGCCATTACCGCCATCGCCAAATGGGATCTGAAGGCGACCCTGGCCTATGCCACGGTCAGCCAGTTGGGCATCCTGGTTCTGCTTTTAGCCTTTGATAACGAGTACGCCTACACAGCGGTTGTCGTGGGGATTGTGGCTCATGCCCTGTACAAGGGGCCGTTCTTTATGGTGGCGGGCAACATTGACCACGCCACCCACAGCCGAGACATCCGCGAGTTGGCCGGTCTGTGGCGCAAACTGCCCTGGACCGCCACCACGGCCATCCTGGCCGGGCTGTCCATGGCCGGGCTGCCCCCACTCTTTGGCTTCTTGGCCAAAGAGACATTGCTAGAGACCCTCTTTCACCAGTTGGAAAGCAGCCACGACAGCCTGTGGTGGATCGCCATCGGTCTGGCCGGGGTGATCGGGGCCTTCTTTGTGGCCTATAGCCTCACCTTGCTCTGGGAGCCATTTTTGCGCCGCACGTCACCGCACGAGACCGCCCAGGTGGTGCATCCTGCCCCCTTTGCCCTGGACGCGCCAGCCCTGTTTCTTGTGCTGCTGGGCACGGCCATGCCTTTTGGGCTTGGTTCCTTTGTGCCCCACCTGCTCAACCCGGCCGCGAGCGCCGTGGCCGGTGAGACCCTCCACATAGAGTTGGCCCTGTGGCACGGGCTGACCCCGGTCTTCTTGACCAGCATGGCGGCCATTGCCACGGGCATCCTGCTCTTCTTGGGCCGGAGTTGGGTACGGAAAGCGATTCAGGCCACACCGTCCTGGCTGGATGGGCAGGATCTTTTCAAAGAGCGGGTCATCGGCGGCATCTATGGTGGGGCGCGTTGGGTCACCCAGGCGGTGCAGGGACGCACCCTGGCGGATCACGCCAGCATCGTGTTGATGTCGGCCGTGGGCATGGTCGTCTATGCCCTGGTGGTCGGGCTGGAATCTTGGGCCGGACTGGGCACATTGTTTTTGCCTTGGCAGCTGTTGCGGGAATCTATGCCCGAATTTCAGGAGGTGGCGCTCTTTGCCGTGGCTATCATCGCCGCCTTGGTCACGGTGCAATCTCAGCCCCGGCTCAACGCCATCATCAGCCTGGGCGTGGTGGGGATCGTGGTCACGTTGGCCTTTGTTTTCTTCGGTGCCCCAGACTTGGCCTTGACCCAACTGCTGATCGAAGTGTTAACCGTGGTCTTGCTGGTGCTGGTCTTTTACCGCATCCCCATCCAGTTCCGCCACCCACTGCATTGGCTCGTTCTGCTGCGCAACCTGTTTGTCTCCGTTTGCGTGGGGCTGCTGGGCTTTGTGCTGGTCGTGTTGACGGTTGGGAAGCCCCTGGCTCCCAGCATCAGCGATTTCTTCATGCGCAACTCGGTACTCAGCGGTCACGGGGCCAACGTGGTCAACGTGATCCTGGTTGACTTCCGCGGCTACGACACCATGGGGGAGATCACCGTCCTCTCCCTGGCTGCCCTGGGTGGCTACGCCCTCCTGCGCTCCTCCCGTCTACGCCAGACGGGCAAGGGGAAAGAGGATAACGAAGGTGAAGGGGTGAGCGGGTGAGCGGGGGAAGGGGTGGTTTCACCCATTGTGCATTGGTAAACGTCCCCTCCTCGGCCCCCTGACCCCCCAAAGTTGGGGGGTCAGGGGGCCGAGGGGGGGTGAACGATTACGTCCATTGTGCATTTTCAATTGTGCATTGATCCGAGACTGTTATGCCTGAACTATATTTACGCTTATTAGATCGAGTCATGACGCCAGTGCTGTTGCTTTTGGCGCTCTTTTTGTTGCTGCGGGGACACAATCTGCCCGGCGGTGGCTTTATTGCCGGGTTGATGGCGGCGGCGGCCTTCGAGCTTCAGATTTTGGGGCGCGGGGTGGGTACTGTGCAACAATCCATTGGCCGCTTCCTGCAACCGATGATGGGAGTGGGGCTGCTGATTGCTATGAGTTCGGCCTTGGCCGGCATCACTCGAGGCACATTCTTTGCCAGCCTATGGGGCGATATTCTGCCCGGTGGTCTGGAATATGTGCTGGGATCCCCGGTGACCTTTGACTTTGGGGTCTTTTTTGTGGTGGTGTCCGTGACCACCTCCTATCTGCTGGGGCTGAACCAGGCCGCCAATTCTGAGGAGGAGTCCTAACCATGACCGGATATCTGTTGGCCGTGGTGGTGGGTGCCCTCTTTATGGGGGGCACCTATTTGATCCTGCGCCGAGGCGAAATCAAGCTGATCCTGGGGCTGGCCCTGCTCAGTCACGGGGTCAACCTGCTGCTCTTTGGCACCGGCACGCTCAAGCGGGGCATTCCACCCATCCTGGACAAGAGCCAAATCCTGGGCGACATCAGCGCCTATCCCGATCCCCTGCCCCAGGCCCTGATCCTGACCGCCATCGTGATCAGCTTTGGCATCACCGCCTTTGTGATCGTTTTGGTCAACCGGCGCATGGAGCTGGTCTACGGCACGGGCAAAGGCCGCCGGCTCATGCCAGATCAGAACCACGATGGCTTTGCAGACACGCCAGATTACTACACCCGTGGGCTGGATGAATCGGAAGACGACTTTGTATTTCTGGATTATCCCCGCACGCATCCAGCCGACAAAAACCCAGGGGCAGGAGAGCCATCATGACGTTGACCCCCAATTGGCTGGCCGCGCCCGTGGTCATCCCCATGATCTTTGCTGCGTTGGGGTTGCTGCGTTTTCGGCGCAGGCAGTACGAAAGCCTCTCCCTTCAGCGCACCCTGGCCATGGTAGCCACCCTGCTCAACCTGCTGATCTCCCTGGCCATTCTGCATCACACCCTCACCGTGGGCCGCATCTCCATCCAGGTGGGCGATTGGCAGGCTCCCTTTGGCATCACCCTGGTGGCGGATGGGCTGACCGGCATCATGTTGAGCTTGACGGCCATCCTGGCCGTCACCATTGTGCCCTACAGCTTCACGACTATGGACGAACGGCAGCGGCTAAATTTCTATCCCCTGATTCTCTTCCTGGTGATGGGCGTCAACGGGGCCTTTCTGGCCGGGGATCTCTTCAACCTCTATGTCTTCTTTGAAGTGCTACTCATGGCCAGCTTTGTGCTGTTGACCGTGGGCGGCCAGATGCGCCAGATCGACAGTGGCATCCGTTATGTCGTGTTGAATTTGCTGGCCTCCACCCTCTTCCTGGCCGCGGCCGGCGTGGCATACGGCACCCTGGGCACCCTCAACATGGCCCATCTGGCCCAGCGGCTGGACAGCGCGCCGGAGTACATCCGTCTGCTGATGGCCGGTCTGCTTCTGGTGGCCTTTAGCAGCAAGGCCGGGCTCTTCCCCCTCTTCTTTTGGCTGCCCAGCAGCTACCACACCACCCACCCGGTGGTGACGGCTTTCTTTGGCGGCCTGCTCACCAAGGTGGGCATTTACACCCTGTTTCGCATATTCCCTCTCTTTTTCCCGGACCTGTTGATCGAGTGGCAGACCCTGATCCTGACGGTTGCCGGGTTCACCATGCTTGTGGGGGTGCTGGGGGCGATGGCGGCCAACACCATCCGCCGGGTACTCAGTTTTCACATCATCAGCCAGGTGGGCTACATGATCATGGGGCTGGGGGTGGCGGTGAGCGGGAACAAACTGGCCATCGGCTTTGGCATGGCCGCCGGTATCCTCTATTTGGTCCACCACATGCTCGTCAAGACCGCCCTGCTCATGGCCGGCGGCACGGTGGAGCTGGAGATGGGCAGCGGCAGCCTGACCAACGGCAAGTTGGGCGGCATGATGCAGCGGCGACCGGCCCTGGCGCTGATCTTCTTTATCGCCGCCATGTCTCTGGCGGGCATCCCGCCGTCCAGCGGCTTCATCAGCAAGTTGAGCCTGCTCCAGATCAGCCTGGACACGGGCCACTGGGTGGTGGCCGGGGTGAGCATTCTGGTCAGCATCCTGACCTTGATGAGCATGGCGCGCCTGTGGCAAGCCGCCTTCTGGGGCACAAGCGACCAACCCACAGCACCGACCGCCCCCCTCTCCCGCCCCGGCGGGCAGTGGCTGACCTTGGGGCCGATTGCCCTGCTGGTCGCCCTCAGTTTGAGCATGGGCGTCTTTGGCCAGACGTTCTTCCGCTATGCGAATGTGGCCGCGGACCAGGTGTTGGACCGCCAGGGCTACATCGCCCAGATCGCCCCCACGGATGAGATCCCGGTGTTGGTCAAGCCAGTGGATGGCGGGCACTAGAGCATCGTACCTACCAAGACGCCCCCTCCCAACCTCCCCCAGATCGGGTTAGGGTGGGGTGGATCGTTACCGGCAAACGAGGATATGAGATGGCGAAATTGGTGTTGATCAATCTATTATTGATGTTGCTGTGGCCAGCATTGAATCAGGAGTTTACACCCCCGGCCTTTGTCTTTGGCTTTCTGAGTGGCCTGGTGCTATTGACTCTGGTTGAGCGATCCTATGGGCGGCGCATCATGCACACCATTGGGTTCATCTTCTATGTGTTCTGGGAAATCGGGGTAAGCAACATCAAATTGGCAGCGCTGGTCCTACAGCCTGCGGGCAGGTTGACCGAGAAACTGGATTCCTGCATCGTGGGCATCCCGCTGACGGTCAGCACCGATGTGGAGATCACCCTGCTGGCCTCGGTGATCACCCTGACGCCGGGCACCATCAGCGTAGACATGATCCCGGACGCCGACGGAAGGAAGATTCTCTACGTCCACGACCTGCAAACTGGGGACGTGGAACAGTTCCGGAAGAGCATCCAAGATGGGTTTGAGCGGCGCATTTTACAGATCACCCGGGGGGATGTGTAAATGACGATCTTAGGCAATTTGACGCTTTTTCAGGCCGGGATGGAGTTTCTGATCATCCTGCTCAGTTTTTCTATGGCTATCTGTTTCTACCGGTTGGTTGTGGGGCCGGATGTGCCCAACCGCACGGTGGCCTTTGACCTGATCGCCGTCCACGCCGTGGGCATCTTCGCTCTCTTTGCCGTGCGCAGCGGCTCCTCTTTATTGCTGGACGGGGCCGTGGTCACCGCGGTGCTGGGCTTTCTGGGCACAGTCATGTTTGCCCGTTATTTGGAAGAGGCGGGCGAAAACGAGGCGGAGTAATGGAGGATTGGGGGAACGAATTTGAACGATCCAATCCCCAAACCCAAACCCCAACCTGGCCTAGCCAGAACCACAAAGATTTACCACAAAGATCACAGAGAACACAAAGATTTCAAAAGAATAAATCCCTCCTTGTGTTCTTTGTGTCCTTTGTGTCCTTTGTGGTAAAAATTCTTGCACAAAAAACAAGGATTTCGCTGGTTAGGTACTAACCCCCTCCTGAAAAAGGTAAAGCTATGGAAATTGGACCCTTGAAAGAAATTATAATCTTGGTTTTGGCGCTGATCGGCACGCTGTTTATGCTGTTGAGCGGTCTGGGCATGATCCGGCTGCCGGATGTTTTTGCGCGTATGCATGTGGCGGGCATGGCGTCCACCGTGGGGGTAATGGGGCTGCTTCTGGCTGCGGGGGTCTATTTTTATGACGAAGGCCGCCTGCCCACCATGATCGCCCTGATCGTACTCTTCTTCGTGACCGGGCCAATTGCTACCACCACCATGGCCCGGGCCGCCTATCGGGTGGCCAATGACGGCGTGGAAGGTGAAGATGGTCAAGAGGCCGAGACAGATTTTCATTTGCGTCTTGACGAATTAGGAAAATGACTCAACTGCCAAACCACATACCCGATCCCCACCCACCCTATTCATCCCAACCCTGATTTGGAGCCATTTTTATGTCGTCTAACTTTGCCCATGCCCCCAACCGTCGCGCGTTTCACAGCGTCAAGTGGTCTGTCTATGACGAAGATGTGCTGCCCATGTGGGTGGCGGACATGGATTTCGCCTCGCCCCAGCCCATCATCGATGCTCTGACCGAGCGGGTCCAACACGGAGTCTTTGGCTACGGTCTGCCGTCCAAGGAGTTGGACGAAGCCATCTGCACCCGGCTGGATCGGCTCTACGGCTGGCAGGTGACACCGGAGCAGATCGTCTATCTGCCCGGCCTGGTCAGCGGGTTGAACGCGGTGGCCCGTTCGATTGGATCTGCCGGGGACGGGGTGTTGGCGACCACGCCGGTCTACGGTCCCTTCCTGACAGCACCGGCCAACCAGGGCCGGGCCTTGCAAGTGGCCGAACTGGCCGCCACCCGCGGGGACCACACCCTGCGCTACGAGCTTGATTTTGACGCCTTCCAGAACGCCATCCGGCCCAACACCAAGCTCTTTATGCTTTGCCACCCCCACAACCCCGTGGGCCGGGCGTGGAATGTGGACGAGCTGGCCAGCATGGCCGAAATCTGCGCCGGCCATGACATGGTGATCTGCTCCGACGAAATCCACTGCGACCTGCTGCTGGACGGCGCGGCCCACACCCCCCTGGCCGCCCTGGACCCGGAGATCTCCGCCCGCACCATCACGTTGATGGCCCCCAGCAAGACCTTCAACGTCCCCGGTCTGGGCATGAGCTTTGCCATTGTGCAAAACGAAGCCCTGCACAAACAGATGGAAAAAGGCATGGCCGGGATCGTCCCCCACACCAACATCCTGGGCTACACGGCCGCCCTGGCCGCCTATACCCAGTGCGACGACTGGCTGGCGGATCTGCGGATGCAGCTCACGGCCAACCGGGACATGGTGACTGACTTTGTGAAGGAAAATCTGCCCGGCATACGGATCACGGTCCCCGAGGCCACCTATTTGTCTTGGCTCGATTGTACGGCGCTAGCGATCCCCGACAGCTTTGAAAGCCCGGCGGATTTTTTCAAAAAAGAGGCGAAAGTGGCCATGAACGACGGGGCGTGGTTTGGCAAGGGCGGGGCGGGCTTTGTGCGCTTCAATTTTGGCACCAGCCCGGAGGTGATCCTGGAGGGGTTGACCCGGATTCAGCGGGCTGTGGCGGGGCTGTAGGGGTTTGGGTGGAAAACAAAAAATGGCAGGCACCGAGGGTGCCTGCCATTTTTTGTTTTCCACCCAAACCCTTACGATCTGGATTCCCGGCGCAGTTTGCGCAGCAGGGTTTTGCGCTGGGCCAGACGGCGACGGCTTTGGTCGTTGTCGGCCTGGATGCCGTGGTCGAGGATCTGCCCGGCGGCGGCGGAGAGGAGCAGGGCCGAGGCCTCGGCAAAGACCTGGCGGGCGGTGGCCTCGTCCTGGGCGTAGAGAAAGGCCTGGACGACTTGGTAGAGCAGATCCTCCTGGGACAGTGGCTCTGGAACTGGCCCGGCATCGCCTGAGTTATCTGCCCGTTGAGCCCGTGCCCTATCGGCACGGATGCGTATGAGCGCAGCCAACCGCAGGGCCAATGCGTTGGCGGCGTCTTGCTCATCCCGTTCCTGAGAGGCGTGGATTAGCCGTTTGAGCGCAGACAAAAAGTCATTTTCCAACACAAAAGGCGCACGCTGGACGAATTGATGCAAATCCTGATTGCTCTGTAGCGCCAGCAGATCCCGGATGACCCACTGCTGGATCTGCGCCTGGCTCTCGGCCAAGAAGGTGTGGATTTCCGCCCGTAGCACCGGATCGTCCTGCATAGCGGCGACTATTCCCTCGTCATCGGTGACGCCGCGAGCGGCCAGCTTGGCGATCACATGGGGCGGCAGTTGTGGGATTGGGGTGGGCATGGGGACTCCTTTACTTGGTCGGCGGACGCATGATCAACACAGGCGTCTTGGCCTTGTATGCCTCGTATTTTGGCTGCCCGCCCCACTTCTCATCGGCCCGGGTCTCCAACATGGGCACACCGCTGACCCGTGTGAGCAGCAGGGTGACAAAGATGGGGGAGATCAACGCCACCCACTGCCAACCTTGAAGGACGGGGGCGGCGATGATGAAAACACCGACCCAAAGTACGATCTCGCCAAAATAGTTGGGGTGGCGAGACCAGGCCCACAGCCCCGTGTTGATGAACTTGCCCTTGTTGGCCTTTTTCGTCCGCCAGCGCCGCTTCTGATCGTCCGCCACGGCCTCGATGCCGAAACCGATCAGCCAGACCAGGATGCCGATAATCTCGATGACGCCTAGATCCTGACGGGTCTGGGCGGTGATGGCGACCAGGGCTGCGGCCAGGGTGAGGGAGACCCACAATCCTTGCAGGGTCCAGGTCATCAAAAAGCGGGGGAAGGAGACCTTCAGCTCATCAAAGCGGCCATCGTGACCGTCCCGCTGGATGCGGGTGAAGAGGAAATAGCCCAGGCGGATGGCCCAGAGCGAGACCATGATCCAAAGCACAATGGCGCGGGCATCCCGCACGGGGCTGAGGAGCACAGCCAGGGCCATGACGGTCAGATAGGTGAGGCTGCCTGTGAGATCGAAGAATTTCTCCGTATGTTGGAGAAAAGAGGGGACAAAGACAATCCACTGGATCAGGAAGGCCAGGACCACGGCCAGGGTAAAGAGAGAGACCCCACCCACATCAACGCTGCCTTGGCTGCCCGCCCAGGCGACCCCCGCCGTCAGCAACAGAACAATAGGAATGGCAATCCAAGCGGTTCGTTCGGCTTTATTCATGGAATTTGCTCGCTTTCTTGGGTTTTGGTTTGGATATGGACCTACGTGGTTAGTACCTAACCAGCGAAATCCTTGTTTTTTGTGCAAGAATTTTTACCACAAAGGACACAAAGAACACAAAGAGGGATTTATTCTTTTGAAATCTTTGTGTTCTCTGTGATCTTTGTGGTAAATCTTTTTGGTTCTGGCTAGGCCAGGTTGGGATTGATTATACCACCAATTCGCCCAAGTCTCCTCCATTCAGCGCCCCCCCAATTTGACATCCACCCCCACCCCTGGTATTCTCCCAACCATCAATTCAGTCATTGGTTCCACTGAGAATTCAGCCATGTCCATTGTCCTGTGTCTGTCCAAGCACAATAGCAAGAAGGAGAAACCGGACTAAGTCTGGATTTTCGTGTTGCTCTGTGCAAAGAAGCCACAGCACCCGGCCATCCAGACAGGATGCGCCGGTTTTTTTATGCCCAAAAATATCAACCTATTTGGCCGATGATGGCCTCCTGCATTGACGCAGATCCTTTGCCCCACCTGTTCATCCGCGATCAATTTCAGGAGAATGCTATGAGTCTTGACAACTTTTCTATCATCGAATCTACCCTGCGGGAAGGCGAGCAGTTCGCCAACGCCTTCTTTACCAGCGACCAAAAGGTGGAGATCGCCAAGATGCTGGACACCTTTGGCGTGGAATATATCGAACTGACCTCCCCGGCCGCCAGTCCCCAGAGCCGCAAAGATATCGAGATCATCACCAAGCTGGGCCTGAAGACCAAGATCCTCACCCACACCCGCTGCCACATGGACGACGCCCGGGTGGCCATCGACACGGGGGTGGACGGCATCGACGTCCTCTTTGGCACCAGCAGCTTCCTGCGGGAATTCTCCCACGGCAAGGACATCCCCTACATCATCGAAAGCGCCCGCGAGGTGGTGGAGTTTATCAAAAGCCAGGGCCTGGAGGTGCGTTTCAGCTCTGAGGACAGCTTCCGCAGCGACCTGGTTGACCTGCTGACCATCTATCGGGCCGTGGACAAGATCGGCGTCAACCGGGTGGGGATCGCCGACACCGTGGGCGTGGCCAACCCTCGCCAGGTCTACGAATTGGTGCGCACCCTGCGGGGCATTGTGCACTGCGACATCGAATTCCACGGCCATGACGACACGGGCTGCGCCATCGCCAACGCCTTCTGCGCCCTGGAGGCCGGGGCCACCCACGTGGACACCTCGGTCCTGGGCATCGGCGAGCGCAACGGCATCGCCTCCCTGGGCGGCATGGTGGCCCGTATGTATGTCCACAACCCAGAGGCCGTGCGGCGCAAATACAACCTGCCCATGCTGCGGGAGATCGAAAACTACGTGGCGGATCTGGTGCAGGTGGACGTGCCTTTCAACAACTACATCACCGGCTACACCGCCTTTACCCACAAGGCCGGCATCCACGCCAAGGCCATCCTCAACAACCCCAGCACCTACGAAATCCTCGACCCGACCGACTTCGGCCTGACCCGCTATGTGCATGTGGCCCACCGGCTGACCGGCTGGAACGCCATCAAGCAACGGGCGGACCAGTTGCAGTTGGCGTTGAGCGACGACGAGGTGAAGGAGATCACGACTCAGATCAAGGCCCAGGCGGATCAGCGCAATCTGAGTTTGGATGATGTGGACGCGTTGCTGCGCCATTATCATTCCCAGGCCTTGGATGCGTCGACGATGGTCGAGTTGGGGCTGGAAGCTGTGGCGGCGAGCTTTCCGGAAGGTGGTTGGTTGGCGGAGGATCGGGGTAGAGCTTCCGGAAAGCGGTAGAGTTTGTAGTGAGCGCTTTAGCGCCTGGAGGTAGTTATGGCTGATTTGTCTCATGATCCCGTAGCGTGGACGACGCGAGAGACCCGCGTCGGTTTCAAAAATCGTTGGCTTTCCGTGGAAATTGACACGGTCGCGTTGCCCAACGGCGGCGGATATGAATACACCCGGCTCGTCCCCTCTGCGCCGGGCGTGGGCGTCTTCGGCTTCAATGCGGACGGCCAGATCCTGCTGGAACGAGAATACCGGCACGGCGTGGGCCAGGTGTTGTGGCAGATCCCCGGCGGGCTGATGGACCCGGCAGAAGATCGCCGGGCCGCCGGTCTGCGGGAACTGCGGGAGGAGACCGGCTTCGCCCCGGCCCAGGTCACCGACGAGACCGTGCGCTATCTGGGCTGCGTGTGGGACAACCCCGCCTTCGGCCCCATGCGCAGCTATCTCTACGCCGCCTGGGGGCTGGAACCCACGGCCACGACCAAACGGGATCCGGAAGAGTTCGTCACCCTGCACTGGGTCAGCCCGGCGTGGCTCAAAGAGGCCGTGCGCAGCGGCGAAATCCAAGACCGGGTCGTCATCGCCGGCGTCGCCTATCTCCTCCTCAACGGATGGATCTAACCATGCCCAATCCCCAATCCCCAATCCCCAATCCCCAGACTTTTGCCCAAAAAGCCATCGCCCGGGCCGCGGGCCTGGACTTCGTGGAGGTCGGCCAGGTCGTGGACGCCCGCCCGGACGTGGTCCTGAGCCATGACAACACCGCGGCCATCCGCCGCATCTGGCAGGAATTCGGCCAGGATCGGGTGCTGATCCCGGAGCGGATCGCCATCACCTTAGATCATGCCGTGCCCGCACCCACCACAAAGCATGCCCAAAACCACGCCGAGATCCGCCAGTTTGTGCAAGAGCAGGGCATCCGCCACTTTTTTGAAGTGGGCCGGGGCATCTGCCACCAAGTTTTGAGCGAAGAGGCCCTAATCCTGCCCGGCCAGATGATCCTGGGTGCGGACTCCCACACCCCCCACTTTGGCTGGATGGGCGCATTTGGCGCAGGCATCGGGCGCAGCGAGGTGGCCGCGTTGTGGGCCACGGGCGAACTCTGGCTACGGGTGCCCGAATCCATGCGCATCGTGCTGGACGGCGACCTGCCCGCCGGGGTCACATCCAAAGACTTCGCCCTGCGCATCATCGGCGATCTGGGCGCGGACGGCGGTCTCTACGCCTCGGTCGAGTTCAGCGGTTCCGGCATCCAGGCCATGAGCCTCTCCTCCCGCATGGTCCTCCCCAACATGATGGCCGAGTTTGGGGTCAAGAACGCCTACGTGGCGCCGGACGAGAAGACGGTTGCATATTTGGCCGCGGGGATGGAGCGGAGATTAGGAGATTGGGAGATTGAGAGATTGGTGGACGCAGACCAATCTCCCAATCTCCTAATCTCCCAATCTCTCCTCTTCCCCGACCCGGACGCCGCCTACACCGCCACCCACATCTACCACGCGGCGGACCTGGAACCCTACGTGGCCTGTCCTCATACGGTGGATAATGTCGTGCCAGTTTCGGATCTGGCCGGGATTCGGGTGCAGCAGGCTTTTTTGGGGACCTGCACCAATGGGCGGCTGGAAGATCTTGCCGCGGCCGCAGCCGTGATCCGTGGCAAAAAGGTGGCGGTGGGCACCCGTTTTCTGGTCATCCCCGCGTCCAGCCGGGTGCTGGAAGAAGCCCTGGCCGCCGGATACATCCAAGACTTTGTGGCCGCCGGCGCGGTGATCGGCGTGCCCGGCTGCGGGCCGTGCATGGGCAACCACATGGGCATCCCCGCACCGGGGGAAGTCACCATCTCCAGCGCCAACCGCAACTTCCAGGGCCGCATGGGGACGCGGGATGCGGAGATCTATTTGGCGAATCCAGCGGTCGTGGCCGCGTCCGCCGTGGCGGGGCGGATTGTGGGACCGCAAGAACTGTAAATTCACGCTCGTAGGTGCGGTTTTCAACCGCACGACTTCCATGATCATGCGTAGTGAATGGACCCTGTGCGGTTAAAAACCGCACCTACGATTTGGTATGGACCCGTTCCTCGACGACGGACCGGCTTCGAACAGGCAAAACGAAGGTTGATCACATGCACACACCAAATCGAGCCTGGGTTTACGGCGACAATGTGAATACAGATGTGATTTTCCCCGGCAAATACACCTACACCGTGACCGAGCGGGCGGAGATTGCCCGGCACGCCCTGGAAGATCTGGACCCGTCCTTCGCCGCCAACGTGCAGGCCGGGGATGTGATCGTGGGCGGGCGCAACTTTGGCTGCGGCTCCAGCCGGGAGCAGGCGGCCACGTGCCTGGTCTATAACGGCGTGGGTGCGGTGATTGCGGCCAGTTTTAGCCGCATCTTCTACCGCAACGCCCTCAACAACGGGCTGCTGGCCATCGTCTGCCCGGAGGCTGCCGGGGCCATCCGCCCCGGCGATCCGGTGAGCGTGGACCCGGATCGCCACACCATCACCTGCCCGGCGGGGACGTTCAGCTTTCCGCCCCTCAGCCCCAGCGTGATGGGCATTGTGCGGGCCGGTGGGTTGGTGGCGTATGTGAAGAGAAATATCGAGTATCGTGTGTCGAGTATTTGATCGTGCAGCGGCACTGATTTCTCGACACGACAAACTACTCGATACACGATACTCGATTAAACCAATGGAGATTGCACGATGAACCCACCGGCTCGCACATACCGCATTGCCCTGATCCCCGGAGATGGGATTGGCCAAGAGGTGGTCCCCGCCGCCCGCCGGGTGTTGACGGCGACCGGTCTCTCTTTCGACTTCGTGGACCTTGACGCTGGCTGGGCCACCTTTCAACAAACCGGCACCGCCCTGCCCCCGGAGACTCTGACCGCCCTGCGTACGTGTGATGGGGCCATCTTTGGCGCGGTCAGCTCGCCCAGCCACAAGGTACCCGGCTACAGCAGCCCCATTGTGGCTATGCGCAATGCCTTGGATCTGTATGCCAATCTGCGCCCAATTGTCTCCGCGCCCGTGGCGGGGAGCCGTCCGGGCATCGATATGCTGATCGTGCGGGAGAATACGGAATGCCTTTATGTCAAACGGGAGCGACTGTCCGAAGATGGCAACACGGCGATTGCGGAGCGGGTGATCACACGAGGGGCGAGTGAGCGGATTGCGCGGATGGCCTTTGAACAGGCTCAAAAAAGGCAAAAGGCAAAGGGCAAAGGGCAAAAGGCAAAAGGTGAACGTGGTTTGGTGACGATCGTGCATAAGGCGAATGTGTTGAGTGTGACGGATGGGCTGTTTCGGGAGGCGGCGTTGGCCGTGGCCGCGGAGTTCCCGGACGTGGAGGTGGAGGAGCAGTTGGTGGACTCCATGCTCTATCGCATGATCCGGGAGCCGGCGCGATATGATGTGGTGGTGGCCCCCAATCTGTACGGCGACATTCTCAGCGATGGCGGCGCGGCCTTGGTGGGCGGGCTGGGACTTGTGCCCAGCGCCAATGTGGGGGATCACTTTGTGCTGGTCGAGCCGGTCCACGGCAGCGCGCCGGACATCGCCGGGCGGGGGATGGCCAACCCCATGGCGACCTTGCGAGCGGCCGCGCTGCTCTTGGCCCACTTGGGTCAACCCGACATTGCCGCCCACATCGAAAATGCAGTCAACCAAGCTTTGATCCTAGGTTTTCACACCCCAGATTTGGGCGGCAAGGCGACGACGGATGAAGTTACAGCAAGTGTTGTGAAATTATTGACCGAGGGATTGGGAGATTGAGAGATTAGGAGATTGGATGACGCAAACCAATCTCCTAATCTCTCAATCTCCCAATCGCAAACCAACCAATCAACAGGAGAACAAAATCATGGCCCTTCAAACCATCAGCGGCGTGGGCGAATGCCCGGAGTGTTTTGGTGAGATCGAATTGACCGATGTGATGCAGAACGAGATCGTGCAATGCCCGGAGTGTGGGGCGGACTTGGAAGTGGTGAGTCTGGCCCCCATCACCCTGGAAGTGGCTCCCGAAGAGCAGGAAGATTGGGGCGAATAATATGCAAGTTGGCATTTTGTACAGCCGGGTGCGGGCCGAGGAGAAGCTGCTTTTTGAGGCCTTTGAGAAGCGGGGCGTGGACTTCGAGTTGGTGGATGACCGCAATATCGTCTTTGAGATCAGCGGCGGCCAAAGCTTTGGCGACCAATACAAGAAGTTTGATGTGGTGGTGGAGCGGTGTATCAACCACAGCCGGGCGTTGTACAGCCTGCGCATCCTCAACGACCGGGGCATTCCCACGGTCAACACGGCCCATGTGGCGGATGTGTGCGGCAACAAGCTGCAAACCACCTCCGCGCTGACCGCGGCGGGTGTGCCATCTCCGCGTACGTTGGTGGCCTATACCCCGGAGAGCGCGCTGGAAGCCATTGAGGCCTTGGGCTATCCGGTTGTGCTCAAACCGGCGGTTGGCTCTTGGGGACGGCTGTTGAGCAAGCTCAACGACCGGGAGGCGGCGGAGGCGGTGCTGGAACACAAGGAGGTGCTGGGGACCTATCATCACAGCATCTTCTATATCCAGGAGTACATCCAAAAACCCATGCGGGACATCCGGGCCTTTGTAGTGGGCAACGAGACCATCTGCGCCATCTATCGGGATTCGGCGCACTGGATCACCAACACGGCCCGGGGCGGCAAATCGAGCAATTGCCCGGTGACGCCGGAACTGAACGACCTGTGTGTGCGGGCGGCCAAAGCCGTGGGCGGCGGCGTGGTGGCCATCGATGTGCTGGAAGATCCGGGTCGGGGTCTGCTGGTAAACGAGGTCAACTATACGATGGAATTTCGTAATAGCATTTTGCCCACGGGCATCGATATTCCTGACCGCATGGTGGACTTTAGCCTGCGGGTGGCCAAGGATGGCTGGGCTGCGGCCAACGGCTGGGATGCTTCTCCTTCCCTGGCCGACACGGTCTCGCTGACTTAAACAGATTAACAACAGGATCAGGCTCCTGCCCGTCTGACTTCTCCTCGCGGACGGAAAAGTGTGGATAACTATCCGAAAATGGGGGATGACATGAACAAATGGGTGATAACTAACATAAGAGATCCCCACTGTTTGTCTTTTCATAACCCACTGTTAATAGCCGAGGCGCCGTCGAGATCGATTTCATAGACGGTGCGATTGGCTCAAACAACACGATTGGCTATGCGAATATGAACACAAAAACCACGAAAATCTCAATCGTCGGCGCGTCCGGCTATGCGGGCGGGGAACTGCTGCGCCTTCTGCTGGACCACCCCTTCCTGGACGTGCATCAGGTGACCAGCGAGCGCAACGCGGGCAGCTTTGTCCACTTCACCCACCCCAACCTGCGGGGACGCACCCGGCTGCAATACGTCAGCGTGGCGGATCTGAAGCCGTGTGATGTACTGGTGCTGGGTCTGCCCCACGGCGGGGCTATGGGACGCATAGACGAGTTCGCCGCCCTAGCCCCCACCCTCGTGGACATGAGCGCCGATTTCCGTCTGCGGGATGCAAATGACTATCCGAAATGGTACGGCAAGCCCCACGCCGCGCCGGTCTGGCTGGACAAGTTCGTCTACGGTCTGCCCGAACTGCACCGGGAGGCCATCAAATCCACCCGATATGTAAGCGGCGTGGGCTGTAACGCCACGGCCACCAATCTGGCTATCCGCCCCCTCTTCGCCGCCGGATTGGTGGACGACAGCCGGGGGGTGATCTGCGAACTGAAGGTGGGCAGCAGCGAAGGCGGCAACAAATCCAGCGACGCCACCCACCACCCGGAACGCTCCCACACCATGCGCAGCTTTGCGCCAACCGGCCACCGCCACACCGCGGAGGTACTTCAGGCCATCCGCGCCACGGGCAGCGCGGCGGATGTGCATCTGAGCGCCACGGCCATCGACAATGTGCGCGGCGTCCTAGCCACGGCCCATCTCTTCGTCAAGCCGGGGACCACGGAGAAGGATCTGTGGAAAGCCTATCGCCAAGCTTATCGGGACGAGCCGTTCGTGCGCATCGTCAAAGAAAAGACCGGGGTCTATCGCTATCCAGAACCCAAAATCCTCAGCGGCAGCAACTACGCGGATGTGGGCTTCGAGTTCGACGAATCGACCCATCGGGTCGTCGCCCTGTGCGCCATCGACAACCTCATGAAGGGCGCGGCCGGCTCCGCCCTGCAATGCATCAACCTGATGCACGGCTGGGACGAGACGACCGGGTTGGGGTTTGCGGGGCTGCATCCGATTTAGAGAGTATCGTGTATCGTGTATCGAGTATTTCGTGGGCCACACAATACTCGATACACGATACACGATAAAAAGGAGACATCATGATTGTGATCAAAGTTGGCGGCGGGCAGGATTTGAATGTTGACGCCATTGTGGCGGATATTGCGGCGTTGCGGGCGGCGGGGCAGGATCTGCTCTTGGTCCACGGCGGCGCGGAGACCACGAACGAGGTGGCCGAGGCCTTGGGCCATCCGCCGCAGTTTGTGACCAGCGAGAGCGGTTATGTCTCCCGGCGCACGGATCGGCGCACGCTTGAAATTTTCGAGATGGTCTATTGCGGTCAGCTCAACAAGATGTGGGTGGAGAAATTTCAGACCGCCGGGATCAACGCCGTGGGGTTGAGCGGCTTGGACGGACGCATCTTTGAAGGCACCCGCAAGTCCACCATCCGGGTGCGGGTGGGCAGCAAGCGGCTGGTGATCCGGGACGACTGGACCGGCACGGTGGAGCGGGTCAACACGGATCTCCTGCGCCTGCTCCTGGACGCCGGCTACCTCCCCGTCCTCACCCCGCCGGGCGCGTCGGACGCCGGGGAGGCCATCAACGTGGACGGGGATCGGGCGGCGGCCATGGTCGCCGCCGCGTTTGAGGCCGAAGCCCTCGTCATCCTTTCCAACGTCCCCGGCCTCCTCCGGGCCTTCCCCGACGAAAGCAGCCTGATCCGGGAGATCCCCAAGGCCAAGGCGGACGATTTCATGCAGTTCGCCGAAGGGCGGATGAAGAAAAAGGTTATGGGCGCGGTGGAGGCCATCGGCGAGGGCGTGCAAAAAGTGATCTTTGCCGACGGGCGGGTAGAGAATCCCGTCAGCCGGGCTTTAGCCGGAGAAGGAACACAAATTCGATGAACTATGAAGCGATGATCGAATCCGGGGTCACCTCCCGCCGGGGCGAGACGGTGATGGTCTCCGGCGAGGGCTGCTGGCTGATCGATAGCGAAGGGAATCGGTACTTGGACCTGACTTCGGGTCAAGGGGTGGCCATGTTGGGGTATGGCCATCCTGCCCTCAGCCGAGCGATTGCCGACCAGGCCCGGCGGCTCCACGCCCTGCCGTCGATTTTCTACAACGATGTACGTGGGGAATTTCTGGCTAAACTACACGAAATCCTGCCCGATCACCTGGGTCACGTCTTCCTGGCCAACAGCGGAGCCGAGGCGATTGACGGGGCGATCAAGTTCGCCCGGCTGGCCACAGGGCGCACGGGGATCGTGGCGGCTATGGGCAGCTTCCACGGGCGCACGGTGGGCGCGGTCTCGTTGACGTGGACCAAGAAATACCGGGAACCCTTCGGCCCCCTGCTCCCCGGTGTCACCCATGTGCCCTACAACAACCTGGCCCGTCTGGACAAAGCCGTGGACGACACCACCGCGGCCGTCTTCCTGGAGCCGGTACAGGGGGAAGGTGGGGTCAACATGCCCGACCCGGACTTCCTGCGGGGTGCCCAGGCCCTGTGCCGGGAACGGGGGGCGCTGTTGGTGATGGACGAGATCCAGACCGGCTTTGGGCGCACAGGGCGCTGGTTCGGCCATCAACATTTTGATCTAGAGCCGGACATGATCTGTCTGGCCAAAGGATTGGGTGCGGGTTTCCCTATGGGGGCGATTGCCTATACGAAACAGGTGCAGGATAGCCTCTATGTGGGCGCACACGGCAGCACCTTTGGGGGCAATCCCCTGGCCTGCGCCGCCGGGCTGGCCGCTATCCAAGCCTATCAGGACGAGAACCTGATCCAGCGGTCCGCGGCCGCCGGGGGACTGCTCATGGCCCGGTTGGAGCAGGAGTTGACCGGACGGTCCATCGTGCGGGAGATCCGTGGGCTGGGGCTGATGATCGGCATTGATTTGCGCGAAAAGACCGGGCCGGCTTTGAAGGCGCTGATGGAGGAGCATGGGGTGCTGGCGTTGCCGGCGGGGTCAACGGTGCTGCGTCTGCTGCCGCCGTTGACGTTGAGTGAGGCGGAGATTGAGATTGCGGTGCAGGCGATTGCGACGGTGTTGCCGGAGTAAGCGCATCTCTGGGCCAACGCAGGTTGAGTAGCCGCCGCCGAGATCTCCGCTCACCATTCGGCAACTTGGCGGCGTATCGAAACCGAAGTGGGTTGACACGCATCGGTTTCGATACGGCCTAGACTCGGTTCGTATTGCACCTCATTGGTAGACCCGGCCTACTCAACCTACTCTCGCTATAGGGTCGATTCATGCAGACAAAAAGAGGCGACCGATCACATGGATCGGTCGCCTCTTTTGTGCTTTCTGGGGTCAAGAGAAGTTCGACTTTTTTCAAAAGTCGAACTTCTGGTCTGGCTAGCGGGCGGGGAGCATGGCTTCCACGGCTTCGCGCTCTTCCAGGAGTTCGCCACCGGTGGCGGCGATCTTGGCCTTGTCGAAGTCGCTCAGGTCAAGGCCCTCGACGATGGTGACAACGCCGTCTTTGACGGTGACTGGGTAGCTGAAGATGACGCCTTCGGCGCTGCCGTAGGCCCCGGTGCTGGGGATGCCCATGCTGACCCAGTCGCTCTCGGCGGTGCCGTTGAACCAGGTCTGGACATGGTTGATGGCGGCGTTGGCCGCGCTGGCTGCGCTGCTCTGGCCCCGGGCTTCGATGATGGCCGCGCCCCGTTTTTGGACCGTGGGGATGAAGGTCTCCTTGATCCAGGCGTCGTCACCGATGACGTCGGCGGCGGGCTGGCCGTTGATCAGGGCGTGATAGGCGTCTGGGTATTGGGTGGCGCTGTGGTTGCCCCAGATGGAGACGTGGGTGACCGCGGTCAGGGGCACGTCGGCCTTGGCGGCCAGCTGGCTGATGGCCCGGTTGTGGTCCAGCCGGGTCATGGCAGTGAAGCGGTCGGCGGGGATGTCCGGGGCGTTGTGCATGGCGATGAGGGCGTTGGTGTTGGCCGGGTTGCCCACGACCAGCACCCGCACATCTGCGGCGGCGTTGTCGTTGAGGGCTTTGCCCTGGACCGAGAAGATGGCTCCGTTGGCCCCCAGCAGGTCGCCCCGCTCCATGCCCTTGCTGCGGGGGCGTGCGCCCACGAGGAGGGCCCAGTTGACATCCTTGAAGGCTACGTTGGGGTCATCGGTCAGCACCAGGCCGCTGAGGAGCGGGAAGGCGCAGTCGTCAAGCTCCATGGCCACACCCTTGAGGGCGTTCATGGCCGGGGTGATTTCCAACAATTGCAGGATCACCGGCTGGTCTGCGCCAAAGAGGTCGCCGTTGGCGATGCGGAAGAGCAGGGCGTATCCAATGTTACCGGCGGCACCGGTGACAGCAACTCGAATGGGATTCTTCATGGTCAATTTCTCCTTGAGATGTCTTTGAAACAAGGACTGCGAGTATGAACGAAAAGCTGTAAAATCTTGGCTTGTGATAGTTGAAACTTACCATCTTTCCCGTGAATCGTCAATAAATCCGGCCCAAAAAGCGCTACTTTTTCGTCGCCGCCCACCCTTCCGAAGCTGCTTGATCGACTCTTTCGGGCTGACGGGATGTGAACCACAGATTTTACACAGCTTTTCAAAAGTGATCGGTCTCGGCTTTTGTAAGCGTTCACGCCCCTCGGCCCCCCGGCCCCCAATTCTGGGGGAGGTCGTGGACAGTTCCCCCCAAAGTTGGGGGGTCAGGGGGGCGGGGGTGAACGCTTCTCGGCTTTTGTACGCATCCCTTCGGCCTCTCTGGCACAGCGTAGGTGAATGGACTGAATGTTGACCGACAGAAAGGGGGAAATGATTCGGTACGCCTTCTGCGGCTGTGCTATAATTCTCATTTGGGCAATATGTTCGGTTGATCCGGCAGTTCGTAACCCGCTCCCGTGTTCCCAGCGACCCACCACCGGCAGAACCACATCGGTGTGATTTTATTGTGAAACAGAACCTTGTCAAGGAGAGAGAAGCTATGAAACTACGCAGATTTTTCACCCTGACCCTGACCACTTTGGTGGTGTTGGGTCTTTTGGTTCCCAGCGTGGGGGTGGGATCGGTCCAGGCCGCCCCGGCCGCGGACAGTGTGGCGACCACGGACGATGAGATCGTCTATTTGGACGGTTCCGGTTGTGTCATGGTCAAGGACACCAACCAACTATCCGCGTCCCACCAGCTCGTCACCTTTGATTCACGGTTGTTTGGGGATTGTGGCTGGACCGATATTGCCACGGGCGACTTTAACAACGACGGGGACGCGGAGATCGTGGCCGTGGGGCAATCTGCCGGCAGCGGCAAGTTGACCATTTTTGACCCGGTCTATCGCAACTCGGATGCCGAAGGTGCCATCGGCCAGATCCCGTGGAAGCGCATCTATACCCTGACCAAGCCGGGCAGTCCCATCACTGTGGTGGGTGCGGGCAACATGAATACCAACGTGGCCGGGGATGAGATCTTTATCGGCTATACGGTCTCCGAGGCCAACAACATCAACCACCGCATCGAGGTGTTGATCGCCACCAACCCCAGCGGCACGAGTTGGACCAGCCACATCAACAAGTCCTTTGGCGGCCCTTGGGAATCTGTGCAGGTCGGCAACATCAACAACGCCGGTTCTGATGATGTGGTGCTGATCCGCAATATTCCCCTCTCCACGGGCGAAGTTTCCAGCCTGATCGAGGCGCATCAGATCGACAATGACTTCGCCACAATTTGGAGCAACGGCGGTACGGATCGAGAATGGAACTCTGCGGCCATCGGCCAGGTCTACGCTGGCGGGACGGGGGAGGTGGTGGCCTTGCGCCAGTTTGCCGGGTATGCGCCGTCGGCCACCTTCTTCATCTTCGGCTATACGGGCGGCACCCTGAAAGAGGCGGATGGGGACGCCCTGGCCTTCTTCCCCTATCCCGATTATACCTTTGTGGCCGACATCAACGGCAATGGGGATGATGAAGCCTTCTTCCTGCGGGATCTGCCTGCGGAGGCACCCAGCACAATGGCCCGCATGGTTATGCGCAACCGGGGCAGCGACACCCTGCCCACCTTCGAGCTGCCCCTGTCGGACAACGGCTATGTGGTGGGGGCTGGTGGTGACGTGGACGCCGACGGCAAGGATGAGGTTGTCCTGCTGCGCAGCAATGGTCTGCGCATCTACCAATCGCCAGACACCAACCAGATCTACGACGACCTCGCCGTGTCCACCAACAACAAGAGCCTGCGTCTGGCCAATGTGGACGGCACGGGCTATTCTGCCGGTGCCCGGCTGACCGTGGAGCCGGCCAGTATCATTCACAGCCTCCAATCTAGTTTGGCGGACAGTCAGTGGACCGTTCTCAACGTGACCAACAGCGGCACGTCTGGGGTCATCAACTTCACTGTGGAAGCCCCGGTAGCCGACTGGATCCTGGAGTTTGCAGTGGACTCCAACGCAACCCCGGCCAAGATCTTTATCAAGTTCGACGCCACCAAACTGTCCCCGGGCCTGTATCTGGGACCGCGCATCACCCTGAGGACCAGCACGGCCAACGTGATCAACCCCACGGTGGTGATCCCCATCGCGCTGACCGTAACCCCGGCCAGCTTCCAAGTTAGCCCCAGCGCAGTCAATACCATCTATGGCCCAAGCCAGCCCCTGACCGCCCCCATGACCACGACCCTGGCCATCAACGGCACCCCCGGCGTCACGTACAGCGCCGGTATCCTCTCCATGCCAGCCCTGGCCGCGGCCCAGGCTGCCTTCGAAAGCCCGATTGCCGGCGGCTATGTGGATGAAACCGGCCAGTTGGTGCTGCGGGACACCTTGGGCTATATCTACAAAACCGGTGTGGCCGCAGTGGGTGGCGACCTGGTGGCGGCAGACATCAGTTGGCCCAGCGGTGTACCCTGGGCCGCGGCTTCGTCGCTGGATGGAATTGTCTCCGACACCGTGAAGGTTGTGGTGACTGGCAGCTCCTTCTCCAGCGGCTATCAGCAGGCCATGTTGCTCCTGGTGGCCGATGCCAAGGCGGGCAGCTTCCCGGAGAACGTGCGCTACGTATCCATCAGCGGGATGAATGCAGCGTCCATGATCATGTTGCCGATCATGGGTCGCTAAGAATTTTTCGTCATAAATGAAAAAAGGTGGGGCTACTTGATAGCCCCACCTTTTTTCATTTATGACGACATATTGACGTCTACTTCCTGGTGGCGTCCAGCCAACCCTTGACCAATTTGGGCATACTGACGGCCAGATTCTCTCGCAAGACCAGATCCGCCTGGCTGTCCATCAGGGTAGGGGAGAGGTTCATGATCAGGATGCGGGCTCCCCGCCGCCGGGCCAGATAGGGCAGATCGGCGGCCGGCATCACCTCCAAACTGCTGCCTGCCACGATCATGAGGTCACAATTCAGGGCCTCCTGCTGGGCTTCTTCCAGGATATGATGGGGCAGATCTTCGCCAAACAAGATCAGATCCGGCTTGAGCAGACCGCCGCAATGGGCGCATTGGGCCGGTGTCTCGCCCCGGCTGACCGCCTCCCACATGGGCCGAGAGTCAACCCCAGCGCCGCAGCCCAAACAGGTGGCCGTACGCGTGTGGCCGTGGATCTGAAGCACCCGATCCGCCCCAGCTTGCTGGTGCAGATCATCGATGTTTTGGGTGATGATGGCCTTGACCAGCCCGGCTTTTTGCAAAGTGGCCAAGGCAAGGTGGGCGGGGTTGGGTCGGGCACTGAGGAATTTGCGACTGAGCGGACGAATCCAGGTGTAGAAGTGGGCGGGCTGCTCTCGAAACGCCCAGATCGACGCCACATCCAAGGGGTTGCTATAAGACCACATGCCGCTGCCAGGGCTGCGGAAATCCGGGATACCGGACTCCGTGCTGATACCCGCGCCGGTCAAGACCACCACATGCCGGGCGGCACGCAACAGGTCAAACGCCTGGGCATAGGCGGAATCAGAAATCGATGGAATGCGGCTAATTTTCAGCATGGTTGTCACCGGGAAGATGTGGGTATTTTGAGAGGACATCCCTACTTTATCACTTTCTGGGGGCGGATGCAATACCCAACTTGTTTCGGGGAACTCACCGGCACAGACCACGGGGTTCACCAATTTGACGAATTAGGCCTGAGAGAAATCCATGTTCATTTGTGCCATTCGTGGTTTTTGCAGGGGAGTCATTCCGGCCATGCTGTCATCCAAACGCGTCTCCTCTAACGTGGTCTTTGACTATCCGTGAACCTATTGTAAGATAGATAGTGAATAGATTATGGCAATTCCCAGATGGGTTCAAAAAGTCAGATACGCCAGCTTGGAGAAGTGGGGATGATTTCAAAAATTGGACGGCAATTGTTGGCCGGTCCTATCACAGCCATCATTATCCGTTTGCAGGGGACCGGTATTACCCCCAACAATTTAACCTCCCTGGGCTTCTTCTTGACGGCTATCTCCGCAACCCTGCTCCTGATGGGCCAGTTGCGTTGGGGCGGTCTTCTCCTGATCATCGCCGCCCTCTTTGACATGCTGGACGGTTCCCTGGCCCGCCAGACCAATCAGATCAGCTCCTTTGGCGCTTTTTGGGACAGCACCCTGGATCGCTATTCCGAGAGTTTAACCCTCCTGGCCTTGGTCTATTACTATGTTACCGTCATGGGTGCCACCCAGGGTCAGCGCGGCGGCACAGAGATCGTGCTGTTGGCGGTCACCCTGATCGGTTCCTTCATGGTCAGCTATACCCGAGCCCGGGCCGAAGCCCTCAATTTTGAATGCAAAACAGGCGTGTTGCAGCGCCCGGAACGGGTGATCCTGCTGATTGTGGGGTTGCTCTTTGGCTGGATGCAACCCGTGTTGTGGATTTTGGCCATCTTCACCAACGTGACGGCGATCCAACGCATGGTTGAAGTTTACACCCAGGCCCAAGCGCGGGCGACTCGGTAACGCGCTCCTGCTTGGGTCGCGATTGGGTGAGTAGAAGATTGTAGAAGATTAAAGATAAGAAGATTGGAGATTTTACCGGGGTAAACTTCCAATCGTTCACTTTCCCAGTCTCAGTCCCAGTCTCGGTCCCAGTCCGAATCCAACAGTATACTTTCCGCCCTTATCGCCAGACGCTTGCTCGGCTATCTCCCCATTGCACACCACCATTCCACCCATCATCGGCAGCCAAGTGATCCATTCCTCATCGACCTCAGCCACCAACTTTGCCAAGAATGACCTTTTTGGCAAAAGTGGCCGTCATTTCTCGTCACCAATTGCGTCCTTATGAACAGCGGGCCATTGACTTCAACGCAACCTAACCAGGCCAGCTCCGAAACCATCGCCAGCGAAGTCGAATTGCTGGAACGGGCTCGGGTCTTTGACGAAGCCGCCCTCGGAGAGATCTATGATCGCTACGAGGAGCGTATCTTTGCGTACATCTACCGGCGTATCGGTGATCCTACCCTGGCCGAAGATCTGACGGCCCAAGTGTTCTTGAAAATGCTGGAAGCCATCCGCAAGGAGAAGGCCTGGAATAGCTCCTTCTCCGGTTGGCTCTATCGCATTGCCCATAACCTGGTCATCGATCAATATCGAAAACGGGGCAGGGCCACCTATATGTCCATCGATGATGCCCCCGACCTCGTCACAAAAGAAGAGGGGCCGGCCCAAACCGCAGAGCGTCAATTCGACGCCGACAATCTGCGCAAGGCCATCGATCGGCTGACCGAGGAGCAAGCCTCTGTGATCAGTCTGCGTTTTCTCGAAGGATACAGTATTACCGAAGTAGCTACCCTGTTGGAAAAAACTGAAGGAGCCATTAAAGCCCTCCAGTATCGTGCTGTGTCGAACCTACGTCGCCTGCTTGAGCACGACAACGAATAATCAGACACCTATCCGACCACAGCATGGCTAGAGAAGAATATGTCTAGAGAAGAGTTTATGGACAGCCAACAGCCCAACCCCAACCCAGAGGTGGAACGGATCTTTGACCAAGCGGTCGAGCGCCTATCCAGGGGCGAACCGATTGATCAGGTGATCAATTCCTATCCCTCCCAACATCAGCCCGATTTGAGCGTTCTGCTGGATGTGGCATCGCTTGCCCAGCAGATCCACCATGTGCTGCTGCCCCAACGCGCCCCAGCCCAACGCACCCGCGCCAGAGCCAATTTCATGCAAGCCGTTGCAGTTGAAGCCAGGGCAACGGTCCCGGCGGCGATTGTGGAGCCGCCTTCCTTGGAATCATCCCAAGAGAGCCGCACCCAGACCGTGGGCCAGCGCACCGCTCCCCGTCCCAATCCCAGTCCCAATCCCAGTCCCAATCCCAGTCCCAGTCCCAGTCCTCGTCCCACCCTTTGGGAGCGGATGCAGGCGCTGATCGCCCCGCTGGTCAGCCCCACCACCATGCGGCTGGCCCCCATTGCCTTGGCCCTGCTCATGTTGGTGGCCATCACCGGGTCCGGGCTGGTGGTCGTCTCACGGGCCGCCATTCCCGGCGACCTCACCTATCCCATCAAGCAGTGGTTACGCCAGCAAGCGGTGATCCTGGCCCCAGACGATATGCGCCAGGCTGTGCTGGATCGCCAGGCCGAAGAGCAGGCGCTTGAAGCTGAGGCAGCCGCCCAGCGGCAGCTAGAGGAAGAGAAGCCTCGGATTATTGAGACCACCTTGGAGGGAATCTTCCTTGGGGCTGTGTCGCCGAGCAAATTTATGGCAGGGTTTATGGCGTTCGAG
The DNA here is from genome assembly GCA_018003515.1 of Caldilineaceae bacterium. Lineage (GTDB taxonomy): Bacteria > Chloroflexota > Anaerolineae > Caldilineales > Caldilineaceae > JAGNDO01. The sequence goes on from JAGNDO010000003.1 coordinate 122,279, forward strand.
AATAGCTATTTGCCCAGTCTGGACGCTTTGGAACGGCTGCCCATGACAGTAAAGGGGAACCTGACGCCGGGATCCCGGATCCGACTTTGGTATCAAATCGTGCCCAACCTCCTGCTTGTTCAGGACGGCCAGACTACGTTCATTTTGCAGGCCAAGGCGATTGAAGTGTTGGCTCCGCCGCCCACACCCACGCCCACGCCTACCATTACGCCTGTGGCCCAGCCTGTTGAGGGTGCCGCGGCTATAGTGGCAGAGACACCGACGCCCAACCCCACCCCCATTCCCACGGCCACGGGGCTGGCCCAGGCCGCCTGCCACATCATCGTGCCGGGCGGATGGGTTGGCTACCGAGTGCAGTCTGGGGATACGTTGAGCGTTTTGGCCGCGCGCGTGGGTGCCAGCATGGCAAGATTGAGCGCGGTCAACTGTCTGCCCAGCACCCAGATCATCGCGGGGAGTCTTCTCTACGTGCCCGCGCTGCCGGTCACTGCCACGCCGCTGCCGACCCACACGCCAACCGATACGCCAACCAGCACATCGACCAGCACATCAACCAGCACACCCAGCAGCACCCCAACGGTTGAGCCGACGATCGAGGCGACAGCCGAGCCGACAGCCGAGGTGACGGTGACTCCCTTGCCCAACCCCACGGCGCTACCTACGAAGACACCATCGCCCGTGTCCACCGCCACGGTGGCACCCACCGAGGCAGCAACCGACGTGGTGACGGTAACGCTCACGCTCACACCGATTGCGACGGTCACGCCGGCTGAGGAGCAGCCCACCGCCACGTCAACATCCCTACCGCCCACCGCCACCGCCACCCCCCCGACGGTGACGACGAGCGCGCCTGCCAGCACGCCCACGGAGGCGGTCACGCCATCTGCCACACCGTCCAGCCCTGGGGCAGAGACGCCCACCATCGCACCCACCAGTGTGCCCACAGCCACGCCCGCGGCTTTATCACCCACGGCCACGCCCACAACTGTCCCGCCCGCCGCCGCCGAGACCGCCACCCCCACGACGGTTGCCACCACGCCAGCATCCGCCGAGACCGCCACCCTAACCCCTATCCTGCCCCCAACCGGAGCCCTTGTCCCGACTCAAACGCCGACGGTTGTGCCAGCGACCGACACACCGATTCCCCCCACGCCCACGCCTACACCCATGTCCATGCCCATTCCCGCCACGCCTACGCCTACCCTGACTCCTGTCCCACCCCTCGCCCCCACGCCTCTGTCTTGAGGCTTGCCGGGGCTTTGGATCACGCCCGATGGCCCTGATATTTGACCCGAAGACCCACTTACAGTAAAATCAAAATGTTGCGCGCCTGGTGGGACGGTCTGTCAGGAAGATCCGCCCAGAAGGCGTTGTTTTGTGTTTACCGTTGAATTATTTGATCCTACAGGGATATGCCGGTGTTTGAAAGTCTGACAGACAAACTACAATCTGTCTTTGACAAGCTCTCCAGCCAGGGCAAGCTCTCGGAAAGCGACGTTAACGCGGCGCTACGCGAGGTACGCCTGGCTTTGCTAGAGGCGGATGTCAATTACAAGGTCGTCAAAGACTTTGTCGAGCGCATCCGCGCCCGGGCCGTTGGTATCGAGGTGATGGACAGCCTGACCCCGGCGCAACAGGTGGTGAAGATCGTCAACGATGAGTTGATCAACCTGCTGGGCAAGGCTGCGCCGCTCAACACATCCAGCCAGCCACCCCAGGTGATCATGCTGGTGGGGTTGCAAGGGTCGGGCAAGACGACCACGGCGGGCAAGCTGGCCCTGCGGTTGAAAAAGGATGGTCAACGCCCCCTTCTGGTGGCCGCAGACATCTATCGCCCTGCCGCCATCAAACAGCTTCAGGTGATCGGCAAACAGATCGATGTGCCGGTTTACAGCGAAGGCACGGACGTTTCGGCTTCTACCATTGCCAAAAACGCCCTGCGCATGGCCCGTGAAAAGGCCCACACCGTGGTGATTTTGGACACGGCGGGACGGCTCCAGATCGACGATGGCATGATGGGCGAGCTGGAGCAGGTGCGTATGTTGGTGCGCCCGGCGGACATCCTGTTGGTGGTGGATGCCATGACCGGCCAAGAGGCGGTAAAGGTGGCCGAAGGGTTCAACACCCGGGTGCCTCTGACCGGCCTGATCATGACCAAGATCGACGGTGACGCCCGAGGTGGGGCGGCGCTGAGTATTCGCCAGGTCACGGGCGTGCCCATCAAATTCCTGGGCACCAGCGAGAAGATGGATGGCATTGAGCCCTTCCAACCAGACCGCATGGCCAGCCGTATTTTGGGCATGGGCGACATGCTCACCCTGATCGAGCGGGCTCAGGAGCATATCAACGAAGAAGACGCGGCGGCCATGGAGGAAAAACTCCTGGGCGGCGGCTTTGATTTTGAAGATTTTCTGGCCCAGCTCAAGCAGATCAAAAAGCTGGGCTCGATTACAGACCTGCTGGGCATGATCCCTGGTGTGGGCAAGATGACCAAGGATCTGGACCCAGGCATGGCCGAAGGCAACATGAAGCGCGTCGAGGCCATCATCAACAGCATGACCGCCCAAGAACGGCGCAATCCCCAAGTCCTGAATGCCAGCCGACGTCGCCGCATCGCTACGGGCAGCGGCACCACGGTTCAGGATGTGAATCAGTTGATCAAGCAGTTCCGGGACATGCAGAAGATGATGAAACAGATGGGCGTCATGGGCGGCGGAGGCAAAGGTGGCGGCAAGGGCAAGAAGCGTCGCCAGGGCCGGTTGGGTGCCAACGTGATGGATCTGTTTGGCCGATAGCTGTTGGAAGAACTGCAAGAAAGTAGTTTGCACTGTAAAGACACTTTTGCGGTAAAATCCTTTCTTTGTAGTAGACTTATAGATGGTATAGAGCGTCCTTTGAATATTTTTATCCAGACACCAAGGAGTTGAACAAACGTGGTTCGAATTCGCCTGCGCCGTATGGGTGCAAAAAAACAGCCGACCTATCGTATCGTCGTCACCGAAGTCACTTCCCCTCGGGACGGACGATTTATTGAAAATTTGGGCTACTTCAATGCCCGCACCGACCCGGAAACATTAGAGTTCAATCACGAACGGGCCGCTTATTGGCTTGGCGTGGGCGCACAGCCCAGCGAAGCCGTTGCGCGTCTGTTGCGTCGTGTTGGCCTCTTGGACGAAAACGGTCTGCGGGTGGCCTTTGTGGCCGAAGCTGTCGCCTAGTTCAAACCGGTTCGTCGTTAGCCCCTGCCCCCCTCCCCCCCAACTTTGGGGGGAACTGTCCATCCCTTCCCCCAGAATTGGGGGGCCGGGAGGCCGAGGGGGGTGAACGATTACGGTGCCTTTTGCGACAAATAACCCACCGCGGGGGCCAAAGCGCTAACGACAGACTTTTTGGCTCAAAAAGACGAAAGGCAGACGCATGGAAAAGCTGGTCAAATTCCTGGCTGAATCCCTGGTTGAAGAGCCGGAGGCCGTGCAGGTTTCGGTTCGCCAGTCTCACCGCACCACTGTGATCCGGCTGAACGTTGCGCCGGAGGACATGGGTCGTGTGATCGGCAAGGGCGGACGGGTGGCCAACGCTATCCGCGATGTGTTGCGGGCCGCGTCCCCCAACGATGACAACCAGGTGATCCTCAAGATCGCCTGAGTTTTTGTCGCCTGGGTTTCTTGTTGCCCACTCGATGCCCAACCGTCGTCCAATCGCCACGCATCCATCAAAAGCAGCGGAGAGGCTTCCTCTTCCGCTGCTTTTGTGTATCGACGTGACAGAACTGCACCCCCTCTCCAGCCTGGGGAGGGTTAGGGTGGGGTGGCAGTTACACAAGCCAACCCATTCAATTTTCTACCACCCAAAGCAGACCTAATGAGCCAAGCAACCAACAGACCCAACAGACCCGATAAATCCGCCAGTGCCTTCACCCACCGCAACCGCCCGGTCCACATTCCAGACGGCTATTTGATCATCGGGCAGATCATCGGTCCCCACGCCAACCGGGGGGAGGTCAAGATCGACAGCCACACGGATTTCCCAGAGCGCTTTGACCCTGGCGCGCTGCTCTTGTTGGGGACCAAATTGACCCCCAAGGAAATTCTCTCCTCCCGCCCCCACAAGGGCCATGTTTTGGCCATGCTTGAGGGCATCAACGACCGTCAAGCCGCCGAGGGCGTGCGGGGCATGTGGCTCTTCTTGCCCGAAGCGGACGCGGCCGAGTTGGACGAGGATACCTTTTGGATCCACGATCTGCTGGGGCTGACCGTCCAGACTAGCGAAGGTCGGCTGTTGGGCAAAGTCACCGACGTGCTGGCCACGGGGGCCAACGATGTCTATTTGATTGCCCCAGCCCAGGGGGTGAACCGGGGCAAAGAAATCCTGCTCCCCGCCATCGCCCAGGTCATCCGCACGGTGGATGTGGCCGCCGGCCTCATCACCGTGGAGCTGCTGCCTGGCTTGTTGGAAGAGGATGAATAATAGGCAGGGGTTTGGGTGGGCGGCGGACGAAATTCTGTCTTACGCAGAATTTCGTCCGCCGCCCACCCAAACCCCTACGGTGAAGTTAAACCGCTTTGTTTGACAATTGCCCACGGGTACAGTATTCTCGAACCACACAACTTTTCCCTCTGGCCCATCGGCCCATGCTCCCCTCGGAAGCCGCCTATGCACCCCAAAGCGTATTGGATCGCCTTCAATCAGGTTTCGGGCATCGGCCCCACCCGCCTCGCCGCCCTGCTGGACGTCTGCCAGTCCATTGAAGCGGCCTGGAATGCGCCCATCCACCAACTACAAGCCGCTGGACTGGATCGCCGTAGCCTGGAAAATCTACTCCAGGCCCGGCGCACCCTGGATCTGGCCGCGGAATGGGCGCAGATCGAGCGCTCGGACGCCACGGTGTTGACGTGGGATGACGCTGACTATCCGCATAACTTGCGCAGCAGCCCCAATCCGCCACCGGTGATCTTTGTGCGGGGGGATCTGGTACCGGAAGATCGGTGGGCCGTGGCGGTGGTGGGCACTCGACGGGCCAGCGCTTATGGCCGAGAGGTGGCCAACACCCTGGCCACCGAATTGGCCCGCAATGGCATCACCGTGGTCAGCGGGTTGGCCCTGGGGGTGGATGCCGTGGCCCATCAAGCTGCGCTGGATGCCGGCGGGCGCACCCTGGCCGTGCTGGGCAGCGGCGTAGACCAGATCTATCCGCAACAAAACCGGCGTATGGGCGAGGCCATCATACGCAGCGGTGCGCTGATCAGCGAGTATGCCCTGGGTACCAGCCCGGAGGCCCGCAACTTCCCGCCCCGCAACCGCATCATCAGCGGGTTGAGCCGGGGCGTGGTGGTGGTGGAGGCCGGCCAGACAAGCGGCGCGCTGATCACCGCCCAATTTGCTCTGGAGCAGGGCCGAGAGGTCTTTGCCGTGCCCGGCAGCATCTTCCACCCAGGCAGCGCGGGCTGCAACGAGTTGATCCGCAACGGGGCCATCCCCCTGCTCTCCGTGGACGACATGCTGGCCAGCATTTTGGATGAATTGAACATGACCCGCATCCAAGAGCAGTCCGCGGCCCAGCGGCAAGTGCAGGCGGACCCATTGGAGCAGGCTCTATTGGATCAACTTTCCCAAGAACCCAGCCACATAGACGACATCGTGCGCCGGGCCACCCTCCCTCCGCAACAAGTCACCGGGCTTTTAGCCATCATGGAACTAAAAGGCTTGGTCCGCCAGGTGGGGACTATGCGATATGTCAGGGGATAGTACGTATCGAGTGTCGAGTATTTTGTGTACGTTACACACCATTCGCCTCACCATATCCATTACTCGATACACGATACTCGATATTCACCCCACCAGACTCAACGAGGAGTAAACTATGTACGCAGCGATTTTGGCCGGTGGCGTGGGGACTCGATTGTGGCCCCGCAGCCGGCAAGCCAGCCCCAAGCAGTTCTCGGACATCACCGGCACGGGACGCACCATGATCCAGGCCACGGCGGATCGGCTGGCCGGGCTGGTGTCGCCGACCCAGTTGTATGTGGTCACGGGTAGTCGCTATGCGAATTTGACCGCCGAACAACTGCCAGAGATGCCCGCCAGCCACATTTTGGCCGAACCCAGCGGACGTAACACGGCCCCCGCCATCGGCCTGGCCTGTATTGCCCTTCAGCAGCAAGACCCGGATGCGGTCCTGGCCATCCTGCCGGCGGACCATGTGATCCCGGACCTTGCCGCTTTCCAAGCCGCCCTGAGTGAGGCCGACCAGGCCGCCCAGGCCGGCTATTTGGTCACCCTGGGCATCACCCCCACCCTGCCCCACACGGGTTATGGCTATATCAAGGCGGGAAAAAATCTGGATGTGGCGGGGCGACTGCCGGTTTTTCGGGTAGATCGTTTCCTGGAAAAACCCAATCTGGCCACGGCCCGGGCTTTTTTGAACGATGGTGGCTACTTCTGGAATGGGGGGATCTTCGTCTTTCGGGTGGATCGCATGTTGGCCGAGATGGCCCGACAGCTTCCCGACCTTTACGCCGGTTTGCAGACCATCGCAGCGGCCCAAGCCGAGACGGATGCAGCCGAGGCCGAGCGGGTGCTGCGAGAGGTATGGGGCGGCCTGGAGAGCGTCAGCATCGACTATGGCATCTTGGAAGGAGCCAAACAGGTGGCTATGGTCCCCCTGGAGGCGGGCTGGAACGACGTGGGCAGTTGGGATGCCCTGGAAGATGTCTTGCCCAAGGACGCCCACGACAACATCATCGCCCGGGGAGATGTGCTGGTTCTGGACAGCCAGCGTAACATCATCTACGGCGGCGACCGCACCATCGCCATCATTGGGCTGGAAGAGATGGTGGTGGTGGACACACCGGACGCCCTGCTCATCGGCCCCAAGAAGCAGATGCAGAAGGTGAAGAAGATCGTGGAGATGTTGCAAGACCAGCAGCGGGACAGCCTGTGCTAATGCGCGTTTCGTCATAGCACCAAGCAGGGAGAGCGCAAGATGCAGACCAGCAATCAATCAAATCTACCCAGCTTACTCCTGGGGATTGGGATCGGCCTGGCCCTGGGGTTGACCATCGGCTGGTGGCTGTGGCCGGTTCACTGGCAGAATGGAATTGCCCAGGATTTGAACAAAAAGACCAAGGTTGAGCATGTCCTGACCATTGCCGAGGCCTTCTCCTCTACGGGCGACATGGACACGGCCTTGGACCGGCTGAACCAGTTGGTCGGGCCGGGCGGGGATGTCAGAAAATTGGTGGAAGATGTGCGGGACGATCTGGGGACCGAGGACAGCAAAAAGCGGTCCAGTTTGCTCTATCTTGCCGCGGGAATCCCCACCAGCATCCCCGTGGCCGGGGAAAGTTCAGCCCCCGTCGCAACGCCGACCTTGACCCCAACCGTTGCGCCGGAGGTGGTTGCCCCCTCTGCCGGGGCGGAAGAAAGCGGGTTGAGTGGCTCTTTGTCTGCCCTGGCCGGCCCCTTGGTGCTGGTTTTGGCCGGCACGGTCCTGATTCTGGGGGGCGGGTACATTGCCTATCGGCTGGTTCTCTCTTCGGCGCAGAAGCGGGATGCCTTTGGCCGCACCCACAACCCGGCCCGCATCCCGGCGGATGCGGTGGGGCCGGTCTTTCCTGCGGCTGGACGCGTGCCAGTGCCCTTCACCGGCGTGGCATCGCCCCCATCCGCCCCATCCGCCCCGTCCACCACAGCCCGTGTCACGGCCAAAGAGCCGAACCATGACGCGGATTATATCTTCCATCGGGACTACAAAGGCAGCAGCAGCAACCGGCCGCCATCCCTGGGCAGCGGGGACGAAATCTATCGTCCAGTCGGGCCGGTGTTGGATTTTGAGTCCGAACCCAACCTGGATCCACCCAGCCCGCCTGCCCCAAGCGAAGAGCGAATTGTGGACACCCGGCGTCGGGAAGAGCCAGAGCGGCTCAGTTCGCGGCTTGGCGGGTTGGCCGGCGGATTGGCCGGTGGACTGGCCGGGCGGATCGGCAATCCCTTTGGCGGTGACGGCAGTGACGGGCCAACGCCCAAAACGGCCCGATCCACCGTGCAGTTTTCGCCGGATCAAGAGGGCTATTTTGTGGCGGAGTTTTTCGCCGGGGACGACTTCGAGATCGCCAAGTCGATCAATCGGGGCGAGCGGGGCTATATTGGGGAAGGGGGCATGGCGGTGAGCAAGCTCAACACGGGGTCCAACGCCGAGACAGCTACGGCGTTGGAGGTGTGGCTTTTCGAGAAGAGCCAGATCAGCACCCGCACCCAGCATCTGCTCAGCCCGCACCTCTTCAGAGGCCGTGATTGGGACCAAACCAAACTAGAATCCGGTGATCCCCCACCCTTGGAAGCGCAAAAAGGGCTGACTTTTCACCTGGAAGGCGAAGAGGCAGTTCTGCACTGTCGCATCACCGATATGGAATTTACGGAGTCCGGCCCGCCCCAATCCGCCTTCCGCCACCTGCGCTTGGAGATGGTGTCGGAGATTAAGTAGGGTGAAACGTGGCGTTGCGCGCTACTCATCACGCAACATGCCCTACTTTGGCAGGACGTACAAGTACCAATAGACGTTCTTGGGGAAGAGGGGTTGCAGCCGCTGGTCCCAGATGAACTCCCCGGCCACGATCATGTAGCGGATGCGCTCGTCGATCTGGTTGAGTTGGGCGGCCAGGGTGGCGTCCAGGGTTTTGCCCAAGAATTTCAGAATTTCCTCAATCCGCTGTCGGTTGCGAATCTCGAAAGGGTATTCGCTGCGGCAGCGGTTTCGATTTTGGCGGCAGTCGTCGATATACCAGCGCAGGCTGTTGAGCCGGGATTTCATGTCCCGCTCCAGCCGCTCCACAAAGCGGGTGCGCAGGCTGTGGATGGTGGCGTCAATACTGGTCTGCACCTGGTCCAGGGCGGCGCGCTGGGCCGGGGTGAGGCTGCCTTGTTCCCCGTGCAGGCGGTGAAGGCGCACCAGCAGATCGCTCCCCGACATCTGGGGGCGCTGATCCCCGGCGGGGGTGCGGACGGTCAACTGGCGGAAGAGTTCATCCTTGACCAAGTAGTCTTCCAACTCCTCGGCCATAGCCTGGACCACGGCCAGATCCACCGCCGGGTCTTCGGCCAGAACATAGTTTGTTTGGGTCATGGGGTTGCTCCGGGATTGGTTGATTTGTGGATTGGTTGATTGGGTGGTTGGTTGAAGTATAGTTGATTGGGCGGGGAAGGTAAAGTGGGTGAAATTGGGCGGGATGGGATTGGGGATTGGGGATTGGGGATTGGGGATTGGGGATTGAGGGCAACAAAAAAAGCGGTTGGGGATCGGGTCTCCGATCCTCAACCGCCTTTTTGATTTATGCACACCCGTAGGGACAGGTCTCAGACCTGTCCGTGCCGCATATGACAACAGGGTCCGGGAAATCACGTACCCGGCGGACAGGTTTGAAACCTATCCCTACGCCGAATCCCCAATTCCAAATCCCAAATCCCCGATCCCCGGCCTAATGCTGGAACTGTTCCTCTTCCGTGGAGCCGTGGAGGGCGGAGGTGGAGGTTTGGCCGCCGGTGACGGAGAGGAGAACCTGGTCGAAGTAGCCGGCTCCGACTTCCCGCTGGTGGCGGGCGGCGGTGTAGCCGGCGGATTCGGCGGCGAACTCCCGCTCTTGCAGTTCCACGTAGGCACTCATGCCCCGCTCTTTGTAGGCCTTGGCCAGCTCGAAGGCGTGGAAGTTGATCATGTGCCATCCGGCCAGGGTGATGAACTGGAATTTGTAGCCCATTGCGCCCATCTCCCGCTGGAACTTGGCGATGGTGGCGTCGTCCAGGTTGCGCTTCCAGTTGAAGGAAGGCGAGCAGTTGTAGGCCAACATCTTGCCCGGGAACTGGGCGTGGATGGCTTCGGCGAACTTCTTGGCGTCGGCCAGATCCGGCGTCTTGGTCTCGCACCAGACTAGGTCGGCGTAGGGGGCGTAGGCCAGGGCCCGGGTGATGGCCACGTCGATGCCGTTGCGCACGCCGTAGAAGCCCTCTGCCGTGCGCTCGCCCGTGGTGTATTGGCGATCCACCTCGTCGATGTCCGAGGTGAGCAGGGTGGCGTCCTGGGAGTCTGTGCGGGCCACGACCAGGGCGGGGACGTCCATGACATCCGCGGCCAGGCGGGCGGCTTGCAGGGTGTTGATGAAGGTGGAGGTGGGGACCAAGACCTTGCCGCCCATGTGGCCGCACTTCTTGGCCGAGGCGAGCTGATCCTCGAAGTGGACACCGGCAGCCCCGGCGGCCAACATGGCCTTCATCAGCTCAAAAGCGTTGAGCGGACCGCCAAACCCGGCCTCGGCATCGGCCACGATGGGCAGATACATGTGGGAGCCATCCTTGCCGTCCAGCCGCTCCACCTGGTCGGCGCGCATGAAGGCGTTGTTGATGCGCTTGACCAGCTTGGGCGCGCTGTCCGCGGGATAGAGGCTCTGGTCCGGGTAGGTCTCGTCGGCGCTGTTGTTGTCCCCGGCCACCTGCCAGCCGCTGAGGTAGATCGCCTTGAGACCGGCCTTGGCCATCTGCACGGCCTGATTCCCGGTCACAACGCCAAAGGTGTTGATGTAAGGCTCGGTTTGGAGCATGTCCCACAGCTTCTCGGCCCCATGCTTGGCCAGGCTGTACTCGATCTTGACCGACGTGCGCAGGGAAATCACCTCTTCGGCGGTATAGCGCCGGGTGATGCCTTGCCAACGGGCCTCCGTGGCCCAGCGCTTCTTCAGATCTTCCACTTGTTTGGAAAAGTTGCCGTTTAGGTTCATGGTTGGGTCTCTCCTTGGGTTGGGTGGGTGTGAGTATCGAGTATCGTGTATCGAGTATTTTTGTTGGCCCGAGAAGATCCTTGTGTTCATAGGAAGTTCTCTGGCCCCAAAATACTCGATACACGACACTCGATAATTTTTAATCCAAATAATCGTACGCAATCAACGTCAGAAACTCTGGAAACTCATCGGTCAAGACCAACTTGTCCATGATCTCGACAGCGTCGGCGAAGCGGCCGGTGGAGGGACCGCCGTTCTTGGCCAATTCTTCGTCTCGGAACTGGGCGTAGAGGGCACGGGTGATAGGGCGGCCATCGTCCAGCTTGGCCTTGTTGTGGATCCACTGCCAGATCTGGGAGCGGGAGATCTCGGCGGTGGCGGCGTCCTCCATGAGGTTGTAGATGGCGGCGGCCCCGTTTCCCAGCAGCCAGGAGTTGACATATTGCAGACCCACGTCGATGTTCAGGCGCAGACCGGCCTCGGTAACAGTGCCGCCGGGGACGCCGATGTTGGTGATGTCGGCGTCGGTGAATTTGCCGTCCACGTCTTCCCGCATGACCGTGCGCTGGTTGATCTTGCCCCGCATCTGCTCCTCAAAGATCTCGTGGACCAGGGACACCAGGTCCGGGTGGGCCACCCAGGTGCCGTCGCAGCCGTCGGCGGACTCCCGCACCTTGTCCGCGGTGACTTTGGTGAAGGCGTTCTTGTTCACCTCCGCGTCCCGGCGGCTGGGGATGAAGGCGGCCATGCCGCCGATGGCGTGGGCACCCCGCTTGTGGCAGGTGCGCACCATCAGCTCGGTGTAGGCTTTCATGAAGGGCACGGTCATGGTGACTTGTGCCCGATCCGGCAGCACTTGCTCGGAGTGGGTGCGGAATTTTTTGATGCACGAGAAGATGTAGTCCCAGCGCCCGGCGTTGAGGCCGGCGGAGTGTTGGCGCAATTCGTAGAGAATCTCCTCCATCTCCAGCGCGCCCAGCACGGTCTCCACCAGCACCGTGGCTTTGATGGAGCCTTGGGGTGCGCCCAGCTTTTCCTGGGCGTGGACGAAGACATCGTTCCACAGCCGGGCTTCTTTGTGGCTTTCCAGCTTGGGCAGATAGAAATAGGGGGCGGTACCCCGGGCCAAGCGCTCGGCCATGTTGTGGAAGACATACAGCCCAAAGTCGAAGAGGCTGGCGGAGATAGGCGCACCGTCCACGAGTACATGCTTCTCCACCAGATGCCAGCCCCGGGGCCGCACCATAAGGGTGGCGATGGTCTCCGCCAACTCGTAGGACTTACCTTTGGCCTCGTCGGTGAAGCTCATATTCCGGCGCACGGCGTCCATGAGGTTGATCTGGCCGTCGATGCAGTTTTCCCAGGTGGGGGAGTTGGCATCCTCAAAGTCGGCCATAAAGACATCCGCGCCGGAGTTGAGGGCGTTGATCATCATCTTGCGCTCGACGGGACCGGTGATCTCCACCCAGCGCTTTTGCAGATCATGCGGCGTGGGGGCGACTTGCCAATCTCCGCTGCGTACCTGAGCGGTTTCGGGCAGCCATGTGGGCAGGGAACCGGCGTCAAATTGCTTCTGGCGCTCCGTCCGGGCGGCCAAGAGGGCCAGGCGGGTGGGGTTGAAAGTGCGGTGCAGATCCGCCACGAAGGCCAGGGCCTCTGGGGACAGGATCTGGGCATAGGCGGGCGTGACCGGGCCGAGAATCTCCACGCCGACGGGCATGGTTTGGGTCTGTGCTGTCATGGTTCCTCCTTGAGAGAAAAGAAAAAGGTTCACCGGACGCTGACAAAATGGCGTCACGATGAACCCTGGGAAAACGATCTCTGCCTTTGAGTTCGATGCTCGGTTGTGGCCGGGGGAGCGGTCAACCATCGAATCGACTTAGGGCACAGCCTTGGGTCTTCGTGCAGCCTGGGGGGCGGGCGCTCCCCAGGCGGTGGTTACCGCGGCCACGGTCAACACAGCGGCGTCAATAGGTTCACCCAGGAGGGTGTTGCGCTCCGGTCGGGGAGAGTACCCAAAGCCAATCACCCGGCGCGGGGCCAGGATAGGGGTCTGGATGGCTTGGGACGGGCAGTCGAGCGTCCACATGAGGCGCTGCTCCTGGGATGAAAAGCCAAAATAGAACACGGGTTTTTCTGTGGTGGGGAGTTCGCCCGATTCGGGCGCATGGGCACGAACCCAATATAGCACGGAAATCAAAGACGTCAAGAGGAGAGGATCTGTTCAGAACAGAACATCAGGGGGATGGGGAACGGGTTCGGAACTTGGTTATTGGGGATTGGGGGAATGGGGTTGACAGATTTAACTTTCCCCTATAACATGTACGCATATCATTGATCAACACGTACGCAAGGAGGCTGTCATGAAAACCGTCACACCCACTGAACTGCGCACCAATATCTACAATCTGCTGGACGAGGTCTTGACCACCGGGCTGCCGCTTGAAATCAAAAAAGGGGATCGGTCCCTGCGCATTGTGCCGATGGAGAAGGCGGATAAGCTGCAAAACTTGGTCTTTCAACCCGACGTGATCCTGGGTGACCCGGAGGAGTTGGTCGAGATTGGCTGGGAAGACGAGGTGAATCTTGATCTACCTTGACACCCATGTCGTGGTCTGGCTTTACGCCGGGCTGGTGGATAAGTTCAGTCCAGCGATCAAGGAGTTGATCAACGACAACGATCTGGGCATTTCCCCCATGGTGCGGCTGGAACTTCAGTATCTGTACGAAATTCAGCGGATCGCCGTAGAAGCGGATACCATCGTTGCCGACCTGTCCAATCGTATCGGCCTCAACGTATGTGAAAAGACATTCAGCGCCGTTGTCGGTCAGGCAATGACGATCTCCTGGACGCGGGATCCGTTTGACCGCTTGATCGTAGCCCATGCTGGGTTGAATGGGGATGTGCTGATCTCGAAGGATCAACGCATTCTGGACAACTATCTTCATGCCCGGTGGTAGCGGCGGATTGTTGGGCAACACACCAAAAAGAGGCGGGGCGATCCAGTGGATCGCCCCGCCTTATCTTGATCAATGCAGAATATCAGCGTTGATCTGCGTGGTTCAGGAAAATCAGCATTCCATTTTCAGCCTGTGACTTGGCAGTCACTTAGATAACCTGAATACCGGTATCCAATATCTCTCTAACCAAGGGGTTGCCGGGCGTAAAATCTTTGGGGTTGAAAGGGTACACTTCCAAATCGGAGCTTATCGAAATCGTAATCCGCCGTATTTTATTCTTATCTGTAAAGCGAACCCCGTCGAATTGATCGGAAACCAAGGCTAAATCAATATCGCTCCACGCGTTGGCACTGCCCCGGGCATAGCTGCCAAACAAAACCGCATTTTGAATATGAAACCCGTGTTCCTTAAGTGCGGTGAGGTAACGGGCTATGATGCTTCGTATGTTATTTGGGATGTCAGCCATTGGGAAAAGTCCTTCATTTGGGTGAAATAACGCCCGGCAAATTCTTCTGTGCAGAGTTTGTAAAATTCTCTACGATATTCCGGGTATCGCACTTCCAGATTGAAGTCGTTGACTTCATCTAAAAACAGCTTCTGTTCCTCGGTGAGCGCTAAGTGAGATAGTTCAGCCAGTTTGAGCAGATTATGCGTTTTAGGCGGAAGTTTATTGGCATGGCGGTACACAAAGTACGCTTTGAGCGTTTTCTCCACCACCAAATGACCGATGAACAAGCTCCAGTCATATTTGGTTGATGCAAAAAGTTGCTCGGCCGCGTCCAAATCATTTTGCGCGGAGGCCAGCCAATAGTTGATGTGTTCCTGAATATCCATGCTGTCCATTATAGCAGAGAGAAGGCTTCTGGAATAGCGAGATGGCCCGCCCGTCTCATCCCCGCCCGCTGGGTTCGAAGGGGCAATATGGTCGAACCGTGGGGCAGTCGCCCCGGCGCTTTGGAACAATCCTCCAGGCCCACAGCATAGTGTTTCCAGAAGTGGTAACGCTGGGCATAGGGATCGGGCACATGGGACTGGCACACGCGCAGAATCTTGTCTCGCATGACCGGGTCAGCCAATACCGCCCGGCGCAGCTCGGCCCAATCTTTGCGCTTGCCCCGTCCAATAATGTCGTCAATGGCGGCCAGGGTGAATTGTTGGTGGGTGAGGTGACGGTGGATCATGGGGTGATTATACAAGCGGACCGGTCGTTTTGCCAATCGACCAGAATTCCCCAATTCAAGTTCACTGCTTGACCCTTCCCCCTTTCCCCCCTATAATGAACCATCTTCGTTGACCATCCATGCCTTTCCCAAAGACCAAACCCATGACCCCCAACGCCCTCAACTTCGATCTCCAGATCAGCCCGGACGGTGACGGCTACCGCGCCGAGGTCGTGGCGTCGCCCAGCGGGACGCCCACGGCCCGCTTCATCCTGCCCTCTTTAGCCGTTGTTAGGATCTACCATGAACAAGGATGATTCCTACGACCTTTTCATCTCATACGCCCAGGAGGACCGAAGCTGGGTCGAGGGATATCTGCTCGATGCCCTAAAAACAGCCGGTGTCAACGTTCACACAGAACAGGCGTTTACCCTGGGCCAGCCTCGGCTCAATGAGTTCGAGCGAGCAGTCAACCGCTGCCGCCGCATACTTCTAGTCATCACGCCCGCCTATGTGATGGACGACAATAGTGCCTTTGTGGATCTATTGGCCCAGCAATTTGGCCTGGACAGCTCCACTTGGCCGGTCATTCCCCTCTACCTCAAGCCCACCACCAATCTACCGACCCGCATCTCTATGCTCACCGGCCTAGACGCCAAGGCTCCGGACGACTGGGACGAGGTGATCCGGCGGCTGTGTACTGAGTTGGAGTACCCTGCCCCTGCAATCCCACCCCGCCCGCCCTGTCCCTACCCCGGCATGGTCCCGTTTGCCACGGCAGACAGCCACCGCTTCTATGGTCGGGATCGGGAGATCCAGGAGATGGTGGAACGCCTACGCCTGCACCCCTTCCTCACGGTGATCGGCGCGTCGGGCAGCGGTAAATCCTCCCTGGTCTTTGCCGGCTTGATTCCGGCCTTGCAGGCAAGTGGTCTCTTTGGCCCAGAGAGTGGGCGACAAGGCTGGCTAATCCGCAACATGCGCCCTGGCGCGGATCCGGGAACAGCCCTGGCCCAGGCCCTGGATGGCGATCCTGCGCATGCAGCCGGGCTGGCTACCCGGCACAACGCCGCCCGGCTTCTGCTGATCGTGGACCAGTTCGAGGAACTCTTCACCTTGGGTAGCGCCCAGGCTGACGCTTTTCAGCGCACTTTGTTGGAATTGATTGCCACACCCCAGGTCTATGTGGTTTTGGCCGTTCGAGCCGATTTCTCCGGTGACCTCATTGAGAGTCCCCTCTGGCCCCAGATCAAGGCCCATCGCCTGGAAGTGACACCCCTGGGCAAGGAGCAGTTGGAGGCGGCAATCATCAAGCCTGCCGAATCCGTGCAGGTCTTTGTGGAAACGGCTCTGGTGGGGCGGCTTATGGCTGATGCCGCCCAGGAACCCGGTGTCCTGCCCTTGCTGCAAGAGACCCTGCGCCTGCTGTGGGAAAAGGTGGAGCGGCGATATCTGGCTGTTGACGCCTACACAGACATGGCCGAGGGGGGACGCAACGGGCTGCAAATCGCCATCGACCGCCGGGCCAATGTGGTCTACAACAACCTGCCCGCAGAGGATCAACCCCTGGCCCGGCGCATCTTCCTGCGCCTGATCCAGTTTGGCGAAGGCCGGGCCGACACCCGCCGCCAGTTGGCCGAAGACGACCTACGGGCCAGGGACGACGACCCAACCCGCTTTGCCAACACCTTGCAGACCCTGATCGACCACCGACTGCTCACCGCCAGCGGGGGCGAAGGCGAGACAGCCCGCCGGGTGGACATTGCCCACGAAGCCCTCATCTCCGGCTGGACGATGTTGCGGGGCTGGATCGATGACCGCCGCACCGCTGAACAGACCCGGCGGCGGCTGGAAACCACGGCCCAGCGCTGGGAAGAGTTGGACCGGGCCGGGGGGCTGCTTGATCCGGTAGAACTGGCCGAGGCCCAACGCTGGCTGGCCCAGCCGGACAGCGACGAAGTGGGCGGGGCCAGCGTTTCCTTGGCCGAACTGATCGAGGCCAGCGCCGCCCGTATTCTGGCAGACGAGGAAGCGAAGGTGGCGGCCCAAAAGCGAGAAGTGGCCCATGCCGTTGAACAGGCCCAGGCCCGCCGCCGCACATTCCTTCTGGCCGCTGCCCTCCTAACAGCGGTATTTGTGGTTGTCGCAGTGGGCTGGTTCTGGCAGCAGTCTCGGATATCCGAGGCCGGGGCCGTTGCGGCACGGTCCACCGCCGAGATAGCCGCCATCACCGAGGCAAATGCACGAGGCACCGCCGAAGTGGCTGTCATTGCCGAGGCAGATGCGCGATCCACCGCAGAAGCTGAGGCCGCTGCCGCTGCCACGAACGAAGCTGAGGCAAGAAAACAAAAGGCGGCATGGTTCAAATGGATACGAAAAGGGAAGAAAGCACCTTTACAATTGAATGAGGAAAATACCTAGAAAAGGGTAAATGGTGCTTGGACTTCTCTCACGATAAGAGAAGCCAGGGCCAAACGG
>JAGNDO010000039.1 GCA_018003515.1 Caldilineaceae bacterium
CTGGACGATTTGCGGTCCAAGGTCTTGGCGTTCATCGCCTATTACAACGAGACCATGGCCAAGCCCTTCAAGTGGACTCAGCATGGCAAGGCCCTATCCGCCTAACTATTTCCGCCGACCTGTACTACGACGGTCTGGACGCCATCGCCAACGGCCAAGTGTGGACCGGCGCCCAGGCCCAAGCCATCGGCCTGGTGGACGAGATCGGCGACTTCCAAACCGCCATGCTCATGGCCTGCGACATGGCCGGTCTGCCCACGGATTACAGCGTGCCCATTGTGCCGGTCAAGGCATCCGGCGGGTTGCTGGCGCAGCCCTTCAAGCAGGCCCAGGATACCCTTGGCGGCCTGTCGGCGCTGGCCTCCGCGGTTCTGCGGGGCGAAGTTTCGGAGCTGTTTAGTCGGGAGCGGATTTGGTTTATCGCCGATGGATTACCGAAAGTTAAATAGCGTTGCGAGGATGAGCGAATAGATTTACAGGCTATTGACGGACGACAGATTTAGATAGCGCGAGAAGTTTGGTAAAAAAGCCGTCTTGATTAGTCCATGAATCGCAAGCCTTGTCGATCTAGTTCCTGTGCGATGAATGGGGCTTTCTTCTGTAGATAAGAGAACGAGATTCCTCCACTTCGGAATTCATTGACCCACGCCTCTCGCTCGGTCACGAGGTCATCATCTTCATTTAACTTCAGAATTGTTATTGTGCGTTGAACTGTTTCCTTATCGTGAGGAGATAAGTCGTGGCCAGGCTTTACAAACATAGATGAGAAGTCAATAATAAACCAATCGGAAGGCAAAGCAAAGGGATCTAGAATTTCTTTGGTCCCCTTTCTGCTGTTAAATCTCGCAGCTACGTATCGAAAGTTGGACCACTCATATGCAAGTTGTGGATCTTGCGACTTGGGAATAAAATGATCGATCGAGTGGTTACCCGTGCTATGGGGTATCCAATGCGCACAATATGCGCAGATGCTCTCGTAGGCTATGCTCATGTCAGGGAGTACTCGCCGCCAATACTCTCTCCCTTCCCACTGTCTGACTGTCGGAATTGGAATTTCTGCCAGGAAGCGCTGTCCCGGATTCCTTACGCGATCATCAAAATCAGTCGGGGCTGGCTGGGGGCGTATTGGAATCATAACTTTACACCATGCTGTTCAGCGAAATATGTCCACCGGGGCCAAAAACCATCTCCATGCGATGGCAAGTACTTCATCAGACGCTTCGACACTTCAATGATAGCATCTTTTGCAATCTCATCACGAGATTGAAGTTCTTTGGCATCTTCAATTGCTTTTTCTGCTTCTTCTGAGCGTGGTTGATCCATTTCAAAAATATCAGATCTTAACCAGGAATCTGCTGTTCCATAGAGCGAGAATTCTGACTCAAATACTGCGACCTCCGCATCAAAAAGGTTCTGTCTCACCAAATCTAGATGGAAAATCTTGTCTTTTCCGACATCAAATAATGGTTCTGATGATGCCATAACTAAAGGGGAGTGGGTAGCCACAAGTAATTGCATTTGAAGGTTAGGTGCTAAATCTTGTTGTACATCCAATAATGCTGGTAAGATTTTACGTTGCCACTTTGGATGTAAATGTGCCTCAATTTCATCTATGAGTATGACCATTCTGTTTTGCGGATCTCTACGCACGAGGTTTGACTGTTCTTTGTGTTCTATCCAGGCCCACACAATAAGATATGCCAGCGCAACGATACGCCGAACACCAGCGGAAGCATATACTAGCGGCGTTTCACCATACGAATGCCTTATAGTCGGTATCCAACGACTATCGCCTGGCACTCTAGTAGGTTTGCCTGGTTCCAAGATCCCAAGGTCACCTTGTGTTACGTCGGGTGGAGAAAGGCGCCTCAGGACACGTTTCAAAATCTCAAAAACCTCTTTATCTGGACTGTTTTGCCAAACAATCCAATCGCTAATCAATCCATTCGATAGGTAAGTCGTCTTGCCACCAAATTTGTCTTGAATACCTTCCCAAACCTCCTCCCTAGAAAAAACAAGAGGTCTAGCCGTAGTCGGCTTCCCTGTGTTTGCCCAGTAATCTCTAGCAGGATCCCAGACAGCAAAGGCCCCATCTACTCGGGCATAAATCAATAGACCAGGTACCGTTGGACGCTCGTTCTGAGAAGTCCAACTCTGCAAATCCCAGTCATAGATCGATTCACCTTGATTGGTTCTGCCAGAAGCCCCGCGTATTTGAAAGCCGATTCGCGGTTCATCGCGTCCAGCATCTCGCCTAGGGTAAGCTTGAAATCCTGGCCAATTTCCAGTCAATGCCCAATACGAACATTCTAGCAAAAAGCTTTTCCCAAGCCCGTTATCACCGGTAAATAAATTGACGCGTTCGGCAAAATCAAGCCGGATTTTTCTGGCTGGACCAACCCCTTCGATTGTCAGTGTGGATAGAGTTCCACCTTCGTCGTTGGGTGTATCAGGTGCAGGTGGGATTTTAAGATCTTCAACTAATTCCACCCAAGAAAATTGTTCTTCCATAAACCAATCACCCAGATCGCGTGGGGCGTTAGCATCAAACAGTTCCCTCTGTTCTGTTTCCGTAATATTGAACTGTTCATAAAACCGATTGATAATATCTTGAAAAGAAGTTTTTGGCGGCCAATCGACATCGCGATAAAGCCAGATCGCCATTGCAAATGTAGGGAGGGGACGTTTACGGCCTAGTTTGTTTTTCAGGACAGAAATATACTCGCTTTTCCATCCCCACTGACTCGTGCCTGATTCATGTATAAACGCCTGGCCAAAGGTCTGCGTCCGCACAGCTTGAAGTCCACTGGAGGCATAGTCTGGTCGAAGCCAATACTTCTCTTTATCTGAGATGCGGAATGATCTAAAAAACCAGTTCGACCGTTTATCAGGATGATAATATTTCTTGAGAAATTTATCATCTTCTTGGTTAATCGAAAACTCAACTTTACGCCCGACTGGTAAGTTACCTTGCTTAAAAACCAAAAAACTAATGCCATAAAATGGATGAACTGCCTCCAGCCTCTTCATGGCGTATTCGATCAGACCTTGATTAAAGTACATAACTCTACCTCTATGATTCACTCAGGTTGTCAACCATAAATTGACAAAACTCCGGATTTAAGTCAATTCCTGTAGCGGAACGTCCCGATTGAACTGCAACCCGTAGCGTAGTGCCCCCCCCGGCGAATGGGTCCAAGACTGATCCATGAGGTGGGCATCCAACATCAAGACATCTTTGCACCAATTCGTCGGGATACGGAGCCGTTCCCAACTGAGTAGCTTTGGGTCGGGCAACAATTGTCCACATATCTTCTTGTTCTTCTGCATCAAGAACACTACGATCAAAGTAATATTTACGACTCTTGACGAACATAAAGATGTTTTCGTAACTTCTTTTAGGTCTGTCTTTAACTGATTCTGGAAGAGAGTATTTTCGATACCAGATAATCGGACTTCGAAGCACCCATTGCCGGTTAGTCATTTCTAAAGCAACTCGCCATGGAATCCCTATCAATGATTTCGGCTTAACCCCAATATCGAGACCGCCACTCTTATCGACGGCTCTTAATCCAAAACGCCTCTTGCTGCTTTTCTTGTCAATTCCGTGTGACTGTCCTTTACCCGAATAATATGTATCGCCAAGATTCAAGAAGAGTACTCCATCAGGCTTTAGTACTCTATATACGTCATCAAACACCGAGCATATGGACTTTACATAACCGGAAACGGTATCTTCTTGACCGATTTGTCCGTCTACATCATAGTCTCGTAGCCAGTAATATGGAGGTGACGTAACAACACAATTGAAATTATCACTAGGCAATTTTCGCAATACTTGAGTAGCATCACCGTTAATAATTGTCCAGTCAACGTTTGATTTTGTAGATCCAGAGTACACCGTGGGTAAAGCAGTCATATGGGAATTCTTTGCGATAGTTTTGTATGTAGATTCAGATGTGCGTAGATTACCACTATTCTACAGTTTGCGGAAATGAATATGATGGAATCAGCATACTGGTCAGACCATCATCAATGATTATATAATGGACCAGTAAAATAGACCACTGGGCAATACTCATGTTTAGCACGATTGTTCTGGGATCGACTAAAATCAAACCTAAACGGCAGTGTTGACTAGCCAATCCAAGCAACCCTGAAAGGCCACATCATGACTTTCGACGTCCAATCCATTCGCAAACAATTCCCCGCCCTGAGCGAGCAGTTCGGGGAGACGCCCGGTATCTTTTTTGATGGTCCCGGCGGCACCCAGGTGCCCCAGTCGGTGATCGACGCCATGACCGACTATTTGGTGCGGCGCAACGCCAACACCCACGGCCCCTTCGAGACCTCCCGGCGCACGGACGCCACCATCGAGTACGCCCACCAAGCCCTGGCCGACTTCCTTAACGCGGAACCGGACGAGGTCTTTTTCGGCAACAACATGACCAGCCTCACCTATGCCATGAGCCGCACCCTGGCCAACGAGATCCACCGGGGGGACGAGATCGTGGTCACCTACCTCGACCATGACGCCAATGTGGCCCCCTGGCTGCAACTGGCCGAGGACCGGGGGGCCACCATCCGCTGGGCGGACGTGGATCTGGAGACCTGCACCCTGGACATGGATCATTTTAAGTCCCTGCTCAACGAGAAGACCAAGATCGTGGCTGTGGGCTATGCCAGCAACGCCACGGGGACGATCAACGACGTGGCGACCGTGGTCAAATGGGCCAAGGAGGTCGGCGCGCTCAGCTACATCGACGCTGTTCACTACACCCCCCACGGCCTGATCGATGTCAAGGCCCTGGACTGCGATTTTTTGGTATGCAGCCCGTACAAATTCTTCGGTCCCCACGCCGGGGTGCTCTTTGGCAAGCGGGCGCATTTGGAACGGCTGCGCTCGTATCAGGTGCGCCCCGCCGGGCCGAAGCCGCCCAAGAAGTGGGAGACGGGGACGGGCAATTTCGAGGCCCAGGCCGGGTCCGCGGCCGCGGTGGACTACATCGCCAGCCTGGGGGTCAGCCAGGGCACGGCCCAAGCGGGCGACACCCGACGCACAAAACTGGTGGCCGCCTATGCCGCCATCCACGAATATGAGACTGTGTTGAAGGAGAAATTGCTCACCGGCCTAGAGGCCATGCCCGGCGTGCGCGTCTACGGTATCACCGAGCGGGCGGACTGGGAGAAACGGGTCACCACCGTCTCCATCCGCAAGGAAGGGGTGAGGCCCCTGGCTCTGGCCGAAGCCTTGGGCAAGGAGAATATCTTCGTCTGGGAGGGGAATTTCTACGCCCTCTCCATCAGCCAGCGTTTGGGTGTGGAGGAGAGCGGGGGCCTCGTGCGGATTGGGCTGGTGCATTACAACACGGCGGAAGAGGTGGATCGGTTGTTGGAGGTGATTGAAGGGGTGACAAGCTGAGCGGGTGAAGGGGTGAAGGGGTGAACAGCGGTCATCACCCTTTCACCCCTTCACCCCTTCAGTGCCGCCAACACCCGCTCCCACGCATCCGCCGCGGCGTCGGGGCGATAGCTGGGGCGGGTGTCGTTGAAGAAGGAGTGGGGGGCGCCGTCGTAGATGATGATCTCGTTCTGGATGCCGGCGGCGGTGAGGGCGTCGCCCATGGCCCGTACGCCAGCTACGGGGATGCCGCCGTCGTCGGCTCCGTAGAGGCCGAGGATGGGGCATTTGACCTGGGTTGCCTCTACGGCGGTGAGGGGCGAGCCGTAGAAGGGGATGGCGACGCTCAAATTCTCTGCCACCAGACTGGTCTGCAAAACCAGCCGCCCGCCCATGCAGAAGCCGACGATCCCCGCTTTGTCCCCGCTCACATAGTCCTGGGCCAGCAGATAGTCCACCGCGGCCCGGATCTCTTCGATGGCCGCGGCCATGTCCAGTTCCATCACCTGCTTGCGAGCCTCGTCCGGCTCGCTGGTGACGACCCCGTGGTAGAGATCCGGGGCCAGGGCCACAAACCCAGCGTCGGCAAAGCGCCGGGTGACCTCCTTGATGTGCTCGTTCAATCCCCACCACTCCTGAAGCACCACCACGGCCGGGGCCGGTTCGTCGCCTTCGGGTCGGGCCAGATAGCCGGTCAACGCCTGAGCCTCTCTTTGACCATAGATGATCCCTGCGGCCAACAGCCCCACCACCACACTTGCCTCCTGGGCCGGGACGGAGGTGGCGACCAAATCAGGTTCAGCTTCGCCCTGGGCCTGAGGCTCCACGACCACGGGATCGTTGGGCGCATTGGGGGGCACAGTGGCGCAGGCGGCCAAGAGTACATTGGCCGCGGCCATACTGCCCACGGCCACGGAGGCCCGTTTCAAAAACTGGCGGCGGCTGATCTCCCCAACCCGAAACGACCGCACCAACTGCATGACATAGACTCGATCCATGATCTCTCTCCTTTTGAATGTGTGAACCCTGGGGGGAACTGGTCACAACTATAGCGGGGAACCGGGGAGAAGACAAGTCTTGAAAAACAACTTCACTACAAAATAGCCACAAAGATCACAAAGAACACAAAGATTTTTTCTCTGTGATCTTTGTGTTCTTTGTGATCTTTGTGGCTATTTTTTACTTGATCGGCTCGAATTTGGCCTGGAAGAAGCGGAGGTATTCGGGTTCGTAGACCATGCGCAGGCCCGTGGTGTTGGATCGGTTGTCGTAGACGGCCTTGACGGACTCGGCGACGACGTCCATGTGGGCCTGGGTGTAGACCCGGCGGGGGATGGTCAGGCGGACGAGTTCCAGGGCGGGGTAGCGGTGATCCCCGGTCTTGGGGTCGCGCCCGGCGCTGACTACGCCCCGCTCCATGCTGCGGATGCCGGAGTCGAGATAGAGTTCACCGGCCAGGGTTTGGGCGGGGAAGAGGCTTTGGGCCAGGTGGGGATAGATCTTCTTGGCGTCCAGGAAGATGGCGTGGCCGCCCACGGGCTGCACGATGGGAATGTCCCAGTCGGTGAGTAGCTCGCCCAGATAGCGCACCTGGCCGATGCGGGCGCGCATGTGGTCGTCCTGCACGGATTCCCCGATGCCGATGGCCAGGGCTTCCATGTCCCGCCCGGCCATGCCGCCGTATGTATGCAGCCCTTCGTAGATCACCACCATGTTGCGGGCTTTTTCAAAGACATCCCACTCGTTCAGGGCCAGCCAGCCGCCGATGTTGACCAGATTGTCCTTCTTGGCGCTCATCCACGCCCCGTCGGTGTAGCCGCAAAACTCCTTCAAGATGGCGGCGATGGGGGTGTTGGCATAGCCCTCTTCCCGCTCTTGGATGAAGAAGCTGTTTTCGGCCATGCGGGTGGCGTCCAAATAGAGGCGGATGTTGTGCTGGTCACACAGGGCGCGCAGGGCCTTGACGTTGGCCATGCTCACGGGCTGGCCCCCCGCCATGTTCACCGTCCCGGCCAAGCTGACATAGGCGATCTGGTCCGCGCCCACCCGGTCGATCAGGGCTTGCAGCTTGTCCAAGTCCACGTTGCCCTTGAAGGGGTGCAGGCTGTCCGGGTCGTGGGCCTCGTCGATGATCACATCCACGAAGATGCCCCCGGCCAATTCCTGGTGCAGGCGGGTGGTGGTGAAGTACATGTTGCCCGGCACATACTGGCCCTTGCGGATGGCCGCCTGGCTGATCAAATTCTCGGCTCCCCGGCCCTGGTGGGTGGGGACGATGTGTTTGTAGCCGTAGAAATTCTGGATGGCCGCTTCAAGATGGTAAAAATTGCGGCTGCCGGCATAGGATTCATCCCCCAGCATCAGCCCGGCCCACTGGCGGTCGCTCATGGCGCTGGTGCCGCTGTCCGTGAGCAGGTCAATGTAGACATCCTCCGAGCGTAGGAGGAAGGTGTTGTAGCCCGCCTCGTTCATGGCCGCGGCTCGCTGGGCCGCGGTGATCATGGCGATGGGTTCCACCATCTTGATCTTCCACGGTTCCGCCCACGAGCGGCGGTGGAATTGTTGGCCCATGGTTTGGGGGACGATTTTTTCGGGTGTTTGGTCGGTCATATTGATTGCTCCTTTGGATTGAGAGATTGAGAGATTGGGCGATTGAGAGATTGGATCGGGCATACACCCAATCTCCTAATCTCCCAATCGCCCAATCTCTAGACCTAAATCGGCAACGCCGTCAAATTCTTCACCTCCGCCAGGGCCAGGCTGGTGTGGATGCGCCCGATGCCGGGGACCGGGGTGAGGCGGTCCACGACGAAGCGTTCCAGATCCTGGCGGTTGCGGATGGCGACTTTGAGCAAATAATCGGACTCACCGGTGACGTGGTGGCATTCCAACACCTCGGGCAAGTCCTGCACTGCGGCCCGGAAGTCGGCCACGGTCTGCGGGGTGTGCTGCTTGAGGCTGATGTGGATGAAGCAGAGCATGTCATAGCCCAACTGTCCCCAGTCCAGGAGGGCCACATAGCCGTTGATGATGCCGGCCTCTTCCAGCCTCCGCACCCTGGCGTGGACGGCGGGGGGGGACAGGTTGACCCGCCGGGCCAGGTCCGCGTTGCTGATGCGGCCATCGGTCTGTAAGATTTGTAAAATAGCTCGGTCTAATTCGTCCACGGTTCTCTCCTCTGTCGTTTGGATCTTATCATGAAACAGGAACAAAGTCTATGATTATTCTGTGATTTTACTATAATTCAAAACAAACACAACTAATAACAACTGTTTGCCATACAATAGTCCATTTTCATATAAAGAATCCCAGGAAATGCCGAAGAAATGAAAGCCCCCAAAGGGTCACCCATGTCCAGATCGCCGTCGGGAAGAAAAACCCCCGTGGCAGAATCGAGGTCTGTCCAAAGATTTGTAAGCGTTCGTCCCCACCCCCACCCCCCCGACCCCCAACTTTGGGGAGAACTCTCCACAACCTCCCCCAGAATTGGGGGCCGGGGGGCGACGCTTACAAAGATTTTGCCATGTGGTTGACCTCAGCCCTTCTCGGTGGTATGCTGAAGACGTTGATTCGCTGCCGTTGTTGGCTCTACCGGGCGATCCCCCCGGATTCAGGATCCCCGCCGGTGAAAGGAGTCCGTCATGGAAGATATCCAGGTTATGATGATTGGGGTGTGGGTAGTTGCCGCAGCCTTTTTCCTTATAGTTGAGATCTTCACAGTCAGCTTTTTTATCTCCTGCTTTGGCGTAGGGGCCATCGCTGCCGCGGGGGTAGCCTTCATCAATGCTACAGCCTACGGCTGGCAGATGGGGGTCTTTGTCCTGGTCTCTGCCATCGCCGTGGCCTTGACCCGCTCTTTTGCCGACCGCGTCTCTGGCAAGCAGATAGAGAATTTCGGCGTGGATCGACTGCCAGGCCAATCCGGCGTGGTGGTCCAGGCCATCGATCCCACCACTGGGAGCGGGCGGGTACGGGTGTCCCGGGAAGAGTGGCGGGCCGACTCGGCCAACATGGATGCCATTGAAGTCGGGTGCATGATCGAAGTGATCAATATCGACGGCACCCACCTGGTGGTACAGCGGCGTACGCAACAGTAAACAGTACTCCACGAATCTTCACGAAGCAAAGGTTGCGTGAGGATTCGTGGAGCGTTTTATAACATTTTCGGTCTTTGGCCCAGTCATGCTGGGTTCCGCTCCCCCCACAGGAGGATAAAATGGACGCTGGAGCTGTTGGTATAATGGCCCTCTTGGTTTTGATGGCGGTGCTGGTCTTTGTGGTGGCCATCACCGGTGTGAAGATTGTCTCTCCCTATGAAAAGGGGGTGGTGGAGCGGCTGGGCCGCTATACGCGTACCGCCCAATCGGGCCTGACCCTGATTCTGCCCTTCTTGGATACCCTGCGCAAGGTGGACATGCGGGAACAGGTGGTGGATGTGCCGCCCCAAGAGGTGATCACCAAGGACAATGTGGTGGTCACGGTGGATGCCATTGTCTATTTTGAGGCCACGGACCCGGTCAAGCTGGTCTACAATGTGGCGGATTTTTACAATGCCGCTACCAAGCTGGCCCAGACCAACCTGCGTAACGTGGTGGGTGAGATGGAGCTGGATCAGGCCCTGACTTCCCGGGACCGCATCAACGCCAAGCTGCGGGAGGTGCTGGACGATGCCACGGACAAATGGGGTGTGCGTATCGTGCGGGTGGAGATCAAGCGCATCGATCCGCCCGCAGACGTCACCCAGGCCATGCACCGCCAGATGAAGGCCGAGCGGGAAAAGCGCGCCCAGATCCTGGACGCCGAAGGCTCACGCCAGGCCGCCATTTTGGAGTCAGAGGGCCAGGCCCTGGCCGTGCGCCAGGTGGCCGACGCCGAGCGCTACCGGCTGGAAGCCGTGGCCAAGGGTGAGTCCGAGGCCATCACCATCGTCTTCAACGCCATCAAGGCCGCCCAGCCGGACGACAAGCTGATCGCCATCCGCTATTTGGATGCCCTGAAGGAGATCGCCAATGGCAGCGCCAGCAAGGTCTTTATTCCTTACGAGGCCAGCGGCGTCTTGGGGGCTTTGGGGGGAATCAAGGAGCTGTTTAAGGTGGACAGCACAGAGGGCAGCGGGTAGGCTGCCACCCGGTTTGTCAATCGCATAGCACGGAAAACGTCCGGCCTTCTCCAAGGCCGGACGTTTTTGTGCCACAGAGTCGCAAAATCTTGCGTCTCCACTTGCAAAAATCAATAAAATTGATTGAAATATAAAGAAAATCAATAAGTATATCAACAATATCAATATTGGGTATTGACAAACTCAATTTTTAGATGTAGACTCTTAAACAAGAAGCACAAGTGACGCAGAATCTCATAAACGAGACTTCAGGTTCGGATCCCAGGAGGATTCCAAAAGGAGGGAACGATGACTAGCTACGAACTCAATTTCGCTCAAGATCACCAGGCCGCCATGTTGCGCGAATCCATGAAAGAGCAGTGGCTGCGTGAGGCTCGACTTGGCCAGCCCAGCAAGGGCCAACGTATGGTTGTGGCCGCCGGTGAGGCCTTGGAAGCTGCCGGTGGCTGGCTGAAACGGCGGGGGGCGGCTGACCGGGGCTATGCGGGGATTCCGGTTCTCCAATAGTCGCCAGTTCACAGATCTGGCAGTCTGGCCCACGAGGCCGCGCTTCACTGCAAGATCGCCAAATTCAACAAAAAAGAACGGTTCATCGAAAGGACCAGCCCATGAGACCCTTACCGACCCAATGCCCCATCTCTGGCGGGGAGATTGTTGTCACCCGTTTTTATTGCCCGGACAGTGATATCACCGTGGAGGGACGCTTTTATGTGGCCGCCCCCTTTGCCCAACTCACACCGGAGCAGGTCAATTTTGTGGAGGCCTTTGTGCGCAACGAGGGCAAGATCAACCGCATGGAAGAAGAGTTGAGCCTCTCCTATCCCACCATCCGCAGCCGCCTGCACGAGGTGATCCGCAGCCTGGGCTATGAGCCGGGCCGGGACGAAAGCCCGGTTGGGTTGAGCGAGGCGGACCGGCGTCGTATCCTGGAGGATTTGGATGCGGGCAAGATCGCCGCCGATGAGGCCATGCGCCTGTTGCAGGGTGCGTGAAACAAGAAACAACCGCCGAGCGGTCTTGGCGTCTTTGCGGTGAAGAAGCAACTTTTGAACGATTGTTATCACGGAGAGAAGATCATGAAGCGACGTACGCTGAACACAGGCGACGCACCAAAGGTAGTGGTGGAAGCGAAGAAGGATTTGACCATCAGCGGCTGGGCGCAATCTGCCGTCACGGTGGAAACCGGGGTGGACGCCGAGTTGGTGATGGAGCAGAACGGCAATGTCATCACCATTGTCGGCGACAAAATGCATTTGCAGATGCCCCACGGGGCCACCTGCCTGGTGGAGAGTTGCGGTGGGCAGGCCATCCTGCGCCAGCTTGTCGGCCCCATCAGCCTGGGCAGCGTGGGCGGCGGTCTGATTCTGGAGTCCGTAGGCGGCCCGGACGCGCCGGTGCATGTGGAGAGCGTGGGCGGCGAGTTCTCTGCGGACGAGGTGGGTGGTCTCTTGACCGTGCAACTGGTGGGGGGCCATGCGGTGGTGACGGATGTGACCGGCCCCTGCGTGCTGGATCAAGTCGGCGGCCATCTGGAGTTGAGCCGAATGGGGGCCGGTTTTCGGGCCGAGGTGGGGGGCAATGCCTCCCTGGATTTTTCCCCTGTTCCCGGCGCAAGCTACAGCGTGGAGGCGGGTGGCAGCATCCTGTGCGCCCTGCCCGATGATGCCAACGCCGAGTTGAGCATGGAAAGCCCGGTCTTTGCGGGCAAGGGCGGGAGCGGCGGACGGGGCGTGCTGTTGGGCGAAGGCGGCTCCACCATCCGCCTGGAGGCCGGCGGGGCCATCCGTCTAAACTATGCCGGCACGCTTCCCGCCGGTGCGGAAACCGGCGAGGACGATGACAATCATGGTTTCGGCCCAGATTTTGAGGCAGATTTTGGTCCAGATTTCGACATGGATATTGACCTGGATCTGGAAGAGTTTGGCATCCTGGCCGAGAGTTTTGCCACGGATCTGACCGCCAAGATCACCGCCAAGCTGGGCATCCTCTCCGAACGGCTGCCCGGCATGTTGTCCTCCGCCGGGCTGTCCGGTCAGGAGGTCGATGAGATCAGCCGCAAGGTGCGGGATGCCACCCTGCGGACGGCAGAGAGAGCCCAGGCCCAAGCGCAACGGGCCGCGGACAAGGCCACCCGCAAGGCCGAGCGCAAACTGGCCAAGGCCCGGCGTCAGATGGACCGGGAATCCTTCCGCAGCGGTGTCGCACGTCCATCAAGCCCGCCCCGTCCAACCCCGCCGCCCCGTCCATCCGCCGCGCCGGGTATTTTCGACGGCCCAGGCGCATCCGCTGCCCCCAAGCCCGCCCCGGTCAGCACCGAAGAGCGCATGATGATCCTGCGCATGTTGGACGAACGCAAGATCAGTGTCGCCCAGGCCGAGGAGTTGTTGGCCGCTATGGGTGGGGTGACGGCCTAGCCTGGCCGGTTTGGACCCCGAATTTTGGATGCATAGGACGGAGGGATCGTATGGCAACAAGCGAAGAACGCATGAAAATCTTAAAGATGATCGACGAAGGCAAGATCACTGCGGAGGATGGGGCAAAACTGCTCACCGTCCTCAGCCGCAGCCCCGCCCCGGAGAAGGGCAGCCCGGGCAGCGAACGGGCGACTGCCGCCGGAGGACAGCCCCGCTGGCTACGCATCAAGGTGACGGATGTGCGCACGGGCCGCAGCAAGGCCACCGTCAACATCCCCATCGCCCTCTTGGATGCCGGGCTGAAGATCGGGGCCCACTTTGCGCCGGAGGTGGCGGGCGTCGATATGGAACAGATCCGCCAAGCCGCCCGTGGGGGCATGACCGGCAAGATCGTGGATGTGATCGACGATCATGGGGAGCATGTGGAGATTTTTGTTGACTGACAAGAAATAACACGCGGATGGCGTGGATTGGGCGGATTTTCAAAGAAATCCGTTTTGCTCCATTCAATCAGCGTCATCCGCGTGCTATTCCGGAGCATCACATGAAACTTTCGCCAGGCGAAGAAGCCGTCTTGCGGGCCGTGGCCCAGGGCGGCACCCTCAAAACCCACCGCAGCATGGACGGGGAGAAGCTCTCCAAACTTCACCCCTTGACCGCGCCCGCCTACGATGTTGACCCCACGGTGGTTGACGCCCTCAAACGGCGCAAACTGATCCGCAGCAACATGAAATTCCCCGCCGCCACCTATCTGCTCACGGATCGGGGGCGGGTGGTGGCGTCCGAATTGGCGGATTCGGACGGCGGACCGCTGGGGCCGCGCAACTACGCCACCTCTTGACCGCAGAGCGCGCAGAGGAGGCGCAGAGATTTTAAGAAATCTCTGCGCCTCCTCTGCGCGCTCTGCGGTTAAATTCCTACCGTCCCAACGCCGCCACCCCATCAAGTACCGGTTCATGGGGAATGTTGTGCCCCAAAGCAAATCGCCAATCACATAGTCCAGACAGATCTTGAATAGACTTTTGAAGAAAGTGATGAGACACATTTTCACACTCTTGGTGTAGAATGGGGGCACTCCTCGGCGATCGACAATCGTTCCAAGGAATCCCCACAGCACCCGTGTTCTAGCGCGATTGCGGTGGGGGCTGACCACATCCCACCGCAGTGCGCTGATGGCTTGTCGAGGTTCAATCGACGGAACTCTGGCGCACAAGACCCGAAAGGACATCTGTATGACGCACAGACGCATGTTTAGCCTTTTGTTGCTGTTTGTTCTGCTTTTCTCAGCCTGTACGCCCCAGGATATCCACATTACGGTAGACGCGCCCAAGGGCGAAACAGGCACCTTGTCAGTCAATACGCTACCCCCTGCCCCCGCCCCAGAGGGTGATATACAAAGTGGCGAAGAGGGTTCTCCCCCAGAGGAATCAGATCCGACCGACATGATGGGGGAAGATTTCTCGGGTGACCAGATTCCCTATGAAGATTTTGTGGCGACAGCCGAGAAGCAGAGCGGAATTTTCAATGTCTATCATAGTGAAGAGGGGCAATGGTATTGGGAAATCCCCGAGGCGCTTTTGGGACAGGATCTGCTCTGGTATACGGAGCTAACCAAGGCTCCCTCTTCCTTTTATAATGGTCTGGGTGTGGTTGCAGAAAAGATGGTTGAATTTGGCCGCATTGACGATCGAATTGTCATTTATGAGATGAGTTCGGTGGTGACCAAGCGGGGGACGCAACAGGAGGAAACCCCCATCAATCGGGCCGTGGCGGAATCGGCACAACCGCCGATTCTATTGACTTTTTCCATCCAAACCGAAAGCCCAGAAGGTGCCGCCGTCATCGAGGTTGGGTCGCTTTTCCAGAATGATCTGGCCGACTTCAGCCTTTCGAATGTTTTTTGGGATAGCGCTTTCACAGCAGATCCGGACCGCAGCTTTGTGCAGACCATGCAGGCATTTTCCAACAATGTCGCTGTGACCAGCTTGTTGACCTCTTATGGCGGCGGCATGGATTTCTTTGGCAATGTGTTGGGTAGCGCAACGGCAGAGGTGCGCCACAACCTGACCTTGTTGCCAGAAGAGCCGATGATGGCCCGCTATGCTGACCCTAGAGTGGGGTATTTCACGGTCGTTTATGAAGATTTTTCGGGGGAACAGGAACGGGATGTGGTGATCCGCGAGCTGATCTCGCGCTTCCGCCTGACTAAAAAAGATCCAACCGCCCCCCTTTCGGAACCGATCCAGCCTATCGTCTTTTACATCAGCCGGGAAGTGCCGGACCAGTGGCGTTCCTACATCAAGCAGGGGGTGGAAGATTGGTTGCCTGCCTTTGAAGCGGCGGGCTTCAAAAACGCCATTGTCGCCAAAGACGCACCCAGTGAGTCGGCTGACCCTGACTGGGATCCAGCCGATACCCGGTACTCGGTCATCCGCTGGGTGGCCCAGTCCGTCACCAATGCCATGGGGCCAAGCACGGTCGATCCCCGTTCCGGCGAGATCATCTCGGCCCATGTCCAAATCTATGCCGATATGTTGGAGTTGATCGAACAGTGGTACTTTGTCCAGGCATCGGCTGTGGATGAGACGGCACGCACCTTGCCGCTTCCCGAAGAGACCATCGGCGAAGCACTGCGCTATGTCACCGCCCACGAAGTTGGCCATGCCCTGGGGCTGCGCCACAATCATCGCGCCAGCCAGGCCTACACCGTGGAACAACTTCGGGATCCGGCCTTCACCGCCGAACATGGCGTCGGCGCATCGATTATGTCCTATGGTCGCTTCAACTACGTAGCCCAGCCGGGAGACGGGGTCACCAACCTGATTCCAGAGCTGGGGCCATACGATCTCTTTGCCATCGAGTGGGGATACAAACCGATCCCCACCGCCTTCTCGCCCGAGGATGAACTGCCGGATCTTGATGTGTGGGCGGCGCGCCAGATCGAGAATCCCTGGCTGGCTTTTGGTGGCGAAGACTACCCCTCGCTGGTCGATCCCACCGTACTCACCGAAAACATTGGATCTGACCGTATCGAATCAACCCGCATGGGGCTGCAAAATCTGGAGCGGGTCATGGGCTACCTGATCGAAGCCACCACCCAGCCCGGTCGTGATTTCACCTTGCTTCGCACAACGTACAGCACCCTCTTGGAACAACGCTACGGGTGGCTTTCATCCGTGAACAAATTGGTGGGCGGGGTGGAGGAGACACGTACCCTGGCCGGACGCGGTGACCAACAATTCCATCGCGTCTCCGCTGACCGTCAGCGCGCCGCGGTAGACTTTGTGCTGGAAAACTTACAGTCGCAACCCGCTTTCAGGCCAGCCGACGTACTCAACCAGATCGAATCCGTCGGTGCCACAAGCGGTTTTGCGGGCCAGCAGATGGGTCTACTCATGGATCTGCTGAACCCAGATCGCTATCAGCAATTGGCCGATGGCGAGATCCTCAGCCCAGATGACGCCTACCCGGTGATCGAGTTTGTGCGTGACGTGCAGGCCGGCATCTTTGCCGAGCTGAAGCAGGATGTGCCAACGATTGCGCCCGAACGCCGGTCGATTCAACGCTACTATGTGGATATTCTGAAACAGCAGTTGGCCAACAGCGCAGATTACTATATGAATACCGACATTCGCGCAGCGCTACGCTGGAACCTGGAGCAACTTGCCACAGACCTTGAACCCGCGGCCTCCGCCAGCACAGATCTACCCACCCAGGCCCATCTTGCCGATCTACAGATGGAAATCGACAAGATCCTGCACGATCCATCGACGGCATCCGGCATGATGTCTCCCATGTTCTTTTTTGGGCCGTGAGGTAACTGGCCGTCCCCGGTCGCCAAGCCGTCTCGACATCTTCAGGAAGTAATCGTTCACCCTTCTCTGCCCCTCTGCCCCCAAAGTTGGGGGCCGGGGGGCAGAGGGGGTGAACGGCTACTACTTCTATCAGTCATCCCAATTTGCATGAATTCCCGGTGCCAGCTATGCCAGTAATCTGCGTTTCCTTGGAATTGTTATGACAATGTATCACGAGCCAGGGCGACATGAGCGTCCCCATTTTCATGCTCGCTATGCGGAGTTCAAAGCCAGCATCGCAATTGATCCCCCAGTGGTGATGGCAGGTTCCTTGCCGCGGCGTCAGGAGAGATTGGCATTGGCTTGGGCAGAGCTACACCGTGACGAGTTGCTTGAAAACTGGCGACGGTTGGGCGATGATGAACTCCCGCTGATGATTGCAGTTTTGCAGTAAGAAGCCAGGAAAACAGTTCAGGAAAACAGACATGGAAAAAACCACAGAGTATGCGACAGAATTATATGATGTGACCCACTGTGCCTGGGAAGGCGACCACACGCTCCGGCTTAAATTTGATGACGGCAGTGAACGCATCATCGACTTTGCCCCAATTCTGCGTGGCTCCTTCTGGGGTCGCCTTCAGGATGTGGAATTATTCAAACAAGTCCGACTGGACACGGAGATCGGCACGATTGTTTGGCCGGGGGGACTCGATATCGATCCAACGGTTCTGCACGATTGGCCGGCGCATGTGGCATACATTGTGGAAAAACGGCAACGCCAGGAGGCAATGCTGGTTCACTCGCCAGCACTTGCCTGACGCGACTGCAATGCAACAAAAGAGGGGGCGAAAGATCGACACAAGATCTTTCGCCCCCTTTTCGTTGTATTGTCAACAGCCTCTACCCGTACTTCCGTGGTCAAAAAAAGCCGATGGGTCAGCGACATACCTATCGGGCGGCTACGGCAACGACTTCACCATGAAGACGTTGAAATCGGTCGCCGTGTAGTCGCCAAAGGCTCCGCACCACGTAAACCCGTTCTTTAGATAGAGGGCGTGGGCAGCCGAGAATGCGTCCCCGGTGCCGGTCTCAAGATAGACGTGGGTGTAGGCGCGCGCCGTGGCCGCACGCAAAATCTGGTTCAGCACAGCCTGGCCGACGCCTTGGCCGAGATAGGCGGCCCGGGTTCGCATGGACTTGACCTCGCCCGTGGCGGCATCAAGCTCCTTCAATGCGCCGCAGCCACACAGAGTGCCCTCTCGCCAAGCGGACCAAAAGGTGACGTCGGGGGCCTTCAAGCCCTCAAGTGCCAGGGCGTTGACGTGGCCTGGGGGCGAGTTCCCATGCATGCCCGCCAGATTCTCGGTGATGAGGTCTTGGACTGGCTGGCTCGATAGATCGTCAACACGCAGATGGATGGACATGGCGAGATGGCTTTCGTGTGGCTTTACGGTTTGCATTATTGGCGCAGGGGCCGACGTGGACATTTTTACGCCATCCTCCCCGATTAGGGCGCAAACCGTCGCCAATGGCCTTCGGAAACAATTTCAACGGTGCCATCGGTCACTTTGATGGCGGTCTGATCGTCAATCGCGTACGCCGAACCCGCGATGTCGGCCGCCCACCGCTCCGCGTCGGCCAGCGTGTTCCCCGGCATCATCTCGTGGTCCAGGTGCGGAAAGATCGAGAAGTCGACGGCCCCGAGGGTTTGGTCGTTCGGCGCGGATCGCCACGCCACAAAGTAGGCGCCTATCCGGGGGGTCATCACCATGCTGCCTGCGCTAACGCCCACCCAGACAGTCTCAGACAGCGACGGCAGGAGATCCGCCAAGCCAGACGCCTGCATCCAGTGGCACAGGTACGTCGCATCCCCGCCGTCCACGAGCAGGACATCGGCCTCCCGAACCCAGGGGACCCACCGCTCCTCGCCGATGCTGGGCAGTGCGGTGAGTTCGAGGAGGCCCACCGACTTCCAGCCCAGGCTGCTCATATGCCACGGGGGATCGCCGACGACGAAGCCCCGCGCCGAGGTCGGCCCGCACATCGGGTGGCCCCATTGCGCCGTCGGGATGCAGAGCGCGGTAGAATCCGCGATCGGCTTGCCCAGGAGATCGATGAGCGCATCGCGGATGCTTGAGTTCGTGACGCCCCCGGACGTGAGCAGCAATTTCATAATTCTTCTCCTTTTCCCATCAGAAATTAATTGATGATTTCCCCTTTGTTATTGGCCAACTTTTCACGCCATTTTTGGAGATCCCCCGGTGTCTGTCTCACCCAATCTGTTGCTTCGCCAACGATTCTCAATGGGGCTTGGGAGCGATATGAGCGTGTCGGATTGCCCGGAAATTTCTTGTCTGTGACGTTCGGGTCATTTTCAAAAGCCCCTGTCGGCTCAACGATGTAGACACGTTCACGTCCATCGCCTTTTGCCAATGTAGCAGCTAATCCTGCCCCATTTGCCAGGGCTGTGAAATAGATGTGATTCATTTTGAGTTCGGCTTTGTAATTGGAATCGCCCCCTGCTGTCAGCAAATCGCCAACCTGCAAATCTGCTTTCGTGCCATGATAAAAGGGGCCTTTGTCAGCAGGTTTATCCCTAAACGACGCTGCCAATTCATGGTTCTTCTTGGCCCCATCCGGGTCGTTTAGGGCCTCATAGCATGTGGCAATGTTTGAATATAGAGACGGGAACGCACTCTTCACCGCGTCATCATTTACTTTTAGTGCGAACTGCAAAGCCGTTTCGAGCCATTCCAATTTGTCGGAAACATTCCCTTGATGTCGGGCTACGAAATGGGCTGCAATAAACTTCTCAAAATCGTCTGTCGCCTCGTTCCAGGCTTGAAGAAATAGTTTGCTTGCCTCTTCGGGTTTGCCTGTTTCTTCCATGCCCATACCTTGAAGACAGAGTTTAACCACACTGTTGTTTGGGTTGAATTCCATAATTATTTTGCCTCTTGGTTATTGCCTAACCAACGAAATCCTTGTTTTTTGTGCAAGAATTTTTACCACAAAGAACACAGAGTACACAAAGAGGGATCTATTCTTTTGAAATCTTTGTGTTCTCTGTGGTAAATCATTTTGGTTCTGGCTAGGCCAGGTTAGAACGTCAAAGTGTATTGCAACTACCGCTACCTATCATTATCCCACAATTGACAAGACAACTGTAGCATGGAACAACTTGGTCTCCAACATCTCACCAAAACGGACAAGACGAAGAAGGCGGGCGACGGGAATTCCCGTCGCCCGCCTTCTTCGTCTTGTCTAGATTTTTCTGCCCATGTCGCTGCACAAAGCGGTACGCGGGTGGATCTTGATGTTAGCCTTCCTGCGGCAAGGCCCGACTGCGGATGCCCGCATCCAACTCGTAAAGAATTGAATCCAGCCTACTTTTCCCCGCTTGACGAGCGGGCATTTGGCGCAAGACATCTCCCGCTTCAGGGGGCGCGTGCTCGATCGCCCAGCGGACCTCGCTGTCAACAATGCCAGGATCACCATCATGATGGAGGGCAAGAGCTAGTGCAGCATAGGCCGCTGGACCAACAATGTGCTTTGTTTGATGGACGTCTGCCAAGGGGTGCGTATAGGCGCTAGACGCGGCAAGGCCAGCGGCGCGAGCGGCTGCCGCCGCGGCGGGATCGCCGATCTTCCGCGCAGCGGAAAAGGCCGCCAGGGCAAGAGAACGTAACTGGGCGGTGCGCTCTCCCCCGCCAGCAAACAGCCGGATGCCCTCGATCGCGGCACGAGGCCGGGCGTCTGAATTAGCGTGACGCTCGTAAACTGGCAACGACCGCTCTGCGCAGTCCGCGGCCCAGCTTCCAATGGCCCGAAGCGACGCCAAACTTAGCGGAAAATACTTGGACGCACTCGCCACCATTTACCTTCTTTCCCTGACTTCCCTACAAAAATGTCCATTACTTGTCTTCGGGAAGAGCCGCAAAGTCCTTCCTTGTTTGCAGATACCACCCCATGCCTTTTAGGGGATTTTTCCACCTGGCCTTCATCATATCCAAGGCACTTTTGTGGGTGTCATCACCGCTGGCGACCATCTCCTTCAAGTGGGCATCTTGCGCTTTGATCACATCATCCGCCGTGTTTCCATGGAATGCGGTATCACAGGGTCCACCCATTTGCTTACACGTCATTGTCTTCATCAGTCTCGTCTCCTTATGCTTTGATCGTTGCTTGAGATTTTGACAGCTTGCATAGAAATCAAATTGCCTTTATAATAAAGATACTTCAAGTTAAAGATAATGTCAAGGATAGTTTTCGATGACGGAATCAACAAAGACGGACCTAAAAAAACGAGCCCTGATGGCGGTACGGGATTATGGCGTGAATCTGACGCGGTTCCGAAATGCCATAAATGAATGGGCGGGGCTCAACGCAACCGATATGGAATGCCTCAGGCTGCTATTCCTCAAAGGCATTGCCACACCGACTGAACTTGCCAGGCATACGGGTCTCACGTCTGGGGCGACGACTGCCATGCTTGATCGGCTTGAAAGGGCAGATTTAATTGAACGCCGACCCAACCCTGATGATCGTCGAGGAACGCTGATCACGCCGGCAAAATCGGCTGGGGAAAAAGCCGCGTCATGGTTTGAGTCGGCGCGAAACGCACAGGACGAATTGATTTCAAGGTACTCGGAAAGTGACCTTGAACTCATTTCTGATGTCTTTGAACGATTTGCAAAACTATGGGATCAGGAACGTGAGAAGTTGCGAAGAGGTTAGTAGAGGCGAATCGCGTCACAGCTATCATTATCCGACAATTGACAGAATAACTGCGCCAGAGAACGACTTGCTCGGCAACAAATTCCACCAAACGGACGCAACGAAAAAGGGCGGGCGATGGGAAATCCCATCGCCCGCCCTTTTCGTCTTGTCCGTTTCTCTCTACTTGTCTATCCCATGCAGAAAGGCCAACGTGGCCGCCAAGATCTGCGCCTGCTCGTCTTCGCGGGTGATGGTGGCGGTGCCATCACCGGGTTGGAGACCGTACCAGCCGAATTGGGCATGGTTGCCGCCGTCCATCACCACCCATTGGGTTTGGGCGGGCAACAGGGGACGGCTGGCCTCGATGCCATCGATCCCCATGTCTTCCGTGCCGTAGATCGACAGGATGGGCAGATCAAACTCAGTCAGCGGATTGCTGTCTGCGGGATAGGAGGCCCACAACACCAGCCCTGCCATCAACCCAGGATTCGTGTACACAAAGTTGGCCGCCATGGACCCGCCGAGGGAGTGACCGCCGATCACCCAGCGCTGGATTTCTGGGTGGGCGGCCATCACCGCCGCGGCCCGTCCGGGGGCGAAGACGGCCAGGTTCAGGGGCATGGGCGGGATGATGACCAGATAGCCGGCGGCGGCGATCTGGTGGGCCAGGGGGGCGTAGCTGCGGGCATCCACCCGCCCGCCGGGGTAGATGATCAGGCCGGTGCTGGGTGCTTGCCCCGTGGGCATAAAGCTGAGCCAGGGATCGGTCTCCACGGCCACCTGGGCATCGCTCTGCAAAGCCGTCAACGCCTCCGGCATGGGTCCCAAAGGCATCTCCGCCCAGACTACGAAGCCTGCCACCGCCACCACCAACAGAATCAACACCGCCAAGCCAAGTCGTTTCAAAATTTTCATGTCGTTATACCCTGTCTATGTGAAAAAAGGTTGAAGCGTAGAAAACTGCTTCAGATGGCGGCAGAATCCCCAGCGCCCAGTGCACGCTTTGCCCATTTTGATTTTTAGGTAACAACCCGCCTGTGTGATCAACTGATCTCTAG
Source organism: Caldilineaceae bacterium (assembly GCA_018003515.1). Classification (GTDB taxonomy): domain Bacteria; phylum Chloroflexota; class Anaerolineae; order Caldilineales; family Caldilineaceae; genus JAGNDO01. The sequence continues at coordinate 22,506 of JAGNDO010000039.1, forward strand.
GCTTTCTGCGCTGCCTAGGTCACGTTGGAAAGTTCTCATAACTTGTCCATGAGCCGTCTTAAATACGTCTGGCCTGTCTTCAAATTGATCCGCTACACAAAACACCAACCTATCCCCATCAAGATAATATATGCCCAAATACGTTTCTCCAGCGTATTGACCAAACGTGTCGGTATATTCGATGTGCTTTGGATTTTTGCTGGGGTCTATTTTGAAGAGCCCCTTTATGGGAATAGTTCCATCAGATATTCTAACGACAAATGTATCATCCTTAAATACTGTTCTAGGCTTCCAGCCTTCCTCATCGTCGATTGGCTCTTTTAAGCCGTTTCTTTCGTAGGCAATTTGAATCCAGTCACCTTGAAATTTCTCTATTTCTTTTTTTAGCGTATCTTCTTCAAGCATGTTTTCACCTTATAGAAAATGATTTTGAAACGTATCAATATGTATTGATACGACGAAACTCCTGAAAGTCAGCTTCAGATTGCGCCAAACGGTCACGACGAAAAGATGGACCACGGGGATCCCCGTGGTCCATCTTTTCGTCGTGACCGTATTCCCCTACCCATGTCCCTGCATAAACCGACCCATCCGCACGATGCCTCTATCCGCTTGCTTCATCTCCCGCCGGTCTCGACAGGGAGTTGGGTTGGTCTGAGAGGCAATGCCACGTATCGCCCACAAGCACCCGGCAGCGACGGGTGATTGCCCATGTAAAACCGCCAGGCTTGGCGGCTCCGTCGAATTGCCTTGTTATGCCTTTTTCGTCTTCTTGGCACCAGAGCCCGGATCTTCTTGCCGGACAAGCATGTCCATGAATTTTGCAAATCGCCTCTGTCTGGTTACAGGTCTCTTTGCACTTGTCAATCCGTACGCGATGGCATACCGACTCGATTTGGTGAGCGTTTCAAAAAACTGTTTCGCTTTCGGCTTGCTCTCCAGTGCTGCCAGGAAATCTGCTGGCACTTTCATTTCACTTGCCACATAGGCGTTCTCCCAGCGGCCGTCCACTTTGGCGGCTCGAATATGCACGAGCCCTGACTCTCTCATCCGGCCCTCGCTCATCAAACGCCCCGCATGTTCTCTGTTCCTTTTTGACCAGTTGCTTCGCGCCGTCCTGGGCGTAATTCGCTGGAAATAAGCCTGGTCATCGGCTGACTGCTTGACGCCGTCAATCCAGCCCCAGCATAGTGCCTCAATCACGACATCGTTCCAAGTCACGCTCGGAATACCACTCTTTTTCTTGAATATCTTTACCCACAGCTCACTTTCGGTGGCGTGATTCACCTTGAGCCATCGGCCGAGATCTTTTGGCGTTGCAAAGGTCATGATTCTCGCTGGATCGGGTTCAAGCATGAAACTAGATTCTCCTCGGCATAATGATCATTATCCAGCAATTGACAAAACAACTGTAGCATAGAACGACCTGGCCTGCAACAGATCGCCAAATGACCCAAGATGAAAAAGGCGGGTGACGGGATTTCCCGTCACCCGCCTTTTTCGTCCTGTCCGTTCGCCTTCTCTACCCGTGCCGCTGCATGAACCGATACATCCGCTCCAACGCCTTCTCAATGTTCTCTTTGATGGCCACATCATACGCAACGACCTGTGCTTCCAGATCCGCCGCACGGCTGACTTGCCAAGCGATGCCTTTATCCGCTTGCTCTTCTTCCGCCGGTCTCGATGGGGAGTAGGTTGGCCTGAGAGTCAATTCCACCTAACAACAACTTCACTGGCTGTGACGGGAAGCGTGGCAATCAGTGGAATACCAATTCAGTTCGAGCGCACAAATACCTTGTTTTGTCATTGCATTAGCTGGGTCCAGTGTTAGCATGGTTGGCAGGCTGAAAACCACGCACGATAACTGGTTTAGCTTTCAAGCCCTTGTACACTACATACATTAAAGATCGAACCTCAAAGCGTCTAATTTATCATCCATCAGTGGTACGACATCCAATAAGTCTTTGAGTTCGCGTAAATCTGCTTCTGTGATTACTACAACGCAGATATTGTCTCTATCATATGCGGAATGAATCTCCCTCAATGCATCAGCACCCTGGTGTGCGCCTGTAATACCGGACGTCGAAAAAACTACACCAAGCCGGGTTTTTGTCTTTGTGAGTTTGCCGATAAAGTCTCGGATTTCCTTTGCACCAATGGGTTTGTTCCAGTTTTTGCACTCCACCAAAAAATATCTTCCGTATTCATCCAAAAAAGTCTTTTTGGTGCTTCCAATATACTCGCACACTATGTCAATTTCGCTCGATGCAGTTCTGATATCCTTATATTTGCACTGTATGAATGGATGAACATCAAATGCTTGCGCCGCAAGATTTTCAAGAGATTTCTTTTTCTCGTCATTAGTACTCGAATTAGCTACGATGTTGAGTAGCTCCTGCAATTGGTTACCCGGGACTGTACTTGGAACTGGTGCCTGTGTCCCCGAGCCCAATGGCCTAGTTAGAAGCTTCTCTATTTCGACTGCATCCTGGGATGTAAGATAGCGCAGGGTGTATGAATACGGAATATTACTCTTTTGAATGTATATGGTCTGCTGCGTTAACAACACACCGATATTAACTTTTGCGGCCGATAGGTAAGTAGATAATTGTTGTTTTCCATATTCTTGAATGGTCTCCGTAGCATGTTTTGATATTTTGATTTCAAAAATGCAATGGAAAGGTGAAGAGCCACTCACTGTCAATGCGGCATCCAGGCGCTGCCCTCGTACCCCAGGAAAAGACGGCTCTAATAATAGCTCAGATTCTGCATATCCGAGAAGCCTTGCGAATCTCGGCAAAGCGTACGTCAATAGGTTCAGTTCGGTAATAAAATTAATCTCTGGAAGGCGCCGAAGGAGTTCATATATGTTCTGAGGTTCAGCAGCCATTGGAGTGGCTGACGGCATTCCATTAAAAGCTTTTCGTAGCTTATGTATGGCATATTTAGACAAACCAAGATTATGCGAAGCATCATCCAGGTTTTTGTATGCTCCCAGCGCATTCTCAATTTCAGCAATCGCTCGCTCACGACCTACTACATTTGCCCATTGCTCAAGAACTCTTATGCGATTGGTCGCACCTAATTCTTGACCTCCTGAGTATGCTTCCCATGCCGCAGCCAAGGCATCTGCGAAAACCCATCTTGGATCTATGACAACACGCATATCTAAATTCTTCCGTTGATATACTGTTAGAGCACAAAAAAAGCCCAGTAGCTGAGACTGAATTTTCAACATGTTCATAGTCACCAGCCTGGCAACTATTATTTCCAGCCACGAATAAAGTAACTGTAACACGGAACGGCTTACTCCACAACAGATCACCAAAACGGACAAGAACGAAAAAGGCGGGCGACGGGAATTCCCGTCACCCGCCTTTTCCGTTCCGTCCATAAATTCCTACCCATGCCGCTGCATGAACCGATACATCCGCTCCAACGCCTTCTCGATATTCTCTTTGCTGGCCGCGTACGCGCAGCGCACGTGGCCCACGCCCCCCTCCCCAAACGCACTGCCGGGGATGACGGCGACCCGCTCTTCCAGCAGCAGACGCTCGGCGAATTCGTACTCGTCCATGCCGGCGCCCCGGATACTGGGGAAGGCGTAGAAGGCGCCCTTGGGTTCAAAACAGGCCATGCCGATGCTGTTTAGCCCGCCCACGATCAGTTGCCGCCGCTCATCATAGCTGCGGCGCATGGTCTCCACATGCTCCTCCACCGCCGGGTCGGTGAAGGCGGTCAGGGCCGCCTCTTGCCCCACGGTGGGAGCAGACATGATCAAATATTGGTGGATCTTGCGCATGGCCCCCAAGATGTCTGCCGGGCCCATAGCATAGCCGATGCGCCAGCCGGTCATGGCGTAATCCTTGCTCATCCCACCCAGATGCACCGTGCGATCCTTCATGCCGGGCAGAGAGGCGAACATAACGTGGCGATGATCCCCGTAGACCAGCCGGTCGTAGATCTCGTCGGAGACCACCAGCAGATCGTGCTTTTGGGCCACGTGGGCGATGGCCAACATGCCCGCCCGGTCCATCACCGCGCCCGTGGGGTTGCTGGGGAAGCCGATCAGAATGGCCTTGGTGCGGGGGGTGATGGCGGCCTCGATCTGGGCGGCGGTGACCTCGAAATTCTCCGTGGCGTAGGTGGGGATGTCCACCACCACACCCCCGGCCAGGAGCACCCCGGCCGTATAGCTGACAAAGCAGGGTTCGGGCACAATCACCTCGTCGCCCGGGTCCAAAATGGCCTGGAAGGTGAGGTACATGGCCTCGCTCACCCCCACGGTGATCAGGGCCTCGGTTTCCGGGTTGTAATGGGGACCGGCGTAGCGGCTGGCCCAGTTGTGGACCACGGCCTCCCGCAGTTCCATCATGCCCGAATTGGAGGTATAGGCCGTGTGGCCCCGCTCCAAGCTGGCGATACCGGCGTTGAGGATGGGTGCGGGCGTCACAAAATCCGGCTCGCCGATGCCCAGGCTGATCACGTCATCCATGGTGGCGGCGATGTCGAAGAAGCGGCGGATGGGGGACGGCGGCACAATCCCCACCCGGCGGCTGATGCGGTTGACGGTTTTGGTGCCGTTCGGGGTCTGGGGCTGTTGGGGCAAGGTCAGCACAGGGCTGGCAGGTGAAGCAATCATGATCGGTTCTCTCCGTAGAAAATAGGCTATTGGGCCAGAATGTTATCTCAAACGTCAACGGGCTGCGCCGTGTTCCCAGCGCGATGGAAAAAGCCGATGAGGCCGCTTGCAGGAATCGGTTCGACTTTGCCCGATCCCTACCGGCGGCTAGCTGTGGCCAACCCGCCTATGCCGGAGATTTGAATGCCTTGGATGATCATGGGTGATTCCTTGTGAATTTCAAGGGATTTGCGGAGGGGATTGGGAGATTGGGAAATTAGGCGATTGGGAGATTGGGAGATTGGGAGGTTGGTTGACCGCCACTAATCTCTTAATCTCCCAATCGCTCAATCGCTAATCCCTACCCCCGCCCGCCGCTCGTGCCACGCCGTCGATTGCTCATACGCGTGGGCCGTGCGCAGGATGACTTCTTCGCCCAAGTGCGGGCCGATGAGTTGCAGGCCGATGGGCAGGCCGTCGCCGTCAAAGCCGCAGGGGACGCTGATGCCGCATAGACCCGCCAGGTTGACGCTGATGGTGAAAACGTCGGCCAGATACATCTCCAGGGGATTGTCGATCTTCTCGCCAAACTTGAAGGCGGTGGTGGGCGACGTGGGGCAGGCGATCACGTCCACCTGCTCAAAAGCCCGCTCGAAGTCCTGTTTGATCAACGTGCGCACCTGTTGGGCCTTGAGATAATAGGCGTCGTAATAGCCCGCGCTCAGGGCATACGTCCCCAACATGATGCGCCGCTTGACCTCGGCCCCAAAGCCCTGGCCCCGGGTCTGGCGGAAGTTGTCCAGCAAATTCTGCGCCCCGGCGCTGTGGCCAAAGCGCACCCCGTCAAAGCGGGAGAGGTTGGCGCTGGCCTCCGCGGTGGCGACCATATAATAGACCGGCAGCGCCTTCTCCGTGTAGGGCAGGCTGACCGGCACGATCTTCGCCCCCAAACTTTCCAGATGGGCGATGGCGGCCCGCACAGCCTGCTCCACTTCGGGCTGCATGCCATCGATGAAATATTCTGCGGGCAGACCGATGCGCAATCCGGCCACCTCCCCGGTCAGGGCCGCGGCGTAGTCGGGCACAGGGACGGGCATGCTGGTGCTGTCGTGGGCATCCTGCCCGGCCATGACGCCCAAGAGGATGGCCGCGTCCCGCACGTCCTTGGTGAGGGGGCCGATCTGGTCCAGGCTGCTGCCATAGGCGATCAACCCATAGCGGCTGATGCGGCCATAGGAGGGCTTCATCCCCACCACGCCGCACAGGGCCGCGGGCTGGCGCACGCTGCCGCCGGTGTCTGTGCCCAACGCGCCCAGGGCTAAATCCGCCGCCACCGCGGCCGCCGAGCCACCGCTGCTGCCGCCGGGCACCCGGCTCAAATCCCAGGGGTTGTGGGTGACAAAATAGCCGCTGTTCTCCGTGCTGGATCCCATGGCAAACTCGTCCGTGTTGGTCTTTCCCAGGATCACCGCGCCGGCATTCTGCAACTTCTGCACCGCCGTGGCCGTGAAGGGGGGCACATAGCCCTCCAAAATCCGGCTGCCGGCGGTGGTGGGGATGCCCTCGGTGGAGAGCACATCTTTGATGGCCAGAGGGATGCCCAACAGCGGCCCGTCCTCGCCCGCGGCCCGGCGGCGGTCGGCCTCCGCGGCCTGGGTCAACGCCCGGCCCGCGGTCACGGTCAAATAGGCCCGGATCTCCCCATCCTGGGCCGCGATGCGGTCCAGCACAGCTTGGGTTAGCTCCACCGAGGTAAAGTCCCCGGCCCGCAGCCCGTCCAGCGCTTCGTGGATGGTCAATCTGTGAAGTTGCTTGGTCATAATCTCATATCCCGTTGATGGTCGAAGCGCACTCAACTCGCCCCTCGCCTTATTCCTCAAACACCGCCCGCACCCGAAAAAAACCATCCCCGCTGTCCGGGGCATTGGCCAGGGCCGCGGCGTTGGGCAGAGAGTCGCCCGGCACATCCGCCCGCATGACCGAGGCCAGGGGCAGAACGTAGGGGGTGGGGGGCACGTCGCTGGTGTCCACCTGCTGGATCTGGTCCGCGTAGTCCAGGATGGCGGAGATCTGCTGGCCGAAAAGGGCCACTTCGTCGTCGCTCAACGCCAGCTTGGCCAACTCGGCCACATGGCGAACTTCATCTTGGCTGAGGTGCATGGGAACTCCCTTATCGAGTATCGTGTATCGAGTATTTCGTGTCCAAGGAGACCGGTTCATGTCACGAGAAAATACTCGATACACGATACTCGATACAAACAAAAACGCCGAGGCGATAAACCCCGGCGTTGTGTGCTGCGTCAAAGGCAAACAAAAACGCCGGGGCTTGTGCCCTCGGCGTCGGCTGCCAACAAAAGAAGCCGTTACCGGGGCACGCTGCTAGCTGCGGCAGCGGCCGGTACGGCGGCCAAAGTAGAGTCAATCCTGCTGGAATGAATGTAGTTCATGGGCGAAAGTATAGAGGCGATGGCGCGTTGTGTCAAGTTAATCGGGGCAAAAACAAGAAAACCACAAAGAGCACAAAGAACACAAAGATTCTTTTCTTCTTTCTTTGTGTTCTTTGTGCTCTTTGTGGTTAAGATTGAATCGAGTGGTTTTGGCCCTTTGTCTCTTGTGGGATATAATGCGGCGGTATTGCCTACAATTCACCCCGATTTGAACGGGGGTCTAGGAGAGAGTTCATGTCCGCAGATTTGACGAATACGATTGCCACGATTGCTGGCATTGTGGTGGCAGTTTTAGGGGCGGCGCTGTTCGCCTTTTGGGTGGCTATGGCCATCTGGACTTTTAACGATATCCGATCCCGCAGCCGGGATTGGCTGGCCATTATTTTGGCCTGTGTGCTGGTGCTGATCTTCCCGGTGATCGGCCTGATCCTCTACATGCTGATCCGCCCCAAGGACACCCTGGCCGAGGTCTATGACCGGGCCTTGGAAGAAGAAGCCCTGTTGCGGGAGATTGAAGAGACCCTTTCCTGCGTCTCCTGTGGCGTACCGGCCAAGGAAGAGTGGGTCTATTGCCCCAACTGCCATGCCGAACTGCAACACGGCTGCAACACCTGTGGCCGCTATGTGCGCAACGAATGGGACATCTGCGTCTTCTGCGGCACGGCCCAGAGGCAAGCCCTGGCCCCCCAATCCGCCCCTGCCCCTGTAGGCAACAGGATGGGCGGTATCGGCGACGGCTATCCTCAACAGGACGAGTCCCTTTACCGTCCGGTGCAGATGCGGGAGTAGGTACACCCTTTCCCCGCGCCGCCGGACCCGTCCTGAAAGAACTGCCGAACGAAACGCCGACCAGATCAGGTCGGCGTTTTCTGTGTCCCCGGCGGTTAACCCGTTTTTTCGAGAAAGAAGTCTGCTATGGCCATGCGCATGCGTATGATGGGTCGGCGGTTTGAGAACAACGACGACAAAGAAAAGCGCCCCAAGCTGAGCCGGGAAAGCATCGCCATCTACGGGCGGCTGCTGGCCTATGTACGCCCCTATGTCAAGTGGATGGTGGTCTCGACCATCGCCCTGATTTTCAGCGTGGCTTTGGGGTTGGTGCTGCCTCTGGTGATCCGGAATCTGGTGGATGATGTATTGCTGGACATGGATCGGGCCATGCTCAACCGGCTGGGCGTGGGGCTGTTGGGGGTCTTTCTCTTTCAAGCCCTCTTCAGCTTTGTCAACCGCTACTCCCTGGCCTATGTGGGGGAGCGGGTGGTGGCCAACATCCGCATCCATGTGTACAGCCACTTGCAGCGGCTCTCCCTGAAATTCTATGCCGACCACCGCACGGGCGAAGTAGTCTCCCGGCTCACCAACGATGTCACCCAGCTTCAGTCCGCTGTAACCAACAACTTGGTCGAGCTGCTGCGCCAGGTCATCACCCTGATCGGCGCATCGGCCTTCCTTTTCTACCTCAACTGGCGGCTGACCACGGTGATCTTGGTGGGCATCCCCCTGATCACCCTGACTATGGTCTTCCTGGGACGCATGATCCGGCGGGCGGCCAAGGAGGTGCAGGACGCCCTGGCCGAGGCCGCCAATGTGGCCGAGGAGACCACTGCGGGCATCCGCATTGTCAAGTCCTTCGCCCGGGAAGAGTACGAAATTGGCCGCTTCACCAAAGAGGTCAACCGCATTTTCGATGCTGCCATGTATCGGGCCAAGGTGGGGGCCATCCTGGGGCCGGTGATTGGCTTTATGGCCTTTGCGTCCATCACCTTCACCCTGTGGTATGGCAGCTTTGAAGTGCTTCAAGGGCGGCTGACCGCGGGCGGATTGGTAGCCTATTTGGTCTATACCTTGATGGTCGCTACGCCGGTCTCCAGCTTGGCCGGGCTGTATGCCCAGTTCATGTCTGCCCTTGGGGCAACGGAACGGCTGTTTGAGTTGTTGGACACCCAGCCGGACATCCAAGATCGGCCCGACGCCCTCCCCCTGCCCCCGGCCCAGGGCAACGTGCGCTTCGAGAATGTCAGCTTCAGCTATTTGGTGGAAGGCTCTTCCATCATCAAAGATATTTCGTTTGATGTGCAGCCCGGCCAGGTGATCGCCCTGGTCGGCCCCAGCGGCGCGGGCAAGACGACTTTGGTCAACCTGATCCCCCGTTTTTACGATGTGGACGAGGGACGCATCACCATCGATGGCCAGGACATCCGGGCCGTCACCGGCCACAGCCTGCGCACCCAGATCGGCGTGGTGCCCCAAGAGACCCTGCTCTTCTCCGACACGGTGGAATCCAACATCCGCTATGGCAAGCTAGACGCCACCCAGGCCGAGATCGAGGCCGCGGCCATCGCGGCCAACGCCCACGACTTCATTTTGGCCGACCTGCCCGAAGGCTACGAGACAAAGGTGGGGGAGCGGGGGGTCAAACTCAGCGGCGGCCAACGTCAGCGAGTGGCCATCGCCCGGGCCTTGCTCAAGGATCCCCGCATCCTGATCTTGGACGAGGCCACCTCTTCCCTGGACAGCGAGAGTGAAGCCCTGGTCCAAGAGGCCCTGGAGCGCTTGATGCAGGGGCGCACCAGCTTTGTCATCGCCCACCGCCTCAGCACCATCGTCAATGCCGACTGGATCCTGGTCATGGAGCAGGGCCGGGTGGTGGAACAAGGCTCCCACGCCCACTTGCTAGAGATCCCAGATGGTCTCTATCGCCGCCTCCACGCCATGCAATTTGCGACGGTACTGTAAAAACAAATAGGCCACGGATTGTACGGATTAAACGGATTTTTACTGATCGTGTCGAGATCAACTTGATGGTGAAATGGAACTTGTCCGGCTGATAGCCGGACCTACGAAAAAGCCGCAGGAATCGTAGGTCACGCTACCAGCGTGACGAGTTCCGAATCCTTCACTATCCTGTTGACCACGACAAATTTTCACTGATCTTTTTGAAAAATCCGTTTTAATCCGTCAAATCCGTGCAATCCGTGTTCTATTTTGAAAGGCTCAAAATCATGGATCAGCCAGAAGAGACGATTTTAGAGGGCTTCATTTCTGTCGAGGCGGCGTTGAAGGCAAAAAGCCGACCGCTCCATCGCATCCTCGTACGCCGGGACAAGGTGGGCGGACGGCGACCGGACCGGGCCTTGGCCTGGCTGACCCGCACGGCCACGTCCGCAGGCATCCCCGTGGAAATGACCGACGCCGACGCGCTGGACGAGATGACCCAGGGCAGCAGCCACGGGGGCGTGGTGGCCGTGGCCGGTCCTCGGCGCATGGTAGAGCTGGCGGATCTGGTGACGGATCGCCCCAACCCTTTCATCGTCATGCTCGACGGCATCGAGGATCCCTTCAACTTTGGCTATTCCCTGCGGGCGCTCTACGCCGCCGGGGTGGATGGGCTGGTGGTGCGCCCCCGCAACTGGATGTCCGCGGCGGGGACCGTGGCCCGAGCCTCCGCGGGGGCGTCCGAATGGGTGCCCACCGCCGTGGCCGAGACCGCGGAGGATGCCGCCGCCTTCTTCCGCCAGCGCGGGCTGACCGTGGCCTGCGCCGCCAAGGACGACCGAGCCGTCCCCCTCTTCACCGCCGACCTGAACGGCCCCCTCTTTTTGCTGGTGGGGGGCGAAAAACGGGGCATCACCCGCTCCTTCATGGACCAGGCCGACCTCCTGCTAGAAATTCCCTACGGGCGAGAGTTCCGCCAATCCCTGGGCACCACCTCCGCGGCCAGTGTGCTGGGATTTGAGATTTTGCGACAGCGAACGCGAGAATAGCTTATCGAGTGTCGTGTATCGAGTATTGGATCGGGGTGACCCAGTTCAATACTCGATACACGATACTCGATAAATACCAAAGGACACACCTATGACAGAGATCGATGACACACCCATGCCCGAACCCGAACATCCCCACATCATCGTACTCAAAGTAGGGGGCAATGAATTGGACGACGACGCCTTTCTCACCGGCCTGGTGAGGAGCGTGGAGGTGCTGCGGGCGGACGGATATTGGCCCGTGATCGTGCATGGGGGCGGCAAGGCCATCGCCGACTTGCAGCGCAAATTGGGGCTGGAGCCGACCTTTTTGGACGGCCTGCGCGTGACCGACGCGGCCAGCCTGGACGTGGCCGAGATGGTCCTCAGCGGGCTGATGAACAAACGCATTGTGCGCAAGCTGGTGGACGCCCATATCCGGGCCGCCGGCCTCTCCGGTGTGGATGACGGCACGATCTACGTGGAGAAGATGTGGCACCCCCTGGGCGACCTGGGCCGGGTGGGCGAGGTGACGGACGTGGACACCCATCTGCTGATGACCCTGCTGGCCGCCGGGATCGTGCCCGTGGTCAGCCCCATCAGCTTTGGCGCGGAGGACGGGCTGAGCTACAACGTCAACGCCGACCACGCGGCCGCGGCCATCGCCGCCAAGCTGGAGGCCATCAAGCTCGTCTTCGTCAGCAACGTGCCGGGGGTATTGGTGGCGGGCCGGGTAGCCAGGGCTATCACCGCCGGACAGGCCGAAGCGTGGATCCGGGAGGGCATCATCACCGACGGCATGATCCCCAAAGTGCGCAGCGCCGTGGACGCCCTGCACCGGGGCGTGGTCCAAGCCGTCATCACCAACCTGGCCGGTGTGCAGGAAGGTGGCGGGACGGGGATTGTGGATTGCTAAACATTGAACATCGAGTATCGTGTATCGAGCAATGGATCGCCTCGACCACGAAATACTCGATACACGATACTCGATAAAGGAAACCTCATGAACAGCCAAGAAATCATCGATCTGGAACAGGAATTTGTGTTGGGCGTGTATGGCCGGGCGCCGTTTGTGTTGGAACGGGGCGAGGGCAGCACGGTCTATGACACGGAGGGCCGGGCCTATTTGGACTGTGTGGCCGGGATTGCGGTGAATGTGTTCGGCTACGGCGACGCCGGGGTGACCCAGTCGATTGCCGAGGCCGCGTCCACGGGGTTGCTTCATGTGAGCAACCTTTATCATACGGCCCCCCATGCCCGGCTGGCCCAAATTTTGTGCGAGAATAGCTTTGCCGACAAGGTGCATTTCAGCCTCACGGGCGCGGATGCAAACGAGGGGGCGTTCAAGTTCGCCCGCCGCTATGCCAGGGAGCACGGCCATGCGGACAAGTTCGAGATCTTGGCCTTCACCAACGCCTTCCACGGGCGGCTCTTTGGCAGTCTGGCCGCCACCCCTCGGCCCAAATATCAGGAAGCCTTCCTGCCCCTCATGCCCGGCGTGCGCTTTGCTGAGTTTAACAATTTGGCCAGCGTCCGCCAGCAGATGAACGACAAAGTCTGCGCCATCATCGTCGAGCCCATCCAGGGCGAAGGGGGCATTTTCCCGGCGGATGCGGGTTTTTTGAGAGGATTACGCCAGATCGCCGACGAGTTCGACGCTCTTTTAATCTACGACGAAGTGCAGTGTGGCTTGGGGCGGACCGGCCATCTCTGGGGCCATCAAAGCATCAGCGCCGACGCCGACAGCTTTGCCCCGGACATGCTGACCTTGGCCAAGCCCTTGGCCGCGGGGCTGCCCATGGGGGCTATCCTCATGCGCCAAAAGGTGGCGGACGCCATCCACAAAGGCGACCACGCCAGCACCTTTGCGGGCAATCCCTTCACCGCCCATGTGGCCCATCATGTGGTGGGCAGGGTGGCGGACCCCGTCCTCCTGGCCAATGTGCGGGCCAAGGGCGACTATTTGATGGAGTTGTTGGAGGAGCTGAACAGCCCCCACATCCTCGCCGTGCGGGGCAAAGGGCTTCTGGTCGGCGTTGAGTTGGACATGGAGGCCGCCCCCCTCATCGCCGAGGCATACAAGCGGGGGCTGATCCTGGTCAACGCCGGCTCCAACGTCCTGCGCTTCGTCCCGCCGCTCATCATCACCCGATCCGAGATCGAGCAAGCCGTGACCATTGTCGGGGAAATTTTGCAAACTGCGCATTGATTGATCCACGAATCTTCACGAATCCACACGAATCTTTTCTTTTTGATTCGTGAAGATTTGTGAAGATTCGTGGATCGTTTTGAAGGATCGATCCATGCCCACCATACGCCCGGCCACAGCCGAAGATGTCCCCCACTTGGTCGCCATGATCAACCGCTTTGCCGCGGCCAACATCATGCTGCCCCGCACGGAAGCCGCCGTCCTGCGCACCTTGGGGGACTGGCTGGTGATCACGGATGAGGCGAGCGACGCCCCCAATCCCCAATCCCTAATCCCCAATCCCCCCGCCATCCTAGCCTGCGGCGCGGTCGTCGCCCTCAGCGACCAACTGGCCGAGGTGCGATCCTTGGCCGTCCACGAGAGCCAGCAGGGGCAGGGGCTGGGCGGGGTGATGGTCAACGCCCTGTTGCAGATAGCCAAGGAGCGGGACTTCCGCCAGGTCTGCGCGTTGACTTTGCGGGAGAACTTCTTCGTGCGTCTGGGCTTCCGCATCGTGGACCGCTGGAGCATCAGCCCCAAGCTATGGCAGGAATGCATCTACTGCCCCAAGTTCCACCGCTGCGACGAGGTGGCCGTGCTCATGGACATTGCCATCCGCCCCGGCCAGTCCATCGACGCCGACACGGCCCGGCCCGCGGCCTGGAACAGTCTGCTCAAGTATCCCGCTTGGCAGCCGTTGAAGTTGGCGTATTATAAGAAGGAGGAGATTGGGAGATTGGGAGATTAGGAGATTTTGTCTGGTGGCAAATCAATCTCCTAATCTCCCAATCACCCAATCTCCTCCCCAATCCACAAAGGAACCAACCCATGTCCGCAATTCTCGCCCTGGCCGACGGCACCATTCTGCACGGGATGGCTTTTGGCGCGGCCACGACCGTGGTCGGTGAAGTGGTATTTAATACGAGTTTGACCGGCTATCAAGAGGTGATCACCGACCCGTCGTACCGGGGGCAGATGGTGTGCATGACCTTGCCCCATGTGGGCAACACGGGCATCAACACGGAAGATGTGGAGAGCGACCAGCCCCAGATCACCGCCTTGGTCGTGCGGGAGGTCAGCCCCGTGGTCTCCAACTGGCGGGCGGCGGAGAGCTTGGGTGACTATTTGGCCCGGCACAACATCCCCGGCATCAGCGAGATCGACACCCGCTACCTCACCCGGCTGTTGCGGGAGAAGGGGGTGATGCATGCCGCCCTGTGCACGGACGGCAGCAAGACCCCGGACGAACTCCTGGCCCTGGCCCGCAGCTGGGCAGGGCTGGATGGCCGGGATCTGGTGGTGGAAGTCACCTGCACCGAACCCTACAACTGGATCGACGGCACCCGCACGGAGTGGACCCCCGTCCCCGCCGGCAAAGCCGCCCCACTCCCCAATCCCCAATCCCCACGCCCCACCCCCCTGGTCGTCGCCTACGATTTCGGCATCAAACACAACATCCTGCGCCGGTTGACCAGCCACGGCCTGCGGGTGACGGTGGTGCCGGCCAACACGTCGGCGGCGGATGTGCTGGCCATGCGGCCCGATGGTCTCTTTTTGAGCAACGGCCCCGGCGATCCGGCGGGGGTGCCCTACGCCGCCCAGGCGGTGAGCGAGCTGCTGGAGGCCCGCATCCCCACCTTCGGCATCTGCTTGGGCCACCAGATCATCGGCCTGGCCGCGGGGGCGGAGACATACAAGCTAAAGTTTGGTCATCATGGCAGCAACCAGCCGGTGAGCGATGTGGATGTGACCAACGTGCAGATCACCGCCCAGAACCACAACTACGCGGTGAAGGCCGAGACCTTGCCCGCCAATGTGGAAGTGACTCACCGCAACCTCAACGACGGCACGGTGGAGGGGATGCGCTTTACGGATCGCCCGGTCTTCTGTGTGCAATATCACCCGGAAGCCAGCCCCGGCCCCCACGATGCCGACCTGCTCTTCGCCCGCTTTGCCCGCATGGTCATCGACCACGCCGCCTAGCCCAAATGTACCAGTATCATTTTTACAAAACGTGCGTCATCAAGAACGGATGCCATCACCCCTCGGTATCCGTTCCCATCCTGGGGACCGAATCACCGCTGACTATTTTGTTGCTCCCATCTCCACCTCGGTCAACCTCCAAGGCATTGCCTTGAATGGATGGGAGCCGTATAGCCCAAGGATTGATGATGCAATGCAAATATGGCTTATGGAGAAATGGCGGAAGGTATACGGGGCCACGGGAAGTCTGTTGCTCTGTCTATATGGCGTGATGGCCTATACGGCTATTGTCCACGGCGGTTGGGATGGGGTGGGCTTCTCCTTGCTGGCCGTGGTTCTTTTTGCCGTGGGCTATGGTCTTTGGGGAGGTGTGCTGGCCTCGCTGGGGATCATTTTGATCAATGCGTTCTTGGCTATCGTGTTGGATCTGTGGGCGCTGACCCACTGGCAGGATCTTCTACACTCTGGAACCGGGGTCAACCTGCTGATTCTAGTGGGCACTGGGGCCGTGGTGGGCGGTTTGATCGACATGCTGCGTCGCAACACCCAGGCCGTGCAACGCTATCAAGAAGCCGAGAAGCGTCTGTCGTGGGAAGCCGATGTCAACGCCGCCATCGCCAAGCTCTCCGGCCTGACGCTGACCAGTAATGCCTTGGACGGTATCGCCCAGCCCTTCTTGAACACCCTCTCAACGTTGACCGCCAGTCCGCAAGCGGTGATCCTTTCGCTTGACCCAGAGAATGGAACCGTATTGGGACGTTCCTCCCGTGATGCCGGCCTGACCCTGGCCCAGAACGAACGTTGGGATATCCTCTGGCAACATCTGCACACCTATACCAGCCCCCTCTTGCTCGAAGCCGAAGATCCCCTCGTCAAATGCATCAACCAAGCACTCCACACGGTCTCCCAGCAGCGGCCTCAGCAGCCTTTTCATGCCATGTCACGTCTTTTGGCCATGCCCTTGGTCAACCAACAGGGTGTCACCATCCTGCTGGTAGCCGCCGACAGTCACCGCCCCTACGGTCCCCAGGATCAAGAGCTGATGGTGCGGATGGCGGATCTCTTGGCCCTGGCCAACCAGCATACAGCTGTTCAAAAACAGCTTCATCAACTCTCCACGGCCGTGCGGGCCACGGCCCAGGGCATCGTCATCACCGATGGACAAGGGATCGTTCAGTGGGTCAACCCGGCCTTTGTGCGGTTGACGGGCTATAGCAGCGTCGATGTGGTGGGCAAGAGTCCCAATGTACTCAAATCAGGACTACAGCCCCTCGCTTTCTATACCCATATGTGGCAGACCATCACCCAGGGCCGGGTGTGGCATGGCGAACTGACCAACAAACGCAAAGATGGCACGCTCTATGTTGAAGAGATGTCCATCACCCCGGTGCTGGACATCAACGGGACCATCTGCAACTTCATCGCCGTCAAGCAGGATGTCACCGACCGCAAGCAGACCGAAGAGGCCATGCGCACCAGCCAGCGCCGCTATCGAGAGTTGCTGGACCAAACCAAGGAGACCTTGGCCGAGACCGAGGCGCTTTATGCCATCAGCCAATCGCTGATTTCATCGGACAATCTATCCCATGTCCTGCAAAATGTGGCCGACAGCCTGGCCATTGCCCTGCCTGCCGAAAAGGTCTTGCTGCTCACTTTTGATGAAGCCGAGGCCAAGATCAACGAGTACATCATCGGTGGCTCTGGAATCGACCGCTTGCAGATCCTCACCTACGCCGAACAGATGGAAGGGTTGACCGGCTGGGTGATGCGCGAGAAGCAGATCGCCCTTTCTCCCCAGGGGATGGACGACGAGCGGCAAAACGCCCAAGTCAAGGCCCGCCGCCAAGCCGCAGGCATCGGCTCTGTGTTGGTGGCCCCCCTAATCTTTCAAAACCGCGTTCTGGGTACCCTGACCACATTGCGCGCACAGGGCAGCCCAGACTTTACCCAACGGGATGTTAAGTTAGTGACGGCTGTGGCCAACCAGGCGGCCATTGCCATCGAAAACAGCGTCCTCTACCAATCAGCCCTGGAATCTTCCCGGCTTAAGTCAGAATTCTTGGCCAACATGAGCCACGAGATCCGCACCCCCATGAACGCCATCATCGGCATGACCGATCTGTTGCTAGACACCCCCCTGACCACGGAACAACAGGAATTTGTGGAGATTGTCCACAACAGCGGCGAAACCCTGCTGGCCCTGATCAACGACATTTTGGACTTTTCCAAGATCGAAGCCAACAAGATGGAGCTGGATCTGCACCCAATGGATCTGCGGGCCAGTGTGGAAGATACCTTGGATCTGGTGGCGCATCGGGCCACGCTCAAGGGGCTGGAACTGGCCTACTCTTTTGACCAAATCACCCCCTCCGCCATCCACGGAGACAGCACCCGTCTACGCCAGATCTTGATGAACCTGCTCAGTAACGCCGTCAAATTTACCGACAGCGGCGAAGTGGTGGTGGAAGTGACCAGCACCCATTTGGCGCAGAATCGGTATCAGATCCACTTTGCCGTGCGAGACACGGGGATAGGCATTGCCGAGGGACATCGCGTCCGCCTCTTTGATGCCTTTAGCCAGTTGGACGCCTCCACCACCCGGCGCTATGGCGGCACGGGGTTGGGGCTGGCCATCAGCAAGCGGCTGGCCGAGTTGATGGGCGGCGAGATCGGGGTGGAGAGCCAGGCGGGGGTCGGCTCCACCTTCTCCTTCACCATCCTGGCCGAGGCGGCACCCACCCACAAGAGCATCAGCCTGCTGGGGGCGCAACCCCAACTGATGGATCGGCATCTGTTGGTGGTGGATGACAACGCCACCAACCGCCGCATCATGCAGCTCCAGGCCGAAGGATGGGGCATGCGGGTGACGGCGGCAGCCTCAGGCCAAGAGGCCCTACTTGCCTTGAAGAACGGGGATTCCTTTGATGTCGCCATTCTGGACATGCAGATGCCGGTGATGGATGGTCTGGCCCTGGCCCAAGCCATCCGCCGCCACGCCAAAGGCCATCTGCTGCCGCTCTTTTTGCTCACCTCCGTGGGCAATACGGCCCATGCCCAAACCGGCTCGCTCTTCACCGCAACCATGACCAAACCGGCCAGACCGGCCCAGATCCAGAGCCATCTGCTGGAACTGTTCCACAACCTGCGGGACAAAAGGATGCTGACAGGCGCGGCCGCCCCCCTGACCGCCCCACTGGATCCGGAGACAAAACAGCCGTCTCGTGCCGGCTCTCCGGCGGACCCCAATCTGGCCCGCCGCCATCCGCTGCGCATATTGGTGGTGGAAGACAATGTGGTAAACAGCCAGGTCTTCGGTCTGCTGCTCAAGCGCATGGGCTATGCGGCTCACTTTGCGGCGGACGGTCCCAGCGCCCTCACCCAGGTCGAGTCAACCCTTTACGATGTCATCTTCATGGATGTGCAGATGCCGGGCATGGACGGGCTGGAAGTTACACGTCAGATCCGCTCGCGTTTGCCGAAAGCGCGCCAACCCCGTATCATTGCATTGACGGCCCACGCCATGCAGGGTGACCAAGAACGCTGCTTGGCCGCCGGGATGAATGATTATTTGAGCAAGCCCGTGCAATCTCCCCGACTACAGACCGCCCTTGAACAGGTTGTGCCTTTGGCCGTGACCAGCCCCAGCAACGGCGTCCATGCCCCAGCATTCATCCACAGCCACCCTTTCCTGCACCAGGGCGACGTGATGATGACATCCATCGAAACCCAACGCCCCAACGGATTGTCCGAGGTCGCAGGCGGTCACCTCACGCCTTATTCGGCGGAACTCACGCCTTATTCGGCGGAACTCACGCCTTATTCGGCGGAACGCACGCCTTATTCGGCGGAACGCACGCCGAACAAGAGCCAAGGGGGATGAACGATTGTCTGCGGTCCATGCACACTTTAGCGATCCTGGTATCGAGAAATCTTAGACGCTCATGACTTGGCAATATATGCCGTACACACCTTGGTTGGCCGGAACAGTCCTGATCTGTCTGAGCCTGGCCGTGTATATGTGGCAACGCAGGCAGGTTGCCTTTGCCATGCCGTCCATGTTATTGATGCTACTGGTGGCCTCATGGACTTTCGGCTACATTTTAGAACTGGGTGCCCCAACCCTGAGCGAAAAGACCTTCTGGGCTAAAACCCAATATGTGGGCATCTCCTTTGTCTCTCTCAACTGGCTGGCCATTGCTCTATATTATACGGACCGCACCCGCTGGGTAAAGGGGTGGCGGCTGGCTCTCCTTGCGCTGATCCCAATTCTGACCGTGCTGATCGCCTTTACCAATGAGGCTCACCATCTGCTCTGGCGATCAATCGAACTGGGGACCATCCAGTTTCTCGGCGAGAGCTACAGCACCTTTGCGCCAGAGTATGGTCCCTGGTTTTGGGTCGTTGTTGCCTATTCGTATGTTTTGCTGTTGATCGGAAGCCTGATCTTTTTACGGGCAGTGATCCGATCCCAGGTGATGTACAAGGGCCAGGTCATGGTGCTGGTCGCCGGTGCCCTCTTCCCGTGGATCAGCAACATCTTCTATATCACCGGGAACAGCACCCTGCCCGGTCTGGACATGACCCCTGTCTCTTTCGCCCTTTCCGGGATTGCCCTGGCCGCGGGTCTCTTCCGCTATCGGCTGATGGAGGTTGTGCCCGTCGCCCACGACACCCTCTTTGCCAGCATGGACTATGGCGTCCTGGTCTTGGACAAACGCTATCATGTCCTGGACATGAATCCGGCAGCGGAAACGATTCTGGACCGCCGGGCTCAGTATGCCGTGGGACGGTATCTGGCCCAGGTCTTCCCGGACTATGCCGAATTCGTGGCCTTTTGCACCTTGGGCAAACCGATCAACACAGAGATTTCCCTCGCCCAGGCCACCGGCGTACGCCTGCAATCGATCTATAACCTGCGCATCTCCTCCCTGGGGGACAGCAAAAAAGATAGATCCCAAGGCTGGTTGGTGATCCTGTCGGACATCACCGAGAACAAACTGGCCGAAGAGAGTCTGCGCGAGAGCGAAGAGCGCTTCCGCACCCTCTTTGAACAGAGCCAGGCCACCCTGGCCGAGACCGCGGCGCTCTACGAAACCAGCCGCATTCTGATCGCGTCGGAAGATCTGCCCAGTGTGCTGCAAAGCCTGGTGGCCAGCACGGTCCACGCCCTGCCCGCGGACCGGGTCTCGGTGATCACCGTGGACATGGACGAGCGCGCTGTCCGTCATTTTATGGTGGGCGGCAGAGCGCCGGACGAGATAAAAACCATCGATTTTGAAGAGTTGTGGGAAGGGTTGGGCGGTTGGGTTCTGCGCGAGCGCCAACCGGCCGTCTCGCCCAAAAACAGCGCAGATCCACGGGAAAGCCCAAAGGTGCGCAACCGCCGCCACAACGACGAAGCTGGATCGATCATTGTGGTCCCCATTCTCTATCAAGACACGGCTCTGGGGGTACTCACCGCCATCCGCGCCCCGGATGAAGCAGATTTCACCGATCGGGATGTGCATTTGGCCATGGGGATTGCCAACTTGGCCGCCGCCGCCATCAAAGTAGCCACCCTCTACACGGAGGCCAAGGCCGCTTCCCGGCTCAAATCCGAATTTCTGGCCAACATGAGCCACGAAATCCGCACCCCCATGAATGCCATCATCGGCATGACCGGTCTGCTGCTGGACGGAACCTTGCAAGAAGAAGAACGAGAATTTGTGGAGATCATCCGCAACAGCAGCGATTCCCTGCTCACCATCATCAACGACATTTTGGACTTTTCCAAGATCGAGGCCGACCGGCTGGAACTTGAATATCAGCCCTTCACCCTGCGCCAATGTCTGGAAGAGGCCCTGGATCTGATGGCGACCACGGCCAGCCAAAGGGGGCTGGAGTTGGCCTACATCCTCAGCCCCGATGTCTCCCGGGGCATCATCGGGGATGTGACCCGGCTGCGCCAGGTGTTGGTCAACCTGTTGAGCAACGCCATCAAATTCACCCAGAGCGGCGAGATCGTACTCTCGGTGCAGATGGCCTCCCCCGAGTTGGCGGCAACTTCGGCCTCACTGTTCGACCCAAACCCAGGCGAAGCGTGGGCGCAGATCCCCCCCCGCCAATTGATCCACTTTTCTGTGCGGGACACGGGCATCGGCATTCCGCCGGATCGACTGAACCGGCTTTTCAAAGCCTTCAGCCAGGTGGATGCCTCCACCACCCGGCGCTACGGCGGCACAGGATTGGGGCTGGCCATCAGCGCCCGGTTGGTGGCCTTGATGGGCGGGGAGATCTGGGTAGAGAGCAAACCCGGCGTCGGCTCCACCTTCCACTTCACCCTCCAGGCCGCAGAGACGCCCGTGCGCGAGCCGTCACACCTGGACATGGACCAGCCGCTGCTAAACTTCAAGCGGGTCTTGATTGTGGATGACAACGCCACCAATCGGCGTATCCTCTCCCGGCAGATCGAATCGTGGGGGATGGTGCCCACGGCCACCCTGCCCCAGGGCGCGCTGGAAAGTCTGCGCCAAGGGCACATCTACGACTTGGCCATCCTGGACATGCAGATGCCCGACATGGATGGGCTGACCCTGGCCGAAGAGATCCGCAAGATCCAAAGCAATCAACCCTTCCCCATGATCATGCTCACCTCGGTCGGCCGTACGGAGAACGAACGGTTGCGCTTGGAGAACATCGAATTGGCCGCCTATCTCAACAAGCCGGTGAAACCTGCCCAACTCCACGCCCTTTTGGTCCAGGTGCTGCATGATCAGACCGAACCCCGCATCTTCTTGCCAGCGGAAAGTCACCCGGCAATCAGTCGATATGACCAGACACTGGCCAAGAGCCTGCCGGTCAGTATTCTCTTGGCCGAGGACAACGTGGTCAACCAGAAGGTTTCTCTGCGTATTTTAGAGCGGCTTGGCTATCGAGCGGATGTGGCCGCCGATGGGCTTGAGGTGCTGGATGCCTTGGCGGCCCGACCGTATGACCTGATCTTGATGGATGTGCAGATGCCGGAGATGGATGGTCTGGAGGTCACTGGTCTCATCCGCCAACGGGCTTGGACCAATGCGCATCAACCCTACATCATCGCCATGACGGCCCACGCCCTGCAAGGGGATCGGGAACGCTGTCTGGCCGCGGGCATGAACGACTACGTGGGCAAGCCCGTACGTGTCGAGGAGTTGGTCGAGGCCATCAAGCGATATACGCCCCAATCGCCATCGGCAACCCAAGTCCCCAACGAAGGCCACCCGGCAACGCTTGCCGAAAAATCCCAGCCCATATCCAATGCCCAGCCCAAAATCGGTCTGCCCCATGCATCCACCTACAGCCATGTGCTGGATGACGATGCCTACGAAACCCTGCGTTCCATGTTGGGGTCTGATGCCGATTCGATGATCCACGATCTGCTTGGCACCTATCTCGACGAGACCTCCAAACTCATTCAGCAGCTCCACGATGGGCAACAGACCCATAGCGCCGTCGATGTGCGCATGGCCGCCCACAGCATAAAATCCAGTAGCGCCAGTCTGGGGGCCATAGCCTTCTCTCAACTGTGCGACCAGATCGAAGAACAGGCCAGAGATGGCAAACTTGCCCTGGATCTAATTGCCAAAGTGGACGCAGAATACGCCTTGGTCAACGAGGCCATGATCGCCCTGCGGGCAGAACTGGACTAGCCCCATGCAAATCATCGACACCGCCCTCATCGGCCTGGGCCATGTGGGGCGCAACTTTCTGCACATTCTGGACACAAAAGCAGACCGGCTGGCAACCCAGCACGGTCTGCTTTTTCGCATGGTCTGCGTGGCGGACAGTAGTGGCGTGGCCTTGAATCCAGCCGGTTTCGATCCCGCCACCACTCGGCAACACAAACTAGCCGGCGGTCGGGCGGCGGATCTGCTCGGCTATCAGCCCGGTCTTTCCCCGGCCCAAGCCATCCACCACCTGACCGCCACGGGCTGCCAACTGGTGTTGGACGCCTCGCCGGTGGATCTGCGCACGGGGGAGCCGGGGCTGGGCGTGGTGCGGGCGGCCCTGGCCCAGGGCATCAGCGCCGTGCTGGCCAACAAAGCTCCCCTGGTCCTGGCCTTTCACGAACTTCACGACTTGGCCGCCCAAAATGGGGCCGGGCTGGCCTTCAGCGCCACGGTCTGCGGGGCCCTGCCCGTGATCAACATTGGCCGCCGGGATCTGATCGCGGCGGACATCCTCAGCCTGCGCGGCATCTTCAACAGCACCAGCAACTTCATCCTGGCCGAGATGACCGCCGGCCGCTCCTACGCCGACGCCCTGGCCGAGGCCCAACAGCGGGGCATCGCCGAGGCCGACCCCTCTTTGGATGTGGAGGGCTGGGACACGGCCAACAAGCTGGTGATCATCGCCAACAGCTTCCTGGGCGTAGCCGTGGGGCTGGCCGATGTGACCGTCCAGGGCATCACCGACCTGACGCCGGACGAGTTGCAGATGCACCAGGCCCAGGGCCGCACCCTCAAACTGGTGGCCTCGGCCCTCCGCAACGCAGACGGCGATTACACCCTCACCGTCACCCCCACCGTCCTGGACCGGGACGACTTCCTGGGCCGCTGCGACGGCTGGGAGATGGGCGTGGAGATCCACAGCGATCTCTATGGCCGCATGTACCACAAAATTTGGGAGCGCGAACCCCTCCCCACCGCCGCCGCCATGCTGCGGGATGCGGTCAATTTGATGCGTATCGAGTAATGCGTATCGAGTATCGCGTGGTAAGGACACGGTACGAGTCACGCGATACTCGATACGCATTACTCGATATGTTTACTCCTCCACCAACACCACCTCGACCGAAAACACCCCTTCACCCCTCCCCTCCCCGTCCCATCTACGCGCTATTGCGGATAGACAGCCTCCCAAAATCGAGTAAAGTATTGATAGACCCACGCCTAAACCCAATACTCAACACACGATACTCGATACCCCAGGAGTCCCCATGCTTGCCAAAGTCCTCAGTTGCGCCGTCGTCGGGCTGGATGCCTTCCCCATTCACGTAGAAGTAGACATCACCGCCGGGCTGGAGAAGGTGACCTTGGTGGGGCTACCCGACGCCGCGGTGCGGGAAAGCGGCGAGCGGGTGCGCTCGGCCATCACCAACAGCGGCTTCTACTATCCGGCCCATCGGCTCACGGTCAACCTGGCCCCGGCGGATCTGCGCAAGGAGGGGCCGGCCTACGATCTGCCCATCGCCCTGGGCATCCTGGCCGCCACGCATCAGGTTTTGGCGGATATGGGCGATCTGCTCGTGGTGGGGGAGTTGGGGCTGGACGGCAGCGTGCGCCACATCAACGGCGTGCTGCCTATGGCCAGCATGGCCCAGGAAGAGGGCTTCAAGCGGCTCTTTGTCCCCGCCGCGGATGCGTTGGAAGCCGCCTTGATCCAAGGGGTGGACGTCTATGGTGTCAACAATCTGGCCGAATTGGTGCGCCATCTGACCGGTCAAGAACCCCTGAAGCCGGTGATCAACGAACTGCGCTTTGATGATGACGTGGAGATCGTCTATTTGGTGGATTTTCAAGACGTCAAAGGCCAGGAGCATGTCAAGCGATCCCTGGAGGTGGCCTGTTCCGGCGGTCACAACTTGATGATGAAAGGGCCGCCCGGCGCGGGCAAGACCCTGTTGGCCCGCGCCCTGCCCTCCATTTTGCCCCGACTCACCCTGACCGAATCCCTGGACATCACCCGCATCTATTCCGTGGCCGACGCCCTGGGCGAAGGCAC
>JAGNDO010000118.1 GCA_018003515.1 Caldilineaceae bacterium
GGGTGCAATTCAATTTGGGGGCAAGTTGGATTCGGCACCCGCCCCACCCTGAAAGGGATGGGGCTACGACAGCTACGTCTGGTAAACCAGGCTTTCCCTCTCACAATAGCCCCGTTTGACGGGGCGTTGCTGTTATAGCCCTGGGGCTTTCAGCCCAGGGCGGACGCCGATTTCTGCACATGACCCATGATCTGCCAATCCTGCCCCCAAATTGAATTGCACCCGGTATTCAGGAATTCGTTGACAGGCGTAGATGAGGGGAGTACAATTGTACAAGCCAAGTAGCCTGATCACGTTTGGTGGGCATGTTTCTTATCCAAAAATGATCGGCATGAATCCTAACAAGAACACCAACGGAGTATTCATGAATGATTGGTCCCAGTTCCCCAAATTGTACTCCCTGTTCAAGGATAGCGAGACCGAAAGTGAGTTCAACTACTTTTCTGTCATATTGCAGCGGAGAGTATTATCAACTTCGCTGGCTCAAGAGTCATACTTACAACTTGAAGATGAGTTATCGGTTCTAAGCGAAGCGGCGTGGATTCAGTTTCGTCAGAAGATTTTGCCGTATATATCAAAGAAAGATCCATTGAGACATTACGAGCAACTATTTAATCATTTCAATGAAGTTAAGGGATACGTGTTTCTGAGTTCTTTGGGCTACAAAAGGATAGAGTTTATAGAAGAGCATAACTCTTTTCGAACGCCTGACCTGATAGCCAAAGATCTCAACAACACGGCTCTGATGGAAGTGAAAACCATCAATAACTCGAACAAGGGACTCGTGCGTATCCGAGAAAGAGCAGCTGGAAATGTTCTAGGTTTTGTACCCGATCCCCTTTTTAGGAAAATTGAGAAGACAGTACGCAATGCTTCAGAACAACTATTGTCATACAGTAATGATGGTACTCCGATAAACCGACGGATAATTTATCTTTGTTTGAAACCCGACGTGGATGTGTTATTAGACAATCGAAATATCGATACGTTGCGTAATTTTTGCCAAAATGTATCGGATGAAAACATAGAGGTAGTATCGGACATTTCTTTCTTCTGATATCAGATGATTCCATTTTTGCGCCTAAGCAATTGCCGTAGTCTGCAACGGGGATCAATGTCAGTTAATCGCGCGTACAAGGTTGTTGAGCGTAACCTTGGCCGATTGTGGTGGCATTGAATGCTCACAAACGTAAGACCGAGTGAATCAATTACAATTTTGTATGACATCCCCTATCCCCTACTTGCGAATTGGGTTATACTATGCTTATAGAATTTGAGTGGAATGAGGACAAAGCCAAAGCGAATCTGTCGAAGCATGGCATCTCTTTTAATGAAGCAACGACGGTGTTCAATGACCCATTCTATGTCGATTTCTACGATCCTGACCATTCGGATGACGAAGATCGATATATCATGATTGGGGAATCGCAACAGCGTCGCTTATTGGTCGTGTCCTATACAGAACGCAGGCGCAAGACGCGTTTGATTAGTGCAAGGGAAGCAACCAAAGGGGAAAAAGAGACTTATGAAGAAAGTTAAAAGTGAGATGGAAGACGACCTCCGTCCAGAATATGATTTAAAAAGTCTGCGAGTCAGGAAAGTTGGCCCTCAGCGAACAGAATTCGGGGGTCAGTTCATTCAGTTGGCACCGGATGTCTCCGAGGTTTTTCCAGACGCCGAATCGGTGAATGAGGCTTTGCGCTTCCTGATTCGGGTTACGCGGGAAAATCGGACAGCGCTTGTGGGCATCAATGGTAACTGACGAGCGACAACAATTATGAACGAACAAAAAATGCCCCCCGTGCATCCCGGCGAAATTCTGCTTGAGGACTTCATGAAGCCCTTGGGCATCACCCAATATCGGCTTGCCAAGGAAATGAACATCTATCCGCGCCGGGTGAACGAGATTGTTCATGGCAAACGGGCGATCACCGCCAACACGGCCCTGCGGCTTGCCCGTTTCTTCGGCACATCTGCCGAGGTGTGGATGAATTTGCAGGCGTACTATGATCTCGAAGTAGCGCGAGACGAGGACGAGGCGCAAATCCTGAACGAGGTCAGCCCCTTCTCCCCCTCCCAATAACGGAGCCTCCGTGACCCTCCCCTTGATTGACCTATGCCAATGCCACCTCATCACCGCCCTCCAAGCCAGAATCCGCGCCACCGAGCAGGCTGTCGGCCAGCGCTTTGGCTTTGAGGTTGTCCAGCATGACAACGCCACCGCTTTCTTTGCCCACCGATGGCCCCGCACCGCCCACACCCTGCCCTTTCACCGCATTTTTCACTATCGTGCCCCCGGACCAAAAGACCCTCTGCTCGACCGTCTTGTTGACGAAGGCATTGACGCCGTGATCGAAGTCTTGCCCGGCCCTCACCAACCGGCCGCGGCCCGGATCTTGGGCGCGTATGGATTTGAACCGGCTTGGCAGGTCCCCTGGTTTCATCTGCCCCTTGCGGAGGTGGACGACAGCGCGCCCCCTGATCCGTCGATCCACAAGACCGATCCATCGGATCTGGCCCAGGTGGCCAGGGTGCTTGGTGCGGGCTATGGGTACGCAGGGGCGGAACGAGAGGCGTGGCAGATGGTTGCGCAGTTTGGGTATCAGGCCCCAGATTTTGCGTGTTTCGTGGCCATCCAGGATCAGCAGGCGGTCGCTGCGGGCATTCTCCATCTGGATCAAACCTCTGCCTTGGTGGACGGCGCGGCCACCCTGCCCGGCTATCGAGGACGTGGGCTACAAAAGGCATTGCTCGTCGAGCGTCTGCGGTATGCGAAACGACAGGGGGCCACCCACGCATTCAGCCGCACGGGCGCGGGGTCCATCAGCCATGCCAACCTGGAAAAGGTTGGCATGTGCCTTCTGGTGCAATCAACCGCTTGGCGAAGAGCAGAGATCAGGTGATTTCTTGCAGGAGTTGCCAACAGAGGAGTTGCATACGGGGCAAATGAAACGGCCCCTTCCACAGGTTGCCCTTGGCCGTGGACGAGACACGCCCGTCCCGGTGCAGATAGCCAAACCACTCCCCGTGTTCGGAATCGGGGAAGTGGGCATAGGCCCAGTCGTGGGCCAGTTGGTGCCAGCGGGCATATTTCTCGTCACCGGTCAGCCGGTAGGCCATGAGGGTGGCGATGATGGCCTCGTTCTGCGGCCACCAGAATTTCATGTCGTGCCAATATTCCTGCACCGGCAGACCCTTGACATCGCGAAAGTAGATGATGCCGCCGTATTCCTCGTCCCACGCCCAGGCCCACATCCAATCCAGGATGGTCGTACCCAACTTGATCAGCCGGGGATCGTTGTTGCGATGGCGGGCCTCGTTCATGATGAACCAGGCCGCTTCGATGGCGTGGCCAGGGTTGATCAGCCGGCCATCGGCATGATCGTAGAATTCACCCTGGGGACCGACGGTTTCAAGTACAGCCTTGAATTCCAGACGCATGAAGTCCCGCTCGATCTCGGCGATGCAGCGGTCGATCCACTGGTTGTACGGGGTGGGATCCGCCACCACATCCCGCAGGATCTGGGCGGTGGCGATCATGATCATGGGGACGGCCAGCCCCTTGGTGGGGCGTTCGGCCTGGTTGGTCTTGGGCGGAATCAGCCCCGGCGTGGTGAGATGGCGCACGATCAGGTCGAAGAGATCCACGGCTTCTTGACGGGCGGATTCATCACCGCTGGCCCGGCTGTAGGCGGCCAGGGCAGCCACCGCAAAGGTCTCGGTGAAGATGTAGCGGCGTTTGCGGATGGGTACGCCCTGTTGAGTCACATGAAAGAACATGCGCCCATCCGTGTCAAAGCCGTGACGTCGGATGAAATCGACACCATGCTTGGCCAATGCCAGCCACTCGGGGCGCGGCTCAACCTGGGTGTAGAGGGTGCTCAATAGCCAGGTGAACCGCCCCTGGTGCCACATGCCCTTGTCCGTATCGAAGGGCGTGCCGTCCTGGTTCAGGCAGAACATGAAGCCGCCATGCTCCCGGTCCACGCTATGGGTGGTCCAGAAGGGCAATGTGTCGTTTAGCAACCCGTCCCGATAAGTGGTCAAGAGGGCATCTATGCGGGCCGGGGTCATGAGGGTTGAGCCAGTTTCAGCCATGACAAGTTCACCTATTTCTGCACCGATCAGCAAGAGGGCAAAACGTAGGTGCGGTTTTTAACCCATAGGCATCAAGTTAAGGCTTCTCGGTCATACTCGCACCCGTGGAAGTCCGGCTTTTGAAAAAAGCCGGACTTCTCGCCCTCCCGATCCTGGCAGGGGGACCGATCGGGGGGTCATGTTTGGGGCGGGTTGACCCAGACGTCGGGCTTTTGGGAAAAGCCCCGACGTCTTAGCCTTCGCTTGATGCCCATGCGGTTAAAAACCGCATCGACTAAACCCCCAACGGATCGCTCTTCTCTCGCGAAGTCGAACGCAAAGGTTCGGGCCAAGCCAACTCAAACCCCAGGGTGTTAACCAGGACACTTTGGAAGTCAGCCAGCAGGGCCGGTGTGTTGCGAACCTGCCGGGGGGCGAGATCTTTGGTGAGACAATAGGCGGCCAGGGCACCGGCGGCCTCGCCGATGTTCCACTCCACCGGGTGCAGACGGTAGCAGCCGTTGGTGATGTGGGTGGTGCCGATATTTTTGTTGGCCGGGAGCAGGTTCTCCACCCGCTGGGGCAGAAAGGCCCCCAGGGGAATCTGGAAGGGCCAGTTGTTGACGTCGAGATAGTTGCGTCGATAGCTGGGATGCAGATCGATGCGATAGCTGCCGATCCCCACCGTGTCCGCAAACGCCTCTGCCCCGACGAGGCTGCCCCGGGCCTCCACGCCCACGTGTTGCTCCAAGACCGTAAACTCAGCCTTGATGCGCCGTCCTTCGCGAATGTATGGCCGTTTCGCCAGGCCGTTGGTGCCGGCCACATCCCCCCGCAGTCGCAGACCCGGATATCCTTGACCGCCGTCGGGCCGGGGGGCGTCGGTCTGCATCCAATAGAGCAGGGAGAGGCTCAATTGGCGCGACCCGGCCAAGCTCTTCTGCTTTTCGTCCTCAGAAACCCCGACCAATTGCCCCAGCCAATAGTCCAATTGCGGCCAGTTGACCACCACAATATCGCTGGGATAGAAGCCGGTCGGGTAGTATTGTCGATAGGCGATGCGCCGATAATGCCACAGATCCGCCCCGTGTTGATCATCCGTGGGGCCGTTGAAAATGGGACGACGAGTCGGCTCCAGGGTGATGGGGTCGGAGGTCGTCCAACTGAGCATTTTGTCCGGCCAGAAGTCGGCCTTGTAGTCGGTCCAGAAATCGTAGGCTTGGGGCTTGTCGATTCGGTGGTTTTCGCCGGGCAGATAGTCCAGGGCGAAACACCAGGAATGGGACTGCTGATCCAGGGGATCCGGCGCGCCGTCGATGGCGTGGAGTTCGCCGGTTTGGGCCTGGCTCTCTGCGCCGATGACGTGTTCCACGTTGGCCAGGTCGAGCAGATCGCCCAGTTCCGTGGCGTCGATGATATAGGGGGCGTGGATCACGATCTCGTCGTCGCTGCCCTCCGCCGCCAGGGTGACAGATTTTACATAATCGCCATCAGTTTGGGCCGCGATTGGGCGGTGATTCAAAAGCAATTGAAGCTGCCGGGTGGACAAATAGGGGGCCAACATGGTCTGCATCACCGCCAGGGCGATGCGCGGCTCGTGGCACAGGGGGCTGACGTTGCCCATGCCTGGGTTGAAGTCCGCCTTGGCCTTGATCTCATCCTTGAGCGGATAGTAGTTGCGGTAATAATCCCGAATGCCCTCACGCAGACGGCGATAGCTGGCGGTGCAGCCGGTGTTGTGGCTGTCGATCCACGGGCTTTCGTCCGGGGGCACAAGCTGGGTCGTGAGCTGTCCGCCGATCCAGTCGCTGTCGTCGGTCAAGATCACCCGCTTGCCCAGGCGCAGGGCGGCCAAGGCACCGGCCACGCCGCCCAGCCCCGCGCCGACGATGAGAATGTCAGTCTGTTTTTCTTTCATGTTGATCCTCTATCTTGTTTTGTATTGGGTCATATCCGCTGGTTTTGGCGAGCAAGTTTAAGGCAAAAGGCAAAGTGCAAAAGGCAAAAGTTGCGTTGCCACCCTACCCCTTCACCCCGGACAGGGCCAAACTCTCCACAAACTGGCGCTGGGCGATGATGTAGACGATCAGAATCGGCACCACGGACAGGGTGGTTGCCGCCAGTTGCAGATGCCACAAGGGGAGTCCGTAGGCGTCGTTGAAATTGTTGAGCGAAAGGGGAAGGGTGAACAACTTCAGGTCATCTACAAAGACCAGGGGTTCCAAATAGGCATTCCAACTGGCCAAAAAGGTGAGGATGGCCACCGCGCCCATGGCAGACTTCCCCAAGGGCAGGGCGATGTACCAGAAGATTCCAAAGCGGCTCAAGCCATCGATGCGGGCTGCGTCCTCGATCTCTTCGGGGAGGGAGAGATAGTATTGGCGCATCATAAAGGTGCCCATGACGCTGCCCGCCCCCAAAACGGGGATCAAGATCAGGGGAACGTGGGTGTTGATCAGGTTGAAGTATTTCATCAAAAAGAAGTTGGGGATGATGGTCACTTCAATGGGCATCATCAGCGAACTGAGCAGGAGGACGAACAATAGTGTGTTGCCCCGAAAGCGGATGCGGGCAAACGAATAGCCCGACATGGCCGCCAGAAAGACCGTGCCCACGGTGACGATCACGGCAATGTACAGGCTGTTGAAGTAGTGGCGGGCAAAGGGTTGGTAAGCAAAGGTGTCGGCGAAATTTTCCCAATGCCAGACCGTGGGCACAAGTTTGGGCGGAAAGGCGAAGATCTCGCTGGCCGATTTGAACGAACTCATCACCATCCACCAAAAGGGGAAGACAAAGGGCACGGCCAAGACGATCAAAAGCAGATACAACAAGGCTTTGTTGATCCATCGGGTGTCAAAACTGCGGCCAGATTTCGCCGGTTGGCCAAGGGCTTGGCTATTATTGCTCATGGTAAACAAACCTCCGCCGCATGGACCATTGAAGAAGGGTCAGCACCAGGGTGACCAAAAAGAGGACCACGGCCAGGGCGCTCGCATACCCGGTTTCAAAGAACTGAAAGCCCTGCAAATAGATGTAGTTGACCAAAACCAAGGTCGCATTGGCCGGGCCACCGCCGGTCAGCAGCACGATATGGTCAAAGACTTTGAGCGAGCCGATCACCGTGATGATCACCACCATCAACGTGGTGGGGGCCAGCAGGGGCAGGGTGATGCGCCGGAAGATCTGCCAACTGTTTGCCCCATCCACCAAGGCGGCTTCGGTGTAGCTTTTGGGCAAGCTGGCCAACGCGGCCATGAAGATGATCAGATTCAGGCCAATATTCTTGATGGCCCGAGTCACGATCACGGCAGTCATAGCCCAGGCTGGTTCTCGCAGCCAGTTGGGGCCATCAATGCCGATTAGGGCCAAATATTGGTTCACCGTGCCGCTCTCGTTTTGAAGCATGAACTTCCACACAATGGCCCAGGCCACCGCCGAGGTGACCACCGGCGCAAAGTAGATCGTTCTAAAAACCGTCGTGCCCCGAAGCTGACCGGTCAGGGCGGCGGCCAAGCCCAGGGAGAGCACAACATTCAGCGGCACCAGGCCAAAGGTGAAGAGCAAGCTGTTGAACACGACCTTGCTGAAGAGCTTGTCCCTGGTAAACATCTCCACGAAGTTTTGCAACCCCACAAAAGTGACCTGGCCGGTCAGCAAGTTGCGATCCTGAAAACTGTAGACAAACACGGCAATCAGTGGGCCGATCACAAAGATAAAGAACCCGATCATTTGGGGCGCAATAAAGAGATAGCCATACAACTCATCCAGCCGGGCCTGGGAGAGGCCGCCAAACAGCCCCGGCCTCTTTTGTGCGGTCACCTTCGATTGTGCGGTCATTCCGACTTCTCCTAATTGCTTGGCTGGGGTGCGTCAGGGATCGCACCCCAGCCAGATCACATCAGAAAACGCTGATTACTGGAGGAAAGGCGAAATCGCTTCGCAGAGCGAGGTCATCACCGCGGCCACGTCGGCGTCCGGGGCCCACAAGGTATCAAACACGGCACGGGAGGCCAGGTCGATCTTGGGGTATTCCACATGGGAGGGCAGCACGGTGCCGCTCTTGATGGCATCGACCACGAACTGCATCTGCTCCGGGGCGATGGCCGGGTTGGCGGAGACCATAGCGCCCGATTCCAGCACGGAGGCACGGATGGGCGGGAAGAACTGGGCCAGGGCAGCCGTGCTCTCTTTGTTGGTCATAAAGGCCACAAAGTCAGCCGCCACCGCTTTGTTGGGGCTGGCCTCAAAGGCCACCACAGCCGCCTGGCCGATGACTTGGGCATCCCCAGCGGGGCCACTGGGCAGGGGCACGATCCCCCATGTGAAGGTGGCATCGACCAGCTTGGAAACCCGGCTGATCTGGGCCGTGGTCATCCCGGCAGCGCCGGAATAGAAGTCGGCTTGTTCGCCAGGGGGCACTGCGCCCTTGCCCACGTAGACCATGTCATGATAGAGCTGGACGGCCGCGATGGCTTCCGGTGAATCCATCATACAGGTGGTCCCGGCGGCATCCCAGGCATCCCCGCCATAGCTGCGCACAATCGGCACCAAGGTGTGCCAGACCCGTGTTGTGTAGCCGGAAGCGTCCACGGTGTCATAACCATAAACACCCTCAGCCGAGGCCTCGGTGATGGCCTGGGCCACTTCGGCGAACTTTTCCCAGGTCCATTCGCCGTTGGCCAATAGTTCGTCCGGCGCAGGCACGCCGGCGGCCTCAAACAGATCTCGGTTGTACATGATGATGAAGGGAGAGGTGGAGAAAGGCACACCCAGCACCGCATCATCCTTGACCCATAACCCCATGGCCGGGGCGGACAGGTCGGCGTAATCATACGCCGGGCTGCTCACGACGGCACTCAGATCGGCCAAGACACCCGAATCCACAAAGGTGGGAGCGGAGGTTTCCAACATCCATCCGGCATCCGGCGGGTTGCTACCGGCCAGTTGCAACGTGACCTTCGAGATGTAATCACCAAAGGGAATGGTGTCGAACTGCACCGACACATTGGGGTTGATGGCTTTATAGCCATCGGCAATCCCGTTGAGTACGGCCAGGTGGGCCTCACTGCCGGTCCACACGGTGAAGCGCAAATTGACCGGCTGGGGCGTGGTGTCCACCACCGGGGCAGTTTCGCCAGTGGTCGCTGGGGCAGGCAGGGGCTGGCAGGCGGCCACAACAATCACCATTGTGGCCAAAAGCAAGAATAGTACGGCACGCTTTACGATGGTACGCATGGTCAGTCTCCTTTGATCCTTGAACTTGGGATTTGTTGATAAATCGCTTTATCAAGCACGTAAAAAAACACATCTTTCGGCTTGGATGACCAAAAATCTTGGAGCACGGGCGTAGATCAAGCCCTGGTCATCAAAAACCAATCTGGCAAGGGTGACGACCTCCTTTCAAAAAACATGAATCAAGGTGGGGGACCTACGGTGTGGCCAGGGACAAAGGTGCATTGGACCGTTTTTTGATGCGGCCCCGGTTCCTCAGGATGGGTCAACTTGTGGATCAACAGCCGGACGGCCTCGATGCCGATCTCCCGTCTCGGCACCAGAAAGGTGGTCCAGTCGGGAATATCCGCATCGGACGAAGTCAATGGATTGCCCAACACGGCCATAGAGAAATCATGGGGAGGTGTCTTCTGCAACTGTTGGCCCGCACGCAACAAGGCCAGTCCCAGGGCGTCATCTTCGGCGAGGAAAGCCGTGGCCCCGTCGGTGAGAAAGCTTTGAAGTAGATCCGCCGTCAAGTCGCCGGGCCTCAAGAAAGTCATCCGGTCAGGATTCAAGGGGATGTTCAGTTGCTCGTGGGCCAGCCGGTAGCCTTTTTCTCGATCTTGGGAAGGCTCCGTATACCGCTTCTCTTGGGAGCCAAGATAGACCACCTGCTGATGCCCATGCGCCACAATATGCTCGATGACTTCAATTGTGCTCGCCGTGTAATCGATGATCACGCAGGAGATCTTGCCTTCAGGAATCTCCCGCCGGCCCACAAAGACAAAGGGGAAGTCCTCCTGCACCAGTCGCTGCAGTTCATGCTTGTCTTCCGCAAGACCCAACAAAATCGCCCCATCGGTCAGCCGCAGCCGATTGCCATCGTTGCGATAGATGCGTCGCTTGCCATCCGTGCCCCCGGCACTCGTAAAGAGGACCAGATCATAGCCCATCTGCTCCGCTTCGTGTTCAATGCCCACCAAAAAGCGATAGTAAAAGTTGCGATGCTCCACGGGAAAGATCGACTCGTAGGTGAAGACGCCCAACATGCGGTTCTGTCCCCCGGCCAAACTACGGGCGGCCGGGTTGGGCACATATTGCAATTCTTGCACCGCCTCCCAAACCCGCTCCTGGGTCTGCGCACTCACCCGGATGCTTTCGCCCACCCGATCATTGATCACCGCGGAGACCGTGCCAAGGGACACCCCGGCAAGTTTGGCCACATCAGCAATCCGAACACGTTGTTTCACAGGAGATTGGATCCTTCGACAAAGAGGATGATAAACCGCTTTATCAAAATATCATGAAAGTTGCGCGTTGTCAAGCAAAATTACAAAATTGGCACTCTGTATCTCTTTGACAGTCGCAAATGGTGAGCGCACAATGGGCCCACCACACCCAAAATAGACTGATGTGGTCGAAGTGAGTTGGAGGAGCCTGTATTCGCAGATGCCAAATCCTTCACATCTGATCGTATCTGTGCTGCCTTATCTGCGTCTGCGTCTATATCTGGCATGAGCCAGTTCGCCTTTCCCTTCGTCTTTTTTGGCTGCGTTCTCCGTCTTTAGATAATTCAATGTGAGCCAGAAAACAGCTGGCCGTTTGACTCACTCTCTGTCGCCGAACAGGAGTTGCTCGGCGAATTTTTGAAAGGAACCCCCTCCCATGACTCGCCGTCTTTTTTTCCTTTGCCTTTGCTTCGTTCTTTTGTCATTGGCTGTCTCACGCTCGTCCTCCGCTGTTGCCTGGGCACCCCTTGTGACGGCTGCTCAGGAATCAGCCCCTCCCGCCTCCGTCCTCCCCATCCCGATCGATCCTGATGCCCTGATTCAGCAGTGGCAACAGATGCGCCCGCACTCTGCACAGGGTGATTTGCTGTCGCTTGGGCTGCAATCCGCCGCGGGGCGCACGATCTATGTGGATGTCAATGCCGCGCCGGACGGCGATGGCTCGCCAGATCAACCCTTTCGCACAATCCAGGCCGGGATCGATGCTGCCGTCGAGGATGATGTGGTGTTGGTGCGGTCGGGCCTTTACCCCGAGGCGATTGTGATGAAAGATCGGGTTGCCGTGGTGGGGGAAGCGGACCCCGAAGATGTGGTGATTCAAGCAAGCACCAACCCGTCGGTCGTCTGTGCCGACAAAGCGCTCCTGCAAGATATAACGGTTAATCCGCTCTCGATCATTAGTAGCGGGGTGATCGATTGTGCCAGCGTTTCACCCATCATCAACCGTATCGTGGTTAACTATACAGGGCCAGGTGAACTGGCTTTTGGTGAAGTGGCGATTCGCATTCAATACACCGATAGCGCTATCGTTGCCAATACCCTGGTGGATGGGTATCGCCATAGTATTATTGCCTCAGGCGGGCTGACACTGGTTGGGAATTTACTGTTTGGCCATACGGTTTGGGAGGGCTGGGACACAAACCAGAGAATCAGCTTTGACGCCAACATTTTTGCCAACAATAACTTCTTTAACACACCCCAGGCCAATCGGATTACTTTAACCGATCGGGCAAATGATCCGACAACCGACACTCATTTCCTGATCAACAACTGGGTCATCAACACAGTCATCCAACCCCGGGGGGCTATCGTTCTGGCAAACAACACAATTCTGGGAGGGAGTGATTCGGGTGGTATCTATCTCGCCTTCCCTTCAACTGAATCACGTGTTGACATAGTAAACAACATTATCGGCTACACAGAAGTTGGCTTGTGGGATTATTATGAGGGATCTGTCCGACGCGTGGAAAATAACCTCTTTTGGCAGAATGGCGAGAATGTCCAGGGAGTGGCCGATCCCATGGGCAAGAATGGCAACACCCAGGCAGATCCCCGATTTGTCGATCTGAATTTAGGCGACTTCCATCTGGCCCTGGGCAGCCCGGCCATCGACGCAGCCCAGAATCTGGCTTATGTGCCCACCGATTTCGATTTCGAGAGCCGCATGTGTGATGGGGATGGCAACGGCAGCGTTCTCTACGACATCGGCGCGGACGAGTTCAGCAACGCCACCTGCCATGTGCCCCTGAATACTCCCACCATCACCCCGACGGCCACACCAACGCTCACCGCCACACCGACCTCAACCTTGACACCGACCCCCGCCGAGGGATGCCGGCAACTGCTCGGCGACCCCGGTTTTGACTCCACCACCTTCGAGCAAGATGGCGTCTGGCACCTGCGGATACAGGGGAGCGCCAACATTTTTCAGAAATATTGGCTCTCTAACTCCATAGACGGCCAATACGTGCTTGAGATAGCCCATAGCCTCGCCACGACAGAAAGCAGCGCTTTTGTAGAGCAAGATCTGCGCCTGCCCCCAGGTGAAATTACCTTTGATCTGCACTGGATGCGCGAGGTGGAGCAAGGCGCACTGGAACCGCTTACCGCCACATTGGTAGACCCGACCAGTGGCGAAATTCTGCAAACGCTCTGGACATCTCCCCCGGAACAGACCC
>JAGNDO010000119.1 GCA_018003515.1 Caldilineaceae bacterium
CGGGATTGACCGGCCTCTTTCCTGCATAGGGGCATTCCGGGAATGGGCCGGTTCTTGGTGGGTCGAGTGAGCGGTTTTGGCCCATTCCCGGAATGAGGGGCGGATGGGGCGATCCGCCCGCCAATCCTGGAATGGGCCAAGGCTATTCGCCCGACCCAAGAAGGACTGGCCCATTCCGGGATTGACCGGCCTCTTTCCTGCATAGGGCATTCCGGGAATGGGCCGGTTCTTTGTGGGTTGGGTGAGGGGGTTTGGCCCATTCCCGGAATGAGTAACGACGGACCGGGGATCTTTCCAGCGGGCCGGTTGACACCGTCCCCCCCCGGTCGTCTAACACAAAGGGTCCTGGGACGAATGAAGATTCTGCCCAGGACCATTTTCTTCTTTTTCAAAAATGCTTTGACCCACCCAACCCAGGACGGTTTACGCGCCGATGATCTTCTGGCGATAGTGCTCGTCGGGGCGGGTGTGGATGCGGGCGACGTTGGCGGGGGTCATGAAGTGGGGGCCGCCCAGGGCGTAGGCGCCGACCAGGATGCGGGCGGTTTTGACCATCATGGCCGTGGTGTTTTCCACCTGTTTGGCGGTCTTGGCCAGGACGAAGAGGCCGTGGTTTTGCAGATGCAGGACTTTGGGCACTTCGCCATATTCGTCGATGTAGCGGTGAATGCGCCGGTAGACCTCTTGGGCCAGGGGCAGGCCGGGGTCCGTGTAGGGGACCAGGACCGGGGCGGGACCGCAGAGTACGATCTCGTCGGGGAAGAGGCGACCGGCAAAGGCGTCCTCGAAGGCGACGGAGCAGGTGAGCATGTTGATGGCCGTGGGGTGGGTGTGGCCGACAAAGTTGACCCCGTCCAGGTCCAGGCAGGCGGCGTGGAGGACGGTTTCGACCGAGGGATGCCCGGGGGCGGCGGGGTCGATCTTGACATCGATCAGGGCCTGGCGCACGGCGTCGTCGGAGAGATCCGGGCCGGTGAGCATGGCTCGGGCCTTGGCAAAATCGACCTGCACAAAGCCGCTTGCGGAGATGGTGCGCATCTCTGTGCCGCTGGCTTTGACCCAGAAGCTGTCGGCATCTACCTTGGCCGAGGTGTTGCCTTCGCCCAGGATGACATAGTCGTTGGCGGGGTCGCCCAGGCTGCGGGACATGGCGACCAGTTGGGAGAGCAATTCGGTGTTGATCATAGGGTTAGGCTCGCTTTGCTTGTACGTTTTTTTCGTAGATTGTGATTTCGTCCATAAAGCCCATGCCAATGGGCACGTTTTGGCTCAGGCAATAGTAATCCCACACCGCGGCATGGGGCAAACTTTTCAACTCTTCCAGCAAGGCCAGACGGGTGGTGAAGTTGCCATCCTGTTCCAAGTTGCGCAGGAGCGGCATGGGTTCAAGCAAGGCCATATTCAGGGCCTTGAGGGCGTTGCGGGTGCCGATGGCCCACGCCGCCACCCGGTTGATGCTGGCGTCGAAGAAATCCAGCCCGATGTGGGTGCGGCTCAGGAAGTCCCCCCGCACCACCTCTTGCATGATGGCCTGGAGTTCGTCGGTCAGGGTGACCACATGGTCGCTGTCCCAACGCACGCCCCGGCTGACATGGAGCAGCAGTTCGGGCACATAGAGCAGGACCGAGGAGATCTTGTCGGCGATGGTCTCTGTGGGGTGGAAATGGCCGGCGTCCAGGCAGAGCAGGGTCTGGTTGGCGGCCGCATAGCCCAGATAAAACTCGTGGGAGCCGACCACATAGCTTTCGGAGCCGATGCCGAAGAGCTTGGCCTCCACCGCGTCCAGGTTGTGGGCCGGGTCCAGGGGGACGCTGAGGATCTGGTCCAGGGAATCTCGCAGGCGCTGACGGGGGGCTAGGCGGTCGGCGGGGGTGTCTTTGTAGCCATCGGGAACCCAAATGTTTGTCACTGCGGGCGTGCCTAGTTGGCGGCCAAAGTGAGCGCCGATCTGGCGGCTGGCCTGGCAATGTTCGATCCAAAATTGGCGAATGCCATCGTCCGCATGGGCCAGGGTAAAGCCATCATCGGCCAGGGGGTGGGAGAAGCAGGAGGGGTTGAAATCCACGCCGTGGTGGTTGGCCTTGGCCCAATCGACCCAGGCGCTGAAATGGGTTGGCTCGATCTCGTTGCGGGCCACTGGGCCATCCGCCTCCAAATAGATGGCGTGCAAATTGAGCCGGTGGGTGCCGGGGATCAGGCTGTAGGCCTTGTCCAGATCCTGACGCAGCTCATGCGCGCTGCGGGCCTTGCCGGGATAGTTGCCCGTGGCCATGATGCCGCCGCTCAGTTGGCGGTTGGGGTCTTCAAAGCCGACCACGTCGTCGCCCTGCCAGCAGTGCAGGCTGATGGCGACTAGTTCCAGCCGGGCCAAGGCAGCGTCCGTGTCCACGCCCAGTTCGGCGTAGCGTTCTTGGGCCAGGGAGTAGGCGATTTGGATGTTGGAATCGGAAAGGGTCATGGGTGCCTCGCAAATATGGTTTGGGGGAGGGGATTTCGTTCCGTACGGGCACGAACTATCGTGCCCGTACGGAACGAAATCCCCTCCCCCAGTGAGCGTTAAACCTTACCAGTTGAAGTTGTCGATGTTGTCGGCGGTGTAGATGAAGGGCAGGCCGAGCAGGATGTTGGCACCGAGATCAGCGTCGGTCTCGATGGTGTAATCGCCCAAACGGCCGGCGGTGAAGGAGTCGCCCACGGCACCGGTGATGGTGCCCGTGGCCAGGGCGTTCAGCACGTAGACGGAGAGGTAGCCCAGATCGGCGGGGTTCCACAGAGCGAACTCAGGGGAAGCGCCGTTCTTGACGTATTCGCGCATCTGGTTGGGGGTGCCCAAGCCAGTGACCATGACCTGGCCGATCAGCCCCTTGTCGGTGACGGCGCGAGCGGAAGCCGCGATGCCAACCGTGGTGGGGGAGATGATCACCTTGAGGTCGGGATACTTGGTGAAGAGACCCAGGGCTTCGTTGTAGCTCTTGGTGTCATCGTCGTCGCCGTAGACCACTTCCACCAGGGTGAGGCTGGCGTATTCGGGCTTGGTCAGCTCTTCCTTCATGACTTCGATCCAAGCGTTCTGGTTGGGGGCGGTGGAGGTGGCGCTGAGGATGGCGATTTCGCCGCCCTCGGGGGCCAGATCCAGGGCCATCTTGATCTGGATGGCACCGATGTCATGCAGCACGGCCTGGTTGATATGCAGCACCCGGCCATCCTGACCAATGGCGGAGTCCCAAGAGACGACCGGGATGCCCGCCGAGATGGCGTCTTTGCCCGTGGGAACCAGGGCGTCGGAATCATTGGCCGCAACCGCCAGGCCGTTGACCTTCTGGGCGATCAGGGAGTTGAGCAACTGGATCTGCTGGGTGGCATCCGCGGCGGACGTGCCTTGGTAGAGGACGGTGACGCCCAACTCGGCAGCGGCTTCCTGGGCACCGTTGTTGGCGGTGTCGAAGTAGGGGTTGCCCAGATTTTTGGGGACCAGCACAAAGGTCATGGGACCGGCAGCCGGGGCTTCCACAGCGGGAGCCTCAACAGCAGGGGCTTCAGCCGCAGGGGCCGCAGCAGGGGCCGGCGCGGCCACTGCACAAGCCCCCAGCACCAGGCTGAGAACAAGCAGAACTGCCAAGACGGAAAACAGGGAACGGTTTTTCATTTTTTTCTCCTTTGAAATGGTGTGGATCAGACGTCAAGCCAACAAGCACGTTGCTTGTTGTAACTTGCAAAAATGGGATGGACCGCCAACCCCACCCTAGCCCTCCCCAGATTGGGGAGGGGACAGATCGTGCGTACCGGATTCCCGACTACGTCGATCTGGCTCCTCCCCCAATCTGGGGGAGGTTGGGAGGGGGTGGCAGTTTCTACAGACCAATCATCCAGCCAGCAACGCCGCCCGTGACCAGAAGAAGAAGCCAATAAAGAGCACAAAGGGGATGATGATCCCCAAGGCGGTGATGACCGTTTGGCGGGTCAATTTGGTGTTGCGGACGGAAATGTTGCGCACCAGATGGGGGATCAGGATGGAGAGAATCAGCATGAAGCCGATGGCGATGCCCTGGACCTGGCCTTGGATGTTGAGCAGACTCATGCCGAAGCGCATCAGCCCGATGAGCAGCAAGGCCAGCACGGAGCCGGTCATGGATCCGCTGCCGCCGTTGATGTCCACGCCGCCCAGCACCACAGCGGTGATCACGGCCAGTTCCAGCCCCATGCCGATGTCCGGGCGGGTGCTGCCAAAGCGGGCGGCCAGAATCAGCCCGGCCAAGGCGGCCATGAAGCCGGAGAGGGTGAAGATGATCAGCTTGATCTTGACCACGGGCACGCCGGAATAGATGGTGGCTTCTTCGTTGTTGCCAATGGCGAAGAGATAGCGGCCAAAGGCGGTTTTGTGCAGCACAAAGCCAAAGATGATGGCAAAGACCACAAACAGCCCCACGGAAAAGGGGACGAGGGAGCCAAAAATCTTGCCTTGACCAAAGTAGGTGAAGGCGTCAGGATAGCCCCGGGCGGCCTGATCCCCCAGGAAGCCGTAGGCGATGCCCCGATAAAAGGCATAGGTGCCCAGGGTCACGACCAGGGAGGGCAGTTTGATGCGGGCCACCAAGATCCCGTTCAAGAGACCGCCCAGGGTGCCAAGGATCAACCCGGCCAGGGCGGCCACCCACACGTTCACCCCCATGTTGTGCAACAGCCCCATAAACGAAGCGCTCATGCCCATGTTGGAGGCCACAGAGAGGTCGATGTTGCCCGTGATGATGATGAAGACCATAGGCAACATCATGATCCCGATCTCCATGAAGTCCGAGGAGGTGCGGGAGAGGTTGCGGGCGTCAAAGAAATAGGGCGAGAGCTGGGTGTTGACCAGCACGTCGATGATGATCAGGCCCACCAGCATCCACTCCCAGCGCTGGAAGTGGGCCAGGAAGGAGCGCTTGGGGGCCTGGGCGCTGATGCCCGACGAACTTTTTGAAGAAACGGTCGCTGTCGCTGTCATGATTTGGACTTCTCCACGCTGTTCAAGATCCACTTGTCCGACATGACGGCCACCAGGATCAGCAGGCCCTGGGCGGCCAACTGCCAGAAGGGGGAGATGCGGATCAGGGTCAACGAGTTCTGGATGATGCCCAGGAGCAACGCCCCCAACAGCACCCCCGGCACGGTGCCGATGCCGCCACTGATGCTCACCCCACCTACCACGGCCGCGGCCACGGTCTGCAATTCAAACCCAAGGGCCGTGTTGGTCTGGGCCGATTCAAAGCGAGAGGCCCACAACACCGCCGCCAGGCCGGAGAGGATGCCGCTGATCACATAGACCATAAAGAGAATGCGGTCTTTGCGGATGCCAGCAAATTGGGCGGCGTCGGGATTGCTGCCCACGGCGAAAATGTCTCGACCTGCACGGGTGTGATTCAAAAAATAATAGATGATCACGGCCACGACCGCGGCGATGATCACCATGTTGGGCAGCCCAAGGGGGGTGCCTTTGGAGAGTACTTTGAAGCTCTTGGGCAGTTCAAACGAGTTGACCCACGCCCCCTGGCTGTAGAAGAAGACCAGCCCCCGGTAGATGCTCAAGGTGCCCAGGGTGGCGATGATGGGCGGCACATT
Organism: Caldilineaceae bacterium; assembly: GCA_018003515.1. Classification (GTDB taxonomy): domain Bacteria; phylum Chloroflexota; class Anaerolineae; order Caldilineales; family Caldilineaceae; genus JAGNDO01. The sequence continues at coordinate 5,599 of JAGNDO010000119.1, forward strand.
GCCCAGGGTGATGATCAGGCCGTTGAACATCCCCAGCACCCCGCCCAGCCCCATGCCCAAGAAAACCACAAAGAGGATGGACATTTCCGGGTTCTGCTTGACCAAAAAGGCCACCATCATGGCCACCAGCCCGATCATGGAACTGACCGAGAGGTCGATGCCGTGGGTGATGATCACCATAGTTTGGGCCAGGGCGACGATGGCCAGGATGGAGATGTTGAGCAGAATATCCTGAAAGTTGTCCGGGGTCAGGAAGGAGGGTGCCCGCATGGTGACGACCACCACCAGAAGCAGGATAAAGACGCTGATCCCGGCCTCGCGGAAGCGCACCAAAGCCAGCAACAGGTTGCGCAGGGAGAAAGATGATTTTTCGACAGCAGAATTTTGAACGGTCACGATGGCTTATCCTATCGTCACGGATTGGGTGGCGGCGGAGATGATCTTTTCTTGGGTGGCTTCGGCTCGCGTAAAGTGAGCGGTCACATGCCCCTCGTGCATGACGATCACCCGGTCGCTCATGCCCAAGATTTCGGGCAATTCCGAGGAGATCATCAGAATGGCGATGCCCTCGCTGGCCAATTTGCTCATCAGGGCGTGGACCGCGGCCTTGGTGCCCACGTCGATGCCCCGGGTCGGTTCGTCCAAAATCAGGATGCGGGGGTGGGTGGAGAGCCACTTGGCCAGCACCACCTTCTGCTGGTTGCCGCCGGAAAGCTCCTTGGCGGTCTGCCAGATATTGTTGGCCCGCACCTCCATCTGCTGGGCCGCGGCGTAGGTGGCGTCCAGTTCCATCTTGCCGTTCAGCCGCCCACCCCCTTCGGCATAGTCCGCAAGCATGGGCAGGCTGATATTCGAGATCAAATTCATGGGCGGAATCAGCCCGTGCAATTGGCGATCTTCGGGCACATAGGCCAGCCCCAGCCCGATGGCCTGCTGGGCCGAGGTGATGGTCACGCCCTTGCCCTCGATCTGGATCGTCCCGGTCGTGGCCGGTTCCACGCCGAAGATGGCCCGGGCCACATTGGTGCGCCCCGCCCCCACCAGCCCGGCCATGCCCAGGATCTCCCCCCGGCGCAGCTCAAAGCTGACATCCGTAAAGCTCCCGGCCCGGCCCAGATGGTCCACCTTCAGCACCACCTCCCCAGCCTCCACTTCCTGCTTGGGGAAGAGGTCCGTGATCGTGCGCCCCACCATCATGCGGATCAGGTCGTCTCGCGTCACCCCCTGCATGGGCTGGGTGTCCACATAGGAGCCATCCCGCAGCACCGTCACCCGGTCCACCAACTCAAAAAGCTCTTCCAATCGGTGGGAAATGAAGACGATGGCCGTGCCGTCATCCCGTAGACGGCGCACAAGCTGGAAGAGGTCGGCCACCTCGTTGAGGGTGAGGGAGGAGGTGGGTTCGTCCATGATCAGGATGCGGGCGTTGATGGAAAAGGCCCGGGCGATCTCGATCATCTGCTGTTGGGCGATGCTCAGGCTGCGGGCCTTGCGTTTCAGATCAAGCTGCACGCCCAAAGAGTCGAGCAGCGCGCCGGCGTCGGCATAGAGTTTGCGCCAGTCGATGCGTCCGCCAAAGGTGGTCGGCTGGCGGCCCACAAAGATATTCTCGGCTACATCCAGATCCGGGAAGAGGCTCAACTCCTGATAGATGGCGGCGATGCCGGCCTGGCGGGAGGCACGGGCGTCGGCAAAGTGCACGGACTGCCCGTTCAGCAAAATCTCGCCGACATTCGGGCGATGCACACCGGTGATCACCTTGACCAGGGTGGATTTGCCGGCACCGTTTTCGCCCAACAGGGCATGGACCTCGCCGGGGCGCAGGGCAAAAGAGACCCCGTGCAGCACTTCGACGCCGGAAAAACTCTTGGAAATATTTTTTAGTTCAAGGATGGGTTTGGTTGTTTCACTCATTTGGGGTGGCCGCCGTCTCTTCTTCGCAACTCGTAAAGTCAATCCCTGCCCGCCGCAAAGCTTCTGCCCAGGCTGCCGATAAGCCACAATCGGTAAACAGATAGAAGATCTCTTCGGGACGGGCAAAGGGGGTCAGATCTTCTTTGCCAAACTTGGATGAATCCACCAGGGCGAACAGTTTTTCTGTGGACTCGATCACCTTGCGCTTGAGTTGGGCCTCGGCCAGGTGAACCTCGGTCATGCCCCGTTCCAGGCTGAAGCCGCTGCTGGCCAGAAAGGTCTTTTGAAAATGGAACTCCGCAATGATGCGCTCGCTCAACAGCCCGGTGACGGATGATGATCCATAATCCACCACGCCCCCCAACAGGATCACATTATTGGAGTGGTTTTTGGACATTTCCTTGGCCACCTCAAAGCCATTTGTCACCACCCGCAGCCCCCTGCGGGCGGCCAAGGTCCGGGCAAAGAAAAAGCTGGTACTGCTGGCATCCACAAAGATCGAATCGCCGTCATTCACCAAACGGGCCGCCCCTTGCGCAATGGCAAGTTTGGCGGCCACGTTTTCTTTATGCCGGCGATCAAAGGAATGGCTCTGAAACTGTTCCGGCTCGTTCAACACCGCCCCACCATGCACACGCTTGAGCTTGCCCTCCTCTTCAAGCGCGTTCAGATCGTTGCGCACAGTACCCTCGGAGACATCCAAGGCCAGGGCCAATTCCAAGACGCGCAAACCAGGTTGCTGGCGTAGCATCTCGAAGAGAAATTGGCGGCGCTCGTGGGTGGTCAAGGGGGTACTCGCTTGTCGAAATTTATTGAATTTTGTTGAAATCGATAAAAATATGATACCTGAATTGTTGTTTGTTGTCAATACCCATTTTTTTTGAAGTTTTTTGGTTCTTTGGGATCTCAGAGAGTCAAGCCACGTCCCCGGCACTCGCCAAAACGGGTTTGATGTTCGAGACTGCTGGTGGCGAGTGCCAGGGACGTTCACCCCACGAAATCCAGTTGAGCCAGATTAGAGGTGAACTGCAAATCGATGTGTCTATTTTTAGCTGGTGTGTGTTCGCACCCCCAGGCGCGAAGAAGTCGGCACCTGGGGGTGCCGACTTCTTCGCCAAACTCAAAACAGCCACATCCGCTTCAATATGCAGACATGCCTGTGACGCTACGCCGAAAGAAAAACCGTTTACCCTGCCCAGACCTCCGCATAGAGCCGCAGCCAATTGCCCCCCAGAATCCGGCCCACATCTTCGACCGCATAGCCCTGGGCCAGCAGCCCGGCGGTGACGTTGGGGAAGGCGGCCACGGATTCAAAATCCTGGGTGGGGGGCATGGACTTAAAGTGCTGCAAGATCTCCGGCGGCAGCCCCTTCAGGACGATGGCCACCACCTCGGCGGGCATCTCTTCCATAAAATCCGGGCCAAGGGCCACATGATCCACACCGACCAGGGCCACCAGATCGTCGATGGCGGCCATATAGTCCGCCAGGGTGGCCGGGATGCGCCGGGTCAACAAGCCGCTGAAGGCCACCGCGCCGATCACCCCGCCCCGCTCGGCCAGGGCGCGGATGGCCTCATCGCTTTTGTTGCGAGGATGGTCGAAGAAGCGGCGAGGGTTGGAGTGGGTGATGGCCACAGGTTTTTCCGACCAGGCGATGGCGTCCATCGTCGTGACCGGTCCGCAGTGGGAGAGATCGACCAAAATGCCCAATCGGTTCATCTCCCGCACTGCCTCTTGGCCAAAGGGGGTCAGCCCTGTGTCCACCGGGGCCTGGCAGCCGTAGCCGACCCGATTGGGGTCGTTGTAGGTCAGTTGGATGATGCGCACGCCCAGATCATGGTAGGTCGCCAACATGCCAAGATCATCGCCGATGGGCGCGGTGTCCTGGAAACCCATGATCATCCCCACCCGCCCGCTGGCCTTGGCCGCGGCGATGTCCGCCACGGTGTGTACGGGCATGACGATGTCGGCCCGCTCGGCCATCAGCTCGCCCAGGGCGGTGATGGTGGCCAGGGTCTCGTCCGGCCCGTGCCAGGCGGCGATGGTGGCGTTGACCGCGGTCACCCCGCCCCGGTGCAACCGTTCCAGCACCCGTTCGTCAAAAAAATGGCTGGCGTTGAGGCCGTCGATCACGACACTGTCGGCGTGGAGTTGGGCTGGGTTGATTCCCTCGTTCATCATTCGCCTCCTTCCTTGAGCTTTAGGACTGCCACCGCGTCCACCATGATCCGGCCCACGGGCAGGGTCATCTGCACCGGGGTGCGGGCCGGATAGGGTTGGGGGAAGAACTCGGCATAGATGGCGTTCATGGCCCCGAAATCCTGCCAATCGGCCAGAAAGACGGTGACTTTGACCACATCGGCCATGCTGCCACCGGCGGCCTCCACGATGGCCCGCACATTGGCAAGCGTCTGGCGGGCCTGGGCCTCAAAGGTCTCCCCAACCACCTGACCTGTGACGGGATCAAAGGGCCCCTGCGCGGCCACAAAAAGTTGGGGACCACTGGCCAGGATGCCCTGAGAATAGGGACCGCGGGGCGTCGGCGCGGTGTGGGTGTGGATCTCGGTTTTTGGGTTCATTTGAGTTTGCCCTGCACTTTCCATAGCATACGCGTGATTTTGGTCAACAACCCACCAATACCGGGCGGGCTGTACGGCACATACGATTGCAACCGGGTTATCAATCCATCCCGGCTTTCGATCACGAAGATCTGGGGGAAATTCAGCTTCATGCCGCCCTTTAGGACGTGATGGGTGTCCAATTCCGCCACGGCTGTCTCGCCGTCGATCCACAGATGGCGCAAGGTAAAACCGGGCTGCTCCATGCTGCCAATGCCCCACGTCAGCCCCTGGCGGATGGCCGCCTCGCCTCGCATTTCCTTGACAGGGTAGTGGGGGTCAAAAAGCAGGGCGTCCTTGGCAAAGCAAGCCATCATCCCCCCCAAATCCTTGGCCTCAAAGGTGCGAAAAACTCGTTCAACCTGGTCACGGGTGATCTCACTCATTGGTGTTCTCCTCGACAAAAGCGACAATCCGATGGCTCCCCGGCCCCACGATTAGGGCTTGGGCCTCGGTGACAACACGGTCGTCCAATTCAACGCGGCCCCATGACCCGGTCGGCAGGATCACATCCGCTTCCGCGCCATCGGGCACGGTGACGAGCAGATCGAAATGGCTCGTCGTCTGTCGCCACGCCACGGCGATGTCGCCAAGCGGACTGGGGAAAACTCCGTCGGCCCAGGCCAGGTCGGCAGGATGGGGGGCCACACGGAACCTGGCAAACCCAGGGGTCAGGGGCGCAATCCCAAGCACCTCGGTGGAGAGGTCGAAGGTGGGGGTGGCGGCCCAGGCGTGGCAGGTGCTGGTGGCCGGGCCCAGTTGCCACAATTCCCAAAAGGTCGGCTCCCCGGCGGCAACCCACGGTCCCCAACGGCGGCGCAGGTTGTCGAGCATGGCCTCCTGTTCGCCAGCCCGACTCAAGGCCCGGTGCAGATGATGGCAGAAAAAGGGCTGGGCCATGACCACTTGATTTTCTTCGTCAAAGGTGGGGCTGGTTGGATCCCCATCCCCCGTGCGCGTCAGGACCAAGTGTGCGTCGTCCATCACGGTGGCGAAGACAGCGGGCCATCGTTGGATAGGGGCTATATCCCAAGCGAAGACCGCGGCGTTGGCCTGCTGGCTGATGCGGCGACTTTGCACGCCCCGATGCCGGGCATCCACGTAGACGCCACGTTCTTCGTCCCACAGCAGGCGGTTGATGGCGTCCGCCACCTGATCGGCCAAGGCGGCAAAGCGGTCCGCCTGGCCAGGTTGGCCGGCCGCGTGGGCCAAACGGGATGCGGCCCGCAACGCAGCCACGAACTGAGCGTTGAGCGCGGTGACTTGGCCCTGCTTGTCCACGTCGGCCCAGTCCACGAAGACCCAATGGGGTACTTGGGCCAACAGGTTGTCCGCGTCAAGATGACGCTCGAACCAGGCCACGGCCTTGACGATGGCGGGGTGTAATTCTTCAGCAAGGGCTGTGTCGCCAGTGAAAAGCACAGTGCGATCTAGGGCCAATATCCAATAGAGGCAGAAATCGGGGATGTTGAAAAAGTCCTTGACCGCGAAGTCGCTGACCACGGAGGGCATGGTCAGGCCATCGGGCTGTTGGGATTCGGCGGTCTGGCGCAGGAGGCGGGCGGCCAAGTGGGGGTCGCCAAATGCGGCGAAGTTGACCAGGATCTGCACATAGGCGTCGCCCACCCATTGGCGTTGTTCCCGGGTGGGGCAATCCACATAGGCGTCGTGCATGCACAGGCCCAGGGTGTCCGCGCCGATCTGCCACATGCGGGTGAGTTGGTCATCGGAGCAGGCGAAGCGGCCCCGGGCTTCCACGGGATAGCCGGTGCTGTTGACGGTCAGCCCCAAGAGGTGCAGGGGCCGGGGGCAGTGGCGAACGGTGACTTGGAGATAGCGGAAACCGGCCGGCTCGAACTGCTCCCAAGTCTGCGCACCTTCCCGCAGAATGTAGCGATGGGCCTGAGGCACGTTGTCGTAGCCCAGAATGCCCATGTTCACGAGCACCCGGCCATCGGGTTGCAGTTGTTCGCCATAGACAAAATCCACCATGCCCCCGGCGGGGCCATCCAGATCCAGCCCCACGCGGCCAAAGACCACGCTGCCAAAGTCGAGGACGAAGGAGACGCTGTGGTCGTCAGTCGTGACGATTTCGGCGGGGCCGGTGTCTGTGGTCAGGCCGGTCAGATTATCCACTTGGCAGCGGGCCAGATCGCCCAAAGTCTCTTGGGCCATCTGTTCGCCGACCGAGCCATGCGCCGGGGCATTGACCACTTCGCCCCAACGCAGCAGGGCGGCGGGGCGGCGCATCTCCTCAAACAGGGGTGGGATGTCCCGCGTCACCAGCACGGGGAAGGGGGTGACGTCACCGGCGAAATTGCGTCCCGGCACACGCAAGATCTCTACCGCCCCCCAGGTGTCGTCGTCAAAATTGACATCAGCCCAGCCATTTGTTGACCGGCGGGCGTCGTACTTTTCCACAAAACCGAGGCTGCATCCCGGCGTCTCTCGCTCCCAGGCGGCGGCATTTTGGAAACGCCAGGAGTCGTCCGTGTCGAGACAAATGATGTTATTGGATGTGGTTATGTCACCTTGCAGAAAGAAGCCGCCGCACCCAAAGGCCCGGGCCGCTTCCCAGCGGGGCAGTTCGTACCAGGAGGTGGG
>JAGNDO010000166.1 GCA_018003515.1 Caldilineaceae bacterium
TCCACCAGGGTGGGCAGGTCATCGGGGTAGAGATCCGGGTGCAGGATCTGCTCCGTGGAGGCGGGCGGACTCTCCCACACCTGGTTGACCCCCTCCCAGCCCAACTTGTCATAAATCGCCAGCACAAACTGTTCGCCGGAAATATAGGGGAAGATCATGGATTCCCGCACAAAGTTGGGGGCGGCATCCAGCAGGGCGGTGTCGATCTCCCCCTCCATCCCCACCTCTTTTTCCACACCCAGGGAGGCACCGTCGGCGGATGGGGTGGCCGAAACAGGGGTGTCTGGGCTACTCGCCGCCGCATCCTCCGCACCGGTCAGCTCTTTGGAGAGGTCGTAGAGCTTTACCAGATCCACGTAGTCGATGATGTAGAGGCTGGTGGCAAATTGGGCGTCTCCCTCGATCAGGGCCTTGACGGCCATCCGGGCGTCGTCCGTGGGCTTGGGGGTGTCGGCATCTGCCCCCTCTGCCTGATCCCCAAATCGGGTCAGGTCAAGGTGCTGATCTTGCAAGGCATGCACAAATTCATGCACAAAGGTGATCTGGGCCATCAGGTCCAGCCCCGCTTCGGCCACGACCGTCTCCGTCCCGCCCGTCTCCCCAGCCGCCTCGCCGCCGTCCGCTTCCGGCTGGATCAACACAAACTCCTTCGTCTCATCGTCATAATATCCGGCGATCTCCGCCTGATAGAGATCCAGCACCATGCCCATGAGATCCGTGTCGTTGGGGATCAGGCCCAGGAGCTTCAACATGCGCTCTTCGCCCTCGCTTTGGCGTCGCTCCTCGGCAGTGGGCGTTTCGTCGCCTTCAAGCACCATGCGCAGATCGGATTCGTTCATAAAGTTAAAGTTCACATCAATCGGGCTCTGCAACTCCCGAGCTTGCTGGGCGATGGCCACCAGGCGCAGACGCTGTTCATCCGCGCTGATGCCCGCCTCGTCGGGCTTGGGGAGCAGGGTGAGACCCAGCACCTCTTCGCTGGCCAGGGGCAGGAAGGTGAGGCTTTTGGTCACCAGTGCCGTGGGCTCCACGCCGTCGGCGAAGCCTTCGGCCAGCAGATAGATCACCGCGCCGGGCCGCACCACGATCCACAGATAGTTGGTGCTGTCCATCAGGGTCGGGGCCGCCACCTTTAGCGCGTTGTAGGGGCCGACCTTGGCCAGTTCGGCCTGCTTGCCGATCTCCCCCATCTCCGCTGACAGAATTTCCAGCCCAGCTTCCGGGCTGACGGCCATGATGCGGGAAAGGGCACGCAGGGAGACCGCTGGCACATCAATGGTGGCCACAGTCAAGAAGCGGCCTGGGTTCTCCGGGGTGGTGATGGCCTGGGCCGGGGGCTGATAGAGCATCACCGCCGGGATCATGCCGCCAAAGTTCAATTCCATTGCCTCGGCATCCACAAAAACCCAATCCGGGCCGGGGCGCAATACCTCCACCCCCAGCGCGTCCACGGCAAAGCTGGCCTCCCGCACGATGAAGTCGGCGAATGGGCTGTCCGCGGCGACTTCGGCCTCGGCCACCGCTGGTTCTTGGACCGCTTCCGGTGTGGATGGCACCATCGCCGCCGATTCCGGGGTGGGTTCTGCGGTGGGTTCCGTGGTCGCCGTTGGTTCGGCGGTGGGGATGGCAGTGGGGATGATCGTGGGCGTGGGTGTGGGTGTGGGGGAGACAAAGATCGGCTCCATCACCTCCCCCGTCGCCGGGTTGACACAGGCCGACACCATCCACACCAGGACGAGGGTCGGGATCAGGATGCGCAGGATTCGGTTCACTGGGGATGCTCCTTTTTCGGGATTGGGGATTGGGGATTGGGGATTTGGGATTGGGAAAATTGGTTGATTTGTTGGTTGGTTGGTTGGTTGATTGGAGAGGAAGACGGGCGGGCCGGGGCAAAGGATACGATGGCGGTGACTTATCAAGGCTTTTGATCCACGAATCTGCACGAATCTACACGAATCAAAAACAAAAAAGATTCGTGCCGATTCGTGCAGATTCGTGGATCATTTCTCCCCCTCACCCAATCCCAGCGCTGAAGATCTCCTTCAATTCCCCCAAGCGCAGATGGCGGGGGATGGGTTGCGGGTTGTGGCTGACCCACTCCGCCAGGGCCGGGGTGAAGTTGACCAGGGCGGCCAGGTCCACGGGGTAGTGGTGGGGGTCCGCGCCCAGCCATTGGCCTTGGCGACCCACCAGGGCCTTGTCCCAATCCTTGCGCTGGGCAATGTCCGGGCCGGGGCTGAAGCTGGGCCAGGGCTGGAAGAGGATGGGCAGGTGGCGCGGGAAAAGCGTCACCATCTCGGCCAAAAACTCCCGGCTGTCCGTGCAGTTGAAGGGCAGCCACAGAGGCAGCAGGGCCGACCGGGTGGGCGCGGTGGCGTTGATCTGGGCGAAGCCATCCACCATCACCGCCTGGGGTTCCATGCCCAGCCGCCGGTAGAGATGTTGCCAGGCGAAGAAGGCCAGCCGGGAAAAGTCATGCACATGGCTGCCGTTGATGGAGCGCACCTTCATGCCGTAGTGGTGGGCAAACTCGTTCACCGCCTGGCCAAAGCGGGGCAGGGTGCCCCATTCGCTCTCGCTCTGGCTGTTCCATACCTTGGGCAAGCGCCAACCCCCCCGGTGCTTGCTGCCGATCTCCTCCAGCCAGGCGTTGAGAAAGACCCGGCCATGCACATAATCGTGGTCCTTCAGCCCGCCCAGGCCGCCGACCTGAAAGGTGTGGCGATCCCCGACCGTATATTGGCTCCAGGTTTGGGTGTTGTTGAGCAGGATCAGCGTGCCGCCTGGCAGCAGCCGGCGCTGGATAAAGTCGATATAGCTGTGGGGGATGCCCAGCAACTTCATGCGGATGTGGTTGACCTGGCCCACCAAAAAGCGGTCGTGGACCGGGTCATAGTGGTTGACCACATGCAGGTTGGGGTTGTTGTCCAAGATGGGGGTGGCCAATTCCTGGCCCCGGCGCTGATAGTTGAAGATGTCGTCCGGGTCGCCGGGGCTGCGGAAGCTGGCCAGGAAGGTGTGGCTGAGGAAAGGCACGCCCAAGACAGCGCTGAGGTGGGCCGCTGCCCCGGAGGGCGCACCCAGGATGAGGGTCTCGAACTGGCGGTCTTTGGGCAGAAAGTCATATTGGGCCACATTCCACGCCGCTAAATGGTCGGCGTACAAAGTCTTGGCCCGGCGCGGGTCCAGCCCGGAACGGCCACTGGCCCAGCTCACCCCCTGGCGGATCCACGACTCGGGGAACTGGTGAGCCACCCGCACGGCCCACGCCATCCGCCGCAAATGGGGCAG
>JAGNDO010000120.1 GCA_018003515.1 Caldilineaceae bacterium
GGGCGTCTTCGGTAGTATTCATTTGGGATGTCCTTTCGTGTAATTGTGTGTTTGCTGCCTACAAACATACTTTACACCAAATGCGTCCCGTTTTCTACCCCCCTCGCCAAAAAGCCAAACTCAAGGGCGCGCTTGTTATCAATGCCGATCGATTTGTTCCGCAATCTCGCCCACGGCTCTTCATTATTGCCGTTGATCGAAGTTGGGCGATTCCAGAGGAACTGATTCAACGAACACAAGATAGCCCGTGGCATACGAATGCATTGATCCGTGCGTACGCCAATCTCCCAGAAGCTGTGCAAAGACGATGGATTTGGTGGAAGCTACCAGTCCCCGACAAACGCGTTCGGCCGCTCAACACGTTGATTGAAAAAGAACCGACAGGCGTTGACTGGCATTCCGAGGCGGAAACTGAAAGAATTCTATCTTTGATGAACGATGTGCATCTCAATAAAGTGCGAAACGCACAGAGAACGGGCAATTTGCACATTGGAACCATCTATCGAAGAACCAGACGAGAGAACGATCGTAGTATGCAACGGGCGGAGGTGCGTTTCGATGGCATAAGCGGTTGCCTCCGAACCCCAGCAGGCGGCTCCTCCCGCCAAATCGTGCTTGTGGTCAACAAGGATAAAATCCGATCCCGTCTACTTTCTCCCCGTGAAGCGGCCCGACTGATGGGCGTTGATGACTCCTACATGCTGCCAGAAAACTATAATGAAAGCTACCACTTGATGGGTGATGCTGTTGTCGTACCAGTCATTTCCTGGCTGGAGAAACATTTGATACGAACACTGGTTCTGCGCCAAAAAGAAATGGATGGGCAATCAAATGGCACTGTCGAAATCCCCGATTATTCTTTGTGAACTGCGTGACGAAACCAAACAGAGGATTGATGCCTACGCAGAAGCGCTTCAAAAGTCAGCCGCGCAAATTGGCGATCATGGCTTGACCGATGCGGAATTCTGGGACTCTGGCTTGTTTCGGAGTGCCATCGAGAAGATTCGTGGTACTCAGGCCGCGACGATGGAAGAGAAGCGCAATTTTGTGGAAGCGATCTTGGACCATTTGCAGGCCCGAGGAAAAATTCGAGGCTGGCTCTCCACGGGATCTGGAGAGCGGCATGACTACGAGGTGCGACTCAATAATGCTCGCGTTTGTGCCATCGAGACCAAAGGCTGTCTGGACGGAAACAACACCAATATCTTCGAGCGTCCAGCCAACGCGGATGAATTCGTCATATGGTCTCTCTGCCAGAATCCCGGATCAGATCCGGCCCACAACGCTTGGTCGGGCATCCATACCCGGTTGAGCGCCGAAATCATCCACAAAAAGCAGATCGTCAACGGTGTCATCATTTGGGACATGCTTTGCGGCACACAGGGACGTCCATGCCCAAAATTGGAACAGGAACCAAGCCGAGCGACCACGGTCGGAGAGCGGAGGGTACCGCCCCCATGCATTTACCCTCGACCCAGACACCCCAAGAGGAGCCTGATCCCATGTCGGAGAGCGGAGGGTACCGCCCCCATGCATTTACCTGTTTCCTCGCACCCTCCCTGATGCTCGTAATAATCCTCGGCCAACAGCCTGTGTGCTTTCAGACGTGACCTTTTTGGAAATTCTCCATTCTGAATTCGGCGGAAATTTCGATGACATTGTCTCGGTCACTATTGAGGTCAAGATGGATCAGTCCACCGTCTCCCGAAAAACCAGTTACAGCCGAAATGGAACGGTGTTTTCCGAGTCGAACTGGACAAAACTGAAGCGGGCGAAGTCGTAGTGACTGACGTTTTTACAAGCGATAAGCGTAGCCAAATCATGGCAAGGATGCGAACCCTAAGATTGCCGTCCAGTCTATGATCCATCGCTTGAGGTGTCGTTTCTGACTCCTACCTCTCCACCGCCTTGTAGTGATGATCCAAAAACCGATTCCACCCCTTCTTGGTCAGATTCTCCACGGCCCAGTGATAGCCTTCCTCTTCGTCCGGCCAATAGACCATGCGCGCCCGGCCGGCGTCCATCTCTGCCTCGAAGGCGATGGCGGCGGGGTGGACATCTGGGGCCTCGACCAGCACCCCGTCGGACCGTTTGCCGTCGGAGGTGAAGGACCAGAAGTGGACCTGTTTGTCATCCCCCACGCCATAGAGGGCGATCTCGTCATAGCTATACGTGGCGGCTTCCCAGTGGGCGGTGAGCTGGATGTAGGCTCCGCCCAGCGCCTTTTCAAAGGTGCGCACACAGACCACCGGCCCCATCTCCGACTCTGCCTCCGCCCGCCACGTCCCCATAATCGGGGCCAGGATGCCAAGTTTGCCTCGGCCCTTTTTCCATTTGATCGGTTTTGTTCTGTTTGACACGGTATGCCCTCCTGTTTTTGGATGAATCGGCTTGCGTCGCTGCATAACTATGCAGTAAAAATCTGCTGAGGGAGATTGATTCGCAACGGCACTACTGTGACATGGGCTGTCGCCTTTGTCAAGCACTGAAAATCTGTTCATCATCCATCCAATTCTGCCAATTAGATGCAAATGCACTAGACGTCTAGTGCATTTGCATCTTTCGTTTATGGCGAGATTGCCCCATAGTATGGGTGTGGAAACGATCAAAACGCCCAAACCACCCAAGGTGCCGATCGTTCCGTCATCCGCAACCCAGTTCCCGCTTCCACTCTTCTGCCCCACTCGACTCAACTGACTATCACGCCACCGTCAACTCACAGCCGTAGCCTGTGCGCGAACCTCCGATCCATTGTTCTATCAGCCAGGAGGCGCCATGACCCGTTCAGATCTGATCACCTCAAACGCAGACAAGCCCGTCTCGGAACCCCAAGTCTATCTGTCCAGGGGCGATGTGGCGGAAATCTTCAATGTCTCTCCCAACACCATTACCCGCTGGGCGGACGCGGGCAAGCTGCACTTTGTCCGCACCCTGGGCGGTCATCGCCGCTATGAGAAGAGGATCATTATTAGCCTTGTAAAATCGCAGATCCATGAGCAGGAACTAGAGCGAAAACTCAACCAGAAAGAGGAGGCAGCGCGCGTGAATCGTATTGTCCTGGACATCCCCAAATTGTACGGCGACCACCATGTCGCCCCCATTCAACGGCTTCTGGCCAATCGCCAGGGTATTCAGAATGTGTGGATTACCCCGGCCAACCGCCAGGTCCATGTCGATTTTTCCCCAGACAGGGTTGATGAAGCCCAAATCCGGGCCTGGTTGGTGGACGGCGACTATCCTCCGGCGGATACACCAGTTCCAGCCCCTGCCCGTCCCATCAAGGATTTGGCTTGGGATCACACCGCCGTCCGCATGACCCAAACTCACGGCATCGGTGTCTAAGCGCCGGGCCACATGATTGATACGAGGAGGTATCATGTCCAAGAAAATTGCAAAAACGCCTGAACAGTTCAGTGCTGATCCTGCGGCCGTTATCATGCTTCACCGGGCCGACCAAATGGGGATCGGCACTGCCTTTTCTCGGGCCGAAGCCATGCCCGCCTGCCCCATTGGCGAAAAAGGCATGTGCTGCTCCATGTGTCTGATGGGGCCGTGTCGGCTTGTCAAGGATGGGCAAGTGGGGGTGTGCGGGGCTACGTTGGAGACCATCGGTGCCCGGGCCTTTGCCCGGCATGTGGCCGCCGGCAGCGCCGCCCATTCGGACCACGGGCGAGATCTGGCCTTCACCCTGAAGGCGGCGGCAGAGGGCACGGCCCCCGGCTTCAAGATCCGGGATCCCCACAAGCTGCGGGCGGTGGCCGGACACATGGGCGTGGCCGTGGCCGGTCGGGACGACAACGCCATTGCCCTGGAGATCGCCAACAAGGCCATCGCCGAGTTTGGTCAGCAAAAGGGCGAACTGATGTTTCTGAAACGTGCGCCCAAGAAGCGCTACGAATTGTGGAAGGAACTGGGCATCGCCCCCCGGGGCATTGACCGGGAGGTGGTGGAGGTCATGCACCGCACCCACATGGGCGACGACCAGGACGCCGAGCACATTCTGGACCAGGCCCTGCGCTGCTCCCTCTCGGACGGCTGGGGCGGCTCCATGATCGCCACAGATTTCTCAGATATTCTCTTTGGCACCCCCAGCCCGTTGGTCTCCCAGGTCAATTTGGGCGTGATCAAAGACGACGAGGTCAACCTGATCATCCACGGCCACGAGCCGACCTTGGCCGAGATGTTGGTGACGGCCATGAACGATCCCGAACTGATCGCCTATGCCAAGACCAAGGGGGCCAAGGGGCTCAACATGGCCGGCATCTGCTGCACCTCCAACGAGACTTTGGTGCGGCATGGGGTACCCTCGGCGGGCAATTTCTTGCACCAGGAGTTGGCGATTATGACCGGGGCCGTGGAGGCTATGGTGGTGGATGTGCAGTGCATCATGCAGGCCCTGCCCGCCCTGGCCAGCAACTTCCACACGGAGATCATCACCACTTCCCCCAAGGTCAAGATCGCCGGGGCCACCCACATTCCTTTTGACGAACACAACGCCCTGGCCATCGCCAAGCAGATCGTGCGCCGGGCCATCGACAACTTTGAAAATCGGGGCGACACCCTCATCCCCAGCGATGTGTCGGATGTGGTGCCGGGCTTCTCTCACGAATACATTAACTATATGTTGGGCGGCAGCTTCCGGGCCTCCCTGCGCCCGCTGAATGATGCCATCATGTCCGGGCGCATCCGGGGCGTGGCGGCCAATGTAGGCTGCAACAATCCTCGGGTCAAGCAGGACTCCTTGCACAACCAGGTGGTGGCCGAACTGCTCAAGAACGACGTGCTGGTGGTGGAGACGGGCTGCGGCGCGTTGGCCAGCGCCAAGTGTGGCTTCCTCTTGGGCGAAGCTATGGATCTGGCCGGTCCCGGTCTGCGGGAAGTGTGCGAGGCCGTGGGCATCCCGCCGGTCCTGCACATGGGCTCCTGCGTGGATAACACCCGCATCCTGACCGTGTTGAGCCAGATGGCCACGGAAGGCGGTCTGGGCGACGACATCAGCGACGTGCCCGCGGTGGGCTTGGCCCCGGAATGGATGAGCGAAAAGGCTATGGCCATCGCTTCCTATGCTGCGGCCTCTGGCGCGTATGTGATCATGGGCGTCAGCAATCCCGTGGAGGGCAGCGACGTGGTCACCCGCATCTTGGGCGAGGTGTGGGAGAAGAAGGTGGGCGGCAAGATCGAGTTTGTGACCGAGGCCGACGAGATCGTGCGCCGCACATTGGAACATATCGACAAAAAGCGCGCCGCCCTCAAACTGCCGGTCTACGACCCCAACAAGTTCGGTCAGAGCGGAGACGACCGCATGATCGAGTGGATGGAGATGCCCGCCGAGCTTCAGGCCGAAGCTCTCTATGGCGAACTGGTGCCCGCGTAAGCGCGAAAGGAGAAATGTTCCATGAGTCGATATATCGCAACACGAGCCATCCGGGGTGCCCATAGCGTGGTGGATGAAGCGGACGATCTGCTGCGCCAGGCCTTGGCGGACAAGGGGCCGGACACCCCGGCCGTCTTCCCCAACACGGCCTATCACCTGCCCCTGATCCTGGGCATGACCGGCCAGGAAGTCAAGACCCTGGGGGATCTGCCCCCGGTGCTGGCTCGGGCCAGAGAGTTGCTCCATCCCGTGCCCACCCAGCGGCGCTGGACCCCCTATCTGGGCGAAACCCTGGACGCCGGCATGGCCACCCTGTTGGCCGAAGAGGCCATTGAGGCCATGCGCTTTGTCTATGGCCAGGAGCCTCAACCCTTCCCCGGCATAGGACTGGCTGGGACCAGCTTCACCTCGCCGGACGTGGCGGCCAATGGCGGATCCAACGGCGGCGGCTATCTCAACGGCCCGATTGACGACATCCAACTGCGCTCCTGGGGCATCGCCCTGGTGGACGGACGCATGCCCGGCTTCGCCGCCATTGTGGGCGCGGCCAAGAGCAACGAAGTGGCCGTCAAGATCGTGCGGGAATTGCAACGGCGCAACATCCTCACCTTCCTGTGTGGCAACACAAACGGTCGCAGCATCATCCACCAGCTCCAAGAGGAGGGGGTGGAGATGGGCTACGACACCTACATTGTGCCCTTTGGCACGGACACCATCAGCGCCATCTATGCCTTGGGCTTTGCCGTGCGCAGCGCCCTCACCTTTGGCGGCATGAAGGGCGGCCAGACCCGGGACATCCTCATGTACAACAAAAACCGGGTCTACGCCTTCGTCCTGGCCTTGGGTGAGGTGGACGATCTGAAATACGCCACGGCCGCCGGGGCCATCAACTTTGGCTTCCCGGTGATCGCCGACACGGTGATCCCGGAGATTTTGCCCACGGGCATCACGACTTACGAGCATGTGGTCTCCATGCCCTTCAACGAGATCGAGGGCAAGGACGATCTGGAGCGGGCCGAGCGCTTGGTGCAGAAGGCCATCGAAGTGCGGGGTGTCAAGGTACGCATCTCCGAAGTGCCGGTCCCGGTCCCCTACGGCTCCGCCTTTGAAGGCGAGCGGGTGCGCAAGGCTGACATGCGCATCGAGTTTGGCGGCAAGTACAGCCGGGCCTTCGAATACCTGCGCATGATGGATTTGGACCAAGTGGACGATGGCAAGATCGAAGTCATCGGCCCAGACTGGGAGGAAGTGGCCATGGGCGGTTCCATGGACATGGGCATTGTGGTGGAAGTGGCCGGGCGCAAGATGCAGAAGGACTTCGAGCCGGTGTTGGAGCGGCAGGTTCACTACTTCATCAACGCGGCCTCCGGTCTGCAACACATCGGCCAGCGGGACATCGCCTGGATCCGCATCAGCAAAAGCGCGGTGGACAAGGGCTTCCGGCCCGAGCATCTGGGCAAGATTTTGCACGCCCGACTGCAAGGCGACTTTGGGGCCATTGTGGACAAGGTGCAGGTCAAGATCTACACGGACAAGACCAAGGTCGAAAAGTGGCTGGATGTCGCCCGCAACGCCTATGACGAACGCAACCGGCGGCTGGCCGACCTCACCGACACCGCGGTGGACGAATTCTACTCCTGCACCCTCTGCCAGTCCTTCGCCCCCAACCATGTCTGCGTGGTCAGCCCGGAACGGCTGGGGCTGTGCGGCGCGTACAACTGGCTGGACTGCAAGGCCTCCTTCCAGATCAACCCCACCGGGCCCAACCAACCCATCGGCAAGGGCCGCATGTTGGACGACTTCAAAGGCTACTGGACCGGCACCAACGACTTTGTGCAGGGGTCGTCCCACCAGCAGGTGCAGGAGGTGGCCCTCTATTCCATCATGGAAAACCCCATGACCGCCTGTTTGACCGCCGACGCCGAGGTGTTGGTGGACGGCAGGCTGACGCGCATCGGCGACTTCGTGGACAGCCGGCAAGGAGAGCCAGCCAACGGCCAACTGCTCACGCTGAACAAAACCGGCCAGACAACGCCGAGCCGACTGGTGGGTGTTCACAAAAACCTGGCACCGGCCAATCTGATCCAGATCGAGACCAAGTCCGGTCTGAAGTTGACCCTCACACCCAACCACGAGGTAGCCGCAGACCGCTGGGGACAGAATGGCCACGGTCCCTGGGTGCGGGCAGACAATTTGGGCGTGGGCGATTCTGTCTACGCGCTCAGGCATTTGCGCTTGGACGCGAAGATCCCCGCGGCCATCGATCTGCTGGCCGAGGATTGCCGGGTGGCCGACGAGGCCCTGCTGGATGAGATCAAGGCCGATCTGCAAACCCGTTATGGCAGCCTGGCTGCGGCCTACAGTGCCCTGGGGATGCAGCAACCTGACCCACGGGTCAACTCCATCCCGTTGGGTCAGCTACAACTGATGGTCGAGGCAACCGGCAAGTCGTGGGACGAGGTTAAGGGGCGAATCACCCGGATCGCACCGCCTTCCGGCCATCCCCAATGGCCGCTCCCGGAGATCACGCCTGATCTGCTCTATCTGCTGGGCCTGTTGGCCTCCGACGGTTCCTTGGACCGGCGCGGCCGCTATCAGTGCCGGGTGAACTTCACCAACACGGAAGAGACCCTCCTGGAAACTTTTGCCTCTCTCTATCGGCAGATATTCCCTGCTGCCACCCTGGGACGGCGGGAGAAGAGCGGCGGCGGCGTCATTGAAGGTCGCCAGATCACAGCCACCAAGAGCGCCACCGATCTGTATAGTAACAACTTCCTGTTGGGCTTGGTGGCCGACAGTCTGGGCGTACGCATGGCAGGCGATCAGCCTTGGGATTTGGCCCGGCTACTGCCTCTGCCCGAAACGCACATCGCCGCCTTCCTGGCCGGCGTCTTTGATGGCGACGGCTCCGTGCGTCTGCGCCAGTACGATGACCGCTGGCCCGTGGGCGAGGGCTATCTGAGCCATTCGGACGAGGGGGCCGCCCGCCATCTGCAATTGCTGCTTAAGCGACTGGGCATTGTCAGCCAACTGCGGTCCGAACATAGTGTCTTCAAAGTGGAACTGCACGGCAGCAATCTGCTCCGTTTTGCGGAGTTGATCCCGGCCCGGCATCCGAGCAAACGGGCGGTACTTGACCGGATCGCCGCGTTGCCTAAGACGGGTCTGGACAAAACCCAGAGCGAGGTGCTGCCCTACGCTGTCGGCAAGGCCCTGGCCCAGTTCCCCGAAAGTCAGGCGGCCCTCAGCCCGTCTACTCGCTTCTATTACGAGACGGGACGCTCCCGCCCGGTCAGGGAGAACGTTCAACAGGTCATGGAGGAGTCGCCGGAAGTGGCTGTCGCCCTGGCCCCCTTCCTGGACAACGATTTCTTCCTCGATACGGTCACGAAGGCGGAAGCGGTGGAGAACGCCGGCCGGTACAGCCATGTGTACAACTTGAGCCTGCTTGACGTCAACAGCTACTTGGCCAACGGCATCCATGTCAAGAACTGCGGCTGCTTCGAGTGCATCGCCATGGTGATCCCCGAAGCCAACGGCGTCATGGTGGTCAGCCGGGAAGACCCCA
This sequence comes from Caldilineaceae bacterium, assembly GCA_018003515.1. Lineage (GTDB taxonomy): Bacteria > Chloroflexota > Anaerolineae > Caldilineales > Caldilineaceae > JAGNDO01. The sequence continues at coordinate 8,943 of JAGNDO010000120.1, forward strand.
GCATGACCCCGGCGGGCATGACCTTCTCCACCCTGGCCGGTCTGGCCGGCGGCGGCTTGCAGACCCCCGGCATCATGGGCATCGGCAAATACTATCTGCTCAGTCCCAAATTCATCTCTGCGGATGGCGGCTTCCCCCGCATCGTGTGGATGTCCAGCTATCTCAAAGAAAGCATGGCGGCTGAGTTGGCCGAGGTGGCCGTGCGGGAAGGCGATCCTGGCCTGATCGACAAGATCGCCGACGAGCGGGTGGCCACGGACGTGGAAACCCTCACCGCCTTCCTGCTGGAAAAAGAACATCCGGCGTTGATGATGGACCCGATCTTTTGAGCGGGTGAAGGGGTGAAAGGGTGAAGGGGTGAGGTGGGATGACTCACCCCTTCACCCTTTCACCCGCTCACCCCTTCATCAAAAACTAGGAGCAAAACAAATATGACGCTGCAAATTCCCAAAGAAAAATGGACAGGCAAGGTGCGGGAGGTGACGTTGGGGGCTACGGCGGCCCAGGGGGGCAGCCGATCCCACACGGTGACCGTGGGCGGGGAGACGACCCTGCCGTTTTTGCATTTTGACGGCCAGATTCCCCACAAGCCCCTGCTGGCCGTGGAGATCAAGAGCCGTAAGCCCGAAGATTGGTCGCCCCTGCTGGCCGAAGCCTGGGGAGATGCCATGAACGATCCGGCAACCTGGGCCAAGGTTGCCGAGGCCGCTGGCGCGGACCTGATCGTCCTCACCCTCACCCTGGCCGACACGCCGGCGAGCGCGGTGAAGGCCGTGCGGGCCGTCTTGGGCGCAACCGGCCTCCCCCTGGCCGTCTTCGGCCCCGGCCAGGCGGAGAAGGACAACGAGTTGATGGTCCCCGTGGCCGAGGCGTCCAAGGGCGAACGGCTGCTGTTGGGTGTGTGCGAGGACAAAAACTATCGCACCATCGTGGCCGCGGCCCTGGCCCACGGCCATCTGGTCAACAGCCGCACGCCTATGGATGTGAACCTCTCCAAACAGCTGATCATTTTGATCCACGACATGGGCATGCCCCTGGACCGCATCATGATGGACCCGTCCACGGGCGCGCTGGGCTACGGCATCGAGTACGGCTATTCGGTCATGGAGCGCCTGCGCATCGCCGCCCTGCAAGGGGACAGCATGACCCAGCAGCCCATGCTCGTCACCGTGGGCGAAGAGGCGTGGAAGACCAAGGAGGCCAAGGTCGGTGCGGGCATCCCCGACGCCTGGGGCGACTGGCTGGAGCGGGCGCTGAACTGGGAAGTCATCACCGCCACCGCCCTCTTTGAATCCGGCGCAGACATCGTCGCCGTCCGCCACCCGGAAAGCCTGACCCGCCTGCACCGCACCCTCGGCGCGCTGATGACGGAGCCGGAGCCCCAGCGGGAGATGGTTTTGGCGTAAGGAATATCGAGTGTCGAGTATCGAGTATTCTTGTGTCGACTACCCGATACTCAATCCCCACCATCCACTCAACCACGCTCATTACTCGATACGTATTACTCGATAGCTAGGAGCAACCAAAATGGCACTATCCGGTCTTCAAATCTACAAACTGCTCCCGCAGACCAACTGCAAGGAGTGCAATTATCCCACCTGCCTGGCCTTTGCCATGAAGCTGGCGGCCAAGCAGGCGGAACTGGTGGCCTGTCCCTATGTGAGCGACGAGGCCAAGGTTCAGTTGGAAGCCGCGGCCGCGCCCCCCATCCGCCTGATCAACATGCGCAGCAACGGCAGCAAGATGGCCGTGGGCAACGAGACCGTCCTCTTCCGCCACGAGAAGAAGTTCTTCAACCAGACCGGCCTCTTCGTGCGGGTGACCGACACCCAACCTCTGGACGCGGTGAAGGCAATGGCCAAGCAAGTGGCCGACTATTCCGTGGACTACGTGGGCATGGATTTGGCTTTTGACGGCATGGCGGTCCAGTGCGCCAGCGGCGACCCGGCCACCTTCGCCGCCTGCGTCGCCGCGGTGCGAGAGGTCAACAACGGCAACCTGATCCTGATGGCGAACTCATCCGAACAGTTCGACGCCGGGCTGGAAGCCGCCCCCAACGTGTGGCCCCTGCTCTACGGTGCGGGCCGGGACAACTGGCAGGCTCTGGCCGCCACGGCCAAACGCTACAAATTGCCTTTGGGCATCCGCAGCCAGGACGGGCTGGACGAACTGGCCGACATCTCCGTCAAGGTGCAGGCCGCGGGCATCGCCGATCTGGTGTTAGACCCAGGCCGCCGAGACTTCTGCGGCTCGTTGGCCGCCATGACCCAGGTGCGACGGCTGGCCCTCAAGCATGCGGCCAAGGACGTGGGCTTCCCCACCATCGCCTTCCCCGGCGAAGGGGTGGAAAATTCGGCGGACGAGGCAGCGTTGGCCGCCCAACTGATCGCCAAATATGCCGGCTTCGTGGTGCTGGACCAGTTCAGCCCGGCCCTGGCCTATCCGCTCTTGGTGCTGCGGGCCAACATCTTCACCGACCCGCAGAAGCCCATCCAGGTCCAGCCCGGCCTGTACGAGATCCACGATCCCACCCCCGGCGACCCGGTGATGGTCACCACCAACTTCTCCATCACCTACTTCAGCGTGGCCAACGAGATCGAAAGTTCCGGCCTGCCCGGCTGGCTCCTCGTGGCCGACGCCGAGGGCATGAGCGTACTCACGGCCTGGGCCGCGGGCAAGTTCGACGCCTCCACCATCGCCAAGGCGGTCAAGGCCACGGGCATCGAGGAGAAGATCAGCCACCGCCGCATCGTCATCCCCGGCCAAGTGGCCGTCCTCTCCGGCGAGATCGAAGAAGAAATGCCCGGCTGGGAGATCAAGGTGGGACCGCGAGAGGCGGTGGATCTGCCGGGGTTCTTGAAGGTTATGCAGAATTAGGAAGGATTACGGGAGATTAGGAGATTGGGAGATTAGGAGATTGGTCCAGGCGGCGATCGTGTGCCGAACAAACCAATCTCTCAATCACCTAATCTCCCAATCTCTCCTTACCCATCATGACCAATTGTACCGTCTCATTCCAACCCAAAAACACCACCCTCCCCGTGCCCAGCGGGACGTTGATCCACGAGGCCGCGCACGAGGCGGGGATCCATCTCAACATGCCCTGCGGCGGCCAGGGGCGGTGTGGACGGTGTACTGTGCTGGTCGATAACGCCGGATCCAACGGCAACGGTCCCGTGCGCCGCCGCTCGACCCTGCGCCTCTCCCCGGCGGATGTGGCTGCGGGCTATGCGTTGGCCTGCCAGACGGTGATCGAGGGCGATGCCCAGATCACCATCCCGCCGCAAGA
>JAGNDO010000040.1:0-1620 GCA_018003515.1 Caldilineaceae bacterium
TGCACAGCGCCCTGGGTCACCACGACGACCCCCGGCGCAGCCTGATTTTCCCCGCATCCGCCCAACTGATCGCCTATCGCACCAGTCACATGGCATTGCTCAGCAGCCCCGACATCACCCGGCAGATGGTCGATTGGCTGACACCCCAAGACGGAGACCGAGAGAATGAGTGCTAAATCGCCTCAGCACGAAGCCCGCCTCGATTGGGATCAGGCCGCAGCCACCTTTGATCAAGAAGCGGATCACGGCCTGCATCCGCCCAAGGTCCGCGCCGCGTGGACCGACCTGTTGCGAACGTTGCTGCCTGCCAGCACCGCCACCATCCTGGATGTGGGCTGCGGGACCGGTTCGCTCAGCGTGCTCATGGCGGAGCTAGGCCACCAACTCACCGGCATAGACTTTTCCCCGGCCATGATCGCCCAAGCCAGGGCCAAGGCGGCGGCCCATGATATGACCCTGGAATTTCACGTCATGGATGGGGCCGCGCCGCTCCTTGCCCCTCGCAAATTCGATGTGATCATCTGTCGGCACCTGTTGTGGGCGCTCCCGCACCCGGCCCAAGTCCTCCAGCGCTGGGCGGATTTGCTCAATCCCCAGGGCCGACTGATCTTGATCGAGGGTTTTTGGCACACGGGCGGCGGTCTGCACGCCGCAGAGGTCTTGGCCGCACTGCCCCCTGCCCGCACCACCGTCCACAATCTGAGCGATCAATCCGACTATTGGGGCAAGCCTGTGCAGGATGAACGGTTCGCCATCATAGCGGATTTTTAGTCACCCCCACACCATCCCAAAGGAGCAAACGATGATTCTTGTAAATCCCAAAGCCTACGCCTGGGAATCCCTGGACCCCAACACCCGCCAACTCATGCTGGAGACCATCGGCTTTTTCGAGCGCAAGGGCAAGGCAGCGCTCAAGCACGACGATCACGAGCGGGTCTGGTATGCGGATTTTCTGGATTTTGTGAAAACGCATGAGGCCTTTGCCACGCTCATGACCCCGTCTGGCTATGGAGGGGGTTCCGCCCGCTGGGATACGTGGCGTAATTGTGCCTTTAATGAGATCCTGGGCTTCTATGGTCTGCACTACTGGTATACGTGGCAGGTTTCCATGTTGGGGCTGGGGCCGTTGTGGATGGGGAACAACGAGGAGATGAAGACGAAGACCGCCGCCTTTCTGAAAGCCGGGGAGATCTTCGCCTTTGGTCTGTCGGAGAAGGAGCATGGGGCCGACATCTACGCCAGCGACATGGTGCTGACCCCTCAGCCTGGTGGCGGCTATCTGGCCAACGGGCGCAAATACTACATCGGCAATGCCAACAAAGCCGCCATTGTCTCCACCTTTGGCAAGATGGCGGACACGGGGGACTATGTTTTCTTCGCCGTCGGCTCCCAAAAACCCAACTTCGAGCTGGTCAAAAACATCGTCAACGTGCAGAGCTATGTGGCCGAGTATGCCCTCCACGATTACCCCATTGCCCAGGCGGACATTCTTTCCGTGGGCAAGGATGCCTGGAACAACGCCCTCAACACCATCAACGTGTGTAAATTCAACCTGGGCTGGGCCAGCATCGGCATCTGCACCCATGCCTTTTACGAGGCCATCAACCACGCCGCCAACCG
>JAGNDO010000040.1:1720-14914 GCA_018003515.1 Caldilineaceae bacterium
GAGCAGATCAGCACCTTCAAGCGGCTGTTGGCCACGGCCACGCCCACGGACGAACAGCAAAAGGACATCGACTTCCTGCTGGCCGTGGGTGAATTGTTCGCCCTGGTGGTCTACGGTCAACTGATCCTGGAAGCCGCCCCGCTCCACGACATGGCCGACGACGAGATCGACCAAATCTTCGACTTCATGGTGCGGGACTTCTCCAAGCACGCCCTCAGCCTCTACACCAAACCCTCGGCCACGGACGCCCAGATGGTCCTCTGCCAGGCCATGATCCGCCGCCCCGTGGTGGACCACGACCGATACCAGCGGGTCTGGCAGACCGTGCATGGGCTGAACGGGGCGTATGCCATGAATCCGTAATCTGTCTGGATCTCGTTCCCACGCAGAGCGTGGGAACAAGAAAGTCTGTGGGTGCGGTTTTTAACCGCATAATGATGCGTTACCCGACCCTGTGCAGTTAAAAACCGCACCTACTCAAAAATACCGAGTACATCCCAGCGTGCCTGCCACTCTTCGAGCCTGCGCTCCTCAATGGCGTGGTGCGTTGAGTCTGGGTTGCGGGTACGATTGCCGCCGTGACTGTCCAGATAGGCTTGATGCGCTTCGTAGATGTCGTTGCGAATCCACCAATCCGGCACAACCCAGTATCTTGGCGATACATCCAGATCGCCCAAATCCACAAAGACCCAGAAGTTGGTTTCGTCCATCGGCGACGCGGGCGGCGACATGGGCTTACTGCCCGTGATGCTTGAGTGCCATGATCGCCCACCGCGTTTGGTTTTCACCTGGATATGAATGGTGCGACTCTGGTCATGGTTGCACGCCATCAAGTCAATCTTGGGCATGTTGCCAGCGAACGTGACGGCGTAGGCGCCGCGCTTGTTCAGTTCGGCGACGACGAAATACTCGCCCGCCCGTCCGACTTGTTGGTTTCGTGCGCCGCGTGCTGGTGGTTTGTTGGACATGGATTCTACTCATTGGAATGGATGCATGAAACATAGCAATTCTAATACAGCGACTGGATCAACGATCCGAACTGGAATCCCGATTTTTTTGATCGTATGAGTTCTGCAAAGTCACAACCGTTGAGCTTGAAAAGTGAATCTCGGACTGGCCTGATTCTTCACCATCGGTGAGCAGCCTTGCGACATACCAATATTGAGTAATCAATATCACCACGGCCATAACAATACTGAAAATGATCCCCCCATTTGGCCCAAAGATTGGAATTAGACTCGTAAGAGCATACGCAAGTGCCCCAAATGCAATACTATTGCCCACAGTGACTGTTGCTTCTGCGCCGCGAAGTGCTAAATAGGTGCCGGTGAGTTTAATCCGAGGACGATCGTCACCCGGTGAAAACGCTGTATACGGGGCCATATCAATGCTCTTTTCGATAAACCATGTACGAACTCTTCCAGCCTTTCGATAGAACACAGCAATTGAAATAGAATAATTGACGATTTGGATGAGTGTCGCAATTCCCACCAAAATGATAGTAAGGCTTACAAACGATACAGCAAACCATTCATAGGCTTGAAACTGTTGAACCATGGTTGGCATTACGGCTATAGTGGCCCCGATTAGCAATAGATAGAAGTTCACGCGTGCGCTTTTCAAGCGTTCATACTCCAAGGCGCGTTCTTGTAGAGCATTGAATTCAGCAATAAGAAAGTTCTCTATAGACTGACTCATAGTATTTGTTTCTCCATCTTACATAGCGCTAGACCCGCTCGGTTTTACGGTTCGCTGCCAAAAACATAATCAATACTTGCAGTGTGATTCATACTCCACGGGGCTGATGCCTACGACGACACCCCCCCCTCACCGCACCCCAAACACCTTCATCACCTCATCTCCCAGATGATTGATCACCTTCACCGCGATGCGCCCACTCTTGGGCTTGTCAAACGGGCGGGAGACTTCGCTGTGCAGGCTTTCCCAGGCTTCCTGGTCGATCTCGGCTTTGAGGGTGGTTTTGAGGGAACTGTAGGGGTCGTTGGCCCCCAGGAAGTAGGCGTGGCGCACGAAGAAGCTCTCTTCGTTGTAGTCCGTGTCGATGAACCAGACGGCGATGTCGTCGGGACCGCCGGATTGGACCGTGCCCGACTGGGGATGGAAGACATCCACGCCGTTGATCTTGACCCGGATCTGGTCGTCGCCCACGGGCTCGATGTCGATGTCCGGCTCGCCGAAGATCACGAAGAGGTTGCCCGCACCCGTGTTCTTGAGGGCGTCGGCCATGTGCAGGTCCGCGTTCATGCGCGCCTTGAGCACGGGGATGCGCCCCAGCTTCTCGAATTCGGCGGAGTGGGCGTCGTAGTTGAAGGCGCAGGCGATCAGCACGTCGAAGCCGGCGTCCCCGGCCTCTCGTGCGGCGGCCACCAGATCCGCCCGCTGCACCGTGCCGAACTCCGGGCCAATGAAGATGCCCGCCCGCCGCTCCTTGGCGCTCTCCCCTTCCAGATAGCGGCCTTCGGCGCACAAGTAGTGGCCCGGCCAGCCGCTGAGGGCGGTGAAGGTGATGCGCCCCTCTTTGTGGGCCTGTTGCACCCCGGCGGTCTTGAGGTTGTCCAGGATCAACTGGGTGAAGTCGATCTCGCTGCCATAGGGTTCCGGCTTTTCCTGGATGAACTTGCCGTTGAGGGGCTGCAACTCGTCGTTCTCGTCCACCACCAGCACCCGGTGAGGGGAGAGGCTCTCCACGGTGAAGGGACCGGCCACCCGCACGGTGTTGCGCTCCTCGTAGGGCTTGTCGTAGAGGAATTCCTGGTCCGAGTTGGCGGCGATGGAGGCGTCCATCTCGGTTTGGCGGGCGATGCGCTCTTTCCACCAGGCGGCGTGCAGTTCCTTGGCTTTAGCCGACCAATCCTTCTTGGCTTTGCGGGGAATATCCCACTCTTCCCAGGATTGACTCAATTCGGCGTTGAGTTGGGCGCACAGGGGTTCCATCACCTCCTGGAATTGCTCCCAGATTACGTCAATTTCGGCGTTGTTTGCGATGTGCTTGAGCATGATGTGAGGCGCTCGTTCGTAGACAAAGCCGTGGCGGATGTTGCCGTAGGAGGGGGAGGTGGAGGGGGCGGTGTGGCTGACTTCGGCTTCTTTGAGCTGTCCGGCGGCGGAATCAGCCAGAAGATAGTAGGGATAGCGAGCGCCCATGAGACGGGCGCGAGCCAGGGCCAGGGCCACGCGCGAGGTGTCGATGGTGATCCATCGGCGGCCCCATTGCTCAGCTACATAAGCGCTGGTGCCAGAGCCGCAGGTGGGGTCGAGCACTAGGTCGCCGGGGTCGGTGGTCATAAGGATGCAACGGGCGATCACATCTCCTGTTGTCTGAACGACATAAGTTTTTTTGTCACCAAATCCGCTAATGCCAGTATCTAACCAGAGGTCAGTCAGAGGTTGAACAGGGAAGTCGTTGAGGTAACGTACATACGTCAGCGTGTTTCCAACCCCAACCAGACGATTACTGTATGCAGCCCGTTGAAGGCCTGTAATCGTTGTACTCCATCCCCGAGTTCCTTCTGGCGTGAAGCCACGACCGCGATATTCAAAGACTGGAGGTCGATCCTTCCCCCCTGTCTGTGAGGATGTGCCGCTCAGTCTGTAGATCTTGACGTGTTGGCCAACAGAGCGCGGCAAAGTAAACTCCTCTTTGCTCATTGAACGTCGGCTTCCATCGGGCAATTCTACGAAACGGTAGTTTCCCGAGCCTGTATCGCCTGCTGCCTTCTCGATAAACAGCTGTCGGTACTTCACCTTGTCTCTGTCTTTTGCATACCAGATGATGAAATCGTTTGTGCTTGCAAGTAACGAGTCTGTTTGGCCACTTGTTTTGGAGAACACAATCTTCCGACAGAAGTTCTCGCTTCCGAACACCTCATCTAGCAGACTACGCACTAGATGTACGTTCTCATCTCCAATCTGGAAAAAGATGCTGCCGCTATCAGATAGCAAGTCGCGGACAACGGTCAGTCGATCACGCAGGTAGGTGAGGTAGGAGTGGATGCCGTCGCGCCAGGTGTCGCGAAAGGCCTTGACCTGTTCCGGCTCCCGGGTGATGTGGCCGGCGTAGCCGTCCTTTACGTTGCGACTGGTCGTACTCCATTGAAAGTTGGAGTTGAACTTGATGCCGTAGGGCGGGTCGATGTAGATGCACTGCACCTTGCCCCGCAGCCCCTCCCGCTCGGCCAGGCTGGCCATCACCTGCAAGCTGTCCCCCAGGATCATGCGGTTGGTCCAGTTGGCGTCGTGCTGATAGAACTCCGTGGCCGTGGCGTTTTCGGGCATGCCGTTGAAGTCGGCAAAGAGGTCAAGCTGCTCGGCCTGGGGCGATTGGCTGTCCGCAGCCCGCTGGGCGCTCTGGCGCAACAGATCATCGATCAACACCTTGGGGTGCACCTTCTCCTGGATATACAGAGGCGGCGCGGCCACCACCAGATCCGACCAATCCTGCTCGTCCTTGCCCCGCCACACCAACTGCGGGTCCAGATCCCGGTTGCGCCGCTCATAGGCAATGCGGATCGGACTCTTCTCCTCCTCGGCCATCACGGACTGATGCTCCGCCGTGGGGATGTTCGTGCGCCGGGCATCGTCATGTTTCAGGGTTTCCACGTTCTTGGGTGTGCGTGCCATAGGTCGATTCCTTGTGGGTGCGGTTTTCAACCGCACGTCTTCGCATACATCATTGTTTTGCATAAAAACCACACCGTGCCGTATTCATCATTGTGCGGTTGAAAACCGCACCTACGGGGTGGGCCATTGTGGGTGCGGTTTTCAACCGCACGTTGTCGCATTTATCATCATCGTGCGGTTGAAAACCGCACCTACGGGGTGGGCCATTGTGGGTGCGGTTTTCAACCGCACGTTGTCGCATTTATTACCATTGTGCGGGTGGAAACCACATGGGTTTGCATTGATCATCGTGCGGTTGAAAACCGCACCTACGGCGTCGGCAATTGTGGGTGCGGTTTTCAACCGCGCGTCTTCGCATTTATCACCATCGTGCGGTTAAAAACCGCACCTACGGGGTCGGCAATTGTGGGTGCGGTTGAAAACCGCACGTTGTCGCATTCATCACCATTGTGCGGTTAAAAACCGCACCTACTGGTCGGATTCGGATGGATCCCAATCGTAATCGGCGAGGGAGGCGGGCAAGGACCATCCCCATTTGGGCGGGTAGGCGTTGCGGGCCTGCCAATGGCGATAACTGCTATGGAGCCACTCTTCGGGCTTCTCCACCAACCCATGATGCACCGGGTTGTAATGGATGTAATCCAAATGGCGCTGAAAGTCCACCTCATCCCGAATTACATGATCCCAAAAGCCTTTTTGCCAAAACCGCATACTGCCCGACACGCCGATCAGTTCCTTGTATTCCTTCGTGAAATTAGGCTTGAGGGAGTGCATGATGTCGCTGAAATTGCTTGCCCCGGTGGGTCGGATCAACAGGTGGAAATGGTCGTACAAAAAGACATAGCCCACCATGACGAAGGGGTGCAACACCTTCACGTTGTGGAGAATTGTGCGAAGGAGATCGAGGTATTGCTCTTCACGAAAAATGGGCGTCCGCCGATCCACCACCTGGGTGATAAAGATGATGGCATTGGGCACATAATACCGTCGAATGTTCATATTCCCCCCCGTAGGTGCGGTTTTCAACCGCACGATTTCGCATCTTCCACCATTCGTCTCGATGGGTGATTTGTGCGGCTGCAAGCCGCACCTACCCTGTTGGGACGTAGGTGCGGTTTTTAACCGCACGATTGTGTGCATCCTACAATTCGGCTTGATGCGTAATTTGTGCGGTTGAAAACCGCACCTACATTTTGGGCGTTGTGGGTGCGGTTTTTAACCGCACGATTGTGTGCATCCTACAATTCGGCTCGATGCGTAATTTGTGCGGTTGAAAACCGCACCTACATTTTGGGCGTTGTGGGTGCGGTTTTTAACCGCACGATTGTGTGTACCCTGCCATTCGTCTTGATGGGTAATTGTGCGGTTGAAAACCGCACCTACTGGAGGGCGGTGTCGATCAACTTGTTGAAATCCGCCTCAATCTCAAAGACCGCCTGGAATTCTGCGAATTGCCAGCGGCCATAGGTGCCCAGGTTGTTCACCCCCGGCACCCAATAGTTCTTCATGGTGTTGGATTTGTCCTTGACATCCTCGCCCCGAAAGCCCTTGATCTCCACGATCAGGTTGAGCGGGTCCGGTCGCCCGTCATCGATCTGCACGATGAAGTCGGGGATATAGGTGCGCTGGGTCGAGCCGTAGAGATAGGGCACTTCCAGCCCCAAGCCCTGGTTCTTCACATAGGCCTGCACCCTGGGATGCGCCTCGGCCACCCGGCAAAACTCGGATTCCCAATCACTGTCACACACCACCCAGTTGATTTGGCAGCGCCGGGGGTCGGTCTTGTAGCGGGTCTCTTTGGAGGTGTTGAAATTGACGTGGATGGTGGACCCCGTGGGGTTGTAGGCATCCAGGATGGCCTTGATGGGGCGCTCGCCGGCCATAGACTCGGTGATGGCGGCCTTGATGCGCTCGCACGCCATGTCCGCAATCTCCTGGTAGAGCAGTTGCGCCGGATAGGTGCCCCCGGTGCAGCGCAGATAGCCCCCGTCCAACCACTGCTTGGCAATCCGCTTCAACTGGCCAAAGAGGTGCAGCTTGGGCTCTTCCCCCGGATCTCGGAACTTGGAATAGATCAGGTACGAGGTCAGGTTATAGAGAATGGTGGACGGGCGCATATCCTCCAGATGCTTCACGGTCAGGTCGATGCCCTCGCCGATGATGCCCTCGTTGCGGGTCACGGAGGGGCCAACCAGGAAGGGGGTCAATTCCAGCACAGAGTCCGGGCCAAAGGTGGCCGTCAACTGCTCCTGGGGCAACTCCACCCGATAGCCCTCCACCCGAGGAAAAGTGATCTCCAAGGCATCTCGTTCTGGCCGCACGGCGATCACATTCACCGTCTGTATGGGCGGTTTGGGGGCCACCACCACGGGCTTGGCCGTAAAGTCAAAGGGAATGCCAAAGACATCCGCATACTCCACGTCAAACAGCCCCTCCTCGTTCAGTTCGTAGGATTGGCGGCGCAGTGCCCGCCCCACCACCTGCTCACACAGCAGTTGGGTGCCAAAGGCCCGCACACCCAGCACATGGGTCACCGTGTTGCAGTCCCAGCCCTCGGTCAACATGGAGACCGACACCACGCAGCGCACGGACTCGCCCAGGCGTCCCTCCTTGCCCACAGTGTTCATCACCTCCCGCAGCAAGTCCTGGTCCGTGATGTTCTGGCCGTCCGCCTGGTTGCCCGACCGCTCCACAATCTCCCGGCGAAAGCGCTCGATCTCGTCCGACGCCATCTCCCGAAAGTCATTGTCCAGGGCATCGCCGGACTCAAGCTGCTCACTGTCGATCAACAGGGTGTTGGGGCGGGCCAGCCGGTTGCCATGTTCGTCATAGTTACGGAAGAGTTCTAGCCGTCCGGCGTGATAACTCTCCGACTCCCCATCTTCTCCCAGCCGCTGAAAGCCGGAGATAAAATCGTACACCAGCTTGGAGGTGGACGTATTGTTGCACACCACGATGAAGACCGGCGGCACCCGAACGTCGGCCTCTTGCCACAGGGCAAAGATCTTCTCATAGTGGCCGTAGAGGGCATCCAGGGCGGTCTGGAGTTCGGCGGGCAAGCTCAGGGGATCCAGGGTCTTGGCGGCCTTGCCCCGTCCCTTCTTGGGCATCTTCTTGCCGATATGCTCCCACAAATTGCGAAACTTGGGCATATCCGCGCCGGGGATGTTGTCCGCCACAGGAACACGGGGCAGCTTGACAATGCCGCACTCGATGGCATCCATCAACGAAAAGTCACTCGCCGTCCACGGAAAGAGCGTGCCCTCGGCATAACCGGACCCGCTCAAAAAGAAGGGCGTGGCTGAGAGATCATAGACCTTCTGCAATCCCAGCTTGCGCTTGACCACTTCCAGTCCCGAAATCCACAGCCGGGCGGCCTCGTTGGCCTTTTCGGCTTCCTTCTTTTCGTCCCCCTTGAGATCTTCCAAGGCTTCGCTGTCGGGCTTTTCCCGGTAACAGTGGTGGGCCTCGTCGTTGATCACCAGCACATTCTTCATGCCCATCAGGTCCGGCATCACCCGCTGGATCATCTGGCCCTCGGTCTCCAGGGTCTGCAACTCCGGTCCCCGGCCTTGCAAAAACTCCCGGCTGGTCTTGGACAGACTCAGCCGCTCCCGCAGCTTGAAGGCGTGGTAGTTGGTGATCACAATCTTGGCTCGGTCCAGGTCGCTCAGCATGTCACTGGGGACCAGTTCCCGGCTGCGATAATAGCTGTCCGGGTCGTTGGGGTGCAGCACCCGCAGCCGGTCCCGAATGGTGATGCCAGGGGCCACAATCAGAAAGCCACGAGTAAAGCGGCGACTCTGGGGATGGCGCACGGCATTGATGGTCTGCCACGCAATCAACATGGCCATGACCGTGGTCTTGCCCGCGCCCGTCGCCAGTTTCAGCGCAACCCGTTGCAACTCCGGATTGGCCTCTTCGCTGGCGCTCTGGATCAGGTCCAGAAAATCCTTGCCCCGCACCCCCAAATTGGGAGCCACCTCGGCCAACCAGATCGCCGTCTCCACCGCTTCCACCTGGCAGAAAAATGGCCGAATGCCCAGGAAGTCATAGCTGCGCCAGTGTTGAAGCAGCCGCTGGGTCTCCGGCGTCACCCCCCACTTGGCCGGGTCCGGAATCTTCCGCCACGCATCCACCTGGGTGCGGATGGCGTTGATATTCCCCGTGGTGTCATACTGTTGCGCCTCAGAGGAGAGCCCTTCTTCATCCCCAAGGGCCAAGGCCAGTTGTGCATCCTTGGACTTGCGCCGTTTCCTCGGCTTCGGCACCGGCGTAATAAACTTCGCCACGCGCCGATAGGCCAGAATCTGGTTCGTCGGCTGCCCATCCGGGTCCAGTTCCCAATGCTGGGATGGATAGGTGTACGGGGAGTTGAGGATTGGTTTCTCGAAGAATTGGTCGGTCATGTGGGGGTCCTGTCTGTTTGTGGATTGGCGCTGTTTACAACGAACCCGTTGCCCAAAATGTAGGTGCGGTTTTCAACCGTACGGCCTAGACGATCACAAATGGAGGACGGAACTTGTGCGGTTGAAAACCGCACCTACACTTTCTAACCCCCACCCAAACAAAGACACCGCTCATCTCCGAGGAGACGGCGCGGCGTGTGGACGGCTGGGCATTTTATCGGATTGGCTGGGGCTGCGGGTTGAATCCATAAGGTCAGGGAAGCCGTCTGGTGTGTCGGGCGAGAGGTTGTTTGGTTGATGAATCATACCGTGATTTTAGGATTTTCGCAACGGGTGGAAGGGATGGTACCCGTAGGTGCGGTTTGCAACCGCACAAATCCGGGAATCGTGCGGTTGCAAACCGCACCTACCTCTTCTTCACCACCGCCTCCACCCCATTCCCCGCCAAATCCACCACCCGCACCCCCACGCTGACCTCGCCGCTAGGCCGCGGTCTGGGTCACAGATGGAGTTCGGCTTCGAGGTAGTGCAACAGGTCGAGGATGCCCGTGGGGTGGCTGGGATGCACGGTGTGCTCAGCGCCTACGTGAACGTGATGGGGAAAATTGGGCAGGCCCGGATGATCGGGGGTGCTGTCCCAACGACGACGCAGCGTGCTTTTGGCACCGTCCATCCATTGGTGGCGATAGTCCACGGGCTTGATCCTTCCACCATCCAGGACGAAATACTCGGCGGCTTCCAGAAAATCGCCATTGACCAGGGTGGCGCGGATGCGGATGTAGCCGTCATCGGCGTTGGTCCAGGAACGGGTAACATGGGTTTCGGCCAGCACCGGGCTGCTCACCAAAGCCAGTTCGATTTCGGCCAGATAGTCGGCGGGGTCGTTCACGCTCCGTTCCCACCGCGCAGGATGTGAAGCCGGGAGCGAATGCGTTCGCGCATCTTGTAGAAGACATTCCACTCCATGAAATCGGCGCTGTCGGCCATTTCCCCCGCCTGAAAACGTTGCCAGAACTCAAGCGAGGAAAGCTCGAAGCGCTGTTCGAATGCCTGTAGTTGGGCGGTGATGCGGGTCAAATCGGCTTCGTCCCGCTCGATCTGGCGGTTCACAATCTTGCGCAACGCATTGTCTATAAAAGGTTCGTGGAAACCGGCCGCATACAGAGACTGTAGACTATCAAGCATTTGTGTTGATTCAATGGTCGCCATCAGAATATATCTCCGATCTCGCCGGGGCAGTGATTAGAATTGGGGGCAATATCGCATACAATCTTGACCCCACGCATGGCCGAAGTATATCACCGAAGGCCGGGGCGAGGAAGCACCGATTTTTGCGGTCGTCACTTCACCCGCCTTGCGGTGAACTGACGGTTGGTTTATCGACCCCCGCCTCCGCCTCCACCTCAATCCCATTCCCCGCCAAATCCACCACCCGCACGATCACACTGATCTCCCCGCTGACCGCGGCCTGCCCCACCACAGGCCGATGGACTTGGTAGCGCGATCGATCCTTGATGTTACTCAACCCATCCTTGATGTTACTTAACCGATTCTTGATGGGACTCCATCAAGAATGGATGGCCCAGCAACGGGGAGATATGACTCTGCATCGGCCCGAAATGAGGGCGCCGCCGGGAAGGTGTGGTTCTGCTCTCCCGCACATCCAGTCCACCGTCCCCGGCACGTGTTGCCCAAGCGAGGGGGGACGGGTCTGCCCATCAAGAAGTGCGTGCGTGCCGGTGACGGTGGACGGTGTCGAGCGAACCCACACGGCGAACTCGCCCATAGGTTCGCATCTGTCGCCCAAAAATCCTATGCCAGAATAAGGTTGCGTTACCCCAGGGTATTCATCAAGTCTCGCCCAATATGCCATCCCGTCGCGCCAGCACGCAAATCCACTCCTCCCGGCGCTCCTCGGCCACCAATGTCAGGCCGTGCCACCCCAGCCGGGCGCGGATCTCTGGCCCTTGCGTGCGCAGGATGCCCGACAGAATCAGCACTCCTCCAGGCGTCACCGCCTCCGCCAGCCCCTGGGCAAAGAAATCGACCAGCACATGGGCCAGGATGTTGGCGACGACCAGGGGTGCCTGGGTCAGCCCAAAGCGTCCGGCCAGTACATCGGCCAGGGATCCCTGCTCCACCCGCAGGTGAGCGCCGACTTGGTTGAGCGCCGCATTGGCTCTGGCCACCGTCACCGACTCGGCATCAATGTCCACGGCCAGGATTGGCCCCGCCCCCAACTTGGCCGCCGCAATCGACAGAATCCCCGTCCCCGCCCCCAGATCGATCATCCCTCGGCCAGCTTGGCCCATTTTGGGCAGATGGCGCTGGATGGCGGCCAGGCAGAGCTGGGTGGTGGGGTGGGCGCCGTCGCCAAAGGCCCCACCAGGATCGATGCGCAGCAGGATCTGATCCGGCGCGGGGTCAAGTTGCAGGGTCGCCGGGATCACCAGCAGCCTGTGGCCGATGGGCTGAGGGGCAAAGGCGTGCGGGGGTGAAAGAGGCTCTGGATGCATAGGGTCGCCTTGGCTACACAATGCCAAAACCGACCACAAGGGCCAAGAGCAGTCCGCCGGCGACGACGCTGCCTAGTTGCCCGGCGGTGTTGGCCCCCATGGCGTGCATGAGCAGAAAGTTGCCATAATCCTCTTCCTGGGCCATCTGGGCGGCCAGGCGTCCTGCCATGGGAAAGGCGGAGATGCCGCAGGCGCCGATCAGGGGGTTGATCTTGTGACCGGAGATGTGATACATGAATTTGCCGAAGAGCAGACCGGCCACGGTGTCGATCACAAAGGCAAAGAGGCCAAGGGCCAACACCATCAACGTCTGCCATTGCACCCCGGTCACAGAACTATAGAGAAAGCGATCCCCTGTCATGGTGGCACCGATGGCCAGCCCCAGGAAGAGGGTGGCAATGTTGGCGATCTCGTGCTGGGCGGCCTGGCTCAGTCGTTCCACCACCGTGGCCTCCCGCAGCAGATTGCCCAGCATCAGGCTGGCGATCAACGGGGCGGCGGCTGGGGCCAACAGGCTGATGAAGATCGTCACGGCCATGGGGAAGATCAGGACGGCTGCCCGGGAGACCGGACGCGGGGCATAGTCCATGCGCACCCGACGTTGGGCGGGTGTGGTGAGCAAGCGCATCAAGGGGGGCTGAATGATGGGAACCAGGCTCATGTAGGAATAGGCCGCCACGGCAATCGGGCCCAGCAGTTCGGGGGCCAATTGGGAGGCCACAAAGATGGCCGTGGGGCCATCAATGGCCCCGATCACGCCGATGGCCGCGGCTTCGTTCATCTCGAAGCCCAACAGCGCGGCCAACAGCAGGGTGGCATAAATGCCCACCTGGCCGGCCGCGCCCATGAGTACGAGGCTTGGCTGGGCCAACAGGGGGCGAAAGTCGATCATGGCCCCCACCCCCACAAAGATCAGCAGGGGGAAAAGTTCGGTCTCGATGCCAAAGGCGTAGATGTTGGCCAGCCAGGATCCGGTTGTATAGGCCGACATGCCCAGGTTGGCGAAGATGCAGCCTGCGCCAATGGGCAGCAGGAGCAGGGGTTCATAGCGTCGCACAATGGCCAGATAGATCAGAAGCCCGCCCAGCCCGGTCATGACTGCGTTGGCCCAGGTGAAGGCGCTGATGCCCTGGGTGAGAATTTCGGCCAGTTGCTGCCAGTTCATGGATTACTCCTTGGCCGGGGTGGATGGGCGCAGGCGCATCATGGGTTGCCCAAAATTGACATGGTCACCCACGGTCACCATGATCTCCTCGACAACACCCGCGGTCTGGCTGCGCACGGAGTTGTTCATTTTCATGGATTCGATGACGCATAGCAATTGGCCCACCTCGACCCTTTCTGCGGTCTTGACGGCCACGGACAGGATGTCGCCGGGCAGGGGGGCGGCCACGATCTCCGCCTGATTATTTGCCGGTGCAGGCCAAGAAGTGGGGCGCGGCCGGTTTTCAGATGGCTGACTGGCTGGCGGTGAGGCGGTGGCCGCAGGGCTGGTCTCCTCTGCGGGCCAGACCGCAAAAAGTTCACCGTCCACCACCGCCTGGATCGGGCGACTGCTCAGATCCCCAATTTCAACCTCGTACAGTTGACCATCGACCTGCACACGGATATTCATGCTCGATTCCTTT
>JAGNDO010000040.1:15014-17544 GCA_018003515.1 Caldilineaceae bacterium
TGCGGGCCAGACCGCAAAAAGTTCACCGTCCACCACCGCCTGGATCGGGCGACTGCTCAGATCCCCAATTTCAACCTCGTACAGTTGACCATCGACCTGCACACGGATATTCATGCTCGATTCCTTTGTCATTTTGAACACATCTGACTCTGCTGAAAAAAGTCTTCAAACCGCCGAAGACGCAGAGGATTTGTAGAGATCTGCATAGAAACATGCATCCTTTCTTTGTGATCTTTGTGTTCTTTGTGGTGAAAAGAACCTTTTTTCAGCAGAGTCATATCTTTATCATTTGCGCGGCGGCGGACTGCGGCGGAAGACGCCTGCGTGCCTGCTCATGGCGTTGCCCCGGATGGTGGCCTGCCACGGCGAGATAGGGCCTTGTTCCCGGTGTGCGGGGGAGGATGCCCCATCCGCGTGGGCAGCCAGGGCCAGGGCCACAGCCACGCCCGCCACGGCCGCCCGGCGGGCCGCATTGCCGGTAGCCACCGGGGCAGGGATCTGCGCCTCCGCACCAATGGCAACGGGTCCGGTCTCATCCTGAAGCTTGGCTCGGGGCGCGGTGACCCGGACCAACCCGGCCATCAGCCCCCACAGAACAAATAGGACGACAAAGATCAGCACCACACCGATCACCGTAATGACCAGGGCTTGCTGGACGATACTTAACGCTTGCATGCTCTTCTGTCCCCTCCCATTAAGCGGGCCTTTTACGCTGGCATGTTTCCGTGACGCCGTCCCATGGGGATGACCGCCTTCTGGCGCAGGGCGGTCAAGGCACGGATCAGCCGAGAGCGGGTCTCTGCCGGCTCGATCACCTCATCGATAAAGCCGCCTTCCGCGGCCACATAGGGGTTGAGGTAATGGTCCCGGTAGGCCTCGGCATAGCTTTGGCGGGCGGCTTCCGGGTCGGGCGCTGCGGCGATCTCCTTGCGGAAGAGGATGGCGGCAGCGCCTTCCCCGCCCATGACTGCGATCTCTGCGCTGGGCCAGGCCAGGGTGACATCCGTGCCCAGGTGCTTGCTGCTCATGACCACATAGGCCCCGCCATAGGCCTTGCGGGTCACAATGCTGATCTTGGGCACCGTGGCCGTGGCATAGGCGTAGACGATCTTGGCCCCGTGGCGAATGATGCCATGATATTCCTGATTGATCCCAGGTAGAAAACCGGGCGTATCCACAAAGGTGACCAAGGGGATGTTAAAGGCATCGCAAAAGCGCACAAAACGGGTAATCTTGTCCGAGGCATCGATATCCAGGGCCCCCGCCAACACTTCCGGCTCCTGGGCGACGATGCCGACAGAATGGCCGTCAATGCGGGCCAGACCGACGATGGCATTGCGGGCGTATTGTTCCTGGACTTCCAAGAATGAACCGGCATCGACCACATTCTGGATCACCGTGTGCATGGAATAGGGCTGGCCTGGGTCCAGGGGCACAATGCTGTTTAGTACGGTCGTGGCCTGGGGCAGCGCTTCCCGTGGGGCCATCTGGGGGGAATTTTCCAGATAGTTGGCGGGCAGATAGCTCAACAGCCGTTGCGTCAGCCGAATGGCGGTCGTTTCCGTGGGGGCGACGAAATGGGCGAGACCGCTGGTAGAGATGTGCATGAGCGCGCCGCCCAGTTGTTCGGCATCGACCACTTCACCGGTCACGGCGCGCACGACCTCTGGGCCGGTGAGGAACATGTAGGAATGCTTCTCCACCATGATCAGCAGGTCGGTGAGGGCCGGTGAATAGGCAGCACCGCCGGCACAAGGGCCGAGCAGCAGGCTGATCTGGGGGATAACGCCAGAGTAGAGGGCGTTGCGGCGGAAGATCTCCGCATAGCCGCCCATGCCGTAGACGCCTTCCTGGATGCGTGCGCCGCCCGAATCGATCAGCCCGACCAGGGGGACGCCTGACTCGGCGGCCAGATCCATCACCTGACAGATCTTGCGGCCATGCATCTCGCCCAGCGCACCGCCGAAAATAGTGGCGTCCTGGGCATAGGCGTAGACCGTACGGCCATCCACCAGCCCGAAGCCGGTGATGACCCCATCCCCGGCAAAGCGTTCGTCGGCGTCCACACAGCGGGCCGTGGTCAACATGCCCAATTCTTGGAAGGTGCCAGGATCGAACAGCAGGGCAAGTCGATCCCGGGCGGTTTTTTTGCCCCTGGCGTGTTGGCGTGCGATCCGCTCTGCGCCGCCCCCTTCCAGGGCCTGGGTCCGGCGGCGGCGTAACTCAAGAATTCTGGGATCCTCGTGGGTCATAAAGCACTCCTGGTCGAGTTGGAGACGACGAGACTGTCTGAAAATTCTGGTTGAGCCATGCCCCATCAAGCTCAGAGGCATGGTATACTATAGATGTTCCCACATCGTGGCGTGGCAATCGTTTACCCCCCCCCTTCTGCCCCCCGGCCCCCAAAGTTGGGGGGGCTAGGGGGGCGGGGAAGTGAACGACAATGTGGCGTACATATACCATGATAACGGATCGAGATCCCGATCCCAAACTGGCCAGTGGCCCTAATGAGCCGCCTGTAGGCCTAAGC